>NZ_CP101165.1 GCF_024298865.1 Halorarius halobius | reverse complement strand
GACTTAACTCTGTGGTGAATCGCTTGGATAGAATTCTATTTTAGAATTTTACTCTATTTAGAAATAGATTACTACTCTGGAATAGCTATAATAGAATTAGTGAACTGGCTCAAGGGAGGCTCCACAGACCTCACCTCTCTGGCACTAGGTCTCGGTGGCGGAACCAGATGTCGAGTTCCTGACCGTCCACTTCAACCCTATACGAGTATGAGTCCAGATTGCGCTCGGTTTCCTCGGCAAGAGAATCTTCTAGGATATCAACAACCGTCCCCACCTTCCCGTGATGTTCGCCGTCCGGATCGTCGGGGCCGAGATAGACACGCACCTCATCGCCGGGCGAGTAGACCTCGTCGGCCGGTTGCGAGATGTCTTCCATCTGGAGGCAGATTTCTGCGTAAGTATTTAAATGGTGGACTGAGCAGTCAGTTGTAATGAGTGAGGCGGATGTCCACTTTGAGCTTTACCGTCACCTTCAGAACGCCATAGAGGAGGAGCCGGATCGAGACGGAATAACGTTCGGCACTGCTCGGCCCGAGTATGGCGAGAACATCGAGGGGTTCGCCGACATAGTTATCTTCGATGACAGCGGCGACGCCGTGTTCGTCGTGGAGGCAAAGAAGCCGGGCGAGCCGGGCAACCGGAACATAGACCCGTACTCGCCGGACGTGATTCAACAGGCGTTCGGGTACGCCGGTCAGCTCGGGGCGGGCTACTTCTGCACGTTCAACGGCCAGCGACTCGTGATGTTCAACGCCTTCGAGCGCGGTCAGACCCTGCTCGAGCGCTCCACGAAGTCTTACGAGGGCATCACGGACTTGTCCGAGTTCGCGGACTTCCTGCTAGACGAGATAGCCGAGATGGAACGCGGGGAGGGCGAGTGGGACGCGCTCGACGCAGCGTTCATCGAGCGGGTTCGCAGCCTGCACGAGTTCGTCGCCCCGGAGATGACAGAGAACCTGCGGGAGCAGCTCGATGAAGACGAGGATTTCCAGTCCCGTTTTAGCGACTGGGCGGATGATCAGGGGTTGGAGTACACGGACGAGGAGACCGACGAGGAGGAGAAGCGGCACATAGAAGAAGAGTTCGCCGCGCAGGCCGCCTACCTGCTCATCAACAAGATCATCTTCTACCGCATCTTGGAGAGTTCCTCGGCGTACGGCGATGAGGTGGAGCCGCTGACCATCTCGATCCGTCGCGTGAAGGAAGACCTGCAGGACTACTTTGACCTGCGCTCTTGGGTAGAGGATTGTTGGTCAGTCCTGAGCAGTAGCTGGAAGTCACAGCGGGCAAGGGTGACGCGGTCGCGTCACCCGACGAACGATGATGCCAATCAAGACGTTCGTCTCGGAGCGTCGGGCCGCGAATCTGCTAGCACAGATTCGCTGGCGTGACGGCGTCTATTGCCCACGCTGCCGTGCCGAATCGGTGATTCGGTACGGCAGCTATCGGGTGTTTCAGCGGTATCTGTGTAAGGATTGCGACCGCACGTTCAACGATCAGACGGGCACGGTTTTCGAACACTCTGCGGTCGCACTCAGAAAGTGGTTTCTCGCCGTCTACACCTACATCCGCTTCAACACCAGTCTGAGACAGCTAGACGTCGAAATCAACGTTTCGTACAAGACGGTCTATCGGCGCGTCCAGCGCTTCCTGCGAGCGCTGGACGCGCCTCAGTTCCATCTCGAAGGGCCGGTTGAGATCGACGAGTTCTACGTGAAGGCGGGACGCAAAGGCCGCGAGCGCGACGGGCCGTCGCGCTCGCGTGCGCTGTCCACGCGTGGACGTGGAACGTACACCGAGGACAAGCCACCCGTGTTCATTCTCGCAGATCGTGGCCGCGGTGAGCGGTACGTGATCCCAGCAAAAGCCGCTACCGAATCGACGATTCGACTCCTGCTGGCCGACCGCCAGCAGGAGTCGCTGACCGTCTATACCGACGGCTTTCGGGCATACGAACCGCTCGAAGCGGACGACGCATTCACTCGTGAATACGTCGTCCACGGCGACGGCGAGTACGTTGATGGAGACGTTCATGTGAACACCTGCGAGAGCCACGCGTCGCTGGCGCGACGGTGGCTCTCGCCACATCGAGGCGTCTCCAAAGACAGACTCACACCGTATCTCCGAGCGTTTCAGCTCCGCCGTGAAGTGTTCCGAAAACCGGGTGAAGAAGCGCTCAAAACCATCCTCGAAACTGCACTGTGATTCACCAACAATCTACGCCACAAGAGCGCCGAGAGATGTCTCGATCGACGAGATTCCCATCGATATCGCGAACACGCAGTCCGGCGACGTCGACGCAAGCGACGTTCCCGAGGAGATCGGATCGCTGACCCGTGCGCTGGCGAGTACGGAGCCGCCGACGAACCCGCTCGTCGTGCTGAAAGCGGCGCGCTGGTGGTATATCCATGGGAAGGGCGGTGCTGATCCTGCGTTTCAGTGGGCAGTCGAGTGGGCCCGCCACCTCGCGACCGACACGCCCAGCGACGTGGATCGGTTCGACGAATTCCTCGAGTATCTCGTCACAGTCGGCTTCGCGGACGATACAGCCGAGCTTCGATAGCGCTCCCCGAGGGTCGTTCATCCGCCCCTGAGGGGTGCGGCGCGTTGTGAACTGGCAAAATCGCGTTCGTCCGATTCAGTGACCACTATGTCTACGACCAGAGACTCGTCGGTCTCCTTCGACCAGACCGACACGCGATCAGACGAGATGAACAGTACCATCGAACAGTGGATCGACGACCTCGTCGCCGGCGTCGACGACGCGCAGGCCAGCGCCGAGTTCCAAGAGTGGCTGGACGTTCAGAGCCGGTTCCACGACTACTCCTACCGGAACACGCTGCTGATCAAGCGGCAATACCCCGACGCGACAAAGGTCGCCGGCTACCGGACGTGGCAGGAGGAGTTCGATCGGCACGTCCAGGAGGGCGAGTCAGCCATCTGGATTTGGGCCCCGATCATCACCAAGCAGTGTCCGGAGTGCGGGAACTCGCCGCGCTACCACGAGGACAGCGACTGTGAGTACGACGAGACGCCGCCCGAGGAGTGGTCCGAGGGCCTCGTCGGATTCAAGCCTGCCCCGGTGTTCGACATCTCTCAGACCGAGGGAGAACCACTTCCCGACCTCGACACGGAAGCCACCGGAGACGCCGGCGACCTCGTTGCTCGGCTGACTGGTGTCGCCGACGAACTTGGCGTGACGGTTCGCATCGTCCCCGAAGCGGAGTGGACCCATGGCGAGGCGAAAGGCATCTGTGAGCAGCTGAGCCTCGTCGACGTCCAGCCGCTCGTCGAGGTTCGCGACCGGGAGAACGATGCCGATCTCGCCCGGACACTGATCCACGAGTTCGCACACGCCCTGCTTCACTTCGACGTGGAGGACGACACCGAACGGTCGAAACGCGAGGTCGAGGCCGAGGCGGTCGCCTACGTCGTCGGTCGGTACTACGGGCTAGACACGAGCGGGTCAGCGTTCTACCTGGCCGTGTGGGAGTCGGACGATCCCGAGATCGTTCGAGAGCGCCTCGGCCGGATCAGCACCACGGCTGAAGAGATCATCGATGCTCTCGACAGCGTGGCTTAACCAACATGGAGGGTCGTTCGCCTACTCTGTTGGTTAAGTCTTTCAGTGCCTGCAGAGGGGCGGAGGCACTCGCCGGAGACCACGACCGATGACCGAGAGATACCTCTCCGCCGTTCTTGAGGAAGCAGAACAGATCGCAACCCACCACGAACTGGTCGCCCACTCAACTGAGAACGCAGCCCACGAGTATCTGCGGTACGCGGTGCTGAAACTGCTCGAAGAGGGACCGTCCGATTCGGACAGTACATTCCCGCGAATCGATGACGTGACTGTCGGATACGGGCAGGATACGGCGATGTTCGAGAGCTGGCACACCGACGTCGAGTGGTGGACGACAATCCCCCCGCAGGAGGAGTGTACGCGCTTTCGGATATTCTACCCCATCGAGCACGAGTCAGTTCCGCGCCTCATCGTCGACGTGATGAGTGCGCTTGGGGCGTGGCGGGTCTGGACCGGGAGCGCTGTTGACTGCGGGTCCTACGACCATCGCGAGCGGCGTGAAGTCCACTTCCTGTGGCCACAGGGCCACCCGGTCGAGGACCGCCTTCAGGAGCGAGTCGGCGAGCCTGACGCCGTCGCCCCGGATGGTGGCTGTACAGGAGACGTTCGCGATCGGATGGTCGCTTCAGCCAACGGTGGGCAGGTCGACGATCTCGAACCCCGTACCCGTCGCGCGGTCACCGAGGAGATGTCGGTCTCGTTGCTGGAGAAGGGCGGTCGGTACGAGGTGCAGTCGGCATCCGGGAACCGCTACGAAGTCGACGTCGTCGGCGAATCCTGTACCTGTCTAGACTGGCAGCAGCGGTCCCCCGCCGGCGGATGTAAGCACCTGCGTCGCGTCGATCACGAAATCAAGCGCGGCCGAGTGCCGCGACCGGATGGCCGACTCCCGGCTAATACAGCTGATTCGGGTTAACCAACAGAACATCCTGTACATCCCCCACGTTGGTTAACGCAGACAGTTACGGTTCCACTGCCGTCACGGAAGTTCTTCTGTGACGTCGACGAGCTCCTCCTCGGTCTGCCAGCGATACAGCCGTCCCTCTTGCTCGAACAGCTCGAAGACGCCGTCCTGCATCCAGCCGAAGGGGTGGTCTTCGTCCTCGTACACCCGCTTGAGGACGTGGCTTTTCTCGAAAAACTCCGTCGTGCCGACGAGGAGGCCCTGCTCGACGAGGAAGTCACTCGGTTCCTTCTCGGCGACGCCAACGAGGTAGGTCACGATGTCGGCAATTAGGCAGAACTTCTGGATGCTGTTGTCCCACTCCCCGCGGATGTCGACCATCCGGAAGGCGTAGGCGTCCTGCCGGCGGTTGAGCCGGTCGACCACCAGGTTCAGCCGGCGAATCGGCTCCCGATCGTAGTTTCCGAGCACAAAGTACGAGCGCTCGTTTTCGTAGAGGGGGGTCAGTTCGCTCAGGGCGTGGAGGATCTCCTCGTTGTCCGCCAGCGAAATCTCGTCGTCGTCGAGTTGGTCCTTCGCACTCGTGAGGACTTCTTCAGGGACGGGCGGCTCCTCGTCGGACATATATGGCCCCTCTCAGCGTCGTGCGATATGATTTACGGAGTAAATCACCAGCTTAGTCAGGTGTGATTTAGTCCAGAGTGGTTTACTCAAGGGTAAACTACTTGCCGCTAGGCCGTGTATCGTGTCGTATGAGCACCGACCTGGGGACAGCTGAGGGGATGGAATCCCGCGAACTCGTCCACTTCGTCACCCAACAGACGCGGTTCGCGCTGATCAACAACATCCTCCAGCACCCCGACCAGCTGCCTTCGATGTACGAGCTCGAGGAGCTCAACCCCAGCGTGAGTGACGCCACCGTCTACAAACACATCCAGAAGCTCATCGACGCCGGCATCGTCAAGGAGGTCGCCCTGGACGATGACCAGCGCCGGCAGGGCTACCCTTGGAAGTTCTACGGCCTCACGGAGGAGGGACGGGAGTTCCTAGAGGAGCACAACCTGCTGGCTGCTGAAGAGACGCTCCAGCAGATCTACGACACCATCTCCGACAAGCCCGAGAAGATGGTCAAGTACGAGAACGCCCCTCGTCCCGACGGCGTCTAACGGCACGGTCTATTTCTGAATAGTTTGCTATTCGCACTCTTTGGCCCGTGACGAGACGATATCCTGGTTAACCAACAAATCTATGCCGATACGGGCTCTGTTGGTTAATACGAGGCGACCGCTGATGTCCTACGAGCCACCGACGCCGCCGGCGGAACTCCCGACAGATCTCGTCAACACACTCAACGGCTACTCGCCGGACCAGCTCCAGCACGTCGCGCGCTACGCCGAAGAGCTGGCAGAGCACAAAGCTCGCGAAGCGCGTCTCGAGGAGGAATCGGAAGATGACGAGGTCGACGAGCGGCCGGACAATCTTCCGGACGACGTCCCGTCGAAGGCCACGATCACAATCAAGGAGATCAACGACAACCGCTACTACTACTGGCAGTGGCGAGAGGGAGAGAAGGTCAAGTCAAAATATAAATCGCCAGTCAACCCGGACGAGTAAGCCGACAACTGGCGTTATTTCGCCGGAACCACACCCCGTATGCGAAGTGAATTCGCTGACGGCGTCGAGGCAACACACCCCGTGTGCGATATGAAATCGGCAATGGCCCCCCGTGTGCGAAATGAATTGAGGGCCCTTTCGAAGCGGACCCCGTATGAGAGGTGACATCCTCATTTGCTATCTGCTGCGGTACTCCCCACAGGGGTAGTCTCATCAGATGAGGAGGTTTCGGAACTATACTCCGAGAGCGTCATCTGTCGGGGATTCCGACTCTCCTCTCGGCGTTCCAAGGCCCTGTCACAGGGGCTCCCATTCCGCGGGGAGTCATCGTGTCCCGTTTTCCAAGGCACACTCTCTCCCCACGGATCGGCACGACGGGCGATGTTTGCCGCTGCATTGATATCCGCCTGATATTCAGTTACCCAGCAGTCGGGATTGGTACACTTGAACTCGGCTTGTGAGGAGCGAGATCCGATATGACCACACTCATGGCACGTCTTGGACGTGTACGCAGGTGGGACGAACTCGACGGGGACGCTCGCTTCAAGCGCCTTGTCTTCAAGACGGCTGATTAGCTGAGCAAAGGCCCACGAGTGTAATCGTCGATTCAAATGAGCACTGTAGTCCAGCCGTTCTTGGATATACGATAGATCTTCGAGGACGATGACGGGACTCTCGAACTGACAGGCATATTCGACAGCCTGGGTGGTCGATTTTTCCACGATATCAGTGAGGGCGTTCTGGAAATGTTCGAAGCGCCACTGGATACGCCAGTCTGCAGAATCTCGCTCCTGTAAGCGCTTGAGAGTCGTGTACATCTCCTTCCGTATTCGTCGTGCCCGACTGCCATCAAACAAGAATGGATCCGTCGGTGCGTCATGTTGTAGGGCACAGCCCGTGAGCAACGTCGATTCACCGACGTCGAACCCGATATGCGTCGGGTCATCCGGGACCTCGGGCTCTTTAACCGAGTATTTTACAGTAACGTGCAACGTCCATGATGCTCGATGCTGAGTGAGTCGAAATTCACCAGCTGATGCAGTTCCGTCCAAGAGATCAAACCAAAGCGGTTTCTGCTCAGGGTTGATCTGCAGCGGAACCCAGAAGCCAGTCCCGTAGCCTGCCTGAGGAACGCGCCAGCAGAACTCGTGGGCCCGTGTTGAGGAGTGATCAATCTGCAGCCCACGGTGAGTGAAGCGAACAGGATGGTCTTCAGCTAACTCATCCGCATCGTAGCTGTACTCGAGTTGGGGGACGTATTGTTTGAGAGCGTCTTTTGCGTACGAAGTCAAATCGTAGCCGGTGACGAGATCGTTGATTTCTGACCGCGTATTCGCTTCACTATCGAAGGCAGCTTCGAGCGCATCTTGGTATGTCGCTACCGTTTCACGAAGTTTCCGCTCTTTGTGCGCAGTTGGATCAACAAGGGTGGCCTCGAGCGTTTTCGTGACGGTAGCGGTGTCGGCCATCCGACGCCCTGCGGTATACCCGTAATCTTTTAAATACCTACGGACGACACACCGTGAGATAATTCCAAATCTGGGGCGGGGGGACACCCCGTGTGCGAAATGAAATCTTGCGTACCGTTGTCAGACATATCTAGTCATTCTAACAACACGCCCGCCGGAACCACCCCCCGTGTGCGAAATGAATTCGGAGCCGGCGTCGGGGAGTCTTCGCGTTAGTTCCCTTCGAAGAAATCGTCTATCTGCGCGTTGACAACGGATTTGACGAGATCCTCGTCGTGTTCAGCATCCTCGAGGCGGACATCAGCTTGGAGAGTCTCGGCGACTACCTCCGGATCGTCAACGAAAGTGTACTCTTTGTGGACACCACTCCCATAGCCGCGCCCCCGCTTCTCCGACGTAACGAAATTGTAGGTCTCAGCTTCGTTCATATATCGCAGATAGGAGTCGCGCGATTTTTCATCGGCATCCAGGAGGTCGGTGAGGTACTGGTACACTCGATAGGCAACCGTACTGGGGACAGCGTTCAGATTGCGCTGTGAATAAACAGGGACGATCGCAGTAGCGTAGAGCGAGAGCTTCTTTTGCGTCGAGAGGCCCTGCATCTGGGTCAGCGTCCGGTCCCGTTCGGCTTCCTTCTGGGCGTCGCGAACGTGCTCTTCACGAACCGTATCTTCTCCACCTCGGTCGGCGATTTCACCCGCCTTCCGGAACAGATCGATTGCCTTCCGCGCATCGCCGTGATCTTGAGCAGCGAATGCAGCACTGAGCGGAATGATTCCATCCTCGAGGACATCGTCCTGGTACGCGTCGCGACGACGTTCGAGAATCGATTGCAGTTGATTCGCGTCGTAGTCAGGGAAAACGACGTCCTGCGGATTAAACGAACTCTCCGCCCGCCCGTCGAGGTCCTCCATGAATCGGGGATCGTTCGTAAGCGCGGCGACGGACACATGGCCCTCGATGCGCCCAAGCTGCGACGCTCGCGACAGCTGGTAGAGCAGTTTCGAATACGCCGGCTCGTCGTTCGGGTCGCGTTGCCGGCCCACCAGAAGGTCGACCTCGTCGAGGATGATGATGACTGAGTCGAAGTTGTTGCTCAGAATCTCGTAGAACCGATCGAGCTTCTGGTCAGTCGAGATCCCGCTCTCGGGGACACCGACGTCGACGCCGGCTTCTTCGGCCGCGTTCTTCACGAGGCGATAGACAGCCCGGTCGTGCGATTTGATCGTCTGGCAGTTGATTTTGATGACGCCGAATCGATCTCCTTGCGAGTTCGCGAGTTCGAGAACCTGCTGGCAGACCGCATTGATGATGAGTGACTTCCCAGTCCCCGACGGCCCGTAGAGGAGCATATTGGGTGGACGATTCCCCTGCAGTGCCGGTCGTAGGTAGGTGATGATGTCGTCCAGCTGTTCATCACGACCGACAATTCGATCCTCGTCGATGACGGCATCCGGGTCGAGGAGCCCCTTGTCTCGAAAGACAGAATTTTGGACTCCCTCCTGAAGACGGCCTTTGATAGATTGTGAGAGGGATTGTTGATCGTCGCCGTCAGCCATGTTTGCGCAGTTAGGTCGAAACTATAAATAAATATGGGTACCGTGTGCGAGGTTAAATCGGTCGAATTCACCGGATAGAAGTGCTTAGGAGTCGGGTAGTCGGGTGGACTCCGTGACCGCGGGCGAAATCAATTGGTCGTGATAGCCCCCCGTGTGCGATATGAAATCCCAGAAGGCTCGTCGAACAGCCGTCAACGACGAGGCGGGTCAGAAGAACTCAGCAGAGACACTCCCCGTGTGCAAGATGAAACACCAGACGTGGTCTCAATCCGAATAGTACCGGGCATATCTCTCGATAATCTCGCGTGGGATGAGATCTCGTCGGTAGGTCACCCCCACACCCCGTGTGCGATATGAATTTGACGAGAGGGTGGGCAGGGACGCACCACTCACGAAACACGGGATTCGGCCAGAGAGTCCACGAGAGGACGTAGAACGGATGGTAACACCCAGCTCACGAGGGAGGTAAACCACGAACCAGTCCGGTCGTATCACGAAACGTACCGTTTCGTTTCGACCGACTCTAGTTCTATTGCGGCTATGGTTGACAGAGAGACTATGTAAAAGTTTCCCTGAAACATAGTTCACTCCGATATTGTTACCTCTGCGTTCTCTCCTCCGTGATATCGTGGATTTCGGGTGTCTCGCGTTCTCTCTTCCCGACCACCCCCTCCCATCGTTTTCCTGATTTCATCTCGCACACGGGGTGTGGGGGTTCGACTTTGTGTTGGTCGTGGTTAACCAACAATCGTTCCCGAAGGAATCTTGTGTTGGTTAATCACCCTCCCTGTTTGCGAACGTCGTCAACTCCGGCACCCGCGTCTCCGTGAGCTCTCGACGAATCTCCGTCCGATCCCAGCCAAGCGGTGAAAGCACACTCTCGACTGCTCTGACGAGTTGCGTCTCGTAGTACGACGCATCGTACGACTCTATCTCTTCGTGGGCTAACGCGACCCGCTCTCGCGAGCTCTTCTCGTCGTCGACAACTACGTACTCGATATCTTGTCCCGGGTGGATGGAGAGGTCCTGCTCTCGAGCCCGCTTCAGCGCCGCCACGTTCTGAGTGGTCTGCGTGTAGCCCTCCAGCGGTTTGGAGACACGATTCCGTTCGACGAGCTGCTCGACCGGCACCGTCCCAGCGTGGAGGCGCTTGATCGCCTCCTGAAGACAGTCGAGTACGGCATCCGGAGATCGAGTCGCGTCGAGCCGTTCGAGACAATCCCGCTGGACGTCCTCGATGAACGGCGGGGTTGAGCGCTGCCGAGCTTCGATACCACGAATCTTGAACTCCTCCTCGCCGGCGACCTTCCCGAAGTATTTCGTCAACGCACCAGCGTCGCTCTCGCGCTGCGGCACGAATGCGACCCAGTCGTAGTGGGCTTCGTATTCGAGCCGAATCTCGACGCGTTCCGTGATCTCCGTCGCGAGCGTCTCGAGGTCCTCGCGGTCATCGTCGTCGATGTCGGGGTTCGGCGTCACCCAGATGGAGTCGACGATACCGTGAACGACCCGCCAGCCGCCGGCTTCCAATCGCTGTTTCGCCGTCAGCAGAATCTCGCGAGCAAACGCGTTGATCGCTTCGTGGCACTCGATGCGGCCGAATTTCGCGTTGCTGAACCCCTGGTAGCCGAAGCAGGCGACGAGGATCCACTTCAGCGCACCCGACCGTCCCTCGAGTTCCGCCAGTCGGTCCTCGTCGGGGTCGTCCCGTTCCTTCTCGCGACGGATGGCCGCCTTGATCTCGTCGCGAGCGTCGATGATCGGCTGTAGCACGTCGAC
Source organism: Halorarius halobius (assembly GCF_024298865.1). Classification (GTDB taxonomy): domain Archaea; phylum Halobacteriota; class Halobacteria; order Halobacteriales; family Haloarculaceae; genus Halorarius; species Halorarius halobius. Next base: position 40,807 of record NZ_CP101165.1, on the reverse strand, counting down.
GAGGTAGCCCCGCTCGTCGCAGATCGAGTACCCGAGGCCGGGAACGTCGTCCCGGTCGCTGTGGCAGCTACACCGGATGACGTCCGGCGAGACATTCCGAGTACAGATGATGTTCGGGTACAACGAGGAGAAGTCGAGTTCGTGGACGTTCTCGTGAAGACCGACCTCGGGCGCGAAGATGAAGCCGCCACGGTCGGCGTTGTGGAGCGTCCCCATCGGCTTGTAGAACTCGTGGCGCCAGGAGTTCCACGGCACGAGAACGCCGCGGTCGTGGGCCTCGCAGATCTGGATCGCCGTGAGCACGTTCCCGATCGACGCCCACGCGAGCTCCTGAACGGGCTTTTTCGAGCGCGACACGAGGTCGAGAACGCCGTCGAGGTTGGTCTCCCCGTAGAAGAACGTGTTCGACTCGTCGATGATCGCCCGCCCGGGGACGTTGTACCGCGCCGGCGAGTGACCGACGCGACCGTAGCTCGAGTACGTCGACCGGCTCGCAAGCTGCTGGTAGTCGACGTCCGGCCACCGACTCAGCGAGAAGTCGTCGACGCCGGCGTCCGTCGCCATCTGGTGTAGCGTCGGGACGATCTCGCTCGTCGAGCAGACTAGAACGTCGGGATCGTGTGCTTCGAGCGCCCCCTGGACGGCGGTCAGGATATTCGACGGCGAGCCGGTGACGGTGTCGCCGGCGACAGACAGTTCGCCATAGACGTCGTTGCTCGTTTCGGTCACTGGGACGCTGAGGCGGAGCGTCGACAGCTCGCTCGCCGGCGTCGGATCGGCGCCGGTCTCCAGACAGTACCGGAACTCCCGCGAGAAGTCGACGTTGAAACAGGCGAGATCCCCGACTGGATAGTGCGACAACTGGCGCGCTTGCCGGGCAAGTGGGGTGACGCGGTCGATATGGGCGACGTCGACGGCGAGGACTGTCTCCTCGTCCCGTCGAAAGTCCGGTCGTCGCGCAACCATTTCGGTCGCAACGACGTCCGGGTGCTGATCGTACATGGACTGGAGCGTCGTGAGGTCGAGGTCGGCATCAGGGTCGCGAGCGGCGACGTAGAAGCGTGGCGTGTAGTCATCACGCTCGGTCGCGACGGCGCCGTCGGCTGTTGCCTCCCACTCCAGGACGCGGCCGTCGTCCAGGAAGTCGATGCTGAACGGCATCGTCACGGGTTCGTGTCCGATGGAGCGGCCTCCTGGTCATCGCTTGTTGTGACCGCGGCTTCGAGCTCCTCGAGGCGTTCCTCGTGGTTGTCGAGGCGGGCCTCCTGTTCGAGATCGATGCTAAGCAGCGCCGGCAGCAGCGGGTTCTGGTGGTTCAACAGCCCGCTGGCGTCGGCGTGCTCGCGGGCGTACTCGAACAAGCGGTCGAAGCGCGGCTGGTCGCGACGCCGCAGTGCCCGCCGGAACTCTGCCCAGCGCTCTTCGATGGCCCGCAGTGCATCTCGGTACGTCGGGTTCGTGCGTCCCATCGCTATCGTCCTCCTGTCCCGGTCGCGGTCCACGCATCGAGCAGGGGATCCGCGGTGGCCGCCACCGTCTCACCGTCAGCGGTGACCCCCGTGCCGACACCCTCCGGAGTCGGCGTCGACGACGCCGGCGTCGTTGGTTCCACGCCGACTTGCGTGGCGCGTGCCGCGAGCAGCTGCTGCCAGTACGCGAACGTCGTCTGGTAGTACGCGCCGTCGTCGACGGGGTAGACGAGCGTCTCGAAGTCCTCGCCGACGACCCGTGGCCCCATCCGGGTCTGCTCACACTCGAGGTGGTGGTCGGCGACCGTCGCGACTGGCTCGGTGAATTCGTTTCGTTCGTTTCGCGTAACGAGTACCGGGATGTCGTACCCCTCGGCGTAGGTTGCCAACCGGGCGAGAGTTCGGGCCTGGAGGGTTTTCGCGTGGGTCTCGCCGAGGGTATCGTCGGCGCGGTACTGGGCGTCGACGGCCGGCGCGACGATGAGGGCGGGTGTGTGGGGCGACGTGTCCTCGTCATGACTCGGTTCCCCTCGACCGGCCGCCTCGGCGTCGGTGGTGGACATCTGGATCGACTTGTTCACTGCCGTCGGGAGATCACAGACGGCGCCGTAGTGCTGGTAGGCGGTGAATCCGCGTGCCACGTGGATTCGGTTGAGCAACCGTTGACTGGGCGCGATCTGGGCGAGTGTCGTCGTCGTCGCGTGACCATTTGCGTCGACCCAGAAGGCGGGCCCGTCGTGTAGGAGGAGATGGTCGAGTACGAGCGACTGCAGGATTGGGACGCCGCGGCCTCCCTCGACGTCGAGCAGCGTGATGCCGTCGCCAAGTGACGGCAACAACATCTCGTCCGTAGCCGGATCGGCCTGGTCAGCAAGGATCCGATTGCGGTCAGCGCCCCGTGTCGGCTGGTCCACCGCCAATCGGTTCGACGTTGAGTGTTCTCCCATACTCGATTAGTTGTCTACGTTCCCGATAAGCCGCGGCGTGTCGCTTCCGCGTTTCAGGGAACTCGACTTGATCCCCTCCAATCCCGGTACGGTCCCGAGTAGTCTCCGTTTGGATCCTGTTTCCGAGAATAGTTCCTGAATCCAGTGCTCTCCGTGTTAACCAACATCTGCCCGTATTGACGCCGGCGTGTTGGTTAAACCTTCACAGCTGGAGTCTCGAGCCTGGCTGCTCGGAATGTTAATGCTCAACGCCACGTTGGAAGAGGTGCTCTATGAGCTATCCACGAACCCACGTCGACCACCGAAACCCCGACCACCACGAGTCAATGCACCCAGCTCGAAATATCGTGAACGCCCACGTTGTTGCCGGGGAATTCCTTACTTCACAGTACCACGATGCGCTTCAAACTGTTCTCCATCCCCTCGGCGAGTCTCTGGACACCAAAGACCAACATGCTCTCAACGACCTTGGCATCGTTCATGCTAATGGTTCCTTGAACGAGCTTTCCCCTATCGTTCGTACATACGTCAAACTCGACGAGTATTGGACACGCACCCATCGTACTGCGCTCAACGAACTATTCGCTGATCGACGTGCTCACGTCCTGAGTTGCTGTACACGGTTCCTTTCTGAATTCTCTCGACACACACTCGAAGTCGAATCTGGCCGTTCCGGAACTGCGCTGGATACTACCCTCGTTCCGCTTCTCAAAAGCGGATTTCTCTCACACACAGATGATGAGAAAACGCCATATTCTGTTGATGAACACCACGCGCTGTATCGACCGACTGAACGGCTCTTCGACGCACTTCTTGACCAAGCAGCTGTTCTCTGTGAGCTTCTGCCACCGACCGAGCTCTAATCACACGATTCAGAGCTGGCTGTGTAGAAATTCTCCCGGTGACCAACCTTCTGCGGTGAAACAGTCGATAAGTAGGCTTGCGAATTGGCCACAACTCAGTCGTCATCTTGCGCGGACTCAAATTGGTAGATACTCCACGAAGACGGCGGTGAAATCCCTGACGAGCTAGGGGTCTTCTTCGTGGATGGAAATGTATGATCGTTCTGGGCGCCTCTACGATAGGTCCGTTAGCAGCGTTGTGAGGAACTGGACCTTCTCTTGATATTCGACCCCGTGTTTGAGAAAAGAGGACATATCATTGAGATCCCACTGCCCGTATTTGTCGATGTATAGGAGTAACAACCCGTCCAGTAGTAATTTCGCGCCATTCCGATGACCTTGATGAATCTCGGTCTTTAGCCCTTCATGAACGAGTTCGTGGCGTTTCTCTTCTATCTCTTCGATGGCTCGCTTCAATTCGGGACGAAGCGAGTCGTCCATGTCGTGGTGATAGGAAAGCGCGAATTCACCACGGTCAACCATCTTGTCGAAGTCACTGGCGTTCGAATAATCGCTGGTATTCGAAAGAATCTCGATGCCCCTCCAGAAACTAAAGAACGCTCTTGTGGCGTAGATTGTTGGTGAATCACAGTGCAGTTTCGAGGATGGTTTTGAGCGCTTCTTCACCCGGTTTTCGGAACACTTCACGGCGGAGCTGAAACGCTCGGAGATACGGTGTGAGTCTGTCTTTGGAGACGCCTCGATGTGGCGAGAGCCACCGTCGCGCCAGCGACGCGTGGCTCTCGCAGGTGTTCACATGAACGTCTCCATCAACGTACTCGCCGTCGCCGTGGACGACGTATTCACGAGTGAATGCGTCGTCCGCTTCGAGCGGTTCGTATGCCCGAAAGCCGTCGGTATAGACGGTCAGCGACTCCTGCTGGCGGTCGGCCAGCAGGAGTCGAATCGTCGATTCGGTAGCGGCTTTTGCTGGGATCACGTACCGCTCACCGCGGCCACGATCTGCGAGAATGAACACGGGTGGCTTGTCCTCGGTGTACGTTCCACGTCCACGCGTGGACAGCGCACGCGAGCGCGACGGCCCGTCGCGCTCGCGGCCTTTGCGTCCCGCCTTCACGTAGAACTCGTCGATCTCAACCGGCCCTTCGAGATGGAACTGAGGCGCGTCCAGCGCTCGCAGGAAGCGCTGGACGCGCCGATAGACCGTCTTGTACGAAACGTTGATTTCGACGTCTAGCTGTCTCAGACTGGTGTTGAAGCGGATGTAGGTGTAGACGGCGAGAAACCACTTTCTGAGTGCGACCGCAGAGTGTTCGAAAACCGTGCCCGTCTGATCGTTGAACGTGCGGTCGCAATCCTTACACAGATACCGCTGAAACACCCGATAGCTGCCGTACCGAATCACCGATTCGGCACGGCAGCGTGGGCAATAGACGCCGTCACGCCAGCGAATCTGTGCTAGCAGATTCGCGGCCCGACGCTCCGAGACGAACGTCTTGATTGGCATCATCGTTCGTCGGGTGACGCGACCGCGTCACCCTTGCCCGCTGTGACTTCCAGCTACTGCTCAGGACTGACCAACAATCCTCTACCCAAGAGCGGACATCTTTCGTCCACGTCCATGCGTTCAGGTGGTCGGGCGAGACGTAGACGATCGCGACGCCGAACCCGAAACCACCTGCGACGAACGGCAGGGCGAGTGATTCGATGCCGGTGAGGCCGGCGATGAACAGGCCGACGATTGGGAAGGCGATCAGGACGCCGACGTCGCCTTCCTCGATGTTGAGGTAGGGGATGCGACTCTCCTCACCGAACTGGTCCATGATGCGCCGTGCGGCTGCGTCTTGGTCGATGGACATGGATTGTTAGTAGCTTCCAGGATCGTTCTCGGTTCGCCGGTAGGACGGCGTCCCGCTGTCTTCGTCGCTGTTCGCGCCCCGGGCTGCCGCTTTCTGCGCCACAGCGTGTCCGGCTGCGGCCTTCGGTCCCCATCGGGCCGCCGTCGTTGCGACGCCGGCGCCGCCGACATAGGCCCCAGCGGCGACACCGCCGATGAGGGCCGCTCCCTTCGTCGCACCACCGAGAACCTTCGCCGTCAGCGGGGTCGCGTACTTGAACGTCTTCCACGTCACATAGAGCGCAACGAGGGGAAGTGAAGCCGCAACGAGATACTTGAGGAACGCTGATCCCGGCGTCAACGCCCCTCCAGAATAGAGTAGGTCGTATCCTTTGAGGACTATCGCCGCAGGCAGGGGTAGGATGGCCAGTGGGACGAACCGTTTGCTGAACCCCATCGCGACATCAGAGAGGACTGGGATATTGCCATACGCAACGGCGAACGCGATGGGCATCCCGTACAGGTAGACGTAGAGGAGAATCTGCCGGATGTAGAACAGCGCCTCCAGTGCCCACATCGAGATTCCTCCGATGAGAGCAAAGAGGAGACCAAGACCGGGATTGGTAATCGACCCCGTTATGAACTGCAGCATAGCAGAGCCCAGCGAGGACAGCTCCGGCATCAGGGCAATCGTGAACCCATCAACAAGGTAGAGCGCGAGCGCTCCAATCCAGTACCAGGTAATAATCAGAAATGCTCCGACCCAGGCAGTCTTCTTGGTCTTCCGAGCCTCGTACGCACTCCCGATATTGAAGATGCGGATGGTGTGTCGTCCCTGAACGCTCATCACGAGTAGCAGCAGAGAAATCAACATGATCTCGCCACCGATGAGTCCTTCCTGAATTGCTGGCCAAGGGGCGTTACTTGGTTCTCCGAAAATGAACGTCCCGTCAGTCTGGGGAGTCGGAGTGCCAAACATCTCTTCGGTCAGCGTCTGATACCCCGACCGAAGCCCGTCCATGAACAGACCGATGAACCAATCGACGACGTCTTTGAAGCCCTCGAGAACGACGTCTATCAGGTCCACCATCGTTAGGCCTCCGTGATTGAAACCTCGCAGTCACTCATCTCCGTGGATCCGGAGTACTGTACATCGAAGGATTTCGATACCTGATCGCCGCCAACCTGGGTTCGGACTGTGACGGTGAACTGGCCGCTGTTCCCGTCCGGGGAGCATCCCATTCCCTCCTCAGATTCAGAACCAAACGGGAACGAACTACTGAACAGGTCGGTAGTTTCTCCCGGCGAGATCACCACCTGCTCGGTTTCATACATCCCGCTACCTCGGGGATCTTCGACAGGGTTTGGAACATCACCGGAGAAAATCAACTCAACAATCGCTTCTGGTCCGCTTCCGGTGTTTTCGACGGTGACGTACGCTTCACCGTTCTTTAGCCGATCCGTCTCGGTGTCTCCGTAGACTTCGTCCCACGGCTTCTCAGGGTTATTCCGATAAAGACCGACCTCTTGAATTCCAATTTCCGGCTGTATCAGTGAGGAAGTCTCAGCTAGCGTTTCTTCACCGCTGAGGGCCACGACAGTATACTCTCCAGGCTCGTAGGAAGTCCCGATCTCGAAAGAGACCTGCTGTGACCCAGCAGCGGTTTCTCGCTGACCGAACAGTTCCCCATTCGGCTGGACGAGATTGATCTGGTCGACTTCCTCCTCTGAGGAGTATTCAACGACGAGTTCTGTCCCCTCTATAGTGACTTCCTGGATGACTCCTCCTTCATCAGACGGTGTTGAGTTCCCGCCACCCGGGGAATCGCCGTTGTTGAGGCATCCGGCCACGCTCGCGAGAGCGGCTCCGGCGACTGTTCGGAGGGCGGTCCGTCTACTGAGGTGGGGATTGTCCTGAGTCATGGTTTCTGTCCGAAGATGTCTTCTGGGCCGAGCATCCGGAGGAGGCGCTTGCCAGCGTAGAACATCACGAAGAACGGCAGGAGCTGCCAGCCGACCTCAAACACCAGCGCAAACCAGCCGTCGATCGTCCCGAGTGGGTGCCAGCGGGCCGTCGCGGTATCGCTCACGTACGCCGGGTCGTGACCGAGCCACGAGCCCGGATGGTACCGAGCCGTGTAGATGCCCGGTTCGTCGATGGTCACGATCGCCACCCCCGAGGCGTTGGTCTCGACGCGCTGATCCGCGACCGTGATGTACCCGTTCCGGGTGGTGCCGCCGATTGGATACTGACGGCTATCGTCGAGCGCAATCGGCGCACCAGTTTGATTGTCCCGTAGTTCGACCCTGAGCGTGGCTTGCGACTGATTCTGTTGGATGACCTCGACAGTGAGATTACTGCGGCGGAGCTGTCGCTCGGACCCGGCATCCGGCTCGACGATTGACGCATTCACGCCCCGGACGATGCCCGCAACGTGCAGCGCCTCTCGATCGACGTTCTCTGCTCGAACGGCGACGCCGTACGTCGTCGTGTACGACTGGTTGACGATGTCGATATTGATGTTCTCACCGATGGTGCCGACTGGTGACGGGCGGTCAGTCCCCCAGGTCTCGATGAGTTCCGGTCCGTCTCGGACGGGCTCGGCACGCGGCCCGATTCGCGAGGGATAGGCGTGGACGTACACCGGAATTGCGTCTGACTCGATGGTGGCGCTATCCGTGCGATTCGACCGGACGAGCGTGTCCCAGTTGGTGTTCCGAGCGGTGTAGAACCGCCAGATGCCACGGACCCGTGCCTCACCGTCCTCCGTGAGCGTGTACCCCTGCCACGGCCGCGACTGAAAGATAGCCACGCCGGCATCGCCGTTCGGATACTCGGCGTAGTAGGGGTACGCCGAGAGGTCGTAGATCTCGACGGCGATCGAATCGGAGACGTTGCGTGATTCCGTCTGATAGGTAACGTCGACGTCCGTCCGGTCACCCAGGTCGGTCCTGACGGTTTTCTTCAGCCGGACGCTAATCTCCGCTTCCAGCGTGAGATTCGCACTCCAGTCGTCCTCGATCTGGTAGTCGAGGGCAGGCGTATGGGCTCCGTCACGCTCGGCGATGGTCTCGCCGTCCTTCTTCAACCGGACTTCTTCGATCTCGTGCTCCGTGAGCGACCACGAGATAGTCGTGTTGCCGGAGGAACTCCCGTTGGGCACACGAACGCGGTAATCAACGAACCCGCGCATCGTCCCATTCGGCGCGATGTAGAGTGGGGTTTCACCGGACTCAAGGTGGCCACGAGTAGAGGGCTGGACCGCGAAGATCGTCGCGTGAGCATCCTCGATGAAGACGCCGTCCTCGAGGTCTGCGTGCGGTGGATGTACGGACGTATCTGGGCCGCCGGCGTCGAGGTCCTCGAAGTCGTTCCGCGTCCACGTCGCCGCAGTCGCCGGCGGTCGTTTGAACGTAATGTCCGTTCCGTTGGCGACCTGATGGACAGCGGAGCGGTTCTCGCCGTAGCGCTGGCGGTACTCCTCTTGCGTGATGTAGCTGTCCGTATCACGTGACCACAGCGTTGCCGACTCGTTTTCCGTGAGCCCGTTCCCCTCCGTACCCGGTCGCGGCGGGTCAGCGGCGACAATACCCGTGACTAGGCTCGTCGCGAGCAAGCCGGCCATGAGCACGGAGAGCTCTCGATGGTTCATAGGGCTCGCAACGGGGACTGCGGGGTGGTTACCAGGGGACGAGGTCGACGCACTGCGCCAGCGGGAGGCCCATCATCGACCCGGCGACGGTGTACAGCGGGCCGAGCACGACGAGGACGACCGCGGACTTCATCGCCGAGCGCTTGTGGCGCTTGAGGCCCTTCTTCTGCTCGGGATTGAGGGTGAACATCTCGATGAGGGAGTCAGCCTGCCAGACGATGGCGAGGCCGACGATCCCCAGCGCCGTTGTCAGCTGGAAGAACCCCTCAATCATGCTCGGGAGGTTGTCTGCGCTACAGACCGCGTTACTCTGGGCGGCGACCGGCTGGACAGCGAACAAGCTCAGGAGGACGACGGTGAGCGCTGCCTGTCGAGGGATCTTCCCGGTCAGCGGTGACTGGTTTTCGACGCTACGCTCAGGGTCGGAGGGAGTCTGATCCTGTGACATAGCGGGTTAATCGTCAGTGGCGTCTCCAGCCGTTGGCTGGTTCTGCTGCTCTTCGACGAGCGACTGGAGGTCGTCGAATCGGTTGGTGTCTTCTGCGATCTCTTCGAGCGTGTAGCCCTGCTCGCGGGCCCGTTCGAGGAGGTCGCGGAGTTCATCGGGGTCAACACCGCGGACTTCCATTTCCTCGCGGAGGGCGCGGCGATAGAGGGCGGAGGCGTTGATGTGATCGTTCCACATCAGGTACAGGTCATCGATGTCCTCGATGGTGACTGACCTCGTTATCATACATGCGGGTATGGGTATGCACCGGCTGAGTCCCGGTACATATTGGCGCGGTAGCTGGATGATGCCTAAATGCTTTCTGGCCAGCAATAACTGCAAATTTGCTGAGTAAATTATAACCAAATTACTTGTTGCCCTCGTAGAAAAGACTTAACCAACACCTGCCGAGTGCGGTGGGGGCTTTGTTGGTTAAGACCGAGAATCAGCTCGCTTACTCGAGCTCCACAACTTCGCCGTTCCCCTCGTCGAGGATTTCTCGCACTTCGGCCAGGAGTTCCTCACCTTCCTCGTGGAGTGCAGTACCTTCATCGAGGTCGCACTCGTCCGCGTCGAGCTGTTCAATGATCTCCTCGACGCGGCTCAGTCGATCGTGAATTTCGGAGTCGTTTGCCACGGTTAGATCACCCCCAGCCAAAGTCCGGTGATGACCAACAACAGCAACAGCAGCACTACGATGGCGACCTTGTAGTAAATCGGTGGGAGGCCCTCGGGTGCGGTCGCTTCATCGACTGCTTCGGCGAGCTCCTGTTCGTGTTCGTGGTCCTGCTGGAAGGTCTCGTACGCGGCGTCGAGCTGTTGCTCCAGCGGCTCGATCTCACTCGCAAGGAACTCTTGGCGGGAGTTCACGATATACTCGCCGGCGGCGGTCGGCGTGATCGTCGCGACGTCCGCCACCTGATCCGCGATGAGCCGGTCATCAGTGTGTCCAATCGCGGTGACCACCGGGGTATTCGCGGTGAAGATCGCCTCCGCAACCCGCTCGGTGTTGAAGGCCTGGAGGTTCGAATCGCTTCCACCGCCCCGCCCGACGATGATGGCGTCGACGTCCTCCGAGCGGTCGAGATGATGGATGCCGTTCGCGATGGACGTCGGCGCGTTCGATCCCTGGACGGTTGCGTCCTTCACCAGGATGTCGACGGTGGGGTCCTGTCCGTGGATCGCGTTCTGGATGTCGTACCGGGCGTCGCCCCGGAGTGAGGTCACGACACCGACCCGCTCCGGGAACGCCGGCGGGCGCTGTTTCTGCTCGTCGTCGAACCAGCCACGCTCTTCGAGTTCGCTTCGCAGTCGCTCGACGGCAGCCGCCTGGTCGCCGTCGCCGACGACGATCACCTCCCACGGTTTGAGGTCGATTTTCCCACCTTCGACCCAATAGTCGATATCGCCTTCGAGGATGACCTCGGTTCCGTCCTCGAGCTCGGCATCCATATTCCGGTAGCGGTTCGCCCAGATCATGCAGGGGAGCTCCGCGTCGCCGTCAGTGAGGGTGAAATAGAGCGCCGTACTGTTCTGATGGAGATCCGTGACCTCGCCAATACAGCGGACACCATCGAGGGCAGGCGCGTCCTCGACGACCGATGCAATCCGGTCGTTCAGCTGTGATACGCTAAGGACCTCTCCTGCATCAGCTTCGACCGCCTGCCCTTCCGTATCCGGTGCCTCCGCCATACACGTCTGGTAACATTTGAACAAGAACCCCAAAAAGCTACGTCCGGGTGATGGGTCAGCTGTGAGATCCCAGCCTACAGGTCGCGAGGCTGGACCGTCTTCCGATCGTTGGCCTCAGCCCGCTCCGCCGCGTCGTCGAGCAGTTCGGCGACCTCTTCATTGAGGGCATCGTAGAAATCTGCCGAGACGTTGTGGTCCGAGAGTGCGTCCTTCACGGCTGCTTTGACGATTAGGTCAGACATTCCATCGCGGGGTTCTCCCGTCTACCTTATAAAGGTTCGAAGATAAGATGCAGAAATCAGCCTCGTAGTGCCAAATCTTCGTCCCTGAACATCAGAGAGGCCCTCACCCAGCGGACTGTGTGTCAGTCGGTGGTGCTACACCCGGCAGGTCCGGGAGGGACAGATCGACGCGTCGGAGCAACTGCGCGTTAATCGCAACGATCACCGTACTCAGCGACATCAGGAGCGCACCCACTGCGGGCGACAGCAGAATCCCGATCGGAGCAAGGACACCGGCTGCGAGCGGAATCGCGAACACGTTGTAGCCGGCCGCCCAGACGATGTTCTCCTGCATCTTTCGGTAGCTCGCCTTGCTCAATTTCACGAGGCGAACGACGTCCATCGGATTGTTCTGCACGAGAATGACATCCGCTGACTGAACCGCAACGTCGGTGCCGCTCCCAATAGCTATCCCGACGTCCGCCCGCGTCAGCGCCGGCGCATCGTTGACGCCGTCGCCGACCATCCCCACGAGCTTCCCCTGGTCCTGGAGTTCCTGGACTTTCTTGTCCTTGTCTTCGGGGAGGACCTCCGCGAACACTGTGTCGATGCCCAGTTCGTCGGCGACGGCGTTAGCGACATCTTGGGAGTCCCCCGTCAGCATCGCCACCTCGATGCCCAGATCGTGGAGGGCGTCGACGACGCGGAAACTTTCCTCGCGGATCACATCGGCCATCGCGAAGGCGGCGATCAGCTCTCCGTCACGAACGAGATACACCACTGTCTGGGCGTTCTGGCCGGCGTCATCCGCAAAGCGTTGGAGACCAGCCGGCACCTCACTCTCGAGTTGAGTCAGCAGATTTGGGCCGCCGACATACACCTCGTTTCCCTCGACGGTCGCGCGGACGCCCCGGCCTTTGATCGCCTCGAAACCAGACGCGTCAGGCGGACGGAGATCACGTTCATCAGCCGCCTCACGGATGGCCCGCGCAATCATGTGCTCTGAATCGCTCTCGACAGCCGCAGCCAGCGTGAGGGCCTCTGCCTCGTCGACGCCGTCGACAGTTTCCATCCCGACAACGCCGTGCTCACCCTCGGTGAGTGTCCCCGTCTTGTCGAAGATAATCGCGTCGAGTTCACGAGCCTGTTCCATTGCGATACGGTCGCGCACAAGCATCCCATTGCGCGCTGCGAGCGAGGTGTTGATCGCGACGACAAGCGGAATCGCGAGGCCGAGCGCGTGAGGGCAGGCGATAACCAGGACCGTCACTACGCGTTCGATGACGGTCGCGTCGAAGGTTGTCGCGACGGTCCAAGCAACGGCGGTTACGGCAGCCGCCCCGACGGCAACGTAGAACAGCCAGCCGGCCGCGCGGTCGGCCAGGACCTGTGTTCGCGATTTACTCTGCTGGGCCTCCTCGACGAGTCGCATAATGCCGGCCAGCGTCGTCTCGTCGCCAGTCGCACCGACGCGAACCCGGAGACTCCCGTCGCCATTGACTGTCCCACCGATGACCTCGTCGCCGGGCTCCTTCGAAACGGGCTTTGACTCGCCGGTGATCATCGCCTCGTTCACATCGGAGTCCCCCTCCTCAACGATGCCGTCGGCAGGGACGCTTGCACCCGGCCGCACCAAGACGAGGTCGCCTTCCGCAAGGTCGCTCACGGGGACTTCCTCAGTCTCACCGTTGTCGGGGATTCGTTCGGCGGTATCTGGCATCAGTTTCGCCAGTTCGTCGAGTGCGCTGGAGGCCCGTCGGACCGACCGCATCTCGATCCAATGGCCCAGTAGCATGATGTCGATCAGCGTCACGAGTTCCCAGAAGAATGCCGACTGTGTGGGGAAAACGACACTCGCCAAGCTGTAGATGAATGCGACCGTGATAGCCATCGAGATGAGCGTCATCATCCCCGGCGATCGGTCGCGCACCTCGGGGACAGCCATCTGTAAGAACGGAACGCCACCGTATGCGAAGACGATCACCGCGAAGACGGGGTTAATCCACTCGCTGCCGGGAAACGTCGGGACGGTGAAGCCCAGCCATTCCTGGAGGGTCGGACTATAGAGCAGAACAGGAATCGAGAGGAGCGTGGAGACGAAGAAACGCCGTCGAAACATCTGTTCGTGGCCTTCGTGCATCCCACCGTGGCCGTCGTGTCCGTCTTCATGACCGCGGGCCCTGTGGCCCATCTCGTGTTCGGTTGCGTGGATTTCCCGCTCGGCTGCTTCGACAGCTTCTCCCTTCTCCCCGGGTATTCCCTGTTCAACCCGGTCGACGTTCTGCTCGTCGGCTATCTCCTCCGACCCGTCACTGGCTTCGTGATCGGAGTGTTCTTGAGATGCGTGTTCGTCGTCGGTTGAGTGTTGGTGGTCGTCCATGGCTCATCCTAGTCTCTGAGTGTAAGTGCCAGACAGTTTTGGATGTACTGACAAGGTCCGTCTTTCTGTAACGTGAACCTCAGTTGCCCCAGCAGGCGAAAGAGAGGACCAGTTCGAACGCTATACCCGGGGAATCAGACGCCTGTGTTCCTGCCAAATATCCCCCATAGAGTCGAGACCGCCAAGGAGATAGCTTGGGGATCAGTTGTGACTCGTGTTTGTTGTTCTTCAGGCGTGCGCGGTGAATCCTGCTTCTTCCACTGCCTGAATGAGGGCTGTGACGTCAGCATCGCCATCGACGCTTGCCTGTTCGGCTTCTCGATCGGCGGTCACCTCGGTCACGCCGCTCACGTCTCGAAGCGCGTCTTCGACTGTCTGTTCACAGTGGCCGCAGGACATTCCTTCGACGGTGATCGTCGTGGACATACAAGAATACGTACGTTCCCCTTTCTTATGCGGATTTTCCCTTCAAACGAGAGGGTATTGACCAATCCAAAGTTTGGAAACAAAACAAGTGCCACCGAGATGCTTTAGTAATTCGTTGCCATTGGCTCAATATGCGCGACCTTGACGAAACCGATCTCGAAATCCTCCAGCTCCTACTGTCGAACGCCCGTCGACCGTACAATGACATCGCGGACGCCGTTGGTCTCTCGGCACCGGCCGTCTCGGATCGGGTGGCGAGACTGCAGGAGATGGGAATTATCAACCGGTTCACGCTCGATGTCGACCGCTCGCAGCTCCGGAAGGGCATTCCCGTGTTACTGACGCTGGAGGTCACATCAGATGGGCCGGGAGTCCCATCACTCAGAGAGATCTTGCTCAATGAGGGAGCGGTCGAACACGTATTCACAACCGCTGAAGCCGATCTGGTCGTCTATGCGCGAGTGCCGGACAATGACGTTGCGAGTTGGCTCGACGACACACTCGAAGACGGAACGATCGCAGATTTCGGAGTGACGCTCCTGGCAGGCGCTGATTGGTCGCCCGACCTCGGCGGGACGGAGTTCGCCCTCTCCTGTGCTCAGTGCGGGAATACGGTCGATACTGAGGGGACAGCAACCCGTATCGACGGGGAGCTGTACCAGTTCTGTTGTCCATCGTGTGAATCCCGATTCGAGGAGAAATACGAGCAACTTCAGCAAGGAGCCGATTGATCAGGGAGGTCTGCTAGTCTGGTTTGGATTCGAAATTTCACAGCCTCAATTCCCGAACATACGAAAGGGCAAATCGATTGAACAAGGGGACCGTATGAGTACGTAATGAGTCAGCGCCGAAGCCAAATCAACATCCAGGGAATGAGTTGCGCGAACTGCTCGCAAACCATCACCGACGCCGTCAAGTCCCTCGATGGCGTCTCCGACGCGAACATCAATTTCGCGACTGACGAGGGGAGTGTCGAGTACGATCCGGACGAAACGTCGCTCGCACGGATCTTCGATGCCATCGAGGACGCCGGCTACTCGGCGGTCACGGACGCGGTGAGCATCGGCATCACGGACATGTCATGTGCGAACTGTTCGGAGACAGTCCAAAGCACACTCGAGCGGACGCCAGGTGTTATCAGCGCCGACGTGAACTTCGCGACCGATGAGGCACAGGTCACGTACAACCCAGCCGAGGCGAACCTCACGGACTTCTACGACGCCATCGAGGAGGCTGGCTACTCACCCGTCCGCGAGGACGCTGACTCCGCGGAGGGTTCAGGAGGTGATGCGAGAGAGGCAGCCCGGCAGGAGGAAATCCGGCGGCAACTCCGTCTGACACTGTTCGGTGCGGCGCTCGCGGCCCCGATGCTGTTCTTCCTCGCTGAGAAGTTCCTCCTCGGCGGTGGCGTCCTCCCGGAGACTATTCTCGGGATCGAGTTCGGCTGGGCAGAGTTCCTGCTGGCGACGCCCGTCCAGCTGGTCCTCGGCTGGCCGTTCTACAAGAACTCCTACAAGGCGCTCGTCAAGAACGGGCGCGCCAATATGGACGTGCTGATTGCGCTGGGCTCGACCACCGCGTACGTCTACTCCCTAGCGGTCTTGCTCGATGTTATTGCCGGCGGCCTGTACTTCGATACGGCGGCGCTCATCCTCGTATTCATCACGCTCGGGAACTACCTCGAAGCCCGCTCGAAGGGCCAAGCCGGGGAAGCACTCCGGAAGTTGCTGGAGATGGAGGCCGAGACGGCAACCGTCGTCGACGAAGAGGGTAACGAAGAAGAGATTCCTCTCGAAGACGTTGAGGTCGGCGACCGGATGAAGGTCCGTCCGGGCGAACAGATCCCGACCGACGGCGTCGTCGTCGACGGTCAGTCGGCGGTCGACGAGTCGATGGTCACCGGCGAGTCCGTCCCCGTCGAGAA
Organism: Halorarius halobius; assembly: GCF_024298865.1. Taxonomy (GTDB): domain Archaea; phylum Halobacteriota; class Halobacteria; order Halobacteriales; family Haloarculaceae; genus Halorarius; species Halorarius halobius. Next base: position 24,908 of record NZ_CP101165.1, on the reverse strand, counting down.
AAGCGAGGGCGACGAGGTGGTCGGCTCCACTATCAACGAAAACGGCGTGCTCGTCGTGGAGGCGACGAAGGTCGGGAAGGACACGGCCCTCCAGCAGATCGTTCAGACGGTTAAGGAAGCGCAGTCGCGCCAGCCCGACATCCAGAACCTCGCTGACCGGATCTCGGCCTACTTCGTGCCCGCAGTCATCGCGAACGCCGTTATCTGGGGTATCGTCTGGTTCCTCTTCCCCGAGGCATTGGCCGGATTCGTCGACTGGCTCCCGCTGTGGGGCCTCGTCGCGGGGGGCCCCGCGGTCGCTGGTGGCGGCGTCTCAGTCTTCGAGTTCGCGATCATCGTGTTCGCATCGGCTGTTCTCATCGCGTGTCCCTGTGCGCTGGGACTGGCGACGCCTGCAGCCACGATGGTCGGGACGACAATCGGTGCCCAGAACGGCGTCCTGTTCAAGGGCGGTGACATCCTCGAACGCGCGAAGGACGTCGATACCGTCGTCTTCGACAAGACGGGCACGCTCACGAAAGGCGAGATGGAACTGACTGACGTCGTCGTCTTCGATAACGACGGCAAGCCTGTCGCAGACGGCGGAGAGCCAGCTGCCGATGCAGGCCAACTGACTGCCCGTGTCCGGCTCAGCGATGAGGACGTGCTTCGGCTCGCGGCCATCGCCGAGAGTGGGAGCGAACATCCGCTCGCCCGTGCCATTGTCGATGGGGCGAAAGACCGGGGCATCGACGTGACTGAGCCCGATAGTTTCGAGAACGTCCCTGGCCACGGTATCGAAGCGACGGTGGGCGACAGCGAGGTGCTGGTCGGCAACCGGAAACTCCTTCGCGACAACGGGATCGACCCCTCGCCCGCGCAGGAGACGATGGAGCGCCTCGAAAACGAGGGCAAGACGGCGATGCTGGTCGCCTATGAGGGCGAACTCGTAGGCGTCGTCGCCGACGCCGATACGATCAAGGGGAGTGCGAAAGACGCCGTGGGCCAGTTGCAAGAGCGCGGCGTCGACGTGATGATGATCACCGGCGACAACGAGCGTACCGCCCGTGCCGTCGCCGAGCAGGTCGGCATCGACCCGGAGAACGTCCGCGCAGAGGTCCTCCCCGAGGACAAGTCCGACGCCGTCGAATCGATTCAGGGCGAAGGCCGGAAAGCGATGATGGTCGGAGACGGCGTCAACGACGCCCCCGCCCTCGCCGTCGCCTACGTCGGGACGGCCATCGGCTCGGGGACCGACGTGGCCATCGAAGCTGCGGACGTGACGTTGATGCGCGACGACCCGCTCGACGTGGTGAAAGCCATCCGCATCTCGGACGCGACGCTCCAGAAAATCAAGCAGAATCTCGTCTGGGCGCTGGGCTACAACACGGCGATGATTCCGCTCGCGTCGCTCGGGCTGCTCCAACCGGTGCTCGCGGCCGGCGCGATGGCGTTCTCCAGCGTGTCGGTGCTGTCGAACAGCCTGCTATTCCGACGGTACACCCCCGATCACGACTACAAACTGCTCGGGCGCCACCGATAGTCACTGCCATATCACCACCCACTCACCTGTGACGCGCCATCCCTGCCCTGACGGACGAGAAGCCAACACGACGACGGTCCCGTAACCGGGGTTCAGAACCAACACAGAACACAGCAGACGCACTGGGAGCTGAGATGTCCCGCAACACGTCACTCCTGACCAGGATCCACGCTCGACTTACGACAACCGACGTCTTCGTCGGCAGCTGGATGTTCGTCACCGTCGTCGCGTACTATCACAACTTCCTCTTCGTCCAGTCGACGGCCCTTTCGTACGTGTATGCATTCGCCTCTTACGGGGTCGGTGTCGTCTACGCTCGGTACGATACGACGGGAAAGCACCTTCTCGCGATCGGCACGATCGGTGGATTCCTTGAACTGCTCGGGGACTACTTTCTCGTCACCATCGCCGGGACACTCGTCTATCCGTCGGGTTACCCATTCTTGCTACGTTCGCCGGTGTATATGCCGTTCGCGTGGGCGCTCCTCATCGTATTCATGGGATACGTCGCCCTTCGTTTGGCCGACGAGTACGGGACAGCAGCGGCGTATCTCGGACCAGCGATATTCGCGTTCCTCGCAGAGAGTGGCTATGAATCCCTCGCGAGTCAGGGCGGGGGCTGGACGTATCTGACGGCCCCGCTGGGCTGGATCGGACACGCACCCCTCTTCATCGTCGTCGCAGAGGCGGTCATGTTCGCGTCCAGCTACTACTGGGTGAGACAGAACATACTCGTTGGCGGCATTGGTATCGGTAGTACAATCTCCATCAGCTACGTCGGTATATACTACCTCTTTGTGGTCATCGGATCGCTACTGTGATATCGACTATAGATTGACCCCTTGTTCTATCGGACAAATACGTTGTACAGCCAGGCGAAGGCATACACGAAGACGAAGCTAATCACCACAGCTTCGATCGTGCCCGCAACTGTCCCAACGAGGGTCGGCTCGAAGAACAGGTGCCACTGTTGCATCGCCTCAACCGCACCCTCGTAGACGCCGATCACTCCGAAGACACCGAGGAGGAGCATCACGCCGGCGGAGAGTACAGATGCAGCTCCGGCGAGGGCCAGCGCGTCAAGCTGCATTCTCCTATTAGTGGAGTCCGTTTCGTACGCGTCATGATTTGTGGTAGTAGTACTCATAACTGGAGATACGGTCGACTCCTTCATTCAGGTTTCTCTTACAATTCGAAAGGATGAGCAATTCCGTCACCTTTGCACGGGAAGAACGGAGAGTGAAATGGCGGTACAGCGCTCACTTCTGCGATACCATTCGATCGAAAGAACAAGCAACACCTACCGCCCCGAATCAGTAACACACGGCAACTGTTGAGCGCGAACGCAGTCCTCAAACAGTTTGCCGCAGCTGATGATACTGGATACCTTTGAATGTGAGAGATATCCCGTCCGCTACTTCGTTTGCCTAAGAACAATCGACAAAACAGATGACTGTGTAGGTCTACGTATGCAAGCCGCCCTCGTCGACGGAATTCTCGAGTCGCTACGGATCGGCGTCGGATTCCTCTGGACAGCGGCCTGGGCTATCATTATGGGCCTGGTGATTACGAGCCTCGTCCAGGTCTACGTCTCCAAAGAGCGGATGGCTCAGGTGCTCGGAGAGGGGAATCTGAGTGGTCTCACGAAGGCAACAGTGTTCGGAGCCGCAAGTAGTGGATGTAGCTTCGGCGCGGTCGCCATCGGCAAGGGGCTGTTCAAGAAGGGAGCGCATACGGTGAACTTCCTCGCGTTCATGTTTGCATCGACGAATCTCATCGTCGAACTCGGGCTGATGATCCTCATCCTCCTTGGCTGGGAATTTCTGGTCGCAGAACTCCTCGGCGGCGTCATCCTCATCGCCGTCATGGCACTCCTTGTCAATCTGACCCTCCCGGAGAATCTCTTTGATGAGGTTCGACAGGAACTGAACCAGCACGATCAGGAACACGGCATCAGCGAAGATCCGACGTGTGGGATGGAAGGCAAAGACGAGTACTCGATCACGACCGACGGCGGCGAGAGGTTGACGTTCTGTTCGGAGGGGTGTATGGAAACCTATCAACAGGAGGCTGCTAGTAGCGGCGGGTGGCGCGACGAACTTCGTTCGTGGGGCGGCTGGTACAAGGTCGCCAACCAGTACCGCAAGGAGTGGTCGATGATATGGAAAGACGTCATCGCGGGCTTTCTAATCTCGGGATTCGTTATCGTGTTCGTCCCGCAGTGGGTGTGGAACACGCTCTTTCTCCGAGGCGACGGGCTACTCGTGAGCGCCGAGAACGCGATTATGGGCGTGGCAATCGCTATCATCAGCTTCGTCGGCAGTATGGGGAACGTGCCGTTTGCCGTCGCGCTGTGGGGCGGCGGCATCAGCTTCGCCGGCGTCATCGCGTTCGTCTACGCCGACCTCATCACGATTCCCGTACTGAACGTCTACCGAAAGTACTACGGCTGGAAGGTGATGCTGTACATCCTCGGCATCTTCTTCGTGACGATGGCCTTTACGGGCTTCCTTATGGAGGAATTGTTCAACGTCCTCGGCATCGTCCCGGATTTGGCCGGCGGGCAGACGGCGTCCGAGCAGACGTACTTCGAACTCAACTACACCTTCTACCTCAACATCATCGCGTTCGCACTTTCCGGATTCCTCATCTACGTCTACCGGCGTGGACTCGGTGCACCTGGTCAGTACCGCGACCCGGTTTGTGGAATGCGCACCGACGACAGCGGTCCGAGTCTTACCCACGACGGTGAAACATACTACTTCTGCTCGAGTCGGTGCAAACAATCGTTCGAAAAGTACCCCTCCGAGTTTGCCCACCAGCACCCTCGGGTTTCAGGGGAAAGTAGCTCTCAGGGTCATGAACATCACTGAATGCCGCCTCTGGAGACCAAGTAGCGCGCCCAAGCAACCCGAGTATTGCTTTGGTCAATCACAATTGGTACACCGATGTCTCGCCAACACTCAGGCATGAACAAGTATAACGTCAGCTCAGGGTGGCATGAATGAACCAGCGGCGAGCCGATATAGTGGTCGGGCTCCTCGTCGCTGCCGTCCTCATCGTCGGCGGGGCACTCAGCTGGCAAGCGTACCAGCGGCAGCAGGCATTCGATCAGATGGGCTCGATGATGGGCACGTCGATGGGGGCGGTTCACGGAACGAATCCCCTCTGGTACGTCCTCGGAACCCTCCTCGTCTCGGCTGTCCTCGGTGGAGGGTATCTCGTGATCCGGGACGACCTCACGAGCTCAGACGCAAACGACCGCCTACAAGAGGAGGTGGTGGACCCGACCGATTCGGAGAGTGTCGAATCGATAGCAGAGGCCGCTCAATCAGAGGAGAATATCAATCCAGAGTCACAACCGAAGGCTCGCGTGTTGGACCTCTTGCCGGATGATGAACGCCGCATCCTCGAACCGATCCTTTCCTCACCCGGCATCACGCAGATCGAATTACGGGATCGGTCAGACTTCTCGAAGAGCAAGGTGAGCCAGACAGTGAGTGCCCTCGAGAAACGTGGGCTGTTGTACCGCGAGCGCCAAGGACGAACTTATCGGATCTATCCGAGTGACGATTTGCAGCAGAACCAGGCGCACTAACGATCGGGAGAGACTACGTGAACTGTTTGGAACCGTGGTCGTGGATGCTACACTCAAAATGAGCGACACCAACGTACCTTGTCCTCACCACGAGGCCTATACCCTATGACAAAAAACGAGGAGTATGCCCTCCACAAAGCTCTCCCGCCGCCGTATATTGAGAGCGAGTCCCATCGCACTCATCGGAATAGCAGGCTGTCTATCCCAGCCCGGGTCGTCAGATTTATCGACGAATTCGTCAGGACGGTCACCAACGACTGGTACGACGAACACCGAGTCGAATGATAACGACGAACCGAGCGTCGGGGCCATAGACGTCGCCGATTTCGTGCTCTATCCACTCGCGGGTACTCATCCTCACGTCTATCGCCGAGCACACACGCAGTACGTAATCGTTCGGTTAACAACGCCGAAATCGCTAGACACAGTCCGAAACCGACTGACGCTGACGCTCGACGAGGAACCTCTCCAGTTAGCCGAACGACAGCCAGTCCCCTGGAAACACGATACTGTCGATCTCGCGTTTGCTGTCCCGAAAACCGAGACATTCGAACGGGGACGAATCGTGTTCAAGCAATCAGAGCTCCGTCCTCTCTCAGAATCGACAATCAGTCGTCTGAACAACCCACCCGTGTTCGAGCTTTCAAATATATCTGCCTCTCTATCCGAGATTCAGGCTGGAGAAAAGAAAACGGCGACCATTCAGTTCGATCTCGCGAATACCGGTGACGGGCGTGGGACTTTCGGTGCCAGTCTCAAAGGGAACTTCGTCTCGGGATCGAATACGGTGACTGCAACACTTGACACCGGGGCACGTCGTGAGATTTCTGCCTCGACCGAGATTGTGGGGAAGAACGAAGAAGCAACTATCCGTCTTGACTGGGGTTCTGACGAGTGGTCAACAGGCATTTCGGTCGTCGAAGCCGCGGAGCTCACCGAATCGTCGCCGGAAACATCATCTTCGTGAGTGACGGGGGATGAACTAAGCGGTACATCGATCGCTGACTGCCGGGCTAATCGAGAAACGAGCGGAGAAGCACGCCGAGTCCGAGAACGAGAGCCACGGATTCAGCGATATGGACTTGCGTGAGCGTCAATCCAGTGAACTGATAGAGGAACCCCTCGATGAGCACACCGAGCGTTATCAACCCGAACCCAATCGTCGCGTCACGGAGGTATCGGGTTCTGTCTCGACGGTAGGCACGGAAGCTGATCACTGTCGTCGCGAGACCCATCAGAAGCAAGAGAACACGAACACTGACTAACGCGAGGTCCCAGTGAGTGGTCATAGGCCGTCTTCCCCCTTCGTTTGCTGTGGGATTTGACCGTACAGCGAGTAGAGAATGACGAGCATCCCGACGGCGACGATGGCTGTCTGGATGGTCCCCGCTAAGAAGATCGATAGCCCGACGACGTCGAACAGGACGCCCTCTATGACGGACCCGATACTGATGAACAGGAAACCGATGGCGACGTAGAGCATCGGCTCGCTGCCGTACGTTCGATACCCCTTGTACGCCTGGTACGTTATCAGCAGTCCCAGGCCAACCGTGATGAGCTTCGCGATGACGAGTTCGATGTGCATGGTTTGTTCAACTCTCCCGGATGTCGCTCCAGATGCGTGAGAACCGCTCGGCGGCGTCCTCACGAACGTGAACGCTGACGTCGATGGTTCCGTCCTCGATATCGACGTCGAGGTGATCGACGTTCGCCTCGTAGACGCTATGATGGCTTCCGTCTGCTTCGATCCGTGTCCGCTCGACGAGCAGGTCGCTGGCGACCATGTCCTCGACTCGGCGATAGATGGTCGAAAGGGCGACGTCACACTCCTCGCTGAGCTCTTTTGCCGATCTGGGGTCGCGGCTCGTCGCGGCTAGAATCTGCCGGACGCGCTCTTGACCGAGCAGTTCCAGAAGCTCGTCGGAGTGGTCGTCAGTGGACACGGCTATTCCTCGCAATACGAGGTACTTACTCGGAGATGCTTAAATGAGGAACAGTTTTGCGTCGCGTGCAAAACAGGAAGCCCCCCTATGTCCCCAGTCCTCCTATCTCGAACTGTAAGGTGACCGGTGCTATGAACCATCAACGACTCACTCGACGGCGACTGCTCGAAGGAACCGCCGGTTTAGCTGTTACTGGACTGGCCGGCTGTACTGGCGCATCGAGTGGCTCGGGCGGACAGCCAACAGGGGACGCCTCCACGGAGGACGGAGAATCCGGCGGAGACGATCACCCCGGCCACGGAGAAGAGGCCCACGGTCACGACACGGTGAGCGAACCCAAGGCATCCCGCGAGGTGGCGGTGAACACGGCGCGAACCGAGGGTTCGACCGAGTATCACTTCGACCCTCACGTCACCTGGGTCGAGCCCGGCGGAACGGTCACGTGGCGACTCGAGAGCGGCACGCACACCGCGACCGCGTACCACCCTGGCAACGACCAACCGCGACTCGTTCCCGAGGGGACGGAGGCCTGGGACAGCGGAACGCTGTCAGAGGAAGGCGAAACGTTCGAACACACCTTCGAGACCGAGGGCGTCTACCACTACCTCTGTAAACCCCACGAGCAGTTCGGAATGATGGCCACCGTCATCGTCGGGAAGCCCCACCTCGAAGACCAGCGGGCGCTCCAGGCGATGCCGGAGAACAAACCCGAGGAAGTGCATGGGAAACTCGAGGAACTCAACACCATGGTTCGGGAGATCATGGGTGAGGGCCACGAGGAGGAAGAGGCCCACACCGAGGACGGGCACGGGCACGAAGAGGAAACGCACACCGAAGAAGAGACTCACACTGACGACGGTCACGATCACGAAGAGGAAACGCACACCGAAACGTAGCCAAAGCGAAACACACCGAGGTTCGGAGCGGAACCACCCACCAATTCGCGGCGCGACACGCCTCGCCGGTTGACGACCCGCTCATCCATGAGACAACAGCTTCAGACGACTATTCTCGGTCGAGAGTATACACTCGAGCTCTCGGGGACGCTGACGGGCTACTGGCTCGTCTTTCTCCGGTTGCTCGTGGGGTGGTGGTTCCTCCACGAAGGGTTGAACAAGTACGTCGCCCCGGGCCGGTTCCGGGCCAGCTGGTTTCTGGAAAAGACGGGCACGGTGGTTTCGCCCGTTCTCAACGCGTTCGCAGGCGGCGCGACGGAAGCGGCCGTTGAACTCGTCGTCCCGGCCGGCGAGGTGTTGATCGGTCTCGGGCTGATTCTCGGTCTTCTGACTCGAACGGCCGCGTTTTTCGGCGCGTTCATGCTCTTCTTCTTTTATTTCGGGTCCGAACACTGGCGCCGCGGGCTCGTCAACGGCGAGTTGATGGGGCTCGTCCTGTTCGTGACGATCATCGTCTTCGGTGCCGGGCGTGTCTGGGGTGTCGACTCATATCTGGAGACGACCGATCTCGTGCGAAACAGACCGTGGCTGCGGTACCTACTCGGCTGAGGAAATGATGGACACGTCACCACCACACTCGGACTACGGCTGGCTCGACGACGCAGCGCTCGCCACCGGTCTCGGTCTCGTCCTCCTTGGGCTGGTGGTGATGGGCGTCGTCGAGACGCTCCTCGGAAGCGCTCACTTCACCGAACGCGTCCCCGGGCTCGGCGTTGTGGTCGTCCACACGTCTTTCACCCCTCGCCTCCGAGCGCACGTTATCGCGCTCGGCTTCCTTGTCCTCCTCGTATGGGGACTCTCCCGCATGGGTCGTGAGATCCTCGTATCGCTGGGAACTCGTCCGTGAGGGGACAGGCGCACGTCTACAGCGGCCCCGTTGAGGCGCTTCACTCGACGCCGCCGAATTCGGCATTCGTGAACGGTCGTGTCTCTGAGAAACGGTTAGAGCGCTCTATACACGTTCTCGAACGTTCTCCTTCCCGAGTTCACACCCATCGGGATAACTCCTGGGCGGTCCTACGAGTAACCGAGGAGAAGGACAATGACCAACTTCAAACTCGGCGGCTGGCTGCTCGTGGCACTCGCGATCGTCGGACTCGCGTTCGCCGCGCCCGTGGTCAGCGCACACGGTACCGACACGACTGCAGACGACCCGCCCACTGACAATGCCACCGCAGATGAATGGGCCACTTGGATGGAAACGCAGATGAGCGAACACATGGGTCCGGGCGCTGTCGAGTGGATGGAGTCGTACATGGGTGTGACCGTCGACGAGATGGCCCAGGACATGGCTGACGAGAAATACCACGGCGGGGCTGACGACGACCACGACCGCGGGATGTACGGGCAGGGCCACTGCTGACGGTCCTGACCGTTTCGATCGCTCCAACTGAACACCGCGATTCACCAACGCAAGATAATGACGCAACTCACCACTCACATCGGACGCACTGCTCGTCGACTCGGGATCCTCGCAGTCCCGCTGCTGGTCGCGGCGACTGAAACGGCTGCTGCCCACGGTAGTGTGAGCTACGGCGGCGGCATGATGGGCGGCGGCTGGGGCCTCTTCGGCGGAGCAATGGGGCTCTGGGGACTCCTCTGGATGGGGCTCCTCATCGCCGTTCCGCTCTACCTCGTCTTTGCGCTTCTCAACCGAGAAACCGATGGGAATGATGAGCGACCGCTATCAGTCCTTAAAGCCCGCTACGCCCGTGGCGAACTCTCTGATGATGAATTCGAGCGGCGGCGTGAACAGCTGGAACGGTCCAAATGAGCCATTCGGTCCCAGTTCCAACACTGGAGACTCCACCCGTGACGACTGCTCCCGGAACCACATCCTTAAGTCAACCCTCCGTATACAATATTGTATGGACTATACAATACAAATGTCCGTGTCCGCTGACTTCGACCACGTAGTTGAGACAACGATCGACGCGCTCAAAGACGAAGGATTCGGCGTCCTGTGTGACATCGACGTCCGGGCGACGTTCGAGGAAAAACTCGGCGAGGAGTTCCGACAGTACCGCATCCTCGGCGCGTGCAACCCGGGACTCGCACACGAGGGCCTGAACGAGGAGATCGAACTCGGCGCGCTTCTCCCGTGTAACGTCATCGTCTACGAGACGGACGACGGCGACATCACGGTGAGCGCCATCGACCCGCAACAGCTCGTCGGCATCGCCGACAACGAGGCGCTCGACTCGATCGCGACCGAGGTCCACGACCGGTTCGAACGCGTTCTTGCCAGTGTCGCGGACGAACTCGAATCATCGGCCGAGATTTGAGCCATGGCATCATCAAACCAACTCGACACCACAACCATCGTCCTCCTCATCCTCGGGGCGATCATCTTCCTCCCCATGCTCACGATGGGGATGGGATTCGGCGGGATGATGGGATACGGTGGAATGATGGGTGGATACGGGACGACCAGCGGCTGGTGGCCACTCGTCGGGATGCTCATCCAGCTGATCTTCCTCCTCCTCCTGCTCGGTGGAGGATACCTCGTCTTCCGTCGCGTGACGGCATCGCAGTCGTCGCGAAATCCTGCAATGGAGGAGCTGCGTATGGCATACGCCCGCGGAGATCTCACCGAGGAAGAGTTTGAGGCGCGCCGGGACAGGCTCGAACGCTCGGAGTGACGGTCCGATCACCAACCTCCGGCGTTACTCACGTCCGCCCCCTTGGAATCCGAAATCTGTGGCCCTCACAGCTTTCGGATGTAAATAGAAATGTGCTAAAGGCACAAGACCATACTAGCTACTATGACGGAAGTAATCCTGTTCACGCAGGAGACCTGTGGAGCATGCGCAACGCAGCGCGAGAAAAACGAGGGCATCGAAGATGCGTATCCGGATGTCGAATTCCGCGAGGTCGACATCCAGACCGATCTGGAGACAGCCGAGGAGTACGGTGTCCGAAAAACCCCCACGACGCTTGTGTATGCGAACGGGGAGAGAACTGCCGAGTTCATCGGCATCGTCGACCGGGACGAACTGGAGGCAGCCATCGAGAGCGCCGGCAAGCAATCACCCGGCCTCGCGAACCGGCTCGCCAGCATCATCCTCGGATAACAGAAGCCAAACAGCTACAATGACAAACTACAGTAGACGCCAGTTTCTGGGCGCGCTCGGGGCCGGCACAGTCGCGACTGCGGGACTCACCCGGCCAGTCGCTGCACAGGAGACACCCGTCGTCAGGATGGGGAACAACTACTTCGACCCGATCGGGCTCCACGTCGACCCCGGCACGACCGTTCGCTTCGAGCTAGCGGCCGGAGCCCACTCGGCGACCGCTTACGAGAACCGGATTCCGGCCGACGCCAGCGCATTCGACAGTGGAACCATCTCGTCAGGAGCCTTCGAGTACACGTTCGAGGAACCGGGCACGTACGACTACTACTGCATCCCGCACAAATCCGTCGGGATGGTCGGTCGCATTGTCGTCGGGAGCCCCGGCGGGCCAGCCGAAACGAGTCCGATTCCGAACGGTGATGTGCCCGAGAGTGACGCGATCGTCGAACAGGGCGCGATAGAGTATGGAACCAACACCGGCGGTGATGGGAGCTCCGATGGCGGAATGATGGGTCATGGGATGGGGTCTGGTCCTGGAATGGTAAATGGCCGAAACGGTGGCTGGTTCGGCGGGCTGCCGTTCGTCGGCGGAGCACTCGGGATGCTCGGCTTAGTAGGCGGACTCCTCTACTGGGCACTCGGACGAGGTGATGCACCCGCCGAAAGTGACGATTCCGCGATGGAAACCCTCAAACGTCGATACGCTCGCGGCGAAATCGACGAAGTGGAGTTCCAGCGACGCCGTGAACGATTGGTACAGAATCAAGAGAACTGATGGCTGGCAGGGCCTGTGCGTGTGGAGGGTCTGACGGCTGTGGGCCGCCGACATACAGTAGTCGACTGATACCGCCGCCTGCTGCTGAGGGGACTCACCCCTGCGCCGACCGAGAGCACGGCAAGAAGCCTGATTAACAGCAATCACCGCCGTCGGGTGACCACGCACACGCATTCCCTGTCGTCAGATCGTTCTCGTCGATATACGTCGAGAGACAGGCATAATTGCAGAAGTACTCGGGCGAGCCACAGTCGTCGTCACAGTCGCGAACACAGATAGGGTCGTGATCGAAAATACGCGACCCACAGTACGTACACGTCTCGTCCATATCAGGTGTTGCGACGGTCGTGAACCGCCTCGGGGTCAAGCCCCGAGGCTTCCCGTGGTTTAATCGGACACTCCCACGATACCATCGGTCTGATAGCCTCGAACGGCGTCGTGGGTCACGGTCGGGGCGTCCACGGCCCCCGATGCCCGCCGTCGCACCTTCCGCACTTGGGGAAGGCTGTTGAGAGCAGGCACATTCCAGTCCTGATGCTTCTCGATACCTTTCACGGCGATATTGACGCTTGCACCACGGTCGCTGTGGTCTTGATGCCCGCACGACCGACACTTGAACCGCTTCTTGTTCCGATTCGCACGCTGGGCGTGCCCGCACAGCGAACACCGTTGACTCGTCTTGTACGGGTCAATCCAGCCAGTCGGAATCCCCTCGAACGACGCCTTGTACGAGGTATAGAACTGAAGGGCGCGGAACGGGAGGTGGTGCAAACGTCGGTTCATCCGCGTACCGTAGTCAATACTGTCGCGCATCTCTTTGAGGTCTTCAAAGACGATGCACGGTTTCTCGAACTGACGGCTCCACTCCACGATGTGACGACTCACCTTGTGGAGCCTGTCGCGGACGAACCGTTCCTCACGTCCTTCCAACGTGTCGTGCATACTCGACTTCCCCGCGCTCTGCACGCGCTTCCGCATCGTGAAGGAGCGATGACGCTCGAACTTGATTTCGGGGAAGTCGATAACCAACGAGTCCTCAATGCCATCCTCGGAGAGCGCGGTGAGAGCCACGTTGTCTTCATTCACGTCCACGCCGACGACCGTTCGTGAGTCCTGCTTGTCTCGAACGGTCTGCTTGGTGTTGGTGACATTGACGTGCAATTCGGGGTTGTCGTTGTGGAACAGGGCTTCCGCCGTCCCAATCTTCCACTTGTCGCTTTCGAGTGCGGTTTTGAGAACGTCGAGGTGGGCGTCGTCGCCTTCGAGAACGCCCGTGACGTGCTTGTACGGCTTCGCGCTGATTCGGAACGCCACGTCGCCGTTGTCGGTGAGCGACAGGTTGTACCCCTCCTCGTAGTTCGCACGAAGCGGGTACGTTCCGCCCTTGGTGTGGCTCGGCTGGCCGAAGTCGTCGTATTCGTAGTAGTTCTCCATCGCACCGAGTGCCTTCGCAACGACACGCTGAGTAGTGTTCTTCACGAGGTCAGCGTCGTCGGCTACCCTGTCGGGAATAGCGTCCCAGTCCACACCTTCTTTGGCAAGTCGGATGGTTTCGTTGTACGCCCACCGTGCTTCAAGTGTGGCGTCGGACAGCAGGCCCTCGTTATCACTCTGGATGTCGAGTTGGAAGTCGAGCGTCTTGACGAGAGCCTGTGCGTCGATCATTCGCTCCAGTACTAGTGGAGTAATGCGATTATCTTGAATGCCAGCCATCCACAGTGAAAGTGGAACACCCACCTGAGCTTACGGCCTTCACCCTCAGGGTCAAGCCCCGAGGCACTCGGCCTGCTCCGCTTAGAGAGTTCCTTCGATGTATCAGCGCCGTCGACCGGTCGCTGTTGACCCTCTCCTTCGGTGGGAATCCGTAGAATAGATCCAATATCTCAAAAGTATCAGCACCTCTGAGCCTTGGTTTATAAAGAGAAACGAGCATCAAGTAGGAAACCCTATATTCAACCGAGAACACTCTCAGGAGATAATCATGCCAACTACTTCAACCGACAACCAGCTCGTCACCATCGTCCTCGTCGTCCTCGGGGCCCTCCTCATTCTCCCCGTCCTCTTCATGGGATTCGGGATGATGGGGTTCGGCCCGATGATGGGTGGAATGTGGGGTGGTCATATGTGGGGTGACGGAACAGTCCCCGGATGGATGGTCCTCGTCGGATTACTGATGCAGCTTCTGTTCATCGCTGCCATCGTCGGCGCAGGGTACCTCATCTATCGCGCGGTGGCCACCTCGAATAGCGAGACCGATCAAGCCCTCGAGGAACTCCGACTCACCTACGCTCGTGGCGATCTCACGGACGAAGAGTACGAACAGCGGAAAGAGGCACTCGAACAAGATTCCTAACTCGAAATCCATCTATGGACACCGTCGGAGAAACACCACCGTCACTCCCGGCTCGGATACAGCAATACACGACGGCTGGGCTCTATGGACTGGTACTCGGGACGGTTCTCTGTCTCGTCGCCCTGTTCACGAATCCCGTTCCCGACCCGTCATTCCCGTGGGCGACGCTTCCCCAGTCGCTGCAACTCCCACTCACGCAACCGAGAATCGAACACTGGCCCATCACCTACACGGTTGGAATCTGGCTGTGGGTTTTCTGCTTTCCGGCCCTGTTCCTAGCGGGATACAAGCGATACGGTGACTCAAATCGGGGACCAGCGGTGTGGCTCGTAGGGTTGCCGACTGTCGCAATGCTGGCTTGGACCACGTACTGTCGGTTTTTCTGGCCGAAGCTTCACCCACCGACCTGGAATGCCCCCGCCTACACGTTCGTTTGCTGGCTGTACTGTTCGACCTACGAGGTCATCTGGAGCAACGCAGCCTACGCAATCGCGCTTCTCGGCGTCGTAGCCACGCTCCTCACTATCCAGCGAAAACAGCAAAGCAAGTACGTACTTATCGGATTCGGGGCCTTAGCACTCCCGCTGGGACTGCCGGCCCTCTACGAGGGATATCGTCGATCAGGACGGGAGAGCTAACTGTCGTCGCCAATTCCTGAAACTGGATCTATCTCGTCGAGGGCCTCGGTCGCTACGTCGCCGAGTTCTCCGGCTTCGATGTGGGAATACCGTTCCCGAACCATCTCCTCGGAGTTGTCTAGATACCGGGCGGCGACTGTGTACCCGAAGGCCCGAACGAGGACCTCGCCCATCCCGCGACGCCCGCCGTGTGGAGCGAGATACTCGTGCTTCGGATGAGCGATCTCTATACCAGCTGTATCCGTGAGCCGCCGAAGAATCGAACGAGCGCCATCGGTGGTAATCGATGCCGGGCGGATATCCTCTTCAAGCGCCAATAGCAAATCCCTCGTGTAGGCGTCTCGCCGTTCCTGTATAGCCTCGGCGTGTTCGCCCCGATCAGTCAATTCCTCTCGAACTACGTTCGCCAAGCTCCGTTGGTCGAACGTCGGGAACACGGGCCACCGGTCCGTTGGCGGGTCCATCAGTTTCTGGTAGCTCCGCAGCGGGGAGATAACGGGATCAGGAAGGGACGCAGCGTCCCACTGCTGCTTCTTGCGATAGACGTCCATGCTTCCGTCTTCAAGAGAGATGTCTTCCCACCGGACGCCACGGCGTCGCGGGTCGTCAGAATCACGGAGGAGTTCTCCCACACGGACAGCTGTGTACGCGAGGACGACCACGAGCGCCCGGTCGCGAGCCGCCTTCAGCGCCACGTATCGGGCTCGTTGCTTGTCGAGAGAATCCACGTCACCGGGAAGGGTGGTGTATGCCTCGATGGCTTCACGCGCCTGCTCGTCGACGTGTCGGGTGAGGGCGTGTCGCTGCTCGGGCGTCCAGGCCTGCTGGTCACCAGGCTTCCGTCCGTCGTCGTCGGGGAGCGGCGCGGTCGCGCTCGCCCGCTGGGCGTAGTGTGCTTCGAGATACCCCTCGTTGACGCACCAGCCACACCACGCCGAGATGTATGCGTAGTAGGTCTGGACCGTGTTCTGCTTGAGCCCCCGGTCACCAGAAAGGTGCCGAGCGTACTCGCGGAAAACTCGCTCGTTGAGGTCGGCGAAAATTGGATCGCGGTCGACGTCCTCGGGAGTGATCCCGGTCCAATCCTCGTCGCCGCGTTCGCCGGCGGCCCACTCAGCGAACCGATCGAGCTCGCGGGCGGCGTTCCGGCGGTAGTTTCCACCCTCGCCGCCGCGCCCCTTGCCCTTGTCTTGGAGATAGCGGTCGAAGGAACTCCGCAACGGCCGTGCTCCAGGTTCCTGTCCGGTGGTGTCGTCGATCATGCGGAGTCAGAACCCTCCGAATTGTCCAAGTAGGAGATCGTGGCCGTCGTAACCTGGTCGGTGAACTCGTCGGTGACCGAGCCCTGCCGGCCGACGACGTGGAGGTCGTCTTTCAGTGTGGCGACAGTCCAGGGGAGGACGTAGCTCTGCTGGTCCGGTTCCCCGCGAACCCACGCTTCGCTCGGCACGGCGAAGCTGCCGGCGTGGTGGGACTGCGTCGTGAACGCGACGGCGATCGACTCCTCGTCGGGATAAGGCATCCGCTCGCCGGAAACAACCAGCCACGGCCGGGGATTCCCACCATCCGTTTTGAACGGATCAGGAGCCCAGACGACAGTTCCGCGGTCAGCCATCCGGCATCACGACTCCTCGTCTGCCTGGTCAGTTGTTGAGTCGATGGGGTCGACTGCGGTCTCCATCCAGGCCTCGACATCGTCGTCAGAGAATCCGCCGTCGATGTCGTCGGCTGTGGCGGCGCCGTGAATCCCTGCCGACGCGACCGCGTGCTCGGCGTCGGCGATCGTCCAGAACCGGTCACGGTGTTCGACGAGGCCGTGTTCTTCGAGGCGCTTCAGCGTTGGGCCGACGCTCCCCTCGGGCACGTCGACGGCGTCGACGATCTCCCGCTGGCGGAACGCCTGGTCGGCGTGCTCGAGGAGGAAGCGATAGACTGCACCCTGTGTGGTGTCCGGCGCGAGATCGGGAAGCGACGGCCCGTCCTCGTCGATAGAGCGGAACTCGTCTTTTGAGATGGGCATCTTGAGTATTGGTTTGTATTAGAAGCTATTAGGTCTTATCGACAGGGTCCTCGACACGGACTGGAGGATGGCGGTGTTCGCCGGCTTTTCCCCGGGTTCAAGGCTCTCTTCGTGCGGTTCCACGTTTCGTGCTTCCCCGACGGCGGCGGGATACTTCAAAGTGGTCGTGATTATTGGCATAATCAGGGCCAATTTGAGCATAGTTCTATTTCGGCAATTTCAGCGTCTAAAGGGCTCTGTACTATGAAAATCGCCGAATAAATATTTTATAAACTGTATTTCGCTATATTGTTTCTCGTACGGCCAAAGCGCTCCGGTGACCAACAGTACTCGACCGATCGGGTGTATATCCGACCATCGCGAGAAAACGTACACGGGACCCGCAATAGGTGCGTATGTACACACCCTCGGGGTCAGAGTTTATCGTTGGCCATCCCAAATCAGAGATATGGATAACCCCGGGGATTCTCCAGATGACGGGCCTCCGCTCGCCATTACCACCGAGGACGAGTTTCACGAGGCACTCCAGCGGCTCGTGACAGAAGCCGCCGCGAACGGTGTCGACGTTCGAGGCGGCTGGCCAGTCGTCGACGACGGTAGCGACGAGTCGTGGGAGCTCGAGATCACGAAAATCGCGCGCCGAACGACGGCTCAAGTCGACGACGCGGAGTTCCCCGCATCGTCAATCATCGACGCAGTGGCGGAACGAGAGGGGATCAATTCGACCGACCTGCCACCGCTCTACGACTCGATCGGGCCCGATATTCTCGAAAATCTCCACGAGTCGGACGACCCGGACCAGCATATTCGGTTCGGCTATTACGGCTACACGATCACGGTCACATCTGGCGGCTCGATCACGATCGACGGCTAACGAACCTGTCAACGGTTGATTAATGAGACAGATGGAGATTGCGGTGTAGAACCGGTCACGGCCACCCGTGGGGGAGTTCGTCCTGATGGTCGTGCATCAATCGGAGGAGTGGCGCTATCTCGTCGAAGTTTGGGCCACGTCGGATCGTTTGTGTGTCCTCGTCCCACTCGATGTATCCCGATTCGGCGAGCTTCGGTAGGTGTGCGTGATATAGCTCCGTCGTGAGCAACTCGAGGTCGTCGTCTTCGGTGGCGAGGTCCTCGACGGAGAACTCGTCCTCGTCACGGGGGTTGTGCTCGCTGACGAGCAAGAGAATGCGTCGGCGATACGGATGTCTGAGTGCATCGAACATCTGATCCAGCGAACGGTCGGTGCCGCCATCGGCGGTGACGGCCGGGTCGGACAGGACGTCCGTGGATCGCAGGACAGTCCCCATCCCCTGGCGAATCTGCTGTGAGACCGTGACATCTGACCTGCCAAGTTCGTCGGCGAGGTTGACGAGCGTCGTTGCCCTCGGCACGTCGAAATACCCCATTTCGAGGGCGGTGCGAAGCGTTTCGCGTTCCTCGACAGTCAGTACCCCGCGTGCCTCTTTCGCCTCGTGGTTGTCGGGTCGATCCATTAGTTATCGAACCTCGTGTGATGAGTTCTCAGCGAAGAGACGTCGGTCCCATGAAGGGCACCTCCGGCTCATAACAGGTGAAAGACGATGGAGGTGGGAAAGCGCTGACCCTCATCTTACAAACTCCCCCCCCAAGCATGTTTGAGAGATAAGGGTCAGACAACTCGCCCGTATCTAACTTAGTGACTCGGTGTGCGATGCGGTCTCGAACAGGACCTCGCACAGGGTCCGTTCGGCTGCCCGCAGGTGTTCGGAGAACGTCGGCTGTGAGACGCCGAGCAGTTCGGTGACCTCCTGTCCGTTACTAACCCGTGGCGTCTCGAAGAACCCGCTCAGGTAGGCCGTCTGCAGGACCTCCCGCTGTCGGTCCGTCAGGTGGTCTTCGAGGGCAGCCGTGAAGGTTTGCCGCGTCTTCAGCGGCCGCTCACGCGACTGGCGAGCACGCAGTTCGAAGTCTGAATTCCACTGGCGGAGCCGATCCAGGAACTCGCGGACCGCTACCGTATGGGGGACGTCGAGAACGACGGTCGCAACGCCAGCGTCGATGGTGATCGAGCGCACGACGGCCCCTTCGTCAGTGACGCGTGCGGCAAGCGTCGGGTCGGACACTCGCGCCCTGAACAATGGCCCATCTGCCCCGTCGGTGAGACAGTCCAGGTCGTCGAACGCGAGCGAGCGCTCTGCTGTGGCCTGAAGCTCCTCGGGTGAGCAGCCACGGGCGATGAAGTACACATCGGCCTTCCCGCTGGCGCGGGGGATGAACCCCTGATGCTCGATGGTACACGCTGCTTCTCTGGCGAGACGAACCAGCGGCGTGTCGGCGTCCTCGAATCGGAGCGTGAGTTCGACGACGCTGTCGGTCTGCAACGTCGCTCGCGTCTCCCTGGCGTTGAGCGTGTGTGCGATCGTGTCGCCGAGTTCAGAGAGCACGTCTTGATTTCGCTCGTCCTCGTCGGACTGAGGACGGTCGGCGTAGACGGTCAACACGCCGTACGCTGCGTCGTCGTACACGAGCGGAATGCAGATCAGCGATCGGACACCGCGTTCGAGAGTCGCTTCTCGCCAGGGAGCGAAGTCGCTACTCGTGGCAATGTCCGCGACCACTTGCAGGTCGCCAGTGCGGACGGCACGAGCGACCGGATCCCGGTTAGCCGGGTTGTCCTCGATCGTGATCGTGAGGTCCTCGAGGTAGGCGCTGTCGACACCGGCCCAGGCCCGCGGTTCGACCACGCCGGTCGCCGGATCGTGCTCGCCGACCCAAGCGAACTCGTAGAGGTCGGAGCTGGCGAGTCGCTCGCAGACTGCCTCGTCGATCTCCTCGCGCGTGTCGGCAGCCACGAGCGCCTTGTCGATCTCGCGAATGAGCGAGTTGAGCCGGTCGAGGCGGGTCAACTCCTCGTTGCGGCGTGCCACCTCCTGCTCGCTCTCGGCGCGGTCCCACGCGGTCTTGATAGTCGAGACGACCATCTGCAGGAGGTCGAGGAGCCGATCGTCGAACGTTTCGGAATCCTCCGAGCCGATACAGACGACACCGTGCCGGCCTAATGGAGCGAACACCCGACTGCCCAGCCCGGACGGCCACGGGTCGCCGTCGGCGACGTCGAGCGCGTTCTCGACGTCGATCTCGTCACCGACGAACGTCTCCCAAACCTGCTCGTGAGAGACCGCCACCGGACGAATCGCATCGAAGTCGGTTCCGGGGGCTGCGTGTTCGGAGTCCAGTTCGAGGTCGCCGGTCTGTGCGTCGTACCCCCAGAGTGCGGCGTACTCGACGTCGAGGATGTCGACGACGAGTTCGGCGACGCGATCGCTGATCGTCTCCGGGTCGGTGTCGATCAGCTCGCGGCTCGCGTCGTTGAGTCGTTCGAGCGACTGATTGGACTCGGCCAGTGCCTGTTCGGCGCGAGTGCGCTCCGCGGCCGCCCACGTCCGTTCGGCGGCATCCTCCAGCAGCGCCCGCTCACCGTCAGTCCAGTCGCGTGGCTCGGCATTGGCGGCTGCGAGCGCCCAGACGACGTCCTCCTCGCCCTTCCGTAGCGGTGCGACCAGCAGGGACCGCAGGTGATAGCCGGCCAGCAGCTCCCGCTCGGAGTCCGAGAAGCGTGGATCGTTGGTCGCGTCCTCAACGACCATCGGTTGCGTCGCGAGCTGCCGCATCGTTTCGGGGTACTCCGAAAGCTGGAACACACCCCCCATCTCGGGAAGGTCCGGCCGAATCTGCTCCGGGCCGACCGTGGAATACCCCTGTTCCTCGAACACCTCGCTGATCCAGCAGCGGTCGAGGTCCAGATGCTCTGCGAGCAGTTCGACGGCCTCCTCTTTGATCGACTCCGCATCGGGCTGTGCCCGCAGGGCATCGCTGAACCGAAGCAGGAACTCCTGGCGTTCCTCGCGCTGTTTCTGCTCGGTGATATCGATCCCCGTTCCGTGGACGCGAACCGCCCGCCGGTCGTTCCCGTCGTCCTCGAAGAACACCTCGCCGTGCGTGCGCACCCACCGGTCGCTCCCGTCGGGACGCCTCGCTCTGAACTCGAACTCGTAGGTCCCGTCCGAGGCGGGCTCGAACACCTCCTCTAGCTGGTCGGTGACTGATTCGATGTCGTCCGGATGGATGCGCTCCTCGAGCAACTCTTCACCGACGATGGTCTCGTGCTCGTCGTATCCGAACAGCTCGTGCATTCGCTCGTTCCCGCTTACCCGATCTGTCTCGAGGTCCCACTCGAAGACGGCGATGTCCGCGATGCCGGTCGCGAGTCGGAGCCGCCGTTCGCTCTCACGCACCGCTGCGTTGGCCTCCTTGCGCCCGGTGATATCGTCGATGAGAACCGCGACCTGCCGACTGCCCGGGCCGCCGTACGGGAACACGCGGACATCGAACCACCCGTCGACGAGTGGCTCGCCGGTCGTCTCGACCCGCCGGGACTCGCCCGTCCGAGCGACCTCGGCACAGAGGTCAAACCCGGGGAAGTCGCCGTCGCCGTCCAGATCGGACCGACGGGCCCCGACCACGTCGGTCAGCCCGGTCAGTTCCTCGAACGCTGGATTTGCCTCAACGAAGCGGTAGTCACCCGGCTCACTCCGGTCAGCGGCGGTTTCGTCCCGATTCGAGGCTTCGTCGGGGGCCTCGCCCTCCTCGAGCAGTTCGACGACGCAAAACCCCTCCTGCATGGACTCGTTGAGCGAATCGAACAGCGTGCGGTAGCGCTCCTCGCTCTCTTGGAGGGCGTCCATGGCGCGTTCCCGCTCGATCTCGGCCTGCTTGCGCTCGGTGATGTCGAAACTGACGCCACGGAGAACTGTCGGGTCGTCCTCGGACGCTCGGCCCCGCCAGGAGATCCAGCGAGGCGGATCGACCCCTTCGAGTTCGACCTCGTCTTGAACCTCTTCGCCCGGGTCGAACGCGGACGCCATCGTCTCCTCGGCATGGTCAGCACCCGCGTCGGACGCCTTCGCGAGGAACCGCTCGACCGGGACCGGCTCGTCGGCGGGCGGCAAGTCGAACAGCGACAGCATCCTGTCGTCACCGTCGACCGTTCGGGTCTCGAGATCCCACTCCCAGGTTCCCATCCCCGCTGCGTTGAGGGCGACCTCGAGCTGCTCTTTGGACTCGCGGAGGTTGTTCTCGAGACGTACCCGTTCGGTGACGTCGACAGCGACGTTGAACACGCCACCGACCGACCCGTCGGCGAGCGGTATCGGATTGTAACTCGTATCCCACCAGATGTCCTCAATCTCGTCGGTCCGTTCGAGCGGCAGCAGCAGTTCCTCGAGTCGAGTTGCCCCGCCTCCGGCCATCACCTGCTCGTGGACCGGACCGAGCGTGTCCCACGCTTCCGGGAACACGTCCCGGGCGGGCTGGCCGAGCGCGTCAGGGTGTTTGTTCCCGATGACATCTCCCGCGAGATCGTTGTACAGTAGCGTCAGGTCGTCACCCCAGTAGATGCCAATTGCTTCGTCCGCCCCCAGCATGATGTCGACCGCGGTCCGTAATTCCGCAGGCCACTCCTCGATCGGGCCAAGCGGCGTTTCGGTCCAGTCGAACTCCCGAATTCGTTCGGCCATCTCGCCGTCGGCGGTGTACGGAGGGGACTGTCCATCTCGGAGTGAGACGGGGACACCGGGGGCAGAGGGGCCACCGTTTCGTCGGAGAGCAGCGTCGACGGGGCGCCACCAGACGCGGCTGTTGGCCCCGACCTTCTTCGTCAGGAGTGGCCCCTCCTCGACGAGGGCCTCGAGTCGGTTGTAGATGGTCCGCTGCGTGCAGTCGAATCCCTCGGCGACCTCGGGGGTCGTCACCGGCGTGCCGGGCGGGCCGAGGGCGTCGACCGTCTCCAGCACGTCGGCGGTTGAAGGCGCGGCCGAAGTCATGGGAAGACTTCGCAGGACGCGGGCAAAAGCGTTCCGTCGATAGAACCACAGAGCGTGTGAACGCCCGAAGACTAACGAGCGGACCGCAGAACGGCGCCGTACCGGGTATCGAAACAGGGGACGACGTGTCGGTTCTGGTAGCCCGTCGGTAGTCTCATCACCCGGAAGCGCCTCGTTCGAAGCGCAAAGCGTGTCCTCAACACCCGTCTACCGTGAAGTACAGCAGTTTCGACAGCGATGGCTCTGGGCCCTTCTCTGTGGGATGGCGCTGCTCATGCTCGTGTTCGGGCCCGTCACGTGGCCCGGCCTCGCAATCGTCGGTGCCGTCGCTGCGTTCCTCTACAGTCTTCGCCTCGAAACCGAGGTTAGAGGCGACGGGATCTACATCAGGATGTGGCCGCTTCATTGGTCGTTCCGACGGATCACCTGGGGGGAGATCGACCAGTATGAGCCGAGAGCGTACCGACCACTTCGCGAGTTTGGCGGGTGGGGCATTCGCTGGGTGCCGGGGAAGCTCGCCTACAATGTCAGTGGGAACCGAGGGGTATGGATTCAGCGAGCCAACGGACGCTCAATCCTCGTCGGGTCACAGCGCGTCGAGGAGTTTGTCGACGCGATTGACGAGAGCTACGAGTAGTGAGTGGACGGCGGCTGATGCTCGCTCAGCACTCATGCATTGAGAGCACCAGTCTCAACTTCTCTGAGCCGGCGGTCCCGGCTGAGTCCACCGTACTGAGGAGGAATTCGGCACCTCTGAGGCTGCTGTTAAGATATTGTAGAATAGTATTCTATTTTAGAATAGCACACTATTCAGTCGATTCTGAAGAAGCAGACTCGCGGGCTTGTTCGAATCGGTCGGTCACTTCGTCAACGAGGTCTTCCTCCACGACAGTTCGTAGGAGAGCATCAGTCATCTCTCGAACGACGATGTTCTGGTATCCCTGCTGGTTGAGTTCCCGCTCTAATTCGTACTTCAGCCAGGAGTCGAAGTCCTCGATCGTAGCCTCACGAGCGTAGAAGGGGCGCTGTTTGGCAGCCTCGTAGCTGAACGCAGTATCGGTCATCGGGTCCCGCGGCTCGACCGAGTCCCGAGCAGAGGTCTCCTCGGTCGTCTCCGATTCGGTCGCCTCATCCGTATCCTGTGGTTCGTCATCCGGTTCATCCTCGAGCGTCTCCCCCAGGTCGGCGAACGGATCGTCCTCAGCCATAGCGGACCACCTCCCCGGCCTCGACGATGTGCGCTAACTCGTCAAAACACTTCAGCTGGTCACAGTCGGGATCGTAGTCCAGCAGCGGTTTGCGCTCGCCGTAGGCTTTCGTGATGCTGGTTCGGTCCCGTATGCCCGGTGAGGGGCTGAGGTCGCCGGCATCGACGGCCTCCCAGTCCGTGATTCGTGCGAAGTTCGGGATGCGGTCCTGGAGGTTATCGTGCGAATTGAGGCGTTCAAGCAGCTGGCGATCCTGTGTCTGCTGGTCGATACGGCCGCTCAGCATATTCGGAACTAGCGCCAGGACGTCGACGTCCATATGCTGCCGAAGCGGTGATATCTGTCGCTCGATGGTCCGCTCTAGGCCGGCCATCGCCTCGTTCCCGGGGGCAAGCGGAAGCACCAGATTCGCCGTCGCGACGAGCGCGTTGTCCGTGAGTCGGGACCGGTACGCCGGCGAATCCGTGACGATATAGTCGTACGTGTCCCCCAGGAGTGGGTCGACGACTTCCCGCTTGAGCAGCGCAGAGGGTTGGAACACGTCGCCCACGACGATCTCCCGCTCGACCTGTTCTAAGTCCTCGCTGGACGGGAGAATATCGAACTCGTAGCTGGTATCATAGACAACAGAAGTCGGGTCAGCATCGTCGAAGAAGACATCACCGATGGTTTCCTCGGTGTTGTGATACTGGTCGTCAAAGCCTAAACCGACGGATGCGTGGCCGTTCGGATCAAGATCGATGAGGAGCACATCGTGGTCCTGTGCGGCCAGCTGTCGAGCGAGGTTGACAGCGATCGTCGATTTGCCGACACCCCCCTTCAGCATACACACCGAAACCGCCCGAGAGTTCCCGTCGGTCTGTATCGAATTATATGGGCTATTCGGGCTATCTGTACTATCTATACTATTCGTACTATCTGAGCCACTCATGCTATTCAGCAGTATCAACCCCTCTC
>NZ_CP101164.1 GCF_024298865.1 Halorarius halobius | reverse complement strand
GGTTGAGTGGAGGTAATGGAATCAATCATCTTGAGAAACAGATTAGGTAGGTGAATTAGGTATATGAATTAGATCGATCCGCGGTCGCGGGACACAGAGGGATAAAATCTGAATTAGAACTGTATACCCCCCAGAGTGTGAATGGTCCCGTACCCATCTTGGGAAATAGAAACGACAAAAGGAACTAATCAGATGTGGGCGAGTTAGGTCGCTGGATCGGTGATCCGGAGCTCGCTGTCGACTTCGTACAGCCAGCCGGAGGTGAGCAGGCGCTTTATGATCTTCTCGGCGTCGGCAGGCTCGTTCGGGGATGCCTCGTACGCAAGTAATAGATTGAACACGCCTCCGGGAGCGCGAAGGAAGGCTTCGAGGGTGTCTCCGCCGTCTCGATTCTGGATGACGAGGAGAATCTCGCCGAAACGTATATTTATCGAGATAATCCCATGAGTTCGCGTCTGATGCAAACGCCTCCGGGGCGGAAGGAGACGAATAGCCTCGAGGATGCCGGTTTAGAGCCAAAGGTTATATCAGGTAAGTGTGTACATTCACATCTTACAAGACTACGACGCCCGGTCAGGAACGTCTGCGCGGATGAGTGACAGGTTCGCTCCCCTCGAAAGGAAGTGGATTCTGTCACTCAGGCACTTCTTGGAGGGTGTTCCCCGTGGCCGGTACTTTTGGAGGAGTACGGGCCACTACGCAGCAGACGTCTCCGGTAAGTGCCGTAGTATTGATTTATTTGACATGAATTAAGAGGTGTCTGGTAAGGGTGTCCGACTCTCATTGAGATCGTATCCTTCCGAAACGCCGACCTCCAAGAGAACTTCGACGAGGAATTCGAGATCGTGAATCTCTTGGTCGAGCTGGGCGCGTTCGAGTTCGCGAGCTAGGAGAGCATCAAGAAGATACTGTTTGACGATGGTGGCCTCCGCCGACCGAATCGCATGTATCTCTTCGTCGGTCAACGCTAATTGAGTGGTGTCTGGGAGCTTCCCATCGGGTCGCGGGACGAGGCCGGCTTGAATGTCAGTACGAACGCGCCTGTAGTGTTTGCACCCACCACCTTCCGGTGGTTCATCGAGGCACGTACAGGTTCTTTGGAGTACGTCAACTTCGTAGATGCCCCCGGACGCTGATCTGACCTCGTAGATGCCGCCCTGTCGGAGCAACGCGACGGACATCTTCTGTGTCTGCGCCCGGCCCTCACGCCGGATTGCGGCGTTCTCAATAGATGGTGTCGAGTCTTCTGCTGGGTTAGAATCAGATGCTGCTGTAGCCATTGGGATCTCGATCTCCACGGGGCAACGGCTCGTCGAGATGCTGCACACGGCAGGCGGATGTGTGCCTCTGGTGTCGCCCCTCTGCGCTCCCGGGGGAGACAAAATCGGCGGGAGGTGCTGGTCGGTTCGATTGGCAGGAGGATTTGCCCTACGTTACGACATCGGTTATGCTGTTAGAACTGTTACGTAGGACAGTTGGCCTCTGCGACAAACGGGCGGTTTTTCGGGGGTTGGTAGTTTGACACCCCGAGCGCTATTTTACCGCACGGCGCGTACTAGAATATGAGCGACTACCACGAAAACACTCCCTCCAACAACCCTCCTCCATGCCATACCTCGCGATGCGGCCGAACGGTGACCGGGTACTCTCCCTAGACGTCAAGGACGATGACGACATTCTCTGTCCACTTTGTGAAGAACCTCTGTTCCTCCGACGATCGCACTACAACCGTGGGCGATTCGTCTCGAAGCACTTTGTCCACCCTTCTGGGTCAGAGTGTGCTGGCGAATCGAACCTCCGCGCCAAACTCAAGACCATCGCGGCGATGAAACTCCGTGAGATTTTCGAGTCAGCAACCGTCGATCACGAGCGCACCATTCCGGGGACCGACCGGATTGCGGACGTGGTCGCGACGTTCTCTGAGGAGTTCTATCCATTCGGG
Source organism: Halorarius halobius (assembly GCF_024298865.1). Taxonomy (GTDB): domain Archaea; phylum Halobacteriota; class Halobacteria; order Halobacteriales; family Haloarculaceae; genus Halorarius; species Halorarius halobius. The sequence goes on along the minus strand of NZ_CP101164.1, from coordinate 165,559 downwards.
AAAGGATTCATCGTCGAGATTCAGCACAAGCACGACGACAAGGAGATCGACTCGATTTCGTGGGACTACCTGAAAGCGGGGTACTCGGTGTTCTGGGCGTATCAGTCGGACTTTGAGGGGCAGGATATGAAGTTCGTGGAACACCGCGTGAAGAAGCCGTGGCCCCATGCTGTGCCCATCGTAGAGGGTGTCGATGGCTACCCAGAGAGCGTGCAGCGATTGATGGACCCGCTGGAACAGCCCGAGGTGATGGTGGAGATTCCGTTCCCTGCGAAGTACTTGCGAGCTCACGCGCTCGAAGTGATCCCGCCGCTTCGGGGATACTACGATAAGGGCGTATCCCCCGAGGGATGGGAGAAAATCGACGCAGTCTCCCTCCATGGGAAGGGACGTGAGCGGGCGTGGATCAACATCCTCCGCTCGCCGTCGAACCACATCTTCCTTGAGTGGTGGAAGAAGGATACCGAGCGGGGTAATCCCGAGTACATGATCGTCCACATCGGGAGCGAGTTTCCCGAGCGATTTGAGGCGTTTATGGAGGACACAAAGGAGTGGTTTGACTCGGGGAGTGCAGACCAACAGGTTGCACACTGGGTCGGCGGAGCATCCCTGAGTTTCCGAGGCACGGAGCTGTGTGAGAGCTGGATCTCCATCGCCAAAGTGCCGTATGGTCCAGTGAAAATTGTGGTCGCTCGACGCGACAAGAAGAGAAACACGCGGACGTGGGCAGTGGACTACCGAAAGGGAGACCTCGGACGACTGGCGACGCTGCGCCACCCGATTCGACAGCTTTTCGGCGAACCTGAGATGGAAGCAGAGGCAACGAAGCCGTCTTCGGACAGCAAGCGGGCGACGAGCAACCCACCCGAGATGGTGTGGGACTAGCGGGACGAACTGTTTGGACTACGTCATTAACATTCTGACCAGCCACAAGCTCGGCAGGTTTTGCAGCCCTCCGAGTAGTACAGGGACATCGACCCGCAATCTGGACACTCGGGAGATGCGCCGGCTTCGAGGAGTGCAGCAGTCGCGTCTTCTTGCTTGCCGTCTCCCCAGTCACCATCGTGGCTGTTGCCGTCCGTGTTCGAGTTCGCCTCCTGGCCGGTGACCGTGCCGCCGTCGGCTTTGTGTGCGGCCGTGGCGTCTTCTCCGACCGCTTCCACGAGGTTCTGCTGGTGGGGATAGTCGAGGTCGGGATCGCCCTGGAGATAGCGCGCCATCGCGAGGCCGATGGCGTCTGGGATGGACTGCGTCTTATCGCCCTTGTCCCACCCAACCTTCGGTGAGCGAATGCCTCGGAGTTCGCTAGCGATCTCCTCGGGGTCGACACCGGAACGGAGTCCGGTGGAAACAGTCTTTGCGAGCGCCTCGGTGAAGGAGGCGGTGAATCCGCCGGAGGTCCCAATATTCGCGAAGAGTTCAAAGAGCCGGCCATCGGCGTCCTCGTTGATAGTGACATAGAGTTTGCCGTAGCCGGTCTGGACGCGCTGCGTGACGCCGGTGAGGACGTCTGGACGTGGTTGCTTCACAGCCAGTTGTTCAGGGGATTTGGAGTCGGTTTCGGTTGGTTCTGTGGTGTCAACCTGGTTGTGTTTCATGGGTTGAATCCTGTTTTTTGTTGTAGGTCGTCTGGCGATGTTCCGCTGTGACGACAGTCGACATATCTCGCCGTTCGACTAGGTAGAGATACGGGCGGGATGAGGTTAAGAACATACGGAGAAATCACCGGGTATGACAGTTCTATGTACGTATCTCCGCGGGATTTCGGGGGTTAACAAAATGAGTGTTAAAGCTCATCCCACGTGGGTGGCGCGGGCGATGAGGCGATCTCTTCGTCTGACTCACTCTCGAGGTCGTGGATGTACGCAAGCAGCTCTTCCGGTGGCGACATCGATGAAACCGTCTCGACATCGTCGGTGGATACGTTGGCTCCTCCATGTTCGCCTTCCGGCTCTTGTTCCTGGTCCTGTTCTCCAAGCGGGATCTCGCCGTTTTCCTCGTAGATGGCGTCGATTTGCTCGGTAAGGTGGTGAATGATACCCGCTCGGTCACGGTTCGCCCGCTCGTGCTCAATGTATAGTTCAACGGTCGCGACCTCTTCCATCATCTCGATTGCAGGTGTGATAACCCGCGTATTCCGTGTATCGAGGAGTTTCTCGGGCGGGAGCTGTTCGAGGAGCGATTTGTCGCCACTCATGCTTGTCCTGGGATTGCCGGTGGCTCGAAGCGGTTCCACTCGTCGAGATGAGAACAGATGTCTGCGACAATATATTCGATGGCTTCCACCGTCGACGAGTCGGCGGGAGGCGTCTCGACGATCACAGCGAGCTCGAGGGCGTCCTCGAATCGGATGTGAGGGTGTGCGTCGTGGAGTGCTCGGACGACGGCCTTCGCAAGTGCGTCCCCATCGAGGGTTCTGGGGTCGTCGATAGCGTCTCGGGCGACGGCGGTGAGATGTTGCACACGGCGGGTGGCGGCGATACTGGCGTCGACGTCGCTGGTGGCGGGGGTATGTTGTGCGGTCGTGGTAGTATCCATCAGGATGAGTCCCTCCACCGAAGCGGGAGACGACAAACTGGGTGTGGTTTGCCGACCCTACGTTACGTTATTAGTATGAAGGTAGCGTAGGATAACGCATGCCCGAACCTGACCCCGACGCTGGCGCTCCCGCCAGTCCCGAAGAGAGGGGCGAAGAGATGCCTGCACCCCCGGAAGGGCTGGCAAAGCGCGTGTGGGAGCCCCTGCAGGCACAGACCGTGTACGATCTAGAGCGAGTCACCGACTACTGCGAGGAACTCATCGAGCACAAGGAACGGCCGGTGTCTCCGAATGAAACGGCCGGAGAGGGTGAGGTCGCAGACGAGAAGCCACCGCAGAACCTCTCCCGCAAGAAGCGGCGTGCGGCGAAAGAAGAACTCGAAGAGATGAGTACGGACGAGTTGAAGGAACTCTCAGAGGGCGAATTGACTCGATATGGGCACGTCCAGATACGGAAGCTCCCGTGTGGACCAGGATGCAAGGGTTGCCCACATGGTCCGTACACTTACATTATATATCGAGATAGCCGGGGGAAAGTGACCTCGAAGTACGCCGGGAAAGCCAGCGAAGGGTAGGGATACGGAGTCTTAAATACCAAGACAGGGCTACCAACAATATGCCCGTCTGTAGTCGTTGTAGTCGTGATTTTCAGAATAATGGTGCCCTAGCCGCTCATCGATCACAGAGCTAGGTTTGCCAATACCTGGGGAGATACGGCACCAGTATTTGGATGGTGAAAGTCACCTGCTCATCGGGTCGGACCTCGGGTTGATATCGATTCTAGTGTTCCCGATGACGATCGCTGCGATGTGCAGAGTTCACTCAGCGATCCATATCGTGGAAGCCGGTTGATTGTACACGTACTTCACTCAAATCGGGTTGGCACCGGAGCCTGTGATTTACATCGCCTAGTTTATCTGGATCTTCGGTGGCCTGACCCTACTAATTGCCGGGGGTGGGACCATTAAAAGGCTGTATAACTGTCTGTGAGTTCTATACCGGCCTACTGTCTTCGTTGGGGTAGGGTAACTCGCCCGGTTTGCTACATGTAGTGATAATAATGGATATCGAGACTCGTGTTCTGGGCTTCAGCCTCAGCCAGGATGTTCCCCACAGCATCCGAGATCCCGATCGTGACCGGGAGCTTCGTACAGAAGTCCGAAGTGTTCCAGTCCAGTTTCGTGAACGCCAGCATTTCACGGCACAGTTTCTGTGGCGAAGAATCACTGACTTCTGGATCCGGCTTGACCACGATAGGCTCGGGAATATTCGAGGCTGGATACGTCGACAAGGCCGGGATGTACCCCTTTGTGTACAGGTAATGCTCCTCGTTGTTCGGTGCGGAGACCATCGTTCCTCGAAGCGCCGGATAGATCCCGGAACTCAACGCCCGGACAGGGTGCCGTTCGCGGACCTTGACGAAGTCCATCAACTCAATGTTCCCCGCACCTTTGATGAATCCCTCTCGCTCCTCTTCCCTGAACTCTGACCGCTTGTGAAGCACCAGCCGTCGCGGCTCGGTCTTCTTGTGGTTACGGTAGTGCCTGAGAATCTTCTTGACCAGCCGCTCGGCGTCGTCCTCCGCGAGATGGTTGTTCCCAGGGCCATGCTTCTCTCCTTCGACGGGGTCGCCTCGGAGGATGAAGTTCTCTCCTGTCTCCAGGAAGACTTGGGCCATCGCTGTCCGTGTCCGGGATTGGTCTCCGCCTCGCTCTTTGTAGAAGGAGATCCCGGCGAAGCACGTCCCGTCCTCCAGCTCGGTTAGTTTCCAGGGATGGCCGCGCTGTGCCTTGTACAGTGTTCCGACCGCGATGTTCCAGGCGATCTCGGATTTGTCCTGGACGTCCTCACCGCGGAGGGTCTTCGGCTGCATCAATTGCGTCGGTACCCCGACCTCCATCCCTAACAGCTTGATGCGGTTGTGGAAGTCGCTGGTCTCTGACTGCATCCGCGCATGATCCTGGTGCGACGGAGTACACGCATCCCACATCGCTTCAGGAATCGCAATGAAAACAACGTCAGGCGGCGTCTCTTTCGAGTATAGGACTTCGAGATTGATTTTGATGATCTCGACGGCCTCTTCCAAACGGTCCTTCTGGCTGCGGATCTGTTTCAGATCCCGGATCTCCCCTCGTGTAATCGTCTGCCGCCACCGCTTCTGGGTGTTGAACGTGATGTTCAACGGTGACCGCTCACCCAGTCCCGGGAAAGGCGGCTTCCACCGCTTCGATTTGTCTTCGTCCGCGGTGATCGCCAGCTCCATGTCCTTGAACAGTTTCTCGATTGCGCCGAGAGATCGGCCAGACCCGATGTACCCGATGTTGATGACCTGATGCTCGGACTTACCAGAGGGTGTTCTCGGCCCGTATTCCATTAACCCGACTCGCGGGTCGATGGCCTCCTCACCGTTGGCGAACATCAAGCCAGGTTCGTCGAGGACTTCAGCAGTGAATTCGTTCATTGGAACTCCCCTAACCACTTGTTCTGCATGGTGTCATCCCGTTCATCGGTGTCTCTGGGCGGTCTTTTGTTGACATCAAGCATCACGGGTTCAGTCCCGATATCCAGCTCGTCCTGTTTCGAGTCCCCATAGTCTAGGATTTTCCACCAGTGGTTGATCCGGCTCCGTGTTTTCCGGTTGTTCCCGTGTCGACTGGGGCTGAACCTGTCGTGCAACGGTTTGGCTTGTTCACCGGTTATACGGTTCTCCTTCCCGTTGGAGGTGAACAGGATCGCTGGTTTCAGCGTAAGGAAGTACTGACCCGAGTATTCGAGGGCGTCGATGCGGAGTGAGTGGTGACGGAAGAACGGGGAGTCTCCGTCACCGAAGTACCTAGTGACCTGTCGACCTTCCTCTTCCCGGACTTCCTCCTCGGAGTCTTCGTGAGGGAAGTAGAGGTGGTAGTCACCTCGGTAGTTTATCGCGATGCAGCCACGGTTTTCACCCTTGGAGAGGACAACGGCTCGGATCAGTCGTTTCCCGATATCGGCGTTCGCCTGGTCGACTTCCACCCACGACCGGAACCCGGTCTCCTCAACGGTCTCTGGAGCGATGAACTGTTTGACCGCTCTCGACATTTCCTCCGGCGGTAACAGGCTGTACACCTTGTTCGACTTGAACCACGTCGGTACCGTGAAGGGACGTAGCTTGAATGCAACCTGCTGAGTCGCACCCTCTACCTGATCGCCGATATACAAGGTTTCAGGGTACTCTGTTATCTCGACGAGGTTCGTGGTCAGCTCCTCGTTCCCGGTGATGGGTTCAGCCTCACGCTGGAAGAAGTCCGGTTTGAACCGGTCATCCTTCTCGAACTCCTCGATCTTCATCAAGAGCGAGTCGTAGTCGGCCTGATAGACGTGGGTATCACTCAAGAACTCCTCGAAATCGTCCATCGGATAGCTCTTAATCTTCCTGCGGTGATCGTCCGAGAGCTTGTCGTTCTCGCAGACCCGGTCATAGAACTCCTGGATTGCCTCGTCGGTCTGCTTGGTGACGTCGAAGATCTTCCGCCACTCGTTGAAGTTCTCGAGGTTCCGCCCGAAGATGGCCACGTCGAACCGTTTCTCAGGAGGCCGGTCCATGTAGTGAAGGAAGTACTTCCCCATCTCTTCAAGGAATTTCTTCCCGTGACGGCGCTGGTCGGTCCACTTGAGTTCGACCCAAACCTCTCGATCTCCCCGGATCTCTGGAAGCTCGTATTTCTGGTCGACTAGTCCGCCATGGGTGGGTGAGGTTTCTGTGATGTAGTATCCCATCGCCTCCATGTACTCCTGGACTTTGTCGCCGTAGATTTCCGAGTTCTTAGCAAGGGCCTCGCGTTCCCCGAGGAGATTGGTGAGCACCACTATGCTCTGGGGACACAATGGAGTACCTAAATCATTTCGTCGCAGTGACCAGATTCAGGCCAAGAATTGGATGCCTGGCCAGGTTTTGGAGACTCAAGATTCAGATTCACTGTTTTCAATACAGTCATTAGATAGGGTGCTGTTAGCCTCGAATAAGCATGACCTCTACACTGAGCGTAGGGGAGGTAACGGCCCTTCTCTTGGATGAGAGATTCTACTCGAATCCGTTACGCCCCAAGACCTTCTACAAACTGCTCTACTTCGCTGACAAGGAACTCGATGATGTCGGGTTGGACACGGATATCCAGCACTTCTGGTACAAGTTCGGAACCATGGCGAAGATCGGTGGGTCCCCGGTTACAGTTGACTGGAGTGACGGTGGCCGAGAAGTCCGTTGCGGCCGTTCAGCTGCCCAGGTCAGCCTTCCCCAGGAGGAGGAAACAAAGGCTCGTCTCGCACTCTCTCGAGCACTCAACCGTCTGTACGAACAAAATACAGAGGGGCTGACCGATGACATGTATGAGGACGCGCCTTACAACGTCCAGCGCCACTATCGGCGACTCGACAAACAGCTCAGTGACGCTATCGACGATAAACCAGATTACCCTGAAGTAGACTCAAGCTGGGAAGCAGTCATCGACACAGTCTTCGATATCGTCGATTCGTTCCCGGTCGACGACTATCCGTGGCTGGAGGAGGACCTAGATCTCTGGTATTCGGTCGTCATCGCAGAACTTGACGCCGAGGAATACAGGCCTCAGAAAGCATTGAAAGTCTCCGAATTGTTCTGGACTATCTTCTGCATCGACCTTGCCCAACGCGAAAACACCGGGTTGACCCCGGAAGAGATCGCTGAGGAACTGGACACGCAGGACCTCGAAGGCCGCCAAGAGGACATCCGGAAGGAACTCGAACTGATCGAGCGAGAACGCTCCCGCCTACACACAGACTTGGAAAGGAACCAGGTAGTGTCCGAAGCCGCTGACGGAGCTGCAATCGCCCTCCTCGGTCTTTCACCCACCTCTTAACCGCCTTTCCTCCATGACCCGGTACTTCGTAGACACCAACTGCCTTATCGGACTCACCTTCATCAACGACCGGTGGTACCCTGACGCCAAACGATTGTTCGACACCGACAATACGATCTACACCGGGAAGAACGCCGTCTACGAGTACTGCTCCAGTACCGGGGACAACAGTCGGCGTTCCGCCGACATCCGGTTAGACCGGGACGAAGGCCTGTACGGGGAAAAGCGGGCGAAGCTCCGGTTGAAGCTGAGGCAGTTCGGGAAGCGGCTGCAAACCTACCGGGACGAGGAGCTGGATATTGAGACGGTGATGGATGAGTACGTCGACCGGTTCGACATGAGAGAGTCCGAGGAGAAGGAGGTGCGGCCACGGCTCCAGAAGTACTTTGAGTGGTATTTCGAGAAGGAGGGCGAGCTCACTCGGCGGACGGCACGTGAGGCTGCTCGGAAGCTGAAGGACGTCTTGATGGAGCGGTCGATTAAGCACAAGGACCAGATTGAGGCCCGTGTCTATCTGGAACCGGTTCGGGACCGAGAGTACCCTGATGTGGAGCGCCGGTTGAAAGAGTGGCCGGTCCGTATGAAGAACACGGCGGATATCGCGTTGATCTGTGATGCCGTGTTCCTGAAGAAGGAGATTGGTATCAGCCATTTCGTGACTGGCGACTTCACGGACATCTACTCGAACCAAGAGTGGATCCATGAGAACCTCGGGTTCAGCGTCCTGTACTTGTTGGAGACGTTCGCGGGCGAAGAGAAGCCTACCGCAGGACTGGACCTGGACGACTAGCCCTTGTAGTCTGGACAGGATTCAAGCGAACGGGTCTGCTTCACAGTCCTCGGATAGATGAGTCTGAACGTCCATTGTCACTTCGCCACAAAGCTCGCACTCGATGGGGCCGTGGCCAGCCTCTTCATCAATGACCTGGACACGAAGGGAGTGCTCGGTATACCAGAATCTGCACTCTCCAATAGAGTAATTGACCAGGATGTCCGGTGGCTGAGTTCTGTCGTTTCTGATTGATAGAGCGTCAATGAAGGGTTCGACATCGTCTACATCCTTCTGCAACTCCTGAACTAACTCGTCGAAGGACCCTGAATACCCTTCGAGGCCAATGGTGAACTCATCGCCTTCTTCACCCCATTCCTGTTCGAACTCTTCAGCCATCTCGTCGCTCTCGAACTCAAACCCGAAATCGAACGCACCCCAGATACTCCCTACTAGCTCGGACTCTAACCTGTCCGCCGCTCGAGTAACACGGTCAACATAGACTCCAGTGACCACGGCATCCTCCCCGATTTCGCGGAGACTTTCAACAGCTTCTATTGCATCATCCCGTTCGAGATCCGCCTCAATCGCCTCCCGGATAACCTCGGCGTGAGACTCAGCCATTTCGAGAGGGACCGGGATTTTCGTGTCTGTGACCAACTGCAGATAGTACAGCTGTTCAATGACCTCCCGTTCAAACGGATCATAGATGGAGGGAATGTTGAACGAGGTTGGCGAGCCTACCTCGAACTCTTCCCCTCGATCCTTATCGTGGAGCTCTGTGTTGTCGACACCCTCCCCCTCCTGGATATCCTCCAGCTCGAGAAGGTCGTAGTACTGCTCGACATCGATCACGTTCAGAGTGAACGTGAAGTTGAGACCAAAGAGCGGCTGAGGGGTCAGCCCCTGAACCCCCTGCTGTTCCAGCGTTACCATTACAGGATACTCTGGAGATACGGAATCTTCGTTTTCAGTGATTATCTGGAGGGTCCTCCCGTCCAAACGGAGACGACCGGCAACGGTACGTTCAGATGTGGATTCTGCCAGAAGCTCCGCAATCTCCTCTGTCCGCGGAAGAATAAGCACACTATGCTCATTCCAGACTTTCACCCATCTCAGCGGTGAGTCCTCACCGTCTGAAGGACCGTAGAACGGAACGCTGAACTCACATTCCTCCTCAATCGCCGCCTTTGCTATTCGCCTGAGATACGTGAAGAGGTCGTGAACACGTTCAGCTATGTCCAGCGAGTGCTCAAGGAGGTGGTCAACCGGGATTCCGGTCAAGTAGGCCTTATCCTCGTGCTTGCAAAGAAAGAGCGCGAAATCAAGGTCAATCGCGACATCTACATCCTCCTCCCTTTCTCTCGATATCTGGAACTCGTTGTCTGTCTGGGGGATTATCCGATTCCCGTGTTTGACTGCGTTATACGCATTCCCGAATTCGAGATAGAAGTCCCCGATATCCTGAATCTGGCCATCCAGAATCTCGGCCGACTGCTCAACGAGGTCATCAATCGAATCTGCCGATAACTCGTCGAGATCTATCTGTTCTAACTGCTCATCGTCTACGTCCTCTGTGATGAATCGGTAGCCAAACAGTGATTCTAAGAGGTCCCGGTAATCAGCCTCGATATCGTGTTTGTCTAGGTACTCCGCAACTTCTCCATCATTGAGTTTGGTGTAGAACGACTTCACCTCTCTTGGGTAGGTGGATATGAGGTACTTTACTAAGTCCTCCCGACCCTTGATGTAGGCGAGATAGTAGATACTGAACGCTTCCACATACTGCATCACAGACTGGAAAACCTCGACCTTCGAGTGGACGATGACTTCATCGTCTTTCCCATCAGTATCTACCTCGACCCCTCGGTCGAGTTTCTGCTTGGAGTCCTGGATATGGTAATACAGTATGTCGGGGTCGTGGGCTAGATCGATGAATTCCTCGGGAGTTCGGTCGTCTGATTCTGACGAGAACTCTATACTCCCAAGAAAGTCCTCTGGCATACTTAACCCGACGAAGAGGGCTGTTTAAATAGTTCCGCAAGCGGGGGAGATGCAGCGGGAATGACGGTTAGTTTTTCAACGCTGCTCCGGGGGATTTCAGATTTGGGCCGATGATGTACAGTAGTTTGAGACAGGTCTCGTCGACTATCCCGTCATGCTTCCGGTATATCCAGGCATGGCCAGTGTCTGGGATTCCAAGGTTGTGCAGCTTCTCATGAACGCACGCCATGTATGTGTATCGTGTGACATCCCAGCTTCGATGAAAATCGAGGAGTTGTCGAACGATTCGTTGGATTGAGCGTCCTCCTGCTTTAGGGACGTGTACTGGATCGTGTACCCAACTTCTTCGACGACATCACGCTCTGATCCACCATCCGAAGCTCAATTTATCCGGAAGTTCGGTGTTCAGGCCTCAATACTTATCAATTCGAATCGATTAGCGCTCTCTAAGATGAGCTATGTACGAATTGGAGACGACCCTTAATGGTCACACCTGGGTGACGAGTCTTTCCTCATATACGAACAGAGTAGACGATACGCTACACGTCAACCTCCGCGGTAAATACCGTCTTCGACCGGTCGGTTCCCAGAGTGTTGCGATTGAAGGGAATCTCATTCCCTTGAGCATGATCGGTGTTGAGGTGTCGGCACAGAAGCTCGCCTCGTTCTGGCAGTACCTCGACCAGCACTACGAGTCGCTGTTCAGCTATATCGTGACGACCGCCCTTGCTGTGCAGGCCAAGAAATATATCTCAAACGGGATGATGGGAGGCGTCCCAGCAATCACCGCCGCTGTTGAGGTAGCTGGCTATATGCGGTATTTCGTCGACCAGCACCCAGTTCCCTCCGGTGCACACGAAAAGTTCGAGGAGATTCTAACCGAGCAACTCGGCAACCAACACGGGGCTGAACTGCTACTCTCGACAGGCGACTTCTCGTCCGAGTTGTGGTTTGCCCAGAACGTATTCGAACTCAGGCATGCAGTAGAGTTTTCGACCGATGCGAACCGTGATCTCGTCATGAATGGGGAAGACAGTATTGAGGTCACGCGGAAACGCCCGAGTTACGATACCACGACAATCACAGTCAACGGGCAGGACGTGCCACAAATCGACGTGGGTAATACAGTGGTCACGCTTCCACAAACCCTCGCATCGGCACTACAACACGCCCGGTACAGCATTGAGTACAAGAAAGACCGCGGAGCGTCGCCACCCGATATCGTCGCCGTCGATATCACCGGTCGCACACCAGGGTTCGAACTCACTGCCATGGCCAACCTCTTCGGCCACGACTTCTTTGCCCTGCCTCGGCAGTTGGCGAACGCCTCGAACTTGGCCGCGCCGGGCGAACCAGCTATCCTGTTCTATACCTCCCCGTACCACCCGGACCGGCGTATCGACGCTATTGCGCTCCCCCACGACCCTGATACGTCTGTATTCCCAACCCTCGGTCACCGATCAATACGGAAACGCCCGCTTGATGAATCAGATTTACCGTTGAACTGAGTGTTTTCTCTGTTAGGCTATACTGGGTCCGAACGTTCGGACCGGATGGCCAGCCACGCGAGGACAGCATCCGCAACCTCCACATCCATCGCCCTTGACTCGGCTTCTTTCGCACATGACCAGTCAGCACGACGTGCTTAATCGCAATGGAATACAGGTCGATTTCTTTCGCTGGGCCGCTTCCAAGAGGATGACATCCCTATCACACCGGTCGCAGCTGTGTACTGCTGGGTAGTCAAACGGTGTCTCGCCCGGGTCGCAGCGCCGCGAGATCATCCCGACTCTTCACAATAATACGAGATGTGACGGAAACTCGGGTCTTACCAGTTTCTCTCCAGGGACTTGATACGCCTCGCTTCTATACACACGGACATGACTGGAGCATTAGTCAACCTTGCCACCCAGCACAAGGCGTCACTCAAGTTCTTGGACGATTCGGTGCAGTGGAAGATCAGCGGCGGCACCGCTGTTGACGACACGGAGATTAAGGAGATGGCTGACGCGCTCGGTTCGACTGGTTGGACGGCACATTTCTACGATGACGGCGGTGACTGCTACATCGAATACCACCCCGGCCAGTAACCTTCTCAACTCCCTTCCACCAGTCATGGATCATATCGCAACCCCCTTCGCCTACATCGCTGCCTACATCGTCACCATCGTGGTCTCACCGTACCTCCACGAGGGGAGCCACTGGGCTGTCGGTAAATTCGGCGGCACCGACCCCACCGTCGACTGGAAAATCACGCGCTTTGTGTGGCCAGAAGCGGTGCGACACGGTGAGATTGCAACGATAGATGCTCAGCTCATCCGTCTCTCCGGGTTCTCGATCTTTCTCTGGCTCCCGCCGTGGATTCTCTCACTCGGATACCTGGCGGCGGATATCACCCCCTGGACAGTGCTCGTCTCCCTGACACCGTTCTTGGTAGTGTTTGCGATAGCGACGGAGAGCGACGCCCTCGCAGTCCGAGACCCAGAAGAATACCGGGCACGTGCGGTTGATGGTGACCTGCCAGGCGACCCCCTGTTCAACCCAGTAATTGTGACGATTGTTTTCGTGGTGAGTGTGTCGTACCCAATCCTCCCACTCTAACATGGTTATTTCGTACCTCATTCTTAATCAGCAGCATAGATGGAGTCAATCGGTCATTCCTCCTTGTCCGGGTCGGAGGTTCCAAACCGTTCCTCTGCACACTCATTCAGGTATTCGTCCGTTCCACCGTTCGCACAGATCCGGTTGACGACGACTGCCTGATACCCGTCGTGACCATATTCAGTCATATCGATGCGGGGGTTCTCAGTCGGGTGTCGATACCCTTCGATGATCGTTCCTGCCCGTTCTCTGGTGAGTTCGACGAGGTCTAGAACGGGCCAGACGTCTGGGTCCGACTCGTCTACGAAATCTTCACGTGCCTGATTGAGGTTCTCGGCGGTACCTTCGTAGTTGTCTGTACCGTCTAGTTCAGACGCGTAGGGATGCGTCTCATGGAGGGGGTGCCCCTCTGCATTTGCCTCGACGATTTCAAGGTCATGTTCTTCCCCCTGACCGTAGGTGACACCCAATTCATCCAGAGTGTCTTCAATCCGCTCCCGTTGTTCATCGCCAGCGTTCGGAGCGAGAATGACGCGATTCACCATTCCACGCGTATCCATCGGAAAGTATCGGTATTCCTGGTCAACCTCTGGTTGTGCGCCGACAGGGCGGGCGTCCTTATCAAACTGAATCAGTTTGGCAGAATCAAATGGGTTGAACAGGAAGCGGAATTCAACCTCATGGTCGTATCCAGATCCTTTGAAAAAGTTAATCGCTGACTGATATCCTGTGGGTTGCACTTCACTCGGCAGTTCTCGTACTTGGTACCGGACAGCACCGACATGCATGTCCGTCCGAGGATCACTGGGATACATCTCCCCGACCGGTGTCTCAGTGAAATCTAACCCGTCGGAATCCTCCTCGTCCGGGTCAACACCGTCCGGGATTGTCGGGAGTGCGCGTATGAACTGTCCCACCGTCGTCTCAAAAGCGAAGCCCTCAGTCATATCCTCGTCCCCCGTGTACTCCTTCCAGATCTGATCAAGTTCCGGCGTCCCGAGGCGCCAGCAGTTCGCGAAATACTTGTTTCGGGCCTCTACATGGAATTCGGTCATCTGCTCCTTGAACTCTTCTTGTGTGATGGAGAGTTCAGGTAACCCTCTCCGCCGCCGCTTCCGATTGGCTATGACAACAGCACCGGCTCGAAGCGCAGGATTTTCAGCCGGTTGCTCAATGAGTCCTTCATTGTTGTCCCAGAATGTAGGGATATGTCGGCTGAACAGTCCTTCATCGAAAAAGGTCCGAATGTTCCGCTTGTTCAGTTTGCGGTACCGACGAATCACCATCTGGTTCGAAGGAATGTGGATTAGTGGAACCGCTAAGTGTCCGAGAGACGGAATCTCACTCATATTGTTAGGAAACCGACCCCTCGTCTAAAAACATGTGTTGTTGGATATGGGGGTAGGTTCAGTAGTGGACGTCAATGGGCGTCACGAAGAACGAGTGATCCTCGTTGTCTGTGTCGTCGGTCGCGATCTCCTCAAGGAGTTGTTCGTACTCGGAGTGGTTCCGAATCGCGGTTCCGTAGCCGTTGTAGAGATAGTAGACCGTGCCGGCGTAGTCACCGACACAGTACATCGCATACCGGACGTCGGTTGTGTAGGAGTCGTAGAACTCCTCTTCGTTTTGGGCGAGACCGAGTGGATTCCACGGTTCGACCTCGGCTTCGACACGACGGCCTTCAAGGAGTTCTTTGTCGGTGAACTGCTCGAATCCTTTGCGGATGACGGCCATCCTTCGAGTGAGTTCGCGAGTGGTCGATACCCAGGCGTTCTCGATGAGTTCGTTCCCGATCTCGGAGTCTGCGCGAATCGACCCTTCATTCTGGATAGATTCGGGGAATGACTGACTCCAGCGACCACCTTCGGTCATGAGCTTGCCGTAGTCGAATTCGGGGCAAAGCTGTGCGTACTCACCCTCGAAAAGGCTCCGGGCAATACCGGTCGCTTCTTCGGCGCCGTGGGCTTCGGAGACGACGCGAATGAGCATGTGCATTGAGGATCAGGCCAGTAATTCTTCGTTGGTCGTTTCACGAATAGCGACGATTCGTTGTCTTGCGATACTGTCGTCTTCAGCGGATTCCATTTTGATAGGCCTCCGCCGTGCGGGGCCCGACAAACGGACAGGAGTTAGTCCGTCGCGTCCTCGTTCCCGTTTTCGGAGTGCTGCACGGGAATCTCGAATGTGACGTGACTCTCCGTGTCCGTGGTGAGTTCGTCGACCTCGGCCCAAGTGTACCAGGCTTCCTCGAGGAGATCGGCTCGGTTGGGTATCTCGGAGATAGCGTAGACTGAGGCGCTTATGCCTTCGGTGGCGAAGCGAATATCGACGGTGAGCTGGTCGGTGTCGTCAGGTGAGATACCCATCTGACGGGTTTTGCTGTCCGGGACGTCGTCACCGCCATCATCTTGGTCGTCGTCGAGATCGTCCCGGTAGCGGTGGGGGAGAACATGGTCGGGGATATCGTTCTGCTCGATCACCTCGTTCTCCCGACCATTGAGTGTCTCCGTCAGGTCCGTGAGCTTCTCCTCGGCTGCCTCGATCGCGGTCTCCTTCCGGGCGTAGCTCTCATCCATGAAGTGATACTTCCGGGTGTCGTCGTAGAGCCGGATGTCCTCCGACCGCTCCTGCCGTTTGGTCCCCAGTATGCCGTAGCCTGAGAGGTAGTCAGTCCGGTACTCGGCATGGGTACCACTCGCGGTCTGCTCTCGGAGGCGGAAGCGCCTGATCGTTTCAGGCCAGTCGACGTCTTCCTGCTCGGCCTGCTGTTCGGCCCGGTCGCGCTCCTCGGCCCGGACCTCCTTGATGTGCGGCACGAGTTCGTCAAGCGCGTCTTGGGCGCTCTCGTGGAACTGCCCGCTCCCGTCCCGCCGGGTCCCCACCGGGTCGACGTACTCGACGTCCCACTTGCCGACGCCGGAGGAGACGTCTTCGCCCCGGAGCCACATTTCGGCCAGATAGCCGTCCGGGTGCTCGACCAGGATCGAGGGCTCCTGCTCGGCGTCCTCATGCTCGTCGACGATCATCCAGGGCTCAGGAACGTCCAGAGACCCGACGATCCCCTCCATGACCGTCTGTTCGGTCACACTCTCGACGCCTTCCAAGTCGTCGGCATCTTCGTCGACATCGGCGCCGGTCTCTCTCTCGGCCGCCGCAAAGGAGACGAGCAGCTCGCGGATTTGATCGGCCTCGCGCTGACCGACGCTGTTCATAATCTGGGTCCAGGCGTCTTTCGGCGGGATGTCCTGATAGCGTATCAGCGGTTGCGTCACCGCTTCGCCCCCGACCGATTGCGGGACATCGAGCTCTTCCTCGGTCCCGTGGTCCATCAGGTCATTTGAAAGAGTGATTCGTTCGTCGTAGGTGTCACCGTAGAACTCCCGGAGGTACTCGACGGCGTCGGCCCACTCGTCCCGACCGCCGCTCGAGTCGTCGTCGGCCATAGTGTCGGCTCGATCGGCAAGGTTGGCGACCCACCCATCGACCTCGTCAGGACCGATATCGATCTTCACGGCGCCCCGGTCGGACTCAACGGAGTAGGCCCGGTGCTCAGGGACGGTCGTGTCGTAGGTGACCCAGAGGGCGTGGCCGTCGGAGTTCTCCCAGCGGGCAAGCTCTCCAGTCTCGGGAGCGATCCGATCGTGGCGGCCGTAGCTCTCCTGGAGGTCGTCGTCAAGGCTGATGTCGCCGCCGGTGTGCTCGGTCGCCTGGTCATCGTCGTCGCTGAGGGGGAGACCGTAGCGGGTGATTCCCCCGGACTTCAACAGCGGGATCGTCGACCGGATCGAGCTGGCCGAAGCGTCCCCGATCCCCGGCCACTCCGTCAGGTCGCCCGTGTTGTCCTCGACTTTCAGGACATGGCTGGCGTCTGACCCCATCTCCATGATTGAGTTGGCGACGTTCCCGGTGACATCGAAAGCTCGGGAAATCGTGGAGGGGTTCCAAGAGCCATCAGCCAGCGCGTCGAGTGCGCTCTCCTGGGTCCCGCCGTCAAGGTACTCCGGATCCTCAGTCGGCTGGCTGCCGGTGCGATCGGCCTCGTCTTCGATCACCTCGGAACCGAGAGTGGCCTGCTTGCCGGTGTCTTCTGTCGAGTTGCACACGTTGGTTCGGTCGTCGACGAACTCGTTACTCCCGCCTTCGTCGATCCGGCTGTCAGTGTTAGCCGACGCCCGGGCGCTGCTCTCGACGAGCTGATCCTGCTGGGGTCTGTCGTCCTGGAACTCCTCGATTGGGTTCGTCATGTCGTTGTTGCTACTAGCGTCGGTTGGTGGTGGTGAGGACATTCTGTGGGCCTCCGCTGCGCGGGGGCCAGACAAATCGAGTCCTACGCTACACGCGGACACCGACAATTCGGACTGTAACGTAGGGCCGCGGCGACCGTCACGCCCGTTCATCCACGACCTTCGCCCAGAGTCCTTCGTGGTATTCGACGTAGTCGCGCTCGGTCTGAGTTCGATACGCGAGTGTTCGACCGTCTTCGTAGGTGACGACGATGGCCTGCTCGATGGGATAGGGCCCGTCCTCGTCCTCGTAGTCGACGAGTTCGGCCCACTCGTCGGGTGACCCGAGTGGATCGGGGTCGCTGAGGTCACCGCCGTTGGCAGCCCAGATCGGGTCGTCCGGTTCTTTGACGGCGTGCCCAAGGCGTTCGATCGGCGTCGTACCTTCAGCGGGCCATACTCCACGTTCCTCCCAGAATGCTCGCATCTCGCGGAGACTTCGACGGACGGTCTCGCGGATGGTGAGGAAGTCAGCGTCTTGCCACCCCTCACGAGACCAGGATTCACCCTTGTAGGCGATACCCTGCGGACCGTTCCAATCGAGGCCGATGATGTCCGCAGGCGGATCCTCTGTGAGATTCGGTTGGGTGAGCTCCTGGATGACGCGCCATTGCTTCGTCGGGCTGGCTCCGAGAAGATGTACACGGTGACCGCGCCAGTTGGCAATGTCCGAGAAGTGCCACGCCTTGATGTCTGAACCCCCCATCGCGTATCCGAGGACGAGCGATTCCCCGGAGACATCGGCGTTGGCGACGATGTCGATGGCCTCGCGACACTTCGGGACGATGATGAGAGTCGCGTCGGAGTAGTCGGATTTGAGGTCCCGGGCGGCGTCGACGAACGTGTGGGCTTCCTCGGGAGTATGGGCATCTCCAACGACACCGATTTCGGGCTCAACCTCACGGAAGCGGTTGAGATACCGCTCAAGGTCAGGTCGATTGAAATCATTGTCGAGCATGAGGACCGGGACGTCGACGTTGCGGAGGTTGCTATCCTGAATCCGACAGTCTTCGCGAGCGCCGGTGACGAACCCGAGGGCGTATGCCTCAGTCGCAAACGGGGCTCGATGAAGGAACCCGATGTACTCGGCACGACGGGCGACTTCGATAGGGAGCGCGTCACCCTCGCGTTCTCTTTCGGTGTCGGTCTCGATCTCGATCTCGGTCCCGGGGTCGGAGTGCTTGTCTCCCGAGCCCTGGTATCGGTCCTCAAGTGTGTCGGGAGTCGCCGGCGAGAGGTACGAGGCGAGGTCGAGTTGGCCGTGGCCGATGCTCTCGGCTGAACTGGTATTTGAACTCGCCATAGGAAGTGGATGTCTGGATGGTCAGCTGGCGGCGCACCGCTCCGCCGCCGACAAAACTGGCGTACGAAACTTCACCTACGCGGAGGACACAGAGGGGGATCGCGACGACGAGGAGGCTCGTTCGGCTGCCTCCACGTATGGGTTACAATCGCAGTCGTGGTCGATATCGAGGCCGGCGACCCCCTCGGCTGCGGCGGTCGCGACGTTTCCGGTGAGGCAGTTCTCGACAGTCGCGTAGCCGTGGAGCCGCGACCACTCACAGGCGTCGGCAATGAGTCCCCGGAGAACGTTCACCGGGTAGGCGAGGGCGTCGGTCTGGACGCCCGCTGTGGACAGCGTGACGGCTTCGGTGTTGTCCCGAGGGTTCTGCTCCCCGGAGTGGTCTCGAAGGCAGAGCGCGGCAACCAAGGCGTCTTCTGGAGTTCGGTAGGCGAAGCACGCGACGAGCGGTGCGGTGTCGTCAGGTTCGCCACAGTCGTACTCATCGAGGAACGCCTGGGCGTCGGTGGTGAGGGTGGCCCCTCGACGAGCCGGGTGCTCCTCGCGGGTCTGGACAAGTTCACCCTGGGCGACCGTGCGGGGAGAGGCACACGCGGGTCTGACTGGTGTGCCCTGGTCGATGAGGCGGGCCTGATCGGGACTGACGCGACCAGCGGGCCTTCGGGCCTCGATCGAATGACTGGCGAGGACGTATCTGTAGCGACACTTCCGGTACGTTCCACCCCCGGCGCGGCCCTCACGAGAGTGCCATTCACTCCGGTCAGCTATCGTCGTCCCGAGGAGCTCGAACCCAGCGGCCTGATACATGGTTCCCTCGTTGCCGTTCTGGACACCGGCGTACGTGAGCAGGCGATCGTATCCTTCGAGGCGACTCCACGCACAGCAGCGTGAGAGGAGCCACGATCCGGTATTCGCGGGCCGGTCGGGATGGGCAGCGAAGCGATACAGTTCGACCGTCCGACCGTCGGCGTTGTGTCGCCCCCGCGGACGTCCGAGGACCGCCATCGCCACCTCTCGCTCTTGGTAGGTGGCAGTGAGCGCGATTCGAAAGGGCGTAGTCACGGGGTCGTGCTGATACCTGACGGCTGGATGTTTGAGGAAGCCGTTGACGCGCTCGCGAGCGCCAGACCCACGTTCGGAACGGAGTGATAGATGGCTCGTCGAGGGCGCACTACCGGGAGAGACGAGGCGCGGGTCGCAATCCGGGTACGTCCGGTAGGCGTCATAAGCAGCGAGAGAGCCGAATCCGGTCTTGAGGATGAGGACCTCCCCCGACTCTATCATCACATCGAGATCGTCTCGGTCGGGGGCGGGCAGTCGACCGTCGATGAAGGAGGCTCCCCGGTTGGCGTACCACTCGAAGGGATCGGAGTTATCGCCGGTATAGCGGCCGATCGCGTTGCGATAGGGAAACGCAACGATGTCGCCCTCGAGTAAGGGGCGTATCACTCTGGACTGGGGGTGCTCACAGGTACTCATGAGCTGGGGAAAGTGCTGAGGGTCAAGTGTTCGCCCATCCAAAGAAGAGATACACGTCATCTTCGACGTGGATACACCCAGCAGGCCCCCATTTACGGCTGATTCGAGAATCCTGCTCGTCGATGAGTTGGTTGGCATACTCCCGGGGCTCGGCGTCGCCTACTTCGTCATCGGGAATTTGCGTGAACGAGTTCTTCTCGGCGATTGTTCCCGTGCGCCCAGCGTATCCGTGGTGGTACTGAGCCTCCTCGACGGCGCTGTGGAACGCGCTCTCGGCGTCCGTCCCCCTCGCTCGCGTGAAAAACGTACGTGCCCCCATTACCGGTCGCCTCCGAGGTAAACGCCAGCGGCGTCATCGGGCGGCCAGTTGTCGCGACGGGCTTCGCTGACGGCCCAGACCGCGAACTCGATATCTGAGACACGCTCACTCCCGGCGATGTGGTGTTGGTGACTGCGACCGATGGTTTCGAGGTCGCGACCGAGGTGGAACAAGGCATATTCGGTGACGACGGCCTCGGGGTCACGGAGGACCTTGCTGGGAACGGCGAATGCTTCTTGATCCCAGAACCTCCACATCCCATCGGCAGAACGGACCTCTGTCTCCCCGTTTGAGTCGTAGGTCAGGGTGATTTCGTCAGCCTCCTCGTTAACCCGGGTGACGCGGACGATGTGGCCGCCGTTCCTGGTGACGAAGACCATCCCGGCGTGAACCTGCTCGCAGAGTGGCTCGTCGTCGTCGAAGACATGGCTCTCGCGGCCCATCATCTGTCGAACTCCACGTTGTGGCTCCCGCACTCATCACACCAGCAGGTGGTGGTCTCGAATTGCCGGTATTCGGAGCCGTCGTACTCACCGTTCGCGTTATAGAGCCTGGTTTCAGTCCCCCTGACTTGGTGGACGAACGCGACTTGATTCCCACAGGAAAGACACGCCGGCATCAACGACCCTCCGTCTCGACGTCGTTGCCGGCGTCGGCAGGCACGAGTTCGTCGTAGGTTCGAGATTCCTGACAATCGACGCAAAAGACTCCGTTCTCACCGATATCGGAGTCGGTGATGGGGCCATTCTTCGTTGCTTCGACGTCGATATGTCCGTTCGCGAAACGATGCACCTCTCCGAACTGAACCTGATGGATGATCCATGAGAACCGCCCGTTACCACATTCAGGACAGGCCAGTAACTCCGATCCAGAGCTACCCTTCTGAGAATTCATTTAACGACCTCGTAGATTCGCTGGTTGGTACTACGGCGGGTACTGCGGCTGGTGGTTGTCATGCTGTTTGGATTCCTCCGCCGTCTCGGGAGGCCACAAACAGGCGAAAAAATCCGTTCTCGTAATCAGTTGGAGATAGTGGGATGCACATCAAGGGAGAACGCCGGGACGATCCACAGTTCCTCGTCGGTGCTGCCGTACTCGGGCCGGGTATAGTCGCGGGAGTCATCAGGGACGTTGTATCCGTCGATGAGACCCATGAACTGCCCAGCACGGCAGATCGCGATTCCGTCCTCGTCGTAGAGGTAGATGTCAGGTTCGGGTTCGAGGTCAACTTCAGCGCCTTCGGGGAGGCGATCGCACCAGTCGGTGCGGTTGTGGGCTTTGTTGAAGAGTTCGAGGCCGCGCTCACTCGCGACGGGGACGGCTTCAGGGAGTGCGCCCCAGCCGATGTTGAAGGGACGGATATCTGATTCGTCGGCTTCGTGGAGGAGCTCGAAAGTTACACCGTCGTAGCCGGCGGGCGTCTTGGGGGCGTTCTCTCGAGCGTCGAACGCGAGGGTGGCCTTGACGATCGCCTCGAAGCGCGATTTCGCGGGTACGACAGCGAACGCGAGATCGTCGATGCGTTTCTCGTAGGTCACGGAGACGTCGTCGTGGATGAGTTCATAGGGATTCTCCGATTCGAGTTCCTTGTCGCGCTCACACGCCTCGCAGAGGTCCTGATCGGGGTCGACGGGGCGGTCACACTGGGTACATCGCGGGGCTTCGTCGACGGAGGATTCACCGACGTCGTTGGGGCCGTAGTGCTCGTCTTCAAAAGACGCGTCTCCGAAGTCGTTTTCGCCGTAGAATTTGCGGTTGTTGTCCCAAGGGCTTTCGGCAGTCATGGAGGGGTTCCTTACTCCTCTATAGACTGTCCACCCATATAAACGAGCGCGAGCACCAGCGACGATATTGTAGCAAAAGGGGAGTTCACCGAGAGGCTTCGCGAGACGCGTCCTGTTCGCGAGAGTCGGCCTGTTGGCGGCGTTGGTCGGCCTCGAACATGAAGCGGGCGTTGGCTTTGTCCCCACCGAGGGTTCGCTGATCAACGGCGGTATCCGCAAACAGCGTCCCTTGGAGACCGGGCGCGTCCTCGGGAACCGTCTTCTCACCGTTTTGAGCGCGGATTGCAGAGAGGGGACGGTCGTCAACGAACTCGTCAGAGCCGCCGGTCTCGATTCGTGAGGCTCGGTCCCGGGTATCAACGTCGACCCCGTGGTGAGAGAGCGTGGTCTCGAAGGGTTCGTCGTCGAGGGTAAGCAAGCCGGCCTCGTCGACGGTTTCCGTCTCGGTGTCTTCGGGTTCGTCCTGGTCTTCGTCTTCGTGTTCAGTCGTTACGAAAACAGATTGGTGATGCACACTGAGAGCGCGGGGGCGGTTCGCCGAGCTGGCGCTGGTGTCGGTATCGGTAGTCATGATCCTAGTTCCTGCAGGAACGGGCGGATTCGCCTGGTGGGATATCTCACGTCGTGCGGACTGGTAGGGTTGATGGGGCAGGCGATCCCCGCACCGCGCCGGGGGGAAATAAAACGAGTGAGGGGTGACGGGCCCGTCCTGAACTGGTGCTCTGCTAGTGGTGAGGTGGGTTACCTCCTCCGCGATCTGCAAGAGGTTGAGTTTGATTTGAATGCTTATGTGATTCGGACCCCAGGCCCTTCGAGTATATTTTACTTCTCTCCAAGAATCTCAAGTAGTGTCTGGCGGTGCAACTCACCCGTTCGATTGAAGACCTTCGCAAGCGTGCCTAGATCGTAGGATTTGGTTGAAGCATACACGGCCAGGGTTGCGAAGGTTGCCACTGGCATTAGGAGCACCCCCTGTCGTCGGGCATCATCATCTGCTGAGGCTTCGAATGACGGCGTGCCGATTGTTAGGTAAAGTTCACACTCACTCGCTTTGCGGACAATGTCTGTCGCTTTGTCGGCCGAGACTTCCCCATCGGTCAGATCTTGTTTCGATTTGCATTCTAAAGCAATTCGATATTCTTCACCCCCGGACTGGTAGGCGTCTCTGCCGGTAGAATCCAGAACAGTAAGTATTCCCTCGGGAACTCGATCTTGTCCGGACTCGTCACGAGAGTAATATTGGAGACCGTTACAGGAGCCAAGTGCATCTTCAACCGCTCGCTCAAACTCTGTTTCGATCGTTTCGAACAAGGTCTTCACTTCTGATATTCCGTACCCCTCACTTTTTGCATCAAGTTGGGTGTGGAGTTTCTCTTTCTCCGGCGGATCCGAGAACTCGTTGATTGCTTTCCGCGTATAACGATAAGCACGACTGCCGTCCATGTCACCGAAGAGTACGGTGATTTCGTCAATGATCTCACGGGGATGTGAGACTCCAATCTGAGTCTGCATATGCTGAATCCAGCGTCTGCTGGTAGCAATTCCATGCTCAGCGAATGGTGCCTCCTCTTCAGAGAGACCTTGCTTTACCTGGACTTCGAGGAGTCCTAAACGATTTCTGAGCCCTTCATCGGCCTCAGGTCGGCTTTCCTCCAAGATCTCGGTGATGGTCTTGATACCGCGAGCACACATGGGAGCTGCTCTATCACGGAGGTCACTAGGAGTTCGACTTGCGGAAATCCGGTTGTCTTCGTAACAATCATTAACCGAATCACCGCCGATCCATTGGTTAATTACGCGAGCAGTGACGAGGGCATTCGCGAGGGTCTCGTCGTCAATTCTCGAACTGACCGTTGAGGGGAGTGAAGACCGTTGTGATTCAATATCGAGTCCACGTTCACCACCTCGGCGATACAGTCGATTCATCTCCATCAAGGGGGAAGCACAAAGAACTTTGAGGAATTCGAGTTCATCGAATTCATCGATGACTGTGCCCTGAAGGTGTTCAAAGGCCGCGTGCACAGTGCGTGGTGAAATCAACTGTTTCGACGTCGCTTCCCCTAGGTCAGTGAGAGAAAGCACTCCCCCGTTCCCTTTTTCGACCATCTGATATTCAATCAACTCCGTGACGGCATCCTCAATCGCGTCAAGTGAGTCTTTTTGTGGGAAATCCGACCGGTAGCCTCCGAACGAGTCTTCCAAAAACTCCCATACCTCTCTGGTTGTATCGTGGTCACGAAGTAGATTTAATACAAGCTCGGGGTCGCTTGGGTCGATTTCCGAGGAAACTGCTTCGATTGTCCCATCAATAAATTCGGATTGAATTGATGACGCTTGTATGGGATTGCTAGCATATGTTACAACCGCACCCTTATCGTCTCCGTATTGAGGTCTACCCGCTCGTCCGGCGAGATTCTTGTATTCCCCCACAGTCATACTTCTCCCATACTCTCCACGCCCCCCAATCCATGGTTTCGTAATGAATACTCTATCGACTGGAAGGTTAATCCCAGCTCCAAGGCTCGTCGTTGCGATGACACACCGGAGTGCCTCGTTCTCTAGTCCATCTACCACAGCATGTTTGATTTGATCAGGAAGTCCTGCATGGTGGAACCCGATTCCAAAGTTGACGTATTTCTTTAACTTGGCAACGGTCTCTCCCTCCTGCCCAGCATACTGGTCAATCGTTTCAGCTGTTTGCTCAGAGCGGACATCATTCGTACTGATCTCTGAACTTCGAGGATGTTTTTCCAGATATCGTTTGAGAAGTTTGGCGATCTTCTGGGTATCATTGCGAGTAGGTGCGAAGACGAGCGCTTGATTTGTATCTGAGCGCTTGAGATGATCTAAAATTGGCGCGATTTCTTGGGGAACTGCTGGTACTTCAAGCGATTCTGAATCCGCACTAGTAGGTATATGGAAGGTGATATCATCGCTTTCCAGAACATGTGTCCCTTCCCAGAGTTCCGTTTGTCTCCAATCACCGGAGTCGCTCCAACTGGCATCGAGCCAGTCTGCGACTTCGTTAGCGTTCGGTGTAGTTGCACTGAGACCGACAATTCTGGTATCGGGAAAGTCGGTTAGTAGTTTCGTCGTTGCGATCTCTAGGTTCGGTCCTCGCGTTTCATTTCCCAGAGTGTGGAATTCGTCAATGACAACGAGCCCGACTTCATTGAGATAGGTTGGATGGTTACGTAGATGATAGTCGAACTTCTCATACGTCATCACGATGACGTCAGCTTTGAACAGCTCATCCGGATCATGTCGATCTCCCCCAAGGGAACTTTCGATTTTTAGATCAAGTTCATCGCCAATTGTACTTCCAAATGACCTTGCTTTTTCTTCAGCGAGTGGGCGATAGGGAACCAAGTAGACACTGGTCTCACGGGAGATGGCGGTGGCGTTATCAACGATGGCAAACTCAGCTGCGAGAGTCTTCCCGGTTCCCGGTTCAGCAACCATCAGAAAGTGATCTGATCCAAGCAATCCGGCGTCCAGGGCATCAATCTGTGTTTTCCACAGATGTTCTGGATCACGATCCTCTTTAAGATGATCAACGTAGATGGGAGGCAGGGCGAAGTCGCTCTCTAACTCTTCAAGAGCGATGGAGTCACCTGTTGGCATTAAAAATGACGTACATTCTTCATCGTCATATTGTTATCGATGATTGGAAAATCTAAACGAACCCATCAAAGGTCTATTCTAGATTCGACAATGTTTGAAAACTCATCTATGATGCCATTTGTTGCTCGGCTTTGCACGTTGGATATCTCACATATAGTTGGTCGAAATGGACAGTAGAAGCGATTTTGAACCGGTATTCAGGCAGTCGAGTCACCGATGACTCTCAGGTTGGAGTCACAACTGACACCAGACCGCCGGTTACGCTACCCCGGTGAGGACCGATCTACGTTCCGTTAGCTTCGAGAATCCGCCAGCAGACCGTCTCTCGTGTCTGTTTGTGATGCTAATATGGCATATTCCCAATGTGAAAAGCTGAGTTGTTGCTTGGATGCGAGATATGCGCGTTGTATCTTTATGATAGAACTATTTGATATTGGACGTCCGAGCGTAAGATTTCGTACTGATCAGTCTCGGTTGACGGACCACTAGACCTCGAATTCCATCGTGTCAGTAGAATCGAACTCGCCGAGGTTCTCGTTCCCGTTGAGGAGGATGATACGAAGCGTGTCGAAGTTTCCCTCGAGGCTTCCCGTCACCGAAACAGGCCCGTACCAATACCCCTCTCCGTCGCGAACCTCACTCTCGGAGCAGGCAGGGTCGTGGCTGTACGCGAGGTAGATCGTCGCGGTGGGGCCCCTAACATAGAGATGATTGACGCCAAAGTATCCGCACTTGTTTCTGTAGTGGAAGCCGCCCTCCGCCGTGAACCTACCGTCGCTGGCGACGGCGAGCTCGAGGCCGTCCACCCGGTGCATCGTGTGGGGCGGGCTCACGACCCAGTCCTCGATGGTCGAATTGTGGACGGTAACATCAGCAAGTTTCGTCCCAGGCTCGGGGTCGTCGTAATGCGGATTCCAGTCGTTCGTGGCGGGCGAGGTTATCGGCCCGACGTAGACACGGTCAAGTGGGTTGAAGCGTTCGGGATATTTGGTGTACGAAGGGGGGATGTCGCCAGGCATCACGCCGGGACCTTTCGGCGGTCCACTAGGTCCACCGTCGTCAGGGTCAGGCTCGAGCGTAGATTCGGAAGTTTCGTCGCTGGTGTCGGGGTCCGTCGCTGTGGGAGTTCTAGCAGGGATCTGCCCACCACCACTCCTGGTCCCGTCTCCGTCGGTCGCGTTCTGCTCACTGTTGACGGGTTCTGCACCGAAGACGCCGAGACATCCGGCGAGGCTGGCGAGGCCGAGTGTCCCAATACCACCGAGAGCAGCCCGACGGGTTAGTCGTCGAGTGCTGCTGGGAGTGGCTGCTTTCGATTGGGAGGGCGGATCTTGAGAATTCATCGTGGAGGGCGGTCCCGCTTCTACTCCTGTTCGCGTTCGTCGTCGGACTGTTCTGCTTCCCGTGCTCGTTTCGCTCGGAGCTGTCGAGCCTCACATTCGGTGAGGGCCTCTTCTGGGACACTGAGATAGTCGAGCGCCCACTCTTCGATCTCAGGCAGTGTCATCGGATGAGGAAGTTCGTGATGCCCGACGGGACGGGCGAGGAAGGAGCCATCGTCGTCGCGAAGGTCCTCATCATAGTACCCGAGAAAGTATCGCTCAAGGCCGTTCACCCCCGGACCATCCATGATCGTAATCATGGTGAAGGAGTCCGCCTCGAACTCCGATTCGAGGCTGAGGGTCGGATATTTGGCGGTGATATCCACAGGTACAGTAGGAGTGGTCGGCTAATAAGTGAGACCGAATCACATCTAATGTGGCGGCTACAGTTCTTGCGAGGGGCATTACCTGTCTGTATCGACGCCATCGGTGTCGTCCACACAGAACTGCCGGTTCCACAAGTCGAACTGAAGTTGCTCGCAGAATCGACACCAGGCGGTGTTTTCCTTGTAAGGATGCCGATTCGGATCGACTAGGTTTCCACAGATACACTCGACCAACGGATCGGCAACGTCGGGACGGCTCGACTGCCCGGCGGCGAACGCGCTGAGGGGGACGACTCGAGAGCGCCCTGGTTCGGTCGCTGCGCCTGCCGACTCGTCGGCGTAGGCAGCTGCGATGAGTGCGTCGACGGCATCGCCGTAGTCCATGTACGCCTGGAGGGTGCGAATCCACGCGGGGACGCGCTCGGCCCACTCGGGATCAGTCACCCGAGCGTGAGCGGCCTTCGAGTGCCACGACGTCGTATCGGCCGAATCGAGTGCCCGGAGGGTCTCGGCGTCCTCAAGGACGGTTTTCGAGATCCCGAAGCCGTGGAGCGCGTACTTTGAGGGGATGGCGTCGCGCAACTCCTGGATGATCGCACGGACTTCGCTCGTTTTGTTCGGGCGAAGGATCGACCCGATACCGAGCGTCGGTGAGGCGAGGCCGTGCTCTTCGAGGTAGTCGAACGACCACAGATACTCTTCGAGGTCGTGCCCCTGCAGGACGGCGACGGGTTCTGCGGTGAGGTCGGCGTCCTCCGCGGCTTCCAGGCAGTAGACGTGGTCGCGTATCGACCACTCTTGGTGGGTGCGGACATCCCGATCGGCCTCGCGAAGGAGAGCAAGATCGCACACCCAATCTCGGAGCGTGTACTTTTCGATTTGGTCGTCGTACTCGCTCAGATAGGCGATATAGTCGTCGATGCTTGTCGGGTAGTGGTGAAATTTCTTCTGGACGCTGTACCCGCCAGAGTCAATGAACCAGTTCGGCCCCTCGAATAGGTGGTTGTCCCGGCGAGCGTAGGAAATCATCGCGCATCCGGGGTGTGGGATGGTGTCGGGGTCGACGTCAGCAGCGAGCAGCGTCTCCAAGTCGTCGGGATCGAGTGCGTCGGGATTCGTGGCTGCGAGTGCAGCTGTCCCGATGGCTTTTCGCGAAGATCCGGACCCGACCGTGTAGTGGAACCTGAACCCCTCACTCCGCTGTGCCCCGGTCGGTAGCGATTCGCCGCGAGAAGGCGATTGCTGACCGGGATTGATGGGGGCTTCTGAGAACATCGTCTGTGATCGCGCGCACTTCTCAGCGAGCGACAAACAGGAGCAGGCGGTTGCCTTAGCGACCGACCAATACGGGGTTAAACGAGATGCACGGTTCTTCGCGGGACTGAACCAGGGTCGAAGTCTTACCCGTGTGCTTCGCCCGAGAGCTCGGCGGTGACGGCCGCCTCGAGATGATGCCACAATAGGCCAGAACGGAATGTCTCAGTAAGGGTCGTCGCGCAATCAGGGAATTGGGCGGGCTCTTGGACGTCGTGGAGTTCGTACACCCGAGCGAGGGTCTGGAGCGTGTAGGCGATGGCGACGAGATCGCTTCCAAAGGGATCGCGGTCGGTATGGAGGAGATCGGCGAGCGCCGAGTAGCGGGCCTCAAACAGTTCGTCGGAACTCGCGGTTCCAAGTGAGGTTCCCATCTCATCGAGTTCATCGAGGACGTCGTCGACGAGAGATTCGACGAGCGGTAACGGTTCGGGGACCGGAGTTGGAATAAACGTCCGAGCAGGTGTGAGCTGGTCAGTCATGGGATTGGACGTGGGTAATCTGGTTGGAGAGTTCTTCGAGGGCGACGGGGACGCCGTTTCGTTCGGCGTACTGGAAGCAGGAGTCGTGGGCTTCGCCGCTCCCGACTTCTTCGAGGAGTGCCTGTGCGGTTTCGAGCATCGTCGTGGACGTATCCAGTTCGAGGTCGTCGAGGTCGAACTCTGACCACCCGATCGTCTCGCGTTCGTCGGCGAGGCCGCCACAGATTGCACACGTGACGGAGTGGGCGTCGACCCATCGAGTCATTCAGAGACTTCCTCCCCGTCGTCGATGTCATCGTCGTCTTCGACCTCGGCTTCCTCACGGAGACGGGTTTTCTCGGCACAGTGGTCGGCGTAAACCTGACAGAAGCGTTTGCGCTGGCTCTCAAGAGTCGTCTGGGCGCTCCGTGCTCGGCGAGCCCGGTCGAACGCGAATGGGTTGCGATACTGCAGGTGCGTCGGGATGCTCACTTTGGCGAGGTCACCCCCGGATGAGACACCGAGTTCCCGGAGATGGCGTCGGAGCAGCGCCTCCGTAGAGTCGATTTTCGACCGGAGTGCTCGAAGCGTGCGCTCGTGACCGGATGGGAGGCCGTCACGCGCCTCGTAGTCGATGGCATCGAGGTCGATGTCCTCCCAGCGAGGCACGTCGTTGTGGCGATACATAGCGGCTCAGGTAGAGTCCTGCTGTGTTTTCTCGTCCCTGTTTCCCCTCTCATCTTCACGCTCGCTGTCCGGGCTGGTCACGATCTCGTCGAGGGTGACGTAGAAGGGACCGTCCCAGTTGCGGGCACGGTCAGGGGCTTCCTCGACCCACGCGAGCCGGTCTGAGGCGTCGGTGTCGTCGACGAGGAGTTCACCATCGTCGGTCAGAGCCTTCTCGAGAGAGACGAGATACGTCTCGGTATCCGTGCTTGTCACCGCGCGGTCGTCCACCCAGACTTGTGGATAAAACGTTACTCGGACATGCGTGGCATCGGGGTACTCCTCGCAGACGCCGTTGGTGGTGGAGTCGCCGGTCATGCACTGGCTCGCGCTTCGTCCGGGGTGTTCGCGCTCGGTGTATCCGGGGTAATGGGTGCGCTGACAGCGGGCGGGTCCGGATCGGTGTCGTCGTTGTCCTGAAAGCGACGAGCGATTCGACCGTGGAGTGTGGTGCGCTCTCGCTCGTCGTCCGGGTCATCGGATGAGCGACCGGTATGGAAGGCGATTCGGCCGGAGATCGTCCCGTCGCCGTGGGCGGTGAAGAGTACGTGTTCGGTGGCGTAGCCAAACTCGTTGACCGCGAGTTCGTGCAGCTGCTCGACTTCACTACGGGTGCGTTCAGGCGCATTTTCTGCGATTTCAAAGGTCATGTTTGTATGTCCCTCATCGGCACGGGGGACGACAAACTGGCCCTACGCTACACTCGCGTCCGTGCTGTAACGTAGGACGCCGAGCGCCGGAATAGCGATTCAAAACGCTCCGATCGAGACCTGTTCGGTGGTATCCTCGCGCCCCTCAGTGAGCGCATCCGGGCCGTCCATGTCCACGAGCGTTTCGGCGCAGATGTCGAGTGGACACGTTCCGTAGTGGCCTTCGTCGACAGCGAAGCGGTCGCGCTTTCCGTGCGGATGGACGAAATTACCACCGTGGCCCGACGGGCGCTTACACTTCGTACCGATGGAAGCGCCACACGACGGGCACTCCACTTCGAGGACGGGGTCGCGGGGCCACGTTCGGTCACAACCGTCGCGATTGCAGGAAATAGTCATGCAAACTCGTCAAAACCAGCCTGGGAGGTCTCATTCGGATCGAGCGCGACGTCAAGGTTCGGGGCGGGTGTTGGTTCTTCGGGTGTCGGCTCCGGGTCGACCTCCGGCTCGGGCTTGGTATCCGTCTCTTCTTGTGCGGCGCCGGCGTCGGTGTCGTCGTCCAGGTCATCGGCGAGGGGCACACCGAAGAACCGGGAGAGAACACGGTCACGCTCGCGGGAGTCGAGTTCTCGTACGGGGTGGTCGCCTCGGACGAGCTGGCTGGTGCTGATGAACCAAACCCGGCGGGCGTCGAGTTTCAGGGCGTCACCGAGGAGGACATATCCGGTCATATCGTTGAGCACGAAGTTGAGTACGGCCATCTTCGCGCAGAGAGGATCTTTGTCGTATCCGAGATAGACGGCTGGAGTCTCTGGTGCGATGTCCCGGAGTCGGCGGGCACTGTCGACGATGAGTCGGCCGCTTCCACACCCGGAGATATCACCGATCACAAGCGGGTCTTCGGGCGTGGCCTCACGGAGACTGTCGGCGTCAGGGAGTTCCATGTGGGCCATCGTTCGGCTCAACGCACCGGGCGTGAAGTACTGAGCGAAGTGCTCGCTGGTGAGGCCATAGTGTTCGTAGACGCCGCCGAGGACGTCTTCTTGTGTCTCCTCCATCGCGAGGACGAGACCCCCGAGGGCGTTGGCGTGCAGCGTCGCGAACTTTCGAACCGTCTCCTCGTCGCGACCATCCGCCCGATACCGGTCGAGGGGCTTCTGGTAGGCGTCTTCGTCGCCGGAGAAGCTGGCGACTGCCATGTTGATCCAATCCGAGAAGACCTGGTAGGGAGAGTCGCCCGTCTGCTGACTGATGTCGTCGAGCGGGTCGGTGACGTGTTCGCAGTGTTCGGGTTCTAGGAGTGTCGTCATGGCTATTGGCGACCTCCCGCTGGTCCCGGCTGGTAGGAAACGGCGATCTCGGGACTGACGAATCGACGAGCGCGATGAGGGACGTCGATCCCCCGGGTGAGCGGGATGAAAATCGAGTCGTGGTCGCCACAGATGATGCTCGTGAGGAGTTCGTGTTTGCACATGACGCGGAAGGGTGCGGATTGCTTGTACGGGCACGAACAGGTGAGGGCGTCCCCCCACGGGATGAACGGGTATTGGCTTCCGCTGTCGTATTCCCCGACAAGGATGGGCGCGGGGAGTTCGATGCCGTAGTCAGCGAGGGCCACGGGTTCGTCGGCGTTCGCGTGTGAGAGAGCGGATTCGCGGAGGACGTACGTCGAGTCGAGGTCGTGTTCTCGGGCGACTGCGTCGGGGTCGGTGTCGTCGTCGACGAGGACCATTCCGACGAAGGCGTTGTGCTCGAGGAGGCTGTTGGCGTCGGGGATGGGTCCGATACACTTCTCGATCAGCGACCCATAGGACGACTCCTTGAGGATCTGTCGGAGATTCGCGCCGGGGATGAGTTCCTGATACCACTTTTCTCGATCCGTACGCACCTCACGGACGGCGTCACTGGCGTCAGATTGCTCGTGGGCTTCGCGGATACGTGCCGCGAGGTAGGCAGGTGCGTCGACCAGAACAGTATCGTCGTCTGCGTATTCGTAGAATTTCTCCTCTTCGTGGATTCGTGCTTCGCACGATGCCTCGGCGTAGTTGAGGCCCACCGGTTTCTGGTTCGCTCCTCGCCAGGGGTGTGTCGCGGGGGTCTCGGCCTTGTATTCCCACGGATTGTAGTCCCCAAGGAGTTGGTCGCGACGAACAGGCCCGCCACGCATGAAATCGAGGCGAATCTGGTGCTCGATGGGCTCGACGTTCGGTGGATCGCGGTCGACATCGTAATCGTAGTCACGGTCCATGTGGGCGAGTGCGCCTGGTGGCAACGCCAGATGGGGCACACTGCCGTCGGCTGAGTGGATGGTTCGACAGGACATGATTGACGAAGGACGGAGTGCGGACGCCGGTCGTCTGCTGGACGCCCCGCTACCGACGCGGGGGGCGACAAATTGGCTCGGAAGACGTCCTACGCAACGAACTGAGTGTCGTCGTAGCGTAGGACGATATCATCGTGATTCGCAGAAGTCCTCGTAGCTTCCAACATAGCAGATTCTCAACTGAATGAAATCACGTTGACCCATATAGAGGGTTAGTCCAGCTTCAAGTCTCACTCTCGGAGTGTTGAGTCGTTCTATGCTATCTATTTGATGACAACTTGGCGCTTGAAGCTACAGTTAGTTGCTCAAAAGGTTGAATTATGAATCATAATTCAGCGAGCTACGGCTTCTGCTGCCGATTCACCTTAGAGGATTTTCCATCGGAACTTATTGAATGGCGTACCAATATCTACACATGGAGGAACAGCCGTTCCCAACTGATGTCAATGAATGGTCTTGGGAAACGATCCAACGCCTGAAAGACAACGGTGTCTTAGAAAGCGCATACCTCGAATACAAGCGGCACATCTCATACCCCGACGACGCGGGTATAGAACCGTCGGAGCGGGAGTGGCGGCACGATATCGAACGGGAATTTGTTGCCTTTGCTAATAGCGCCGGTGGAATCATAGTCTTCGGCATGGGCGACAGTGCACAGCCGAGAGGCGTCGAACCGCCCGATCATGAAATATCACTCACGGTATTCCAATTCATCAAGGATACGACGCCGGCTCTCAATATACAGACCTCGGACCCGATCGAAATCCCCAGTGAGGATACTGACCGGATTCTGGTCGCTGTCCGTATCTTTAAAGCAGAGCGGAAGCCCGTGAAAACCTCTGATTCGTCGTACTATGTCCGTGTCGCGGATCACAAGGATCCGATGACGCGGGAACAGCTGCAATCCATGTTCGTTGAAGAAGACCGGCGACAGCAGGCAGTCCGGCAACTGGAGCTGGAAATCTCGCGTTTTATCAATTCATTTGATAAGGAAGTCGATGAGGTCCCGACTTCGGGCGAACTCCCGCCTCTAGAGGCTGTTGACGAACAATCGTTGCGAGAGGCATTCCGACGGAATACACACCTATTCAGCAATGAGGATGTCCAAGATATCGCCGTCGAAGTAATGGGGGTTTTGGATGAGATCAGCTCAACGAAACGTACGTTCGACGAAGGTTGCCGAAACATCAGCCGCGTCTCCTATGACGGCTATGGAGAGTTGAATCGCGTGACACAGGTCAAGCTACATGATCTCTGCCGTGATCTGAATTCAAGGCTCAGAGACTTGGAGGAGAATACGCAACTCCAGATTTCGTAGTGACTTTCATTTCTAATCGATTTGCAAAACCAAAATCGAGTTCATGACCGATACGCGCGATAGGCCTTGTGTAGACGCGGTGGATACCGCCATCTCCGGCCTTTGTCCGAACAGCGAAATCGGGGTGAGAGGGACTCATCGACAGATGCTGTTCACCCAATAGAGCCACTAACCTACCAATTCAGGAGCGTCTAAACAAGGCCCGCGCGAGGTATTCAGCAAGTTGGATCTATCAGCCACAGAGGTGTATGTCGATAGAATGTATGGAAACTTCTGCTAATTATCACAGCCCGGCTAGTAGGCTCGCGAACTGGTCAAGTCTGTCGTCGAGACGCTCGGGCGTGTAAACGGCCTCCTGGCGTTCGTAGTACTGCGAGAGTTCGGAGGCACTGTCAGAGAGCGACCCGTGCTGGCAATCGGTCGCGATCGTGAGCGAACACACGGGTGCGTGTGACCGCCGGATCTGGTCGATGACGTCGTCCGCCGAGGAGGGATTGTCGTCTGTCACGGTAATTATTAATGGCTCGTCGTGCTGTGCTTCGACGAGGTCACGGGCGAGACCAATCGCATCAGCGAGGGGCGTCCCGCCACTACACGTCGTATCGAGGAGGTTTGCCTGGACATGGCGAGTGTCTATACTAAATGGTTTCACGAGGCGGGCATCGCCGTCGTAGAAGTCGGTGATGGCGACGCGAATTCCGAGGTTCTCGGCAGCGAGTGCGAATCGGGCGAGGGCTTGCGTCGCGACCTCGATCTTCGGTGGTGACCCCCGGCGCATCGACGTAGAACGGTCGAGGACGAGAACGAGCGCGTACTGCTTTTCGTTCCCAAGGGTTCGGGATTTGCACACGCGGGGGTCGCCGATGGCGAGGCGATGACCGGCTCGCGAATCGTAAGCCCCGGCAGAGAGGCCACGCCGCACGCTTTTGCGGCGGTCGAGCCGGAGGTACATCTCGAGGGTGTCTGCGACTTGATCCGCCCCTTCTTCGATAGCGCCCCACTCACGAGGAGGGGCGAGATCGTCGCTGATGGGGAGGATATCGAGGTCGTCCAGGCTTCCAGGCCCACCCTGTTTCCCACCTCCTTCACTGTCCTGTTCTTCCCCGTTCTGTGCTTGCTGGCGAGCGGAGCGTTCGAGGTGGTCAGCGAGCGCGGAGAGTTCTTCCTCGAGGGCCTGTTCGTCGATGCCTTCGCGCTCGGATTCGCCGTGGGCGGCGCATTCGTCTCCCGCGAGGGCTTTCTCGTAGGTGGCTTTGTCTTCGTCGGGCGACCTCGTCGAACTCTCGGCATGGGCAGGTCCCTCCGGGATGTCTTGCCCCGAGTCAGCGTCTGATTCGGCTTCGGGCTCTGAACCGGACTCCGATTCCGAACGTGCGTCGGTGTCCATGTCCCCCGCCGCCGCGCTATTGTTTGCCAGCTCGGGCGTCGGGGTCTCCGCTTGATCCGACTGCCCTGCCTCATCTAACCCGTCCGAAGAACGCTCGTCGTCGCCCTCGCCTGTACCCGGAGTATCGTCGATCTCGTCTTCGCTCGTATCGGGACTTTCGCTCTCGCGATCGTCCTGGGTATCGCCGCCAAATTCCCCGAGAGTGAGCTGGTCTTGGTTCTGTTGCTGAGTGTTGATGGAACTCGACGCGGCGGATTTCGGGACGTTATCCGTGTCCTCCTCGGGCGATGGTGACTTCGACGGCGCTTCTGTCTCGGGAAAGCTGGTCTCTTGACCTGGGTTACCACCCTGTTGTTCCTGCTCACGTTGTCGGGCGCGATCGGTGGCCTGCGCGATGGCTTGGGCCCGACTCGACGGTTCGGATTCTAACTCGGACTGTCCCTCATTACCCCCGCTCCCAGCCTCGTCTCTGACATCACCCTCACCGTCGGTATCGTTTCCCGTGTCCTGAGCGTCCTCAGTTCTCTCCTCGTCGGCTTCTGCGTCACCTGTGTCTTCACCATCCCCGTGGTGGTCCTGTACGCCCTCGCCGCTGCTGGGGGCCTGCTCGTCGTTCTGTTCGTCCTCTTCCCCTTGACCCTCTTCTCTCTGATTGTCGATCTCGTCGACATCGGTGGGGTTGGGATCGTCCGTGACCTGCGGTTGCTCGAAGACGTTTTGGCGGGGGTCACTCGTTGCTTCCCGCGACAGTGAGACGTCAGTCGGATCAAAGTCTTCGGGGAGTTGTATCGGTGACTGGGGTTGTGACGGTCCCTGTGAATCCCCATCTGTACCAGCGTCCCCCTCGTCGTCCTGTGGGCCTTCGTTTCCACTGGAGATGTCGTCGCCAGATGGCGTCTCGGGCTGTCCTACGGCCTCGTCACTCCCATCCCCACTGGATTGATCTTGCTGCCCGCTTTCGTTTCTGTCACCAGCCCCCTGTTTATTGGTCTGGGCGTCCTGTTCCTGCTCTTCTTCGTCCTCTTCGTCGGCCTCGAGGACGGGCTGAATGTGGGCGGTCCATGTCTGGATAACCCGTCGTGCTCGACGGATCGAGGCGGTCTTGTCGTGGTTGTGAGTAATGTCTGATCGGTCAGCGCTCCGAATCGCGTGCGCGTCGTCAGACAGCGTACACAGTTCCGAATGAATCGCCTCGAATGCGTCCCGATCCGCGTCACTCTTGAACTGTATGCGAAGGTCATCTCCGTCGAGGAGAACGTCGGTCGTCCCCGTCGGATAGATGGCCTCGTCGTATAGACAACTCGTTACGGCATCCCAGAAAGAGTAGCGGATTTCCTCTCCATCAGGGATGTCCCCGGGGGTCTGCGAGTGGAGTCGCCGGGTGAGTTCGAGTCGGATACCGGCGTTATCGCTGAAATTCTTGCCGTGGATAGCTTCGGACTCGATTGCGCCATCCTCGACGATGTTGATAAGGTCGTGAACCTGAGTGTGGTACTCGGGATCGATCTCGACCTCGAGGAGTTCCGAGATGGCTGTGATGGCGGTCTTAAGTATATGGAGAAGTTCGTGAAAAGCCAATCCGAACTGGTGGGCATGGTCAGCGGTGAGCTGGTCGTTGAGTGGGATTCGCGTGAGGTCGGCTTCATTCCCGGTCACCAGTACCAAGTAGTCGGCGTCGACACCGGCGAGCAACTGTTCGGCCTGAGCGCGTTCGAGTTCCGTCGCATCTGAAGAAACGATAGCATCGACATCGACGGGGAGAACGGCAGCAGTTTGGACGCTGGAGGAAATAACGACGTCGACGGTCACATCCCTGGGTAAGTGACCGAAGATGAACTCTCGGAGACGGTCGGCCCGCTGTGTAGAAATCCGCGATCTCACAGCAGCGTCTGGTTTGAGGTCGTCTGCGACCTGGTGGCGTTGAACTGACATGGTTGGAACAGGACCGATGCGGGACGGACGAGTACTGGACAGAGCGTGCTGCCCCTCACCGTCACGGGGGCGCACAAACAGGCGCTGCTGGTTCCTCTACAGGTAGTCGTTCAGCGTTTCGTAGGCGTCCTCGGGATACTGGTTTGGTTCGGCAACCCCCCAGAGCACTCCCTTGACGGCGGCCTTTGGATAGACTCCGTCTTCGATGTGTTCACAGAGGATGGTGAGATTCCGCGTCGAGAGCGTGGGCCAGGACTCGTTTTCCCGGGTTTGATGGGCGAACTGGACGATCTTCTTGAGCGTCGGTCGGTCCACGACGGGTTCACCGCTGTTCACCTGCCTGTCGAGCGTATCCACTTCTTCCTCGACATCCTGGATATAGGGCTGCTCGAACGAGCGGAAGCGACCTCTCGTTGCCGAGTTCATCGGCTCCGAATCCCGGTACTCGCGGGTCGGCGGGTTCATGGTGATGACGAGGCGGGCCGACGGGTGCGGCTCTACGAGTTCACCGTGGCTTTTGACCAGGAGCGTCCCTTCGTTCAAGAGTCGATGTAACGCGATGGCAGCGCCGGCCTGCATGACGGGGAACTCGTTGATCACAATCGTATCGCCGTTCAGGAGACCCTGTTTCACGGCGCCGTTGCGAGGAACGATGACGTCGCCATCCGGGACGAGCGGGCCGAAGAGGTCCTCGGGTTCGGTCGCACGATCGACGTCGATAGACTGGTAGCCCCGGTTCGTCTTGTGGCACAGATACTTGATGAGATAGTTCTTTCCCGACCCGCGCGGCCCGACCACCCGAATCGGGATGAGGCCACGGGCGAGTTTCTTCGCGATGAGCTCATCGAGGGGGAGCTGGAAGCGTGGGTCGATGGGGACGGCAGGTGGGACGACCTCGCCGTTGTCGTCGACCGGGAGCGCGTCATAGGCTGCGTCGGGGTGAGTCGCAGCCTTCGGGACGCTCGGGTAGTCGGGATCGTCAAGGATGTGCAGGCCAGTGGGGACAGGACTCCCGGCGTTGCGGCCGATGTCGGAAACGTACATCCCGCGCTCGTCGTCGGGCTCCCACCCCTCCGAGCGGTACTGGGGTTCACCGACAGAATCGGTGACGAGCGAGAGGTCGGTGACGCGAGCGGCGGCCCGTTCGGTGTCGGGGTCGATCCGCTGGTCGTAGTAGGTGGCGGCGTTCTTCGCGAGGCGGAGTCCAACGGGGACGTGCGTGGCAGCCTCTTTGAGGAGGTTCTCGGCGCGGCTCTCGGTGAGCGTGCTGGTGAGGCCGGCGATGTCGTCAACGTTGGCGTCCGCGAGCGACTCGAAGGCGTCGTACCCGGCGTCTTGGAGGGCGTCATTAATCGTGTCGGTCACGACTTCGATCACGCGGAAGTCAACGTCGGTGTCTTGTTGGAGTTCGCCGAAGGCATCGGTGATGACCTCGGGTTCCGTCCCCTGTGGTGAAACGCCGGTGATGGTGGCGTTCCCGCCCGAAGAGCGATCTAGCGTGTAAATACCGGCGTCTTCCCCCTCGTCGATGAGGTCGGCGGCGTCCTGGTCGGAGAGGTCGACGTAGTCGGACACTCGTAGCGCCACTCGCTCGACAGGGACGTTGCCTCCTTCACGCTGGAGGAGTCGGTTCACGAGGTGTGAGAGGACAACCTGGCCTTCGGGAGTGGTGTCGCCACTCGCGGTGGATGCTGAGGACATGAGTTCTGGTGGTCGAGGCGTTCTGTCTGGGTCTTTCCAGCCCCTTCACCTGTCGGGGGGCGACAAAAATGGCGTTCCACCGTCAGAGAGCGTGCAACGGTCGGTTTCTAGAATCGAATTCCGAATAGAGAGACGAGGCACGGCTCTCGATTATTACTCCATTCGTCTAATTGTTGAAAGAGTGGTTATCCAGAGAATTGATATCTGTTCTCGACGGTATCCGCGAAATCGAACGCCTTGATCAATTGAACGTGGTTCTCGTAGTTGTGTTGAGAGAGCGCTCGCTCGATCCCCCGGAATGCGGCCCTGTCGTTCGTGTAGATCGCGATCGAGTTTGTGCGTCCATCTTCCAAGAGCGTCGCTGCTGCCCCACCCACTTCTGCATCGGCTTGCTCTATCGTGTGCTCGGGACGATCGGTGGCGACGGAGATATACTGTCGAACCATATCCATCGTGGCTGAAACGACGGGATTCGAGTAATCAACTTCCTCCAAGACCTGCACCCAGCCGGATTCTATCGCATCGTCAATTGGAGGTTGGTCGTAGGGATAGGACTCTGGCGTGAGTTCATCGTATACTCGCTGCGGGACCAAGAGAACGAGATCGTGTTCGGTCACTGCTCGCTCGAGCAGGTCAATCGTCTCGTGGCGCTCGAAGCGAATGAAGAGATTCGTGTCGATGAGGTGACTCTCGACATCGGGAAAGAGTTGTTCCGGCACGGGTACTACTCGCCAATTTGCTCGTCGACGTCTGCATCCAACGCCTCGATATCGATTTCAGTCGAAATCTCGTCCTCTACATCAAGGAGGATTTCCTGGAGCTCCTGGAGGATTGTTTCGGCTTCGAGGACGGGAATCTCCTGCTCTCGAGCCATGATCCGGGCAGTCATCTCCGATTTCGTGTAGGCCCGAGCGTATTCGATTACCGTCGCCAGACCACTGACTCCGTGGCGTTCGATGTAGAGTTCGATATTGTCGTTCGAGTCGCGTTGAGCCAAGGCGACGAGGAGTGTCGGGGTGATTTGAAACGTCTCTTCCCCGGTCTGAATGGTCATATCGACCCGTCGAGCGCTATATCGGTGCGGCTGAGAGTCCGTCACGCGCTCAAGGACACCGATTTCCACGAGATGCTTGACATCCTCGTAGACCGTGGTTTGAGAACTCGCAGAACGGCTTGCGAGTTCCTCTACAGTTGGGGTGTCGAGTTCGAGTACCCGAGCGTACAGACGTGCCAACCGTTCGTTCTGGATCACGTCAGAAACTGCCAGCATCGTATCCAACGGGTGCGAATCCGAGATAGCTGATTCGGCCATATATTTTAATTTCCGCGGAATACATAAAGTTGTGTCGGTGAGTTTTGTGATGCTTCAATCGGTGATTGATGCGTTTGTTATGCCTCAAACTGGAGGAGAGACTCGTTATCTGATAGAGCCGCAGTGCGAGACGTAGAGGTTACATACAGCAGATCGGAATTTGTTTTATTAAATTGATGCCGCTGAAAGCCGACAAAGCACTACCGCTCGCTATGCTCGCGGAATTTCTTTCCTAACAGGATATCGAATCGGTACTCCTCAAGTAATTCATCCAGCATACCGAGTGTACGCCGCCCGTAGCGAGTCATTACACATTGAACAACAAGCTGCGATGACCAGAGAAGACTTAGGCACTTTTGTACAATTCTTTTTCCCAATCAATCTCGGGCTCGGTAGACATCTCCGGTGAGCCCTTCTTCAAGATCAGACACCGGTCAATTGTTTCTCGCTCTTCGTCATCCTCATCATGATCGTATTTCAATCGGTTGAAAACAACATAGCTGCGGTTATCCACGTCGTAGGCATCATCAATAATCCCATGAACGTCAAAATCCGTGTACTGTTGGGCTTCTTCCGCGATAATCGCTGCCGTGTTGAGTATCTGTTTTCGATTGGACAAGTGCTTTCGAACGTCACCGACAATTAATACCGCGACGCTGTCTGGCGCGAGTACATTATACATCTCCCAGAGACACTCACGCATGAACTCCCGATACTTATCCGTATCTTGGGTACTGACAAGGTTATCCCGTTCATCCTCACGTGGGGTATTCAGCCACCAAAGTCGAATCCAATTATTCCAATCGTAGTTCAGCGTCTGCATATATGGTGGTGACGTAACGATGAGATCCGCTGTCTCTGATTCAAAAGGGAGATCGGTGGCGTTTGATTGCGTAATCTTTGTTTGTGAATTGACCC
The DNA here is from genome assembly GCF_024298865.1 of Halorarius halobius. Classification (GTDB taxonomy): domain Archaea; phylum Halobacteriota; class Halobacteria; order Halobacteriales; family Haloarculaceae; genus Halorarius; species Halorarius halobius. The sequence goes on along the minus strand of NZ_CP101164.1, from coordinate 124,231 downwards.
ACGGTGGAATGAAGTCTTCTTGTGCTAATTCATGTTTTTGTATGGCCTTGGGGCGAATATCACGCTCTGGAAGTTCAAGATCGTGTTCCTCGGCATACTCGCGAACATAGTTCGCGGTTCCCGAGTACGTATCCTTTGTTTGAAGCGAGAGGAACATTTGACTCGGGCCGTGAAGGATGCCGCACATCACTGCTTTGAGATACATCGCTTTCGGGCTATCATCGTCATACAGCACTTCTCGCAACCGAAGAATTTGATCCAGCGTATAGTCCGAATAGAACACCTGTAGATCGTCGTTGTCCAGTAGTCGCATCCCGGTGTTATCAACCGATGCTGCTTCGTCTAGTTTCTCGTCGAGATACTCCTCAAAATTCTCAGGGTTGACCGGGTTACATTTGGCTTTTGACAGTGTATAAGCGTAGCTAAATATGTCGTTCCCGTATCCTTTTCGATTATGAAGAGCTGCTTCCAGCGGAGTCGTTCCACCTCCAGAGAATGGGTCAAGAACGGTATCTCCAACGTCACTAAACCGGCGAATAAAGTAGTGGGCGAGAGCGGGCGGGAATCCTCCAATATAGGGTGAGAGTCGGTGGAGACTGTGACCCCAGCCTCGAGGGGCCTCTTTCCACGTTGATTGGAGTCCTATTGTATTTTCTGCAATTAGATCATCCGTACTTATCGAAGCGCCCTCAGTTGTTTTTGACATGAAAAAGGTATTCTTATCAGGACAAATATTCGCGAGTCGTGTTAATCTTGCGCATCGCGACGGGATTGCAAGAACCGCAAGACTGCGCCGCTACGATGATCCGTTATTAAGTACCCCTTTGGAGAACAATTCAAGTACTTTCGATCCAGTTTTCAGGGGGATCGAAGCACGTTGATGAGCGAGCGTCACTGGGATTGTCGCATCATCGTATAGTGCCGTTTCAACCTTTGATATGGACTCTAGCGTCTTCCGCATCAATGGGTAGTTCATCGGATCATACTTCTCCTCGCCGTTTGGGAGCTTGGGAACCTTCAACATGAACACTCGCCCCGATCTCGTCCGGTAAATGAACGGCCACCCGTAGTGTTCCCTCACACCATATTCATCATCGGTTGTCCCTGTTTTCACGTACTTGTAGATGTACTCATTATCCATTTTGAGTACCGTTCCCGGTTCCATCTTATCCCTGATCTGATCTGCATGATCTTTGAGCTGACCGCTTTTCTCGATCCCGACGATTATCGGGGGTGCGTACCCCAGTTCCTTCTGTCTGTTCGACACTCGTGCAATCGTTTGCAGAATGGGTTTATGTAAGAACGATCCTGTCCCGTAAATGGCCAGTGGCCCATCGATAATAAACCCTACACGAGAGAGACGCTCCGGGTTCTCCTCGGAAAGATACAACAGGTATGCGCACAGCGTTAGGTGCTCAAATACCTGCATAATATCTGATATCGCGGTTCTATTCGACTGACTCTCGCTCACTCGTTCATGGGTTCGAAGGGCATCAGTCGGGTAAACTTCAGTGTCGCATTTGGGGCAATGCCCGAAGTCGTCAACGCTGGTGTGAATATGAAGTTCAGAACGACGCTCACCGGTGTTAGCCGGACAGTCTGGATTGGGGCATCGATACACGTCCACCGTATTCTCATCGATCAGGCGTGGATCGGCCTGAATCACGTCAAGGTAGATATCTAGGAGGGATCTTCCCTCGATTTCGCGTGTTTTGAACGTGTCGTAAATGTGTTTCCGCCAACTCTCAACGGTTGTTTCCGCATCGTCTCGAATGTAGTTACTGCTCGGGAGAACGATATCCTGGAGCGAACTGTCATCGATCTCTTCGACGCGCGCCGGATCAACGAATCGCTCAGCTTCCTGTTCGTCGAGCAGGTCGAGCTTGGTGAGAACGGCTGCGATTTGAACGAATCCAATACGATTGCTCGGGTAGTCATCATTCGTTGGAACCTCCTGGAGTGACCCATCTATCGAGAGGAAGTAACTCGGGTCAATACCCTCGTTCGGAAGATCCTCCAATGCATAGCTATTGTCTTCGATCGGGGCTTCGTCCGGGTCTACCTCCTTTGTGCTGAACCCGTCGAGTTCCTCCTGAACTAATTTGTTTTCGATGATTGGAACGTGCCCTAGCCGTTGTGCTGTCTCATACGTATTCCCACTCTCATACGGCATTTTATTCTCCTCCGTCGTCTCCGTGGTAGTTCTCGTACAGTTGGCCCGCTTGGTCGATGAGATCGGTATCGAAGAGGTCGATCTGGGTAGGGATGATAAACTCTCCACTGCGTGTTTTCACTCGTGCGAATCCTTTGTCCTCTGCTTCGCGAGTCTGCCGTTCGAACGCTTCGAAGTTATAGTAATTCGACAGCTCTTTGGTTTCGTTTTTGCTGTTGAGGTGCGTCACGATCCAGTTCGCGGTGTTCGCGAGTACGCGGTCGTCTACACCGCTCACTTCCTGCGTTGCGTACACTAACCCAATGTTATACTTTGCAGCCTCTTTTGCGAGCCGAACGTAAGGGTCGCTGTCTTCGGCTTCATCTAGGTAGTCGCTTCCGAATAGCCGGTGTGCTTCCTCCACGTAAATCTGGATGTTGTGTGGATTATCCCCATCGGTGAAGATTCCGACTTGTCGGTTAACGATATAGTCGATGATGTTTTTCGAGATTCGCTGATTGATCTCGTCTGTTCCGGTAGTAAGATCGACAATCACGATGTCGCCTTCGACAAGGCTCTCGTAGATGCGTCGAGGGTAATACCCTGCGGCCCCAGTTCCGTGGAACCTCTGTAACGGCTGGAGGTGTCGATATCCAGCGCCTCGTTCCTGATTGAATACAACAAGGATGGCATCCAGATCGTTATCGATCCAGTCACCGCCGTTATTGGCGGCATTTATGTCTCCTCGGTTGTTGGCGACAATTTCCCAGAACGTCACAAGATCATCTGCATCAACGAACATCCACCCGGGTGCGCCTCCGTCAGACTCTTCGAAGTAGTCGTCCTCCCCGAGGATATTGTTGACTTCGTCACGCACGGCCTGGTTTGTAGGGATGGGTGTTGTCCAGCCCTGGGGGGGTCTGAATCCGGCCTGAATTAGCGTTGCGTAGAAGGCAGAGCGACAGCGAACTGCTGTGTTACGGTCTCCCCAATCCCCATCTTCACCTGGCCCGACTACGTTTGCGGATTTGAAGCTGTCAATGTATGTCGCATCTTGGGTGAGAAGGGTTCGGGTGGTTTGCCAGACTTCTTCGATTTGTTCGTAGTCGAAGAAATTCATTTCGAGCGATTCGACGTTGTCGTCGTCGCTTGCCCAGCTGTAGACTGTGACGGCGTCGTCGTGAATGTCTGCGAGTGCGGTTTCGTCGTCTTGAGTATTTACGTTAGCGTACTCACCAGTAGGGTCGAAAAGTAACTGCCCGAGTGTTTCCCCGGTTTCAACTGCTTCCATGAAGGACGCAGTCGCAAACACTTTCATGGAGTTCGATTTCCCGGTTCGAGTCATCCCGAACAGCGCGGTTTTGTTGCCAATGATATCGTTAATATCGATAGGAACGGTCGCATCTTCGAGGTCAGATCGTCGCTCGGTCGAGGTATATCGAACGCGCCCCAATCGAATCCCCTCCCGGTCTACTTCGTCCTCGTCTTCGTCGTCTTGACCAATCTGGACTTCCGAAAAGATTCGCGCGAGTGCTTCTGGCCCGGGTTTGTAGACTTTGTAGCGAGCACTGGAATAGAATGTTTCCACGTCGCTTCCGAATTGCAGTTCATTGTTTTCTTGATAGATTGTGCCGAGGATTTTGGCTTCGATCCCGGAGAATTGGATTCGGTCTCGGGTGAGAACGTCCATGATATCTTCGCTGGAACCGGGGACGACTCGGTCTGATTCGATGCTGGAGTCGCCTGTGATTTTCTTTCGCATCGCTTCTTCCCGGACTTTCATTAGGTCGTCCTCTGCGGGGAGTTTCGCTGGGCCTTCGGCGCGAAGAAGCATCGCATACGCGTCTTCCTCGTTGAAATTGTCTGGGTCTTCCCAGTCTGCGGCTGTTGCGAGAAGGTAGCAATGTCGAGGAACGCCGTCGGCTTCGTCTTTCCAACGGTCGTTACTCACGATGGTACACGTGTCGTACTGCATGTAGTAGACCCCCCCGATGAGCTGGGAACCCTCAATGATTGGTTTAATGTCCTGATCGTTGAGAGCTAGCTCACTCATCAATCGGTTAGACATATGACTGTCAATTCAGGCGAGGATGAATAACCTTTCGTGGCCGGGGTGAAAGTGAAACTCAGTATCGCTGCTAAAAGGATAATCGCTCTTGGGAAGCAGACTGTTGGTAGCACTGGCGAAACTCGTTCCGGGGTAGTAGAACCCCGCGTTCAGCTGGTGGCAACCCCGATTTGACTCGGTCACATCTGATTCTCAGTAGCCGACAAATCGCAAGATAGCTCTCCACCAACAATATACTTCATAAGAGCGAAGGATAATTAACGCAGCCATACGCAGGCGTACAGGGGCCAGACAGTACCTTGTGCAAGATACGCGCCCTCCATCTTGTATGCGGTGAGAACACTGTCTACTATCTGATGTCTGAGTGTAGGACTCTGAACTCAGGAGTCCACAGTTGACAGACCACTTCGTTCTTAGTGGGTCATGAGATGTCGCCAAGTCGTCGCTGAAGCTGATCCTGCATTCGGTGTGCTTGCTGATCCGAGAGGTCGGCCTCTGTATCGACGCTGATGCCCGGGATATCGACGATGTCTTCGAGAGAGTCACTGAGCGTCTGCTGATTCTCGGGACGGACATGCTGAGAGTCGTCGTCCGTCCGCCGGTCGTGCTCTTGCATGGCGAGTTGGATCATCATCGCTGGCTTTCTGAACAACTCGCCAGCGGCCTCGAGGTACTCCTGATAGGTATCCGAGGCCATCGACCCCTCGTATTGCTGCAGTACCGCGATGAGCAAGGAGAGCTGAAGGTTGAACACAGTTGGTCGCGATGAGGGCTTGGCGATCGAGGTCGCTCGGTCGGCGGCCCGCTCTGCGTATTTGAACGCAATCCCCCAGTAGGTGTAGCAGTCTTCGACGGAGAAAGGGAGGTCCTCGAAGTCGTACGCGATGGCCCGCGTTCGACGGATAGCGGTATCGACCTCGACCATCCGGGTGTCGATGTCGTCGTAGATGGAGCGCCACCACTCGCTGATCGGGACGCGGCCCTGACTGCGTTCGTGGTCGGCATTCGTGGCTTTCCCGTAGTGCCGTCGTGTGTACCGCTCGCCCATATCGGGAAGGACGGTCCCGCTGTCGGGGAAGAAGAGGATTGGTCGCGCCCAGAGTGTTTGTGTGCCCCGGAAGTCGTACCCGGTCTGGAAGCCGCCGTAGATGATGGTCTCCGAACCTTCCTCGTCAGCATCATCATCGGAGTCGCTGTCGTTGCTGACGGCGATGGAGATGCCGTCTTCGTCGACGTCGTCTTCGATGTCCTCCTTGTCGCCGGAGACGGCGTGACGGAGACTCGGGCAGATGACGACCATCTTGAGCAAGCCACCCCAATCACGGTAAGATACCCACCCGAAGGGATTGTTTTCGCCACGCTGCTGGAGCGCACTGATGATGGGGAGATATGCCTCCTGTGGGTTGATGATGGAGTACGAATCCGAGGCGATCTGCCACCGGAACTTAACATCGTAGCCGAGCGCGTTCAACGCCTTTCGGCGGTCGTCGACGATATCCTGGTGGTCATGGACACGCACGACGGCGTCGGCTTCACTCGCGGCGGCGAGGTCTTCGAGTGAGTGCCCGGTCTGAGATTCGAGTGCGTCAACGTCGAGGCCATGCACACGGCGGATGGCGGCGGTGTCGACGCTCCCGGATGTCTCGACGAAGTCGTTGGTCGCCCAGAGTTCACCGGAGCTCGCCTTCGGGAGTACCCGGATGGCGTCTTTGAACGAGCGGGAGTTCTCTGGCGAACACCGGGTTTCCGGTGGAACTTCGTCGGGATACTCTTGGGGGTCGTTCTCAGTGAGGCCGACGAATTTGCGGTCTGTCTCTCGGGTTAAGAGATCAGCAAGCGGAAGGGCTGGGCGGTCGGTGTCGGTGCGACTGGCGTTCGTGTCCTTCTCGTCCCCGCTGGTGTTCTCGGTCTCGTTCTCGTTCGAGTCGGAGTCGGGGGAGCGAGGCTGATTGGAGCTGGAGTTTGATTGTGCTGACATGGGTAAGTCCTCGGTATTGAAAGTGCCGTGAGCGGGAGAACGCGCACGGCTGGGGAGAGAACGGAGAACACGCAGAGATGAGACGAGACGAACGATGCCATATGAGGTGGAGTTTGACGCACGATGCTACGGTTGCGAAGAGGGAGTGAGGAGTGGAGAACCCCTGACGAGAGAGGAGATGCTAGAGGGATGAGGTGAGAGATGGGGAGTGGTGGAGAGCCCGGACAGAACCCGTCCCGGTTGTCGCAGATCGACACACGGAACGGTTGGAGTGTTCTGTTCGGACATCCGACCCCCCACCGAACAGGGGGGAACAAACAGGCGAGAGTAAAGCCGGGCCGGTCAGACAACGAGTGAGCCAGCCTCGGCAAAGCACGAAAGTTAGATTGGCGGTCTCGAAGGCCACTGTGGATTACTCATCCCCGCCACCGAGGGCGGTTTTGAACGTCTGCTGGGCGGTGTCACCCCAGGAGGTGGGCATCTCTGAGAGAGACATTTCACGGCTGTCGTGCTCGGGAATGTACTCTTCACCGCCGAAGTACTGGACGAAGCCAGGCCGAGCGTCACGAAGTTTCTTCGCGGATGCTTCGCTGATGCCCGTGAGTTGGGAGTGGTCACGTCCGTAGCAGACCCAGGCTGCGAGTTCGCCCATCGAGCCAAACTGTTTGACGAGCGTTCCGCGGGCGTTCGAGGGCATGGCGAGACCTTGAATCCGGTAGAGTGTCCCCGAAGCGACGGCGTCGCTGGCAGGACCTTTCTCACCGCTCCAGATGGCTTTGAGCCGTTGGAGGTTCTCGCGGCGGTTCCCCGACTGCCACAGGACTTCCTCGTACTTCTCGGCGAGGGCGATCTCCTCGGCGTACGTGATGGATTCGAGGTCGGCATCCTCGAGATCGGGGACGTCCTCGGGGCCGGGGGCCGTGTTTTCGGGGTAGTCGCGACCGTCGATAGCCTCGACGTACTCCTTTGAGCGGTAGTCCTGACTTTTGATTTCCCAGGTATCGTCGGTCAGTTCGCGCCGGACGAAGTTCTCCGCGAAAAGGTGGTAGTGTTCGACAGCGTAGTCTACGCCCTTGAGCGGGGCGAGGAGTGCGAGGGCGAGTTGACTGGCTCTCTCGTCGGAGGCGTCAGGCCCCCAGTCGAATCCGCCGGGGGCAACTCGATGGACGAACAAATGCTTGTCGAGCAGGTTGTCACCGGCGTAGACGAAGTTTCCGCCAACGCCTCGTTCGCCTCGGTACGGTTTGTGCTTCCATTTCGTTTTTCTTGAATAGTCAGTTTTGGCTGGCATGAGAGTGGGTCCGATGGATGGTTACCCGCCAGCGGATTGGCGGGTCTGCGTCGTCTCCGAAGCGGGTTGTGCCTCGGTTGGTGGTGTGGGACTCGGTTGTGACTGTTCACTCGTCGGTACGTATTCATCTGGGTTGGTCGGGGCCGACGCTGAGTCACGTGTGTGGTAGATAAGGTACTCGTCGTCATCGGCGAGCAACTCAAGGACGCAGGACGCGCAACCAGCGTAGTCGTCGGGCCAACTGTCGAGTCGATAGAGCGAGTGCGTTCCCCAGCGACAGTATGGACACTTCTGCTGGGCATCAGTTCGCGTCTCGATAATCGAAAGTGGGGCAGCGTAGCGTTCAGGAGACATCGGCCGAGTGCCTATCCGAGAACTCCTTCGCCGCTGGTGGTGGGGTCAGCCTCGACGTGCGTCTCGACGGTGGTTTCGCTGTTCTCCTCGTCGAGATTGAGGTCGAGGCAGTGTTCGCCGATGGCGGTCTCTGGTTCGTCCGGGTGGAATACACGGACGGTGAGTGCGTCTTCGTGGGCGGAACGATCGACAGAAACGATGAACGTCCCGCCAAGCCGGACATCCGCGTAGGTCTCACCGTCGCTGAGGGTGGTTAGCGTAGTCATGAGTGTTGGTTAGTCAGACCGGATTCGCGGGGCAACCATCGAGAGAATCTCGCATTCTCCGTCAGCGAACTCGTACTCGATCATCATGGGGAAGTCCGTGCCGAAGGTGATGCTGATTTCAGTTTTCTTCGGAAATTTCCGGGAGATGTCCTTCACGTAGTCGAGCGAGAACAGCGCCTCCGCGTCAACGGCGGTCAGCTCGGTATACTCATCCTCCGTGAGTTCCAAGCACACGTCGTCGGTGTCGCCCTCGGCTTCGATGAAGACGGCCTGCTCGGTCTCGTCGCAACGGAGTTGGATGTGGTCAGAAACCATATCGGCGGCCTTGACACCCCGGCTGATCTGTGATTCATCGACAGTGAAGGACGCGGGGAGATCCATGTCGGGGATCTCAGGTTCCATTCTGATGCTGTCGGGGTCGATACACGCCATCGTAAACTCGACGCCGTCGATGTGGATGACGAGTTTGAACGTATTCGTGTCGAATAAGAATTCGACGAGATCATCCTTTTTGGCGAGTTTCAGGACTTCCTCGAGACGTTCGAGGTTGAGGCCCAGGACACCCTCGGAGGCGTCGTATGACTCGAAAGCCCCTGCGGACAGCACACCGTCGTCCATCGCGACGTTGGCGGGATCGACCGCTCGGACCCGGATGCCGTCAGGTCTGATGTTGAACTTCGCCTCGTCGACGATGGCGCGAAGCGTACCGACGAACTCCTTGATGTCACCGCCCGGGATGGCAGCCTGGAACTGCCGCGGCGGGCCAGTGACGACGTCGGTCCCTTCTTCTGCGTCTTCCTCGGCATCCTCGTCGACATCGACATCCGTCTCAGCGTCGGTCTCGGGTTCTGGCTCCGGTTCAGAATTCGGCTCCGATTCCGGCTCTGGTTCGGGTTCGACCTCGGGTTGGGTCTCTCCGGCGGTTTCTGTGGTTGTCGCGTCGTCGACGTCCATCTCAGATTCGACATCTGAGGAAGCGTCGGTGGGTGTGGTCGCTGGCTGTGCGTCCGGGGTTTCAGATTCGGTGTTGATACTCATTTTCGAGTGGAGTCGTGGTCGGTGTCGCGGTACTGTCGGTGATCGAGCCGCTCACAGAGGTATCGAGCGAAGAGATGCTGAACGGTGGGTATCATGCACTCTCCTGTCTCCCCTCACCCCCTTGGGGAGACCAAAACTGAGCGTCGATGCTGTCGTTCCCGCAGCCCAGTCGATGTGGACGCCCGCATGATGGTCGCAATCGCGGTCACTCGGGGAAGTCGATAGTGTCGGGGTTGGTCGCGAGCTCCCAGGCAACGCGGTCAAGTTCGATTTCGTCGCTGGCGATTTTGATGAGCCCCTCGAGTGCGTCGTCGTAGGCTTGCTGTGCTTCATTCGGATCTGAGGCGGCGTCGAGACGCTGCTGGAGTGCGGTCTGGAAGCGATTCGCTGCACGGTGGCGTGAGAGTGAGCCCATTTCGAGTCCCCCCACCGTCTCGGGGGGCGACAAACGAGCGGCTAGTCGCAGGTGCCGCGTCCCGAGTGTCGTTCCTACGTAACAATTCGGACAGGGCGATTAGGACTGTAACGTAGGAAGTGAGACCGCCACCCGATCCGTCTTGCCGCCCACCGTGTTTCCACGGACTCATGAGAAATGGTCGAGGTTGCCGTCTGGATCGGGAAGTTCTTCGTCGTCAGCGAGGGCTTTGAGTTCCTTCCAGAGCTTGCGAATCGTAGTCGGGGTCGTGTAGCCTTCCTCCGAAAGAGTTTGCTGGGTGAGTCGGACGTTGCTTCGCCCACTCTCTTTAGAGGCATGGTAGAGGCAGGCAGCGGCGACGCCGTTCGGTTGCCGGCCGTTCGCGAGGACACCCACAGCGTTCGACCTGGCGAGCTGGTAGGCTCGGCGTTCAACGCGAGGTGAGGCGTCGACAGCACTCGCGAGTCGTGGGACGTAGTCCTGGGGGAGCGGTGGAGGCGTTGCGAGCTCAAGGTCTCGGTTCAGATTTTTGTAGTCCCGATTGATCTCATCGGTATCGACGCGAGCGACTTCACCAGTCTCTTTCAGCGTGCGTGGCAGGCGTTCGAGACGGCAAGCAGCGTACACACAGGCGGTCGCCATGCCTTCCACGGAGTTGCCAGCGAGCATCCCTTCCGAACTGACCTCGCGGTAGAGGTCAGCAGCGCGGTCGTGAATGGAGCCGTGAAGTTCGAGCGCACTGATGAGGCGAGCGATTTCTCCGAGGCCGAGGCGGAGCGAGCGGTCGCGACTCGAGCCGGCTTTCGATCGGCTGTCCCACTTACGAAGGCGTCGGAAGCGCCGTTTGGTCTGACTCGACAGTGGGCGATCATACCCGTCGCTGTCGTAGCCGATCTCCGTCGGGAGCCCCTTGTGGTGGAGGCGATGTGTAGTGGGAGCGCCGCCACGTTCGGGTTCTTGGCCGTCACCGGTATCGACCCAGCGGAGCCGCCGATCGAGGGTGTCACAGACGAGCACGAGGCCACACGCCCCACAGTACGTTTCCTCGTCGTCGACGACGAGATACTCGTCAGTAGCGCACTCGGGACACTGTAGTTCATCGGTTGATTCCGATTGCGTAGCTTTGGACTGCTCGTCCTCAGACGCAGACTCGTTGGAGCGTGGCTTAGTCCGCTGCTGGTTCTGTTTGAGGCGCATCGAGACGGGAGTAGAAGGTCCTGTCCCGGCGGAAGCCGAATCGGTACTGGAAGTGGTGGTGTCAGTGTTCTCGAGAGCGTGTTGAGACATTTGTAACAGGGGGCGTGGACCCCCGCTAATTCCTCTGGGGGAGACAAACTGAGTGGTTCGTCAACTGTAGATTGAAGATCACATAACTCGCGGTTCAAACTAATATAATTCGAATATTTCTCTGAGTGCGTGCAATATACACCGCACATATCTCTCACGCGATTATTACAAGAGATACATTCTTCTCGCTCTGGCCGGGAAATCGATAAGTTGCGTTTCCTTTTACATACATTCTATGAGGGTAATTGCCGAAGACTGGCTCGAAGAGTGCGTAGGTGATAGAGCTGCAGGATCAATGCTTCAGGTGTGGGCAGAAGTAAACGGAGATTGGAAGGTATATTTTGCTTTGGGGACGACACAGTCGTTGGACGAGTCTGTCTTTGAAGTACGGGACGACTGTTTCGTTGCGATAGATTCTGTCTCATTAGGCGATCTGGTTACCTTGGTTCCTGAGGAATCGACGGATAGAGTCGACCGTTTTGAGTCGATCTTAGATCATTGTACTCCCGGCGGTGAGGAAGTTGGTGGTGAGATCCAAGGCGATGTGAGAATGGAACGGGCCTTCCCAAATGATGATCTTCGATGGGGTTCGTCACGTCCTTCACTAGAATTTGAGCACTGGGTAAGAGAAGATGATATTCCGGAGCTCTCGGGTGAACAACGGACAGAGGCCCATGAGATAGTTGAAGACCAGCTCGGTGTTGACCTGAATCGGTATCATGATCACTGGGGGAATTTGGTGGTACAGCTTGAGGATTTCCGGCTTAACATTGAGTTCGATGATGGATGGTGCGTAGATCTGAACGCTGACCTTGTTGATTTAGACGATGTTGTGGTGATGTTGGAACGACGGGAGTACGGAGATTTACTCTGGCAGGACTCAATCGATTTCGAGAACGAACCAGCGAATGGCGAAGGATTACGGCAAATTGCTTTGTCATACGACGGCGATGAGTATACAGGGTTTTGCCAGGTATCACAGCCCGCTGGATCAAGTGAGGAGGTTATCAAGGTCTTAGTAAATGGCGAGACTGCGAGTCAAGATGATTTCCCAGTGGTGCGTAGAGTGGTTACCCAAATCAATGTCGGTGATGGTGACCAACGGGGGTCTAGCTCCGGGGATGCCGACCCACCTGAATTGTATCCAGAATCAGATCTCAGTGGGCATCCTACGGTAGTGACGGGGGAACAAGTTTGGGATGAGAGGAAAGTCGATTTCGGAGGAGGGACAACGTCTAGAGGATGGACGACCGAGGCCGAGACGGCCATTGTGGATAGGGCGCTCGATAGTATTCGTGGCGATATTTCCTCAACCGTGAAGGTGGTCGACCCTTATCTGGACCTGGCTGATTTGACGGATTTTGTTGATAGTCTTGATCCAGATATCGATGCCTGGTTCATTACCTCTGAGTTGAGTAATGCGTCACTTCTGGGTAGGGAGCTATCTAGGTACAATAATCAGGGCCGAACTGTCGAGATACTCCGGATTATGGACCAAAATGGAGGTCCCACACTAACTCCGCTTCACGACCGGTTCATCGTAACCAAAAATAGTCGTAGTTGGATTCTGGGAACATCCTTTAATTCGCTAAATACGAACGTTTCTATTATCTCTGAGCTCCCCATGCGGGTTACTCAAGCTTTGGATCGGCAGTTCAATCAGTGGTGGACTGAACCAGTTGAACAGAACGATGGTAGCCAGAATTGCAATAAGTCACGGAACGGAACCAGTCAGATCTAGAGGTTGGAACGGATTTACGGTGAGAACCTTGGACCCCCCAGTGGACGGATAGGATGTCGTGGTCTTCAAGCGATTTGAAGAACTCAAGCAGGTTCCCGAGGAATAGCTTGATCTTGTTGTATTCTGCCGAGCGAATCTTGAATACGAGGGCGGGGACGTATGGTCACGAGCAACCGCAGAGTACGATTTACGGTTCTTCGAGTTTGCCAGCGATTTCGGCGGCAGCCTCCCCGAAACAGGGGTCACAGACGACGAAGTGATCGCGGTCGCTGTCGGAGTCTTCGAATCCGAGATGATGAGCGGCGGGCGTCGACGGGCCTACGGGGACGTACTCGTCGTGGGTCTGTTGGGCGCCGCAAACCTCGCAGTGATACGTTGCGGTCCGTGGGTCATACTCCTCGATCTCGTCCGTTCTGTCGTTGCCGATATCGCTGTGTCTGTGTTCACTCACTGGCGTCACCCCGGGTGGATCGCTCCTGATGGTGCTCACCGATTGGGATTGGGTGCTCGCCCATCCGAAGGATAAACGTCCCCTCGCCAGTAGTGATGACGTCGTCGGCGGGGGTCGGCTCGTCTTGAGCATAGTTCTCGATCTCGTTCCCGAGCAGGACGCGATGGGTGTCCGAATCGTGGACGCGAAGCTGGCGTTCGTAGCTATCGTCAGCGTGGGGCCCGGCGAGGGCGAGGACGAACCATCCAGCGTCGGGTGAGCCTCGTGTGGCTTCGAGGACGCGGTAGACGCGGCCGGTGTCCTCGTCGAGGAAGTTCACAGTCGGCGGGTTCTCACGGTCAATGTCGTGGGCTTTCGAGAGCGTGTGGAGAACGCACTCGTCGTCGAATTGTTCTCGAAGATCGACGAACGTATCGGGAGCAGTGTCCGTGTCGGTGTTCGTTCTGTTCGCGCTCGTGTTTGTCTCTGCGTTTGGGTCGGTGGAGTAGTCCATAAGTTCGAGGGGTTGCACAGTTTCGGCACTGGGGTCATCCGGGCGGCCCGTGAGCGGATTCGAGAATCCCGAGGACGTCCGGGTCGTGCTGGTCGTGGAAGGCGTCGAGGACATCCCGCTGCCACTGGAAGTGTCCAGGATCGCCGAGTCGCTTGACGCCGAGGCCCTGTGTACGGGCGAAGTGTTCGAGGTCGATGCACCGGATTGAGGAGACATCGCCACCCTCGCCAGCCGGGACATCAGCGGCTTCGGGAAGTGAGGTCTCGATCCAGGCGTCGAAACACGCGTCGTTCGAGGATATGACGACGAGACCGTCGGTCGTCCCCGCGAAAAGTTCAGTGGTGATTCGACCGAGATTCTGGTACACACCAGCAGGGATCGCGAGGAGGTTGCGATCGTGGTCGGTGGTGGCGTTAGTGCGGATCTCCCGGGGGTGACCTCGGACGAGCCACTGCTCGTCGTCGTTGAGCCACGCACCCCGGGTGAGGCGTTCGATGGCGGCGCCGAGGTGGTCATGCGTACGGTACTGGAGGTAGCCGGAGATGCGAGCGTAGAAGCTCATGGTGACAGGGAGACAGAAGAGGGAGGCGAGCTGGGGCACGCGTCGTGAGGAAGGTTTCGAGTCAACTGCTCATCCTAGCTGGACGTGGTCAATCTTCCCATCGGTGTCGACCTTGTACTGGTAGCCGACGTGGGGGAATCGGCATTTTTCGTAACCGACAGTCTGAACGACAAAAGGCTCGGCGAGGAACGGCGAGAGTTCACGAAGGAAATCTTCGGTGTGCTCACCGGCGTAGTCCCAGAGGAGTTCCTCGGTTTTGTCGTCTATGAAGACCTCGCGCTCGTCTTCATCGAGATCGTCGCCGAGGTCTTCAAGGACGGTCTCGCGAACGGCCGACCGATGCGCCGGGGAGAACGAGGCATATCCGTAGAGCGTGAGGTGCGGCGGGTCTACCTCGCCGGTATCGGGGTCGCGTTCAGGAATCTCGACCTCCACGGTGATGTCGTCGAATGAGCCCGTGCCGATGAGCCACTCGTCGAGAAATTCGCGGAGTTCATCGACCCGATCGGGGTCAACGGTCGGTGCGTTCGAGGCGGTGCTGAGTTGGAGTGTAGCCATATCGTGATGAACCCACCACCGTCTCACGGGGGGCACAAACATTTGCCTGAAGAGGTCCCCGGCCGGGCGACGGTGTCGCTGATCTCGATAACGAGTGTTTCGCCCTCGTGGGGGTGGCTGTGCCTGTTGAGCGATTTCAAATTGAGGAGCATCGCTGTACGGAAAGGTGTATTCAACGGCTAGGAACGAACGACAGAGTGGGGCGGAGTGGAAGCCCCTCGAGAGAGTGTTGAGTGACCACGTTGGAAAGTGTGGTCTGGAGTGAACGGGGGTGTACCTACCGAGATTTACTCCTCGAACTCGGCATTCGTGACGGCAGCGGCGAGTTCGGCCTCATCGACCGCCTCTCCCTCAGATTCTCCATCTCCGTTGATGCCAGCGTCGTCGTCTTCGTTCTGGTTCTCGGTCTCGCTCTCGGAGCCGTCCGAGCTGTAAGGAACGTCCATTCCGAGATCCTTGCGGGCGTCGTTGACGGCCTCCCGGTAGGTATCGAGGTCAAGGCTTTCGCCGTACTGCTCGCGGCTATTCGCGACGAACTCGCTGTCACTATCGGGGAAGGCGTCGAGTCGGGCTTCGGTGCGCTCGATAGTCTCGGCGACCCACCGGTCACGGGTTACATCGTCGACGTGGGTGATGGTCTCGGGCCGGAGTGAGACGTAGGTCTCGCCTTCGCTCTCGAACGTGGAGGGCTTCGCGGTCACGGCCACGTACGCCGGGGGTTCGAGGCTGGAGAGGAACGCGGCAGCCTGGGGCTGGTACTGCCCGGCGTAGACGAACATCGTGCCCGTAGGGTCGACCACGCGAGCCTGCAAATATTCGTCCTCGTCCCCAACGTCGTTGACCTCGGTAACCGTGCCGACGATGAAGTAGCGGTTGGCGATCTCGCCTGACGGGAGCAGTGCGAAGTTCGGGGCTCGTTCCTTATCGGATTGCTTGAAGACGTGGGTAGCGTCGTTGATTTCGGCGGCGAAGGCACGCTTCGCTACCTGGCGACCCTGCCGGCCGCTGTCGTTGTTCTCGGTATCGGTGCTGCTGGATGTCGATTCGGAGCTGGATTCGTTCATGAAGTGTTGATGACAGTTGTGGAGTCGGAAATCGGGCTATTCGGGTCGCGTTCTGGTTCGGATTCGAGGTTACCCGTGTTGTTCGGCTTCGTTCACGAGCAGATATCGGCCGACGATGGAGCCTTCCACCAAGTAGTATCGGCCCACAAGCGCGTCGATGAGGCCGTCCTCGACGACGCTGGTATCGAGAGCGTCCATCGCCTGCTCGATTGCCTCATCGAGCGTGATGCCCCCGATGGACTCGGTCGCTTCGCGGTCGAAGATGGCGTACTGGACGTTCTCGCCGTCGTCGAAAACCGCCTTGATGCGAAGGTCGAATTCTCCTTCGACGTCGCCGTGTTCGGCACACCGGCCATCCTGCAGGACGCGTGTGCAGTCCTCGTCGAGACACCGCTTGATGAGTCCTGACCCGGACTGGATTGCGACCATCGGTGCAGAGAGTTGAACATCTTCGACGGCGGCCCCAACGTCTATGTCGCCGTCGACGAGTTCGATGTTCGAGCGCGAGTTGAGGTTGATGCTGTATCGCCCCTTGTACTCGCTGGTGATGACGTTCGAGAACTCGTAGACACTACCCTCTTCGAGGGCGGGGAGTTCGGCTTTTGTCCATTTGGTGAACTTGAGCCGGCCGCTCTCGTCGCCGATGAGCCCGACCTGATCGATGCTGTCGTGGGTAGGGTCCCAGAGTTCGACGACTTTTACGGTCACGTCCACCCACTGCTCGTCCTGGTTGACAGAGGCGAGGGTGACGTCGCCGGCGCTCTGGCCGGGGAACTCGAGGTCATCGTATTCGAGGCCGAACACGTCGCGATAGTGGCTGACCGCCGCGCGGCGGGCCTCGTCGAGAGGAACCTTGTACTGGTTGGTCATCTGGTCGAGACGGCTCGCGACTTCCTCTGCGCTGGGGAGGTCGTCATCAATATCGTCTGGGAACTGTTCGAGGATGTCGGTTGCAGCCTCCGAGAGGTTTGCGTCGGAGACGTCTACAGTCGATTCTGTGGGTTTTGCGTTGCTTGACATTTCTGGAAGTGCCGCGATTGCTATCGCTAGTTGGAATGGTTCGACTGGGCGAACGAGACTGGACAGAAAAAATTCGAGTGGGAGTACCGGAGGTTGAGCTGCTGGAGCAGCACACGGTGTGGCTTTCTCCTCCTCCTCCGATTCCCCTCACCCCCTTGGGGGAACCAAAACACGGGGGATGGTTGCCGATCGCGAGTCACCGGACTTCATCGAGGCTGATGAGTTCCTTGGTGCTGATCCAGCCGCCGAAGTTCCCGCTCTCGATGAACGCCCAAGTATCGTCGACGTTCCTGACGAACCGCATCGTCCCAGGAAGGGGGCCGGGCCCCGGCGGGTACACGTTGAACTCGTCGTCGGTGACGGGCCGTCCGGGATCTTCGCCGTCGACGATGTCGAGCTGGAAGTCGAGCTCGTCGTCACCGGTGAGGTCCTCACTCGTGGTTGATTGACTGTTACTGTTCGTCGGATCGTGGTCAGGATCGTTGGTTGACATGGTTATATCTGGATGGTAAGACTGGATGCACGGAGTGCGGCGCTGCCTCTGCCGACTAGCTATCTTCGCGCCATCGCTGGCCGCAACTCACACACGAGAGGAGTCTCGTCGGTGGTTCGTCGATGGACCGGAGTTGGACGAGGCGATATTGCGCTCTATCATGAGCACATTCTGGACACCGGCACGTCGTCGTTGGAAGTCCAAGACCCGGCCTGTCGTCGCTCGCCACGGTAGTTTCCGAGGCGTCGGGGGTTGCGACGCCTGTGAGTTCGCTCGCATCCGTATCGACCGCTGTCTCCGTCTCTTCCTCCACCTCTGTCTCCCACTCCTCGTTGACGTCGTCCTCGAGGGCAGTTCCGAAGAGGTCGAGGTTACGGATGAGCGCCCAGAGACGGCGCTTACCCGGGGGGACAGGCGTTTCGGGAACAGGCGTAGATTCGGCACGGCTCGTCGAGACAGCCTCCCGGATGGCCGCGCCGATGTCTTCCCCATCGGCGTCGACGTCGACGATGATGGAGACGACGTTCGCTTGTTCGCGCCACCAGATCGGGAGTGGTATCTTGCTGTCGGCCTCGTCGAATATCTCGGTAGCTTTGAGCCATTCGAGGGCGTCCAGCCGATCGCCCTTCTCTTGGTCGAGCCTGTCTATGGGAGCATGCACGGGACGGGAAACTTCTTCGACGCCGGGAGCGCCGAGGGCGGGAATCGTACACGCGCCGTGACGCTGGAAGGGATATTCGATGCCCTGTTCGCGGTGACGCTTGGCGTATTTCTCCCAGTCAACGTTCGGGATGTCACCTCTGGGAGCGGGACCGTCGCCACGTTCGAGGACTTCGATTCGCGTCTCGGAGTCAGCGGCGAGAGTCGCCTGTCCCTGGTACTTCCCGACCTTCCCGGCACGAATCCGAACGAGATCGCCTTCGTGGAGGATGACCCCCTGTCGAGAGCGTGTCCACACGGTGAATTTGATGGTATCGCCGGCGTCGTCTTTGATGAGTCCGACCTGCTGTTGGCTCCGTGATTTGGGTTGCCAGAGAGTCGTGACTTCGCCCTGGATGTCAGCCTCGACGTTGTACTTCGAGGGGATGATCGGCACGGACGAGATAGGTTGGATGACGCCCGCTTCCTGATAGAGCTGGTCGAGTGTGTTAGACTGGGCGGTATAGACGTCCTGACCGCTCCGGACTTTGCGTGCGATCAAGTGTCGGAGGACCTCGTCACCGGGGCCGGTGATGAGGTGGTCTTCGATTCGGGCGGCGGCCTCGCGAACAGCCCCGGCCTCGTCGTCGATGTTCTCGAAGGCGTTGTTATGGATGATTCCCTCCCCGAGGACGCGCTCGTTGCGCTTGGATCGACGTTCCTCGCGTTCTTCGACGAGCTCCCCACGACACCGCGTCTCGCGCTCAATGCCGACGACGTGGGCTGCTAACGCCTTCTCGCGCTGGCGTTTGCGTTCCTCACGGAGTCCGTGCAGGCGTTCCTGGGCTTCGAGTGGGAGTCCAGTGAGGTCCTCGTCGGCGAGGTCGATGGGATCGACGTCGCGACCTTCGGTGGTGCGGAGGCTTGCGCCGACCCAGTAGGCGTCGAGTTCGTAATTCCCGGATCCTTCGATTTCGAGACCGAACTCGTCGTATTCGGACTCACGACGGGCGGCTATCATGAGCTCGCCGGCGTTCTCGAGGCGCATACCGAGGCAGTCGCTTTCGAGGTGCGGTGACTCGTAGAGGCCGCGCATGGTGAGTTCGTCGAACCGGTCGTCTTGTTCGACGTCGCCGTTCGTGAGCTGGTCGTCTCCGTTGTGGTAGTACGTCATCTGGTAGTCACTCCATTTGGGGTGAGGTCTGAGTCGGTCTGACCCGGCAGCGGCGCTGCTGGCGACTCTCTCTCACTCCCTCAACCCCGTTTGGGGTCCAAAACTATGCACGAGGTAGCCTATCGCGTCTTTACGTGCGTGTCTCCCGGTGTGTGCCCCGGTCGGTGCTCGTCCGTGTTCGTGGAGGGCACTCGGTGAGCATGAACGGGCGGGATTTCGGAGGGTAACGTCCGAGGACAGACCACCGTGCTACGGACTGGGTGGCCGGTAGCCGATACGATTATATCTACACCCAGAGTAGAGAAGAGTGAGCCTTGAACGGCTCATCATAACAACTTGGGAAAGGCGATCCTCGTCTTTCCACTTCCACACTTCCTGAGCGATAGCGCCACCGGATAGCAGTTTGCGAGTGCGGACTGTGAGTCGATGCACACGGTACGCGTGCTTTGGTGCTTCGAGGCGCGGGCGATCTAGTCGGTAGCTCTGTTCGAGAGGGACGGTTTTTCGGGGGTTTTCCGCAAAGAACCGCATTACATCGCAGGGATAGGCGCGATACAGTTATAGACGGTTCAAGCGTCTATGCGAGTGGAAAGCACGGTCGCTTTCCCAAGTTGTTATGAGTGGAAACACCGACAGTGTCCACCTCTCTGAGGCTGGTCACGAGAAGAACGGTAGAACCGAAATCGAATATGAGAACCCGACCCACATCGCCCGTCGCTACGATGGGTGGTTCGACGAACTCCGCTCCCTCGATCGCGAGGAACGCCGTCGCTTGGACGGTAACGTGGAGTCACCGACTATCCGCTGGCACGCCGGCCTCGATGAGTCCGAGCGTCGCCTCAATGCGGACGACGTGGAGTCGCAACGCTCACACTCCGAGTTCACGTCTGACTCCGAACACGAGTTCGAGACTGACGAGCGCGAGAGCGAAAGCGAGAGTACCGATGGTTACTACGGCTGGTACAACGACCAACCGATGGTCCCATCCCGTAGTGACGAGCGGAGGGCTAAGATGAACGTGCGCGGCCGTCCGGCTGATGCGATCTCTGAACCCGACGCTCTCTCGACTGGCGAGTACATCTACATGGGCCACGACCGCCTGACCGACCCGACTGGCGACCAGTTGACGGGCACTGCGTCTGGTCTTGAAGAGTACATCCCTACGAGTTCGACTGCTGTCCCCGTGCAGTTTGGACGGAAGCTCGAACCTGTCGAGACCCTCGACCCAGACACTCAACGGCTTCGTGAGCTGAAGATCATCCCCGAGGATGAACAGACGCCTCGCGACTCTGAAGGTGTCACGACATCCGAATTAGAAGTGCTGCTTCCCTATGGCGAAGTCGCCTTCCTTCGGCACGTCGTCCCGAATCCCGAGGACTACTCTCGATCGTCGATAGCCGGAATCGAATTCCGCCTAGCGTTGGATGAAGAGCTCAACCGGAGCTCTCGTGGTATCGACGAAAACGGTCACATGACGGGTGTGGCTGCTCTCTTGGACCGACACACAGACCTCCTTGCTCGGTTCCGTACGGAACACGATTGCGCGCTTCCTGAGCGACGGGATCGGAACGTTCGGAACTTCAAACAGCGCTCCAAACAGCAGGTCTACAACCGAGCTGCTCCGTTGCGCGAGTTGGGTAAAGAACATCCCGAGCTTCGTGAAGAAGTTCTCGCCGAGACACGCAGACTGCTCGACGGGGATGCACCACACGAAATTCGGAAACCGCCGGTCGCTGTCGCTTCCACACTTGCACGCCGTGTGCTCGCTGGGACTGACATCACGACCGCGTTCCTCTCGCTTGTCGAAGAGGAGCAGACCGACCCGAGCAACGTCATTAGGATCAACGCGATTCTGAAGGCGAATCTCGCATCCTCGAAAGGCTATGTCACGACACTGGGCGTCGTGAAGAAAATCTACCACCCACAGGTTCCTGGCCTGAAGTTTGCTATGATCCTGAAAGATGGTAACCGCCGCGAGGATGAGGTCCGCGTTTCCGTCTGGGAGTCAAGCGAATACGAAGAGACTGCGTCAACGGCTGACCCCGACGATGTCGATGGCGAAGTCTTGCTCGCGAAGAAGATATTCAGGGAACCGAACGAGGGCGACACTGTACGTCTGGTGAATTTCAAGCTTCCACGCGAGAGATCCAAGCAGACGTATCAAGGTCAACCGAAGCTCGATTCCCGATGGACATCTGAAATCGAAATTGTCGAACGCGCTCCAGTTTCGCCATCTAACCAGACATCGACGATTGCTAGACCTCAACGTGTTGGTCGTTCGTCGAGTGCGTCTGATGATGGAGAGTCAGTTCCTCGGAGTGCAGCTGCAAATTTCAACGGCGAAGTCTCTGTCTCCTGGCCTGAGCCATGGCTGATTGAGTACTACATCGCCGATGAACTCGCCCGCGTTGCCCAGACTGGTGATGCTGCATGAGTTCTGAAGGAAGATGGACCCCCGAAGAACTCGCAGAGTTGCAGAATGAAATCGAACGTGAAGAACGCGAAGAATACGGAACGTGCGATATCTGCAGGCATGTCCACCACCCGATCATGTCCTGCGGGATCCCCGAACCGTAGTGGATTCGATGACGGAATACTGTCTCCGTACTGTCACCCCGAAACCTAACGAACCCTAACAACCACCCGAGTTCCCCGACGAACTCAGAAAACTAATCTTTCCTTTTCACGGACCATAGAGTGAAAGCTCTTGATGGCGATCGCAATCTCGCCGTTATCCATGTTCGGAGTCTCGAGGCGATGTCGAAAGAAGTGGAATGTAGAGGTTGTGGCGGATGTGACGCTACAGTAAATGTGAACGGTAAATCATCTTATAAGGTGGCGGCGTTGGGTGCGGTACGGTTGCGAACCGGGATGCTCAGTCATCCCGGCCGCTGACGTGACCTGTCGGAACACCCTCCAATAACACGGAATTGGCTCGGCTCGGCCCTCGTTGTGTCATGAACGTGGGCGGGTTGAGCGGATTCTTACTCCACCGATGACACCGAGACCTCCATCGACAGCGAATAGAATACGGCAATGCACAGGTAATGACCGCGTGACTGGTCGGCGATCGCGATGACGAGTGATGAAGAACAGTGGTACGAAATCCAGTTGTCGATCCCCTGGGTTGTCGCCGGCGCGAAGAGCGTCCAGGATGCAATCAGCATCGCAGTTGCGGAAGTCGGAAAGCGGACGAAGTCAACAGAAGCACGGTCGTCGGAGATCCTCGTTCAAGATGTCGTCTGTCCCTCCTGTGGGTATGAAATGGAGGCAGCTCTATGTACGACGGATTACGCGCTGGTCGTCCTGACTGTGATCGTGGAGATGCTGGCAGAGTCGCACGAGGAGAGCGAGCGTATCGCGAAGCGCGAGCTGGGCGTCCGCATGGAAGACATCCCACTCACGGTGTTGGAGACGCGACCGGTTGACGAGGCGGACGAGAAGCCGGAAATGAACTTCGCGGATCTCGGTCGCGAGGTCTAGGCCAGAAGCGAAACGGACCAAAGGCACGGATAACGGAGTTCTACGCGGAGAACCTCTGCAAGAGCACCCCCCGGAGTGTGAATGGGTTAATGGATGATGAGTCGAGATTACCACCCCCACACCCCTCAGTGTGAATGGTGTACCACCATTCATACCGAGTTCGATATCTCCTGACTAACGTCGGTACGTTCACGACTGGTGGTTTTTCCTCGCTTTGCTCGGGCTTCGGCTGTGGCGCAAGCGCCATGCCTCGTAAAATGATTCTACTCGGCGGACTGTTTTGCCCAGTACATAATAAAATTAACTACTAATGCGGTAGCGGTGCGGTTGTCGATGCGGTTCAACACACCGGACGAACGACACAGCAACAACTACCGCCCGGTGGTACGGATATCGTTAGGTACAGACGCTTTTGATGGCGTTCGCGGCACTACTGCCGTGTTTTCGGTGTCCGGTTGGGACGAGGAACGAGTGTTGATTTACTGTCGTCGTATCCTATGGTGGACCATTCACACCGAGGGGTGTGGGGGTATCATTCCATCAGTTCTTGAAGTTCTGGTGTCGAATTGATCAGCCCTCTCCGAGTACTTTCTACCTCACCCTGCAACGAGTATGATCTGAACTTCCCCTCATCTCCTCCTTCTTTCTTTTTCGACTCAAGTACACCCGTTGTCACATGTTTATTTAACAGCTCGAGAGCACGATTGTATCCTTTCGGCTCAACTCGGACATCTTTCGCGACTGTTTCGTACACTCGATGTATCTCTGAAGTCCGAAACCACTCTTTCTCCGGGTTGTTCCGATCTAGCCGAGTGAGTGCAAACAAGAGCAGCTTCCCCGATAACGGGGTTCCTTTGACCATTTCCATAAATAGTTCTACTTCAACGAGTTCATCGGCCTTTGAGACGTGGTCTGTCGTGACGATCTCATAATCCTCTTCGTCGGCAACCTCGCCAGCGTTTCGTAACAACCGAACTGCACGGCGGGCGTCTCCATGTTCATCAGCTGCGAGTTCTGCCACTGTCGGAATCACGTTATCTTCAAGTACTCCTTCATAAAATGCGTCACGGCGATTCTCTAGGATAGAGACAAGCTGATCCTCTTCGTAGGGAGTAAATGTCCAGTGCTTGGGCTGAAGCGTTGATTGCGACCTTGAATCAATATCCCCTTTGAAGTCAATATCGTTTGAAATGCCGATCGTCACCACAGGGAAGTTAACATCATCCTTTGATTTGGTCCTTGACAGTGTGTAGAGAATCTCATTGATTTCGCCGTGCTTGTCGATCTCGTCGATTATAACAACAAGCCCACCTGGAAACTCTCTCTCAACAATAGGCCATAGTTTCTTGTCACGATAATGTTCAGCTGATAGACCCAGAGACGGGACGTCGACTGGGTCGTTGGCTTTGGCATTCACTTGTTCTGCTAACTTACGAAAAGTAGAGGTATATGTCGATATCGGGTCTGGATTAACATACGCCGTAACAATAGGCGCGTCAGTCCCTTCTGTCGTTGCCTCGAGACGCTCACAGACGTGCCTAGCGACCAGTGTCTTCCCGGTCCCTGTCTCACCCCACATCACGATGTTGTCCGGAACATCGTCCGTTCTCATTTTACGGAGATTCTTTGCCAAGGATTTGATTTTATCATCACGTCCGACGATCCGATTCGCATCCGGGACGTTATCTATTTCGAGCAGCCACGGCTTTTCGAAGACATTTGACTTGTCTTCGTCACTCTGTTCGTCGACACTAAGAATTTCGTCGACAGTTGTCTGCGTTGTATCGTGATCCGTCATGCAGAGGACATTCCACCCCATTCACATAAAGGTACTCCACCCTCGCTGTGATAGACTCATTCCCATTCACACTCTGGGGGGTCTGAGGATACGGCTCCGGTATATGAATTTCTTCTGAAAATAAAAACAAACCATTCACACTGAGGGGGGGTCGAATCGAGGACCCCATTCACACTCTGGGGGGTCCGGATTGAGGGTGCATTCACACCGAGGGGTGTTGGATTACCGTTTACGAGTAGGCGAGTTCTTTACAGCGGTACGCTGCTTGAGCGCTCTCTCACCCCGATCCGGAGGCAAATAGTTGAGGAATCACTCGCCGAAGGACTCGAGTGTGGGATCGCGTCCGGCGAGCAACCGCTCACAGAGGGCCTTCGCGAGATGGACGGGGACAGCGTTGCCGATCTGTGCGGTGACGTTCGTTTTCGTCCCGGTGAAGACATAATCCTCGGGAAACCCCATCGCCGCTGCCAGCTCAGGTGGTTCGAGCATCCGATAGCGGATGTCAATCCCCCAGGGATAGAGTTCGGGGGCGCAGAGGCCGAAGCGACTCTTTGTGGTCACAGTCGGGAGTGGACCCTTGAGATCGGTCGTTCCAGAGTTCCCGTAGTACAGAACCAAGAAGGGGCTGACGATGTGACCATCACCGTTCTTCGCGGTTATAGTGTGCAGCGGACGGTCTGCCGGGTCGTACGCAGGATTGGAGTGCAATCCACGCTGATAGCCGTTCCTCGGGAGAATGAATGAATCCACCTCAATATATGAAATCGCGCCGCGGGTCGCGATGGTTGGGACGGGTTTCGAGGTCTCACGAAGCGTTGCATTCGACTGCTGCCCGAGCAAGTATGGAATGCATAGTGTGGTGGGGCACTGGTCGATCCCGCCGTCAGCAGCGACCTCTGTCTCGGCCCCGCTCGTTGACGAGTCGGCGTTGATGGGGTCGAGATCGGCGGGGACTTCGACGAGGAACGGATCGGTGCGCTCCTTGAGGGCGTCGGCGAGGTCGTGAACGTCGACGATGTCTTGCTGAAGTGCTTCGACATCGATCTTCGAGAGGTGACCGATGACGTCGGCGTAGGCAGCCAGCGGCGCGTGGGTGTGCTCGCGAAGCCCCTCAGCGATTCGTTGCATGGTGTTGTTAACGAGTGGACGGGAACGCGTCCAGATGGACTCGCCTCGGTCGGACCAGTCGATGATTTCTGAAGCAGGACGCCACGGCTCCGTGCCGGGAACGTTTCCGTTCTCGCTATGGGTCGGATCGGGCCACTCGGGGCGGTGCTGGCGGCGACCAATAAGGAAGAGCCGCCGGCGACTGGTCGCATCGCCATAGTCGGCTGCGTTCAGCACTTTCCAATCGACGGCGTACCCGAGGCTGTTGAGTGCCTTCACGTACGCTTCGAAGGTCTCACCCTCTCTCGATTTCATCGGACGGCCATCTGCGCCGACGGGAGCCCACTTCCGGAACTCGGGAACGTTTTCGAGGACAAAATTGTCGACGTAGAGTTGTTCGAGCCACCGGAGCACGTGCCATGGAGAGGCACGTTTCTGTGGGTCCACGGGACGGCCACCCCGAGCGGTCGAGAAGTGGGTACACTCGGGCGCGGCTGCGAGGATGTCGACGCGTTCACCGGGGACGACCTGGCGGGGTTCGAGTTCCTCGACTTTCGCGTTACGGTGGTCACCCCAGGGGTGGTTCTCCCGGTGGGTGTCGATGGCGGTGGGCCAGTGGTTGATCGCGATGAGTTCGACGTTTCGATTCAACTGTTCGCAGGCAAGAGCGAGCCCGAATGAGATACCGCCTGCGCCACAGAAGAGGTCGATGGCGCGAACAGTGTCGTCGCGACGACGGCGTTTACTGTGCATCGTCCTCGTCGAGTCCGGTGCTGACCTCGGCATCGGGGTCTTGGACGACATCGTCAAGGATGCAACTGTACACTGTGCCAGTATCAGGATGTGATTTCTTCAAGTCTGAACCCCTTCACAGCCGTTGGGGGCCACAAAAAGAGCGATGTGGTAGCATCACCACCAAGATTACCTGACGTTAGTTTCTGAACTCTTCATCGAGGAGGTTGCGCTCGGCGGGATCGCCGTCGTACGTGAACGAGACGAGTTCGTGGAAGTCCTGGTTCGTCCGGTCCTCGAGGTACACGCTGTAGTCCGTGCCTGCGTCGGGTTCGTCATCCTCGCCGTAGCCGAGGACGAGATACTCGGTCTCCGTCTCGTCGACGACGAAGTGAGACCGCTCGATAAACCACTTGTCCTCGACTCTGTACCAGCCCTCGGCCTTGTTGATGTGGAAGATCCGGCCGTACTCGGGGTTCCCACCGTTCTCGGAGACTCTGATGGGAAACATCGTCGGAACCGCGTACTCGTCAGTGCTTTTCCAGTCGTCGATATCCACGGCAAGATCGAAGGTAAGGTCGACAAACCAGACAGGGCCGTGATGTTCAGTGTGGTCCTCGTATTCAAGAACACGCCGGTAGAAATGATACGGATCGGAAACCGAGGCGGTGAGCGGGAAGACTGGCTCATCCGGGTCGGGCGTCGGGGTCGAACCGCCCTCGCCACCACCATTCGTTTCGCCATCAGCTCCAGCACTGGAGCAGCCGGCGATCGCAGTGATCACTCCGGCGCTGG
Source organism: Halorarius halobius (assembly GCF_024298865.1). Taxonomy (GTDB): domain Archaea; phylum Halobacteriota; class Halobacteria; order Halobacteriales; family Haloarculaceae; genus Halorarius; species Halorarius halobius. Next base: position 97,272 of record NZ_CP101164.1, on the reverse strand, counting down.
CGAGCGCACTGGCCTCTTGGAGGAATGACCGGCGACCGAGAGTACTGTTCGAGTGTTGTGCGTCGGTGGAGGTGTTGTTAGAACTCATGATTGGAATGAATGAAACCGACCGAGAACAGCGGTTACGCTGTCTCTCCGATCTCCCTCACTCCTCTTCAGGGCCCAATAACCACATGATATTGAGGAAGGAGCTTGGTGGGTGTTCATAGTCAGGACTAGTAGTGAAAATACAACGATAACTCTTCGCGAACCACATTCAATGTAGCCGCCACAGTTCACGGTGTGTAGCGGGTTGCTCTGACCGCAATTGGTGACGTCGACGGTATCTCCCGGTCGGGAAGGAGTCGTGCGAAAGACTCATATCCTACGTTACAGTCCGAACGTGGATGCCGTTTGTTGTTACGTAGGACGTGAGGCTACCGGAACTGGATTTTGAAAACTGCTGGTGGATAGTCGAACGGGTACGGAAAGTGACGACGCGAGAGCCAGGAGCGTCGTCGGAGGTGGGATTGGCAATACTGGCCGACGTCCAAGGATCACGCTCTCAAGAGCATGGTCGAGTGGGCTGTGACTCTCGACGGAGACTCTGCGAAGAGTTCGGTGTCGTTGTCAGTTCGCTTTCCAGTGTTGCTGTGAGTGGACACAGGCAGGAATCGTGACAAGACTCCGGGAACGGAACCGATGGAACAGAGTCGAACGGTCAGTGAGGGCTAGCGATTGATCGTCGCGAGGCCCACAATCTTCGACGAAGGCAGTGACAAGCCGACCTCGTCGACGAGGCGAGAACGGATGGACGGTCGAATCGCCCCCTCACCTCCTTTGGGGACAAAAACTTGAGCAAGGAAGCGCCAGAGGAACCAGAATCGAATAGAAGCTGGTCGAGGGTCAAGAGTCGATGCAACTGCATACCGCTTGAGACCAGCGAACCGCCGTCGTGCCGGGGGCGCTCGGCGGGTTTTCGATGCACAGTGCCGCGGGCAGAGAAAGAGGCGACGTTCGCCCCCACGGGGTGTGCAGCCCCGGCCCCTTACTGGGCGGGAGCTGGCTCCGACTTGACGTCGCTGCCAGCAGGCGTGAGGTCCTTGGCTGCCGCCTGGACCGCCGTTTCGATGGCAGAGACGTCACTGTTGTAGACGCTGTGAACGGCGTCCACTGCGTCCGATTCGCCGCTCTCGAGCGCGCTGAGCCGCGCCTGGGTCGCGTTGATGGTCTCAGCCATCCACGAGTCGCGAATCTCACCGCCCACCGTCGAGATGTGCTCGGGCTGGATGGAGACGTTCACGCCGGCGTCCGTCTCGTAATGGTGGACCTTGCCGACCACTGCGACGAACGACGGGGTCTCGGTCGAACGGAGGACGGTCATCGACTCCTGCTGGTACTGCCCAGCGTAGATGTTCACGACCTCACTACCCGCCATGACGCGCCCCTTCCAGAACTCGGAGTCATCGCCGACATCCGAGGTTTCGATGAGAGCACCGACCACGAGCACGCGGTTGGCTGCCTCACCCGAGGGGAGTAGCGTGAACTTCGGCGCACGATCGTCGCCCTCGTCCTCCGGGCGGGTGAACGAGTGGGTCGCCATGTTCAGTTCTTCAGCGAACACGCGCTTGGCGGGTTGGCGCTGCGTCACGGCGTCTGCGAGAGCCGCGTCACCGAGGCCGGGATTCTCCGCCGAGTAGGAGGTCTCTTCGACCTCGTCAACGAGGAAGTACTCGCCGATGACCGGGCCGCGGATGTCGTACGTCCGACCGATGAGTGACTCGCGAAGTGCCGCTTCGACGACGCTGGTATCGAGGGCGTCGGAAGCCATCTCCGTGGCGTCATCGAGGCTCACTCCGGAGACAGCCTCGGTCATCTCGGCGTTGAACAGTGCGCGGACAGCACGGTCGCCATCGTCGAGGACGGCCTTCAGCCGAAGATCGAACACGCCATCGACGACACCGTGCTCGGAGCAGCGGCCGTTCTGAACGACACGCGTGCATTCCTTGCGGGGGCAGCGCTTGATGAGGCCCGAACCCTCATCTAGGCCGACGAGCGTCCCAGTGGCGCGAATCGACCCGTCCGTGGGTTCGACGGCCTCCTCGGACTCCGTGACACTGCTCGCCTTGTTGAGCGAGATGGAGTACTTGCCCTCGTACTCGTTCGTGACCGCCGAGGCGATGTCGTAGGCGACACCCTCCTCGAGGGTCGGGAGCGAGTCGGTGTTCTTCGCCCAGACAACGAACTTCATCTGGGCCGTCTCGTCGGCGATGAGGCCGACCTGTCGCATGGAATCGGAGTGCGGCTCCCAGAGGTCGACGACCTGCGCCCGGACATCTACCCATTCCTCGTCGCCGACGTCCGGGATGTCCTCGAGGGCCACCCGGTCGAAGCTCTGGGAACCGCTGTTACCGTTACCGAAGCCGGCAACCGCCTTGACCCCGTCCGAGAGGTCGTTGGATTCGAGGTCATGGTCGTCGATGACGTTACGAACTGTCGTCTCGACCGCCGTCTCGATCGGAACGGAGAACTCCTGCATGGCCGCAATCCGCTCTTCGATGCTCGACGCGGGGACGTCCACGCCCATCTCGCCGAACTCGCCGCTAATGTCTTCCGCGCGCTGCGCTACGTCAGTGGTAGTGTTTGCACACATGTTTGTCACTCTCTGAGGGGAATTCTGAGGAACGGCTTCGGGACTGGGCACTCGACTGTCGCGCCCCGCCCCACCCGCTCTCCCTCACCCCCCTTTGGGGACCAAAACTCACGCTGCGAGGAGCTGGAGAAACCGAGAGAACAGAGGAACTCTATCCGTCCGAGTCGTCTAGTCGGAAAGCAATACGAACGGAACCGCGTCACATCTCCGGCCACTAGAAGGTGTAATCGTCACGATCGCGAGCCTCGGCACACGCCTCGCAGAGGATGTCGAATGGCGGCCACCCGGTCAGTCCATCGGCGTCTTCGAGGAGTGCGGTCGGGACCAGGCCCGACATCCCACACCCGCCGTCACACGACGCCCAAGAATGGCTGACCGCGGCGAACGTCTCGCCGTGCGGGTCGTGGTCGGGCTTCCTGAACTCGGGGCCGTCACCGGTCTTGAACTGGACGCTCACGGGTTCTCGCTGCTCAAGTTCGGCTTCGGTCTCTATTCCGCCGATTTTGCTGTCGATACGCCGCTCGTCGGGGTTGATGTTGTCGTACATCTCACTTCCCTCACCCCCATTTGGGGTCCAATACTCACTCGGCGAGGAGCGGGGATGCACACGGAAAGAGCGGCGCGAGTAGACCACCGGCCGAACGGTTCGGAACAGCGCCGTTATCCGAAGAGACGCGAGAAGAGGCCCTGTTTCTTGCGGCGTTCGCGTTCTTTGGCCTCGATACGTTCGTTTGCTTCTTCGTACTCCTGGAGGACGGCGTCGATTCCCGTGAGGGTCTCTGTTGCCGTCCGTGCGTCTTCGCGCCGAACCTTCGGACGCATGATCTGCTTGACTCGCTTCACGGGGTCGTCGGGGAGTTCGGTATCGTCTTTCGAGAGCTCCCCGAGGTGCTTGAGTTGCGTACGATACCGAGCGCGTTCCTCCATCAGCTCGTCCATCGTTTCGAGGTAGACCTTGAGGACAAACCGGAGGCGTTCGTTCTCCTCGCCCTGCTCGCTGAGTTCGGCGAGTTCCCTTGACTGCCGGTCGAGTTTCCGGGCGAGGATACGCTGGTCTTCACGAGCGAGGCGCATCGCCTGGTCGGTCGCGGAGTAGCCCCGGATCTCGCCGATGGTCCAATCCGCCGGGTGCTTCTCGTCATCATCGAGCGTCGGATCGGTGCGTTCCCATCCCGGCCCGGCGTCGCGAGCGGACGCTTCCATCATCCGCTGGGTGCTCTCGTCGAGATCGGAATCGGTGTCCATCCCACGCGGATCAACCGGTTCGCGACCATCCACCGTCGGCGTCGCGGTCCCCGGCCCGCCCGTTCTCGGCCCTGGGACAGGACTATCATCAGCACTGGTCCCAGCTGTCGTGGAAGCCTCGGGTGTGGTCGTCGATGCAGTGCCGTCATGACCAGGACCTTGAGCGTGGCTGTTCCCTTGTTCCGGTTCCTGCCCGGCTACGTAGGAGTCAGCGACTGCTGCCGGGTCGCCGTCTTCGTCGGGGTTGACGGGGATGAACTCTTCGTCATCCTCGAGGTCGGTGAGAACATCGGCATTGACGGTGGGTGCCTCCCCATTCGTCCCTTCGCTGTGCAGTGGACCGGTCTCATCCGTAGCGGCGTCGCCGGTCTCGGACGGCCCGGAATTGGAGCCAACCTTGAAGTCCATCGGTGGGAGATCGTGGTCGTCCGACCCCGTGGATGAGGTTGAACTCGAGCCGATGGAATCGGCCTTCGAGAACTTCACGCCATCCTCGCTCGGGACTTCGTAGTAGTCGTCCACCCGGAGGAGCGCACGGGCGAGCGTGACGTCACCGTAGGTCGCACCACTCGCGTAGTGACGCCGCTCCCACTTCTCGCGGTGCAGGCCGGATTCCTCGAACAACCCGTTCATCCGTTCGGGGTCCTTGCCCGTCCAGAACGCGAGGTTGTGAGCGAGCGCCATGTCCGCCTCGGACTGGCTCGGATAGTCGGCGTCATGGGACCCCCACATCGAGGCGTCACCTTCGTAGAGACGCTGCTTGCGGTCACCCCCGTGAGAGTCGAACATTCGCTTGAGTATCTCCTGATCTGATAGGTCCACACCGGGCCCAGCGAGGTCGGCGAACGTACTCGGACACTCGGAGGGCAGGTACTTCGTCGCGACCCGCTCGAGGGCCTCCTTGATGGCGGGGTCGCGGATATTCCTGAAGGCGTCTCCATAACGCTCGATGAGCGAACTCGCACTCTGCTGCGCCCGGGCCTCGGTGTCGAGGCGACCACCTGCGTCACCTCTCTTTTCTGAACTTTCGATTTCCGTCCCCCCGGTGAGAGTCGTCTGTCCATCTGGACTCACGCCGTCCCGGATGAATTCGCGGTGAACGGCCTCTATCTCATCCTGCCGCTTCTGGATTTCTGTGGGGGTTCCTTCGATGTGAGCACCAGTCGTAGCGAAGTACCGTTCGGAGTCATACATCTCGAGAGAGTCCTTCCGGTTCCCGCCGGGCGGGAGTTCCCCACTGGCGAGGATATGCACACCGGTTCCGGAAGCGGAAACCTCCGTATATGAGTCGACCTTGTCGATGATTGTTTGCGCCCATTCCTTGATTTCACTGGTATCAGAATCACGACATTTATCGAGGTCGATGCCGACGATGGTGACGTCGTCGCTGAAGACGAACCCCAGACCATCGGCGTTCACGCGAGAGTCGTTGAGTGAGTCCCAGGCGGTGTCGAAGTCTCGGCGATGTTCGGGGTTGGTCACGTCGGCATTGATGTCACCATTCGTCCGATATGGTTTAGTCGGGATTTTGGTAGGTTTCCCGTCACGCATACCTTCGCGCCAGCAAATCCAATTCCCGATGGTGCGGATTTTGTCCGGTATCCCGTCTTTAGTTACGTCTATGTTTGGCATGGATCTTACCTTGTGTCAGCCCGCGCCGTCGCCTCGCCCCGCCGGGCGAGACAAACCGATTTCGTCGATCTCCCCCAAGCCAAGACGAAAACCAACAGCCTGCACACGAATTGTGGAGGGACGACAGCCCCCCTGTATCCAATACTATGTAAAATCACGCCGGAGGGGTCGAATGGAGTGACCTGGTTGGCCGATAGCCTCTCTAACGCGTTTTGCACACGTGCGCTAAGTGCTGACGCCGAGGGGGTGTTCGGAAAGGCAAATTCTGGTGATACAACCCCCATACTACCGATGCGCGTCATGTGCGGATTTTGCGTGAAGTTGCGCGTACTCGAAACCCCCACGAACCCGCCGATTTCGGTTTGAGTCCAGAAATAGCGTTTTAGTGTCTCTAATACGTTTTGCACACGTGCGCTAAGTGCTGACGCCGAGGGGGTGTTCGAGAGGGCGGATTTACAGGATACAGCGTCCGTACTGCTCGTGCGCGCCGTGCGCGGATTTTGTTCGAACGCTTGGATGTGACTAGTCGAGATCATCGAGGAGATTTGAAGCGCCGACGAACAACCACTCACCCTCTTCACCCCAGATGGCTTCGGTGAGCTTCTCGTATGTTCGGTTATTTCGCTTGGGGGGCAGTTCGTCGATCCGACCAGCATTTGCGAGGGCTCGAGTGATGTCCCATGCGACTGATAGATTGGGCACAATCCAGACTTTCTTCTCGATGTCGAACCTGTTGAAGTCGTCATAGTGCTTGACCATCAGCGAGGGATGGACGTTTGAGATGGCCTCTCCAATAACGACGGGATCTTCGCCATCGTAGCCGACCACGTCCGGCTTCACATCCGTCCCGTGAAGTGGTGTATATCGTTTGATAAAATAGTGATTGTTCGGGTCGCGGGCGAGTGAGCGAGCGAATGCCTCCACCATCACCTTGTGGTAGGTCTTCTCGTTCACATCGCCCTGATCTTCGCCGGTCGCGACCTTCGCTCCACACGCACGCTGGCCGTCGCGAGTCACGGTGTAGTAGACCCGCAAATTTTCGGTCTGCTTCTCGAGGTAGCCGAGTTCGATGAGCTTCTCTTCGTCTACCTCATCAAACTGATTCTTTATCCTCTTCATCGAGTTCACAACGTCGTAGGCAGGGTGGTTGCCGTTGACCGTGGTGACGATCGCGGTCAGGAAGTGGCGTTCTTCAACTGTCAGATTTTCATCTATGCCTGATCGAGTCTCTCCGTTCTCTCCGTCGGCACTTTCAGTGGCGTTATCGTCGGGGGTATCAGACGCACTCCGATCGTCTGCATTGTCGGGACTTGTTCCCCCCTCCTCGTCGCTGTGTGCATCGTCGGTTTCGGACGGGTCTTCGGAGTCGGGGTCAACTCCATCGTAGAGGAAGCCGTCAACTCGATCTCCTAGATTACTGTCTACTTCGTCGGCTGCTCGTGGAACCCCGCCATCGGTTTCGCTTTCATCGTTCGTTTCTCGCGGCGGGCGGCGTGAACCGAAGTCGTCTGTGAGGTCGTCTGCGGGAACTCGACTAGCCCCTGATTCGGCCTGTTCGCCGTGCCCGTTCGAGGGGGGTTGTCCCTCTGCACTGGGGGTGTTCGGACTCCCCGTGCCGAGTTGCGTCTCTGGGTTGGACCCGGTCTTCTTGCCTTCGCCGTTTCCGTCTCCGTTCTCGCCGGACACGCCGATCTCGAAGTCACGATTGGGATTGTTTTCACTACCGTTGATGCCGCGCCCGTGTTCGGCTGAGAGCTGCTCGCCGGAAGCGTCGGTGTTGCTTCCGGGGAGCAGGCAGTGGTCCCGACGCGTTGTACGGGTGATTTCTGCGTTGATGTCGCTGAAGACATGACCCTGCGTCGACACGGTCTTGTCGATCACGGGGTCGTCGGAATCGCTGTGACCGTAGGGGATATCGACGGGGAGCAGCGTCACGATTTCAGGGATGTCAGTCATGAACCCGGTGTCTGGGAGTTGAGCGACCCATTCCCCACGCGGGAGCGACGTGATCCGGTCGACAAGTTCCTCGTCCTCGATGCCTTCGTGGAACAGCGTCATCACAAGTTCGTCGTCGACGGCGAGTTTGCCGATGAGTTTCGTATTGATGTTCCGTAGAATTTCCTTGTACGAGGAGACGTCGAGGGCATCGGCCTTGACCTGCTCTGCGAAGTGGACGATGACTTCGAGGGAGAGACCGAACTCACGCCCATCAGGAATCATGTCGTCGCGCACCAGTTCGGATTGGAGCATCGCCGCGGCTTCATCGATGATGAGGTTGATAACGTATCCATCCTCAACCGACGGGGTGTTCCCGAGTCGATGACGGAGGCGAGCGCCCGACCAGATGTAGTCGAGCAGCATGAACGTGAACAGATTGCTTGAGGCGGGCCGGAGGTCACCCGTATCGACGAGGACGACCTTCTTCGAGGTGAGGATGTCCTGAATGTCGAACATCGGCGATTGGTTGGCGTAGCAGCCCTTCTCGTCGTTCCACTCGGGAACGAAGTTGAGGACACGCCAGACGAAACTCCGCTCAGCGAGCTTGGTGATACGGTTCATCACGGCATCGATCGATGTCTGGAACCGCTGCTCGTCGGCGTGGAGATGCCGCGTGAGGGCGAGGCGAAGCGTTCGGTCGCTCACTTCGGGGAGCTGGCCCTGCTGCATCTCGTAGGCAACTTGGAACAGGTCTTGGATGGGCCATGCGTCCCGGCCGTACACGGGATCGAACATCGCCTTGATGAGGTTGTTGAGGATCTCTTGGGCGACGAACGCCTGCTGGGTCATTTCGCGGCCCAGCACGTACACGAGGAGTTCGTTGTAGCGGTCTACTTTCTCTTGGACGGCGACCGTGCGTGAGACGCCGGCAGCGAGTTGCGGTCGAATGTCGAAGTACGGGAAAGCAAGCACCTCGTCGTTCGGCCCCGGGACGGGGACGTGGAGGACGTCATCGAGGTTGCCGAATTTCTTGAAGTGCGCTTTCTTGTACTCGTCGGCCATCGTCCCACCTTTCCGGTCGAAGACGAAGATGGGGCCGTCGAACGATTCGTAGGCCGACAGCGCATCGTTGACCATCGCGGTTGTCTTCCCGCCACCAGTCGTCGCTGCGCGGAGGATGTGGTGCGTCAGCTGCTCTGCACTGAGACGGATGGGAATGTCCGGCCGGTTGTCGACGGCGGTCTCGGCGTACCCGATGTGCATTCCGTAGTCGTATTGCGAGAGCAGGTCTTCATCTGTCGCCGTGAGTGGCGAGCGAGCATCGGGTGACCCGCCCGAGGACCCACGCGAGGCCCGCGGGAGGGCGTCGGTGTGCGGGACGACGACGAAGTTCGCGAGTTCGTCGGGAGAGGCACAGATGAGTGGGTCACCTTTGCTGAAGCGCCCGGTGAAACCGCTGGTGCTGGCCTGACGTGCGTGGCACAGGCGGGCGAACTCTTTGTTGTTGAACCCGAGGAGTTCTCCCTCGATGCCATAGTACGGCCCTGAGAGCGATGTGAAGGCGTTCGAGATACTCTGGACAGTCTGTTCGTTACAGGCAGCCCGGAGTGTGAGGTCGAACGTTGTGGTGGGTTGTTTGCGGTCGATCTGTTCCATCCGTGACCCCGTGATCTTGTCATCCTCACCGGCGCTGACGGATCCCCCGACCTGCTCGGAGATGTCTCCACGGTGAATGTTCCGGCGTTCCTGGTCGGATGTTCCGAACATCTGCCGGGCGAACTCGTTTTTGAACGCGGAGACCGTCCCATGGTTGCCCATTTTGAGGTTCCGCTTGTGGGTTTCAGCCTCACTAGTCCAATCAGAGCGTGGCCTGAAGATGGCTTGGAAGATGAACGGATCGTCGGTGTGGACGGCCTGCTCGAGGAGCACACTGAGCGGCGAGCGATACTGGTCGTCGCTGTCGACAGCCAAATCGCTGAACGGCCGGAGCAGCGTCATCCAGTCGTCCTTTTTCGAGGCGATGCCTTTCCAACGGACGAGCGAGGGACGTTTCTCTTCACGGACTTCCTCGGGACGGAGCGGAACGCCTTCACTGATGAGCTGCTCTTCAGCCTCCTCGGAAGAGAGCTCATGCCCGCTCCCAATGCTATGGTCAATGAAAACTTCGGGGTCCTCGAAGCCAGCGAGGTTCTCGAGGTCGATGATGTCGTCGAGCGTAGCGATACGCCGCCCACCAACGCGGGCGTTCCCGTCTTCTGAGGCAAACGCCGCGACGGGGTTGAACGGGACGATTTCGAACTCGAAGGATTCGGGATACATTGCGGCGACGTTCGCGGCGAGCGTCTTGAACGCAGTCGCCTCGTAGGGCGTCACTGAAATATAGAAGTCGAACCGCTTCGTGTTCCGCGGCTTGTGGATGATGAACTCGAAGATCTTCTTGTAGTCCTTGAGTCCGAGGCGGGCTTTGAGATTGAACCGCGAGGTGCTCGTCACGCCCGCCCGGTACAAGCCGAAAAGCCCCGCGATGACGTTCCCGGGCGTGACCTGCTCACGGGCGGGTGAGATGTGGATGTACGGCCGGGCTTCGATAGGATCACTGAGTTTCTTCCCCGGCCCGGTCGTGCCCTTGACCTCGTAGGAAGCGAGATGGTCCTCACGCTTCTCCTCCTCCTCCTTGTCGGCCCCGTTCTCGGTCGGCGGGACGTGGTCAAGGTCGGTTGATTCTTCCCGGTTCTGAGTGGGATGGTCCTGTCCCGCTTCGGTCGACTCTTCTCCGCGCGTCGACGACAAAGAGCTGATGCGATCGTGGAGGGTGTCCTGTTCATGGTCGTCCCGGTTGGAGCTCGGGGATGGGGTAGTCATTTGCCCCCCGTCCTCTCGCGGGTAGACACACCCCTCCGCCAACACTGTGCAACGGTCGAGTGCGTCCCAACCCACCGGGTGATTCGGTTGGGTAGGAACACCATTGGAATGTTTGTTATCATCTTTGGATTGTGTTGTGTCGTCTGATTCAGCCGCCACTGGATTGTGAAATAATCATCCCTCCATTGGAAATTCGGGCACAAGCGGAGGGAGGGAAAGGGGTCCGTACCGTCTAGCCCGTCTAGACGGTTTACGGGGTGGCGATCCACTCCAAAACGGCCACGAAGATCGTGACGCCGAAGTAGAAGATCGTCATGCTGATTCCACCAATCATGAGCCACATCCCGTTCTCAGCGCGGTCGGAGTTTTTCCGGGCAGTGAACCACACGATCGCGCCAAAGGCGAGAGCCACGAGGCCAGCGTACTTCAGAACAAGCAGGACGGTGTCATATAGATTGCTCATGATGCCCTCGAAATCGGCTGGGGGACCGCCGCCCTGCGCGGCGACTGGATCAACGAAAACGACTAGGACGAGGATTCCCAAAACGAGGGATGTGCTGTGCTTTCTCAGGAGTTTCTTTGTTCGGAGGGTGCTCATGTTACCCACCGGTAATAGGGGGGAGTTCATCATAAAGAAGAGTAGGCTACATCAAATGTGGCAGATGTAGAACACCGGTTTGAGGGTGTTGAAGGGCGGGATTTTGGGGGGTTTCACCGATACAGTTATGTGGTCACCCATAGCACATCTACTTGTTGGACCAGGAACACCCTCCAGTGCCTCCTTGTCCATAGGTGATTGCAGTGTCAACAAACAGCTCCAAGCCCACCTCGAGTGATAACACCGACCGCGACCCCGAGACGACGATCAACGTCTGCCTCCACCGGGATACGCATACGCGGTTGACCGCCTACAAGAACGACAACCCCCTGGTAGAGAAGTCGTACGACGAAGCTATCAACGAAATTCTCGAAAAAATCGACTTCCCACAGGCTGAAGAAATCGAGAACAAGTACCTTCCGTCAATGCCGGACGCACATCCTAGCGATTCAGACTGAGACGAACGGCCCAGTCACAACACAACACGTTCTACTTCTTACGCTGGTTTCCTTCCCCGCTGACGTAACACGGTATTAGGGAGAGCTGGCCGCAGGGCGGCGTTTCGGATTGGTCGGGACATCGTTGTGAGGGTCGCCACTGGAGGCTTTCGACATCCTACCCGTTCCGGTGCGCGGGGGTCCCCACCGGAACTCAACGGTATCACCGACGTCGATGCCGTTCTCTGTGGTCCAGTGGTAGGGGACTTCGAGGACATATTTCGACTGCCCCCGATACTCTGTGAGCGGTTCTTTGTTTTCGAGTTCAGCGTGGTGGATCACGGTGATCCGCCCTTCTTTGTCGATAAAGATTATGTCTATGGGGAAGGCCATGTCCCGCATCACGTAGGTGTGTTCTCGCTCTGTGTCGTGAAGAAAAATCATCCCGTGACCATCTTCGAGGGAGTCCGTATTCGAGAGGCCGGTGTATTGTTCTCGCCATGTGACGGCGACATTCCCCTCGACGGATTCGAGATAGTCGCCGTTCTCGTCGTAGATGGTCGCAGTCCCGTAATCGGGAGAGGTGAGGTCTGCGTGAACAGTGTAGCCGACCCACGCGACCATAGGTACGAAGACGACGATGAGGACAGCGATGACCCAGGGGTTCTTGAGACGGTCAACGATTCGCCGAGCGATTGTGCCTTCGGGGAGCAACGGTTGGTCCGTGGGGTCGCTCCCTCCTTGCTCCTGATCCAGTCCATGTTCTTGCTTGCGGTCGCGGTCTCCATCACGATCTCTTCCGGCGTCTGGGCGTTGGCCGTTGCCGGTCATAGCAAAATCCACACGAAGACGCTGAACACGTTGCCGCCGATGCTTCCACCGATGAGAGTGAGCCCCATTACGATCCCGCGTCGGCCGCGAGACTCGGCGAGCGAATCGCGGCTGCCGAACGCCCACCAGGTCACACCGATGATGAACAAGATGAGGCCAAAGCTGTGGAGGACGATGCTGAGGGCGGTGGCGAGCTGGGAGAGGTTGCTCTCGTGAACGCCGGTCACGGCGCCGTAGGGCCACCCATCTGGGAGGAACTTGCTGCCGAGGATGAACACGAGGACCTCGTAGATGACGTCGATAGCGACGATCGCCATGTAGCCGGCTCCGCCGCCGACGGCCATTCCCCGGAAGCGGGCCATCGCTCGAGGACTTTTCGCGTAGCCCCACCAGCCGATGATACCGACGACGAGCGCGATGAGGGTTCCGTAGCGCCCGATGATGGTCGCGATTTCGAGGAGTTCGATGGCGGGCTCGGTAAATTCACTAACCTTACTCATCCTGATTTCCTCTTGCTGGTGCGACGGCGCATCCGCACCCACCACACGGCGAAGATCCCGAGGGCAAGCCACTCGACGAAGATGAGAACGTTGCTGATGGATGCCGAGATGTATTCACCGACCGCGCCAACGGGCTCGAAATCGAGGGGTGAGGGTGGCAGAATATAGAGGAGTTGGTCACCCTTGTAGTAGGGGTCGCCGGGCGACCAAAACACGTCGCCGTCGTAGCGAGCGCGGAGAATCGACCCGTCCCACGCGATCTTGGCACGGCCATTATTGTCGGTCGTAACCGTCGATGTCGTTCCGTCATCTTGGGTGACGGTGATTTCCTTATCTTTGATGGAGTTGCCGTCAGTGTCCGTAAGGACGAGGACGCCTTCGTGATCCGTGCCGGTAGACGAGACATTAACCTCTGTAATCTGAAGGACGGTTGACTCGTATGGTTGGCTGTGGACTTCGAGCTGGTCCTCGCCAGAGGCCGCCTTCCCGTCGAGTGGAGCACCGAATGGATTCGAGGCGTCGACGGTGACGGTTTCACCTGTGGCGAGGTCTGACGATCTGACGTCTATGACGTGATGTGTGTAGAGGTCGGTCGGCTGATCGTTATCGGGGTCGTTGACGTTGGCAGGAAGCGGTGCTCCCGGGAGCGTCGTTGAAACTTGGCTATCGACAGTACTGGTGTATCCCCATACCTGGTTGTCTTCACCCTTCTGTGGGAAAGCGGCGGTGACGTTGGCGACGCCTGTCTCGTAGCGGTAGATGGCGGGCCAGCGGTCGTTGTGGGTGTGCGTCGCGTTGTGGGTGGTCGACCCGCTTCCGGTGCGGACCTCAACCTCGTCGTTGCGGGAAATTCCGTAGAACCGCCACGGAGAGGTGAGGTGGATGGTCTTGTTGTCGATGTTGACGCTAATCCTTTTCCAGGGGTCGCTCGGGAAGTCTTGGTCGCCCTTCCACCTCACGGCGAGGCGGTCGTGACTTGCGCCGTCGATATGGGCGATGTCGATCTCGAGATTCGGGGAATCCCAGTCCGTGATGGTGACGGGGACGCTGTACTGCGTCGTGTGGGTGTTCGTGCTCACACTCGTCCGCGACCATTCGCTGCATTTCGAGCTGGTGACGCCCCACCGAGTTTCGACTTCGGTGGTGACTTCGAGAGTCGCCGTCAGGGTGTAGTCCCCTCGCGGATACTCGAAACTCCGACTCGTTTTGTCTTCAATCGCGAGCCACGTCACCTTGCCGAATCGGTTCCATTCGGACTCGCCGGTGAATCCGGGACGATCGAGGCGGACGGACGTTACGTTCGCAGTCGAATTGAGGAGATCGTACTCGGCCCACTCGGTCTTCGGGTAGGTGTGAGAGTGAGTACTGTTTCCGTGAGTGTGAGTTTTCTTGCACGTGGCGCTTCGACTGAAATCCGCTGGGGCAACGGCTCGGTGATCGTAGGGGACGTACGCGCCCCGGATGGGGTCCCCCCCGGAAACGTATCTATCGCGATACCAAGCACTGCCAGTGACGTCGTTGATCCCAACCCACGCATCGCGGACTGTGTTGAAGTTGCTCTGCCCCCATTTCCGGGATATACTCGCACCATTTGAAGTAGGGTAAAGCTCTCGACCGTTCATCGTCGGGATGGCGACCCGACCTGAGTTCTGTGCGTATTGCGTGTATTGCTCGGCCGCGTGGAGGTTCCGTGAGATGATGCTCTCGTGCTCGGCCAGGTGAACGAGGGCGTCGTTAGGGTTCGAGACGTAGAGTTCCTCGGCGTCTGGGTCCCATTTCACGTCGACGTTATAGACGGGTCGCCACTCTCCGTACTGGTTGGTGACACGTACGAACCACTCACCGTCGTTACTTTTGGGCCCGTCGTAGGTGTTCTTCTCATGCACGTTGATGAACTGCGTTTCTGTGTAGAACGGCATGCTGGAGTAGGGTTTCCACTCATCCTGGATGGGAATAGCGTTGTAATCGGAGAGGTCCGTGATGTAGACATCGCTTGTTGTGGAATACCGAAGCGATTGCGAGGGTGACAGTGTAGCCCGCCCGAGGTCGACTGGGTAGGCCGGGTAGTCGTTCTCGAAGTAGCCGGTGTAACTGACATCCGCGGGATCGACATCCACGTCGTTGTTCGCGAGGACACGATAGGTTTCGTCGTAGGTCTTATCAACACCAGGCTCGGCGCTCGGAATGTCATAGATTGGGTCGAGACCCGCGGCGTAGACAACGGTGATGGGTGCGATAACGAGGCTGGTCGCTAAGAGGACGGTCACGAAGAGACTGAATCGCTGTGACCGGCCCCGGAGAGCGTTCGCGAGGGGCTTCGTCTCTGCAATGGCCGTGGTGATATATCTCGTTGCACACGCGGCGTGGAAGGCGTAGACACGTCCTCTGAGCCTATCGGCCCAGCTGTCCTTGTGTGCCGATTCAGTCTCCCCATCCCGCCGTGAATCAGCCTGAGAGGACATAGTGGATCAGGCTGATGAAGATCGGAAAGGCGAACCCAATGATTGTGAGGACGAACCCGGTTGTTGCCATCACGAACCCCCGACGGCGGTTGTTGATGGACGGGCTGATGAAGTACGCAATTATGCCGATGACAAGCGTGATAAGACCCGTCCACTTGATTGCGCTCCCGACCCAGCCAGGGAGTGTAACAGCTGCCTTTAGATCGGAGATAAGGGTGCTGAGGTCGGCACCGCTCTGGAGCGGGATAACCGACGCCTGCTGCGTGTGGGTGTTGGTATGCAGGAATGCGTTTGCCGTAGCATCAACGAATGGATACAGGAGGGGACTGTGGCTATCTCCGACGAGTTCTGCAAGTACACGCGTGAGCGTGGAGATGGCCCGATAGCCTCCGAGCGGCACAAGCGGGCCGGTGATTGCTCGAATGTACGGACCGATCACATAGGCAGTATCGATACCTGCCGACAGTGCTGCACCGACGGGAATGAGCCAGTGGATAAACAGTTCAAGGGTCTCTGGTTGGAGGGTGTTCATGAGGTGGTGTTCTGTCGTCGCCAGCGGTGCCGACGACGCTTGGAGTGGCTAATCTGAGGCTGTCTGCGACTAAATATTCTCTTCACCCACACTCTCTACATACGCTACATTCACCACAGTTGTTGTAGATTTGAAAAGTCCTTAACTGCCTACTGCTTATGACGGTCGATGGCAAGTCCTGCTAAACTCCAGTCGCTCGATGTCCCGGTGAGCGACGGCTCGCCACTCCAGGACGAGCGCGAGTCGCCTGCACGTGACGATACGTGCGGGAGTGACCGTGTCTGTCCGGCGAGCTCCAAACAGGGCCCCGTCCTCTAGCCTGGAAATGTGAGCACCCTCCCATGCCTGAAATTCAAGTCGACTGGTACTCTCGGGAAGAAGCTGACCGCCTACGCGATCTCCGTGATCGGCACGGGATGATATGGCGCGGCGTCCTCCTCGAGGGAGCCAAACACGCAGAAAGTATAGACCTCCTCAAAGCCCTCGTTGAGTTACACCCAGAACTCGCACACTCTCGACCGGGTGACCACGCTGGCGTTTCTGCCGAGCGAACAAATGTCACCGAGCAGTTGCACGAGCAGATTCGCGAACGGCAAAGTGCCCGCTCAACGACTGAACTCCCACTGTCTGGCTTCACAGATACGGATATGGACGCTAACGCGAACGGCAGTAGTGTCGTCGATAGCGAGGGCGACCGTGACGATGAGGATGGCGAGCACTTTGACGTGAGTGCTGCCGTGGCTCAGGTGCAGGAGAATCGCAACCCCTCCACCAACCATGGGCAGCGGTCGGTTGCGGACGAACGTACCCGGGAAAGAGAATACCAACGTTGGGATGCTCAAGCGGCACAGGCCGTTGAAGGCGGTGAAACACTTCATCCCGCGGACGCACACGAGGACGTCGAAGATGTGCTTCGACACCCCGGCGACCGCGACGAGTGGGATGTCGTCGATCCGCGCTATGATTACGAGGGCTACGCTGACGAATACGACGGTGATTTTCGATGAGTCGGTCGTCGAGTCCCTCGGACTACAATACGCGAATCAATATCCCATCCCAAGAGGAGTACGAATGGTTGGACTCGGTTCGGAAAGGTCTCGGGCTGACCTGGCGTGGGATGATGCTGAAAGCCGAACAGCGACTTCTCGCCGCTGAACGAACGTGGCCGCCGGCACTCCGAACCCAGCATGTGGTTTCGGCCCCTGCTCAACCGGACGCCGATCTCGAAGCGGAACACGAGGTTGATGCCGATACCGAAGCCGAGGCGGAGAGTGACAGAGACTCTGGGCTCGAGGAGATGGCGAGATGAGCCAGGACGTTCCAGTGGCATCTAACCTTCTCGCCTCGAAGATGTTCGGTGTCTCGGCTCGGAAACTGGCCGAGTCGATGGGGCCGCCCCTTATCGTCCCGCTTATCCTCTACACTATCGGCCTCCCGCTGCTGGTGACGATCCCGTTAGTGTTTGTTGGATTCCTTGTGGGACTGTTCATCTATAGCCGCACCCCGCCGGGACAGCGCCCTCTGCAATATGCAGCAGCGATGGCACGGCATCTGCGCGGGCGAACGGATTACGTCTGGAAGCCTCCGGAGCCTAACAAGGACGATCTCGCGTATCACGAACCCTTCGAGGCGTGGATCACGGGACGCCCAAAGCCAGTCGTCGCCGATGCTGACGGAGTTCGTGATGACGCTGACGAGACAGGCGCGGAGATGGAGACAGACGAACCAACGGACTCGGACGACGGCCTTGACGCGGATTGGCCGATCGCGACGTATGGAGGACAAACAAATGACTGAATACGAAGACGCCGGTTCGACGCTGGACCTCATGGATTTCAAGAATGTCCATGATGGCGGCGTCGTGGAAACGCCTACCACCTATGCGATGGTGATGCAGATACAGCCCCGAGACTGGCTAATCCTCTCTGAAGAACACAAAGAAAGCCTCTATCTATCGTTCTTGACGTTCTTGCGGGGGGTTCAGTTCCCGACACAGATCCTCTCGATGACGACGGCATACGATCCCGAACCCTACCTCAAGCAGTTCGAGGAAGCGGAAAGTATGCTCATCAATTCGGGCGATGATGGGGAAGATGGTGACCCGTTGGATGAGTCTCCGTTGCTCGACTACGGCCGAAAATACCACACGGAGTGGCTCCGGGGCGTCGTCGATGTCGCGGAGATTCGTGACCGTGACTTCTACTTCGCGGTCGCAGTCGCTAAAGACGAGGAGGCCGACGATGGCCTCAAGGCCCAGATTCAGTCGTTGATGCCTAGCGGGAACGACGTCGAGGCCGACAACGAAGCCGAGTGTATCGAGGAAGTGAAGGCCCGCGCCCAGCGCGTGGCGTCGAAGCTCCCCCAGACGCAGGTGAAAGCCGAGATTTTGGACACCCGGCCGGCTGTTCTTGAGGTCCTCTACGAAGTCTATCACGGGGAGAAGCCGCCTATCTCATTCGAGCAAGGTAACTTCTCACTCCCGACCGCTGAGGCACAGGAGGTTGCCAATGCAGTCTATACCCCCGAAGAAGCGGCACAGGCAGAGGCGAATGAGGATGGTGACTCCGAGTTCGATCGCGCTTCCGACGAACATCCCGAAATCGAATACGAACCAGATGCCGAATCTGATTCCGACCCACTGGCGGCGGTTGGTGACGGTGGGTACGCACACCCGGACTCTGTCGCGCGCGTTTCGGAATCGCGTATCCTGAGCTGGTACGCTCGGAATATCGGGCCTATCGGACACGGTTCGCTCCCGGTTGTCCCGCGAGTGGTCTACGCGGGTGTGTTTCTGGGCCTTCTAAGCCTCATGCTCAGTGTGGGGGCGCTCGGCGCGGTCATCTGGTCGATGAATGTCGCCGAACGCGGCACGGATGTCTACTGGCTGGCTCGGACGGTGTCGTTCGCGACGGGTGCGGCGAGTCTGCCTGGATTCCTGCTGAGTCTTGTCGTGTTGTTCCCTTCGGAACGGAGGACGAAGGGACTCGCGTTGGCCGGCCTCGCGGTGGCAGGCTATGCGCTCACCTTGTTCCTTGGAGCGTATCCCCATGACTGGGACTCGAACCCAGCTGTGACCACGTTCACGCTTGAGGTGTACGCGGTGGGTATCTTCGCGCTGCTCATCGCTGTCGTTCTCGCGGTACGTTCGCGCCAAAAGGTGGACCTCTCGAACCTAGTAGTCGCCCCTGACCCCGATGCGTCTGATGTGGTGACCGACGGTGGGGGCGCAGGCACTCCTGCTACCTCTGTCGATGATACCGACGACGTCGATATAGAGGACCCTGACGCCGAGACTGGCGCTGACATCACGGACCCCGGGACAACTGAAGATGCGACTGAGGTTACAAAATGAACCCCCTCGAGAAACTCCTCGGAAAGAACGAACCCGAGGAAGACGAGACTGAACGTATTCCGATCGACGATCTCTCCGGTAAGGAAACCCAGGTCGCACTCGAATACCTGGAACTCCTCGATCGGGAAGCCACCCGGAAGAACATCGAGTGGGCGGCCTACCAGCTCCAAGCCGAAGAAGTACCGCTCGTCTCCCCTATCGAATCCCTCGAAGAGCGAGAGAAGCTTGACAAGAAGCTGGTCGCGCCCCGAGCAATGGAGCGCCACCCTGAGTTCCAAGTCCGTGAAGAGAAAGTCACGCAAATCATGACCGTCACGGCCTTCCCCCGGAAGGTCAACCTCGGGTGGCTCGTCCCGCTCACTATCGCGGACGTAAATCTTCGTCTCTCACTACATATCACGCCACGAGACCCGGCAAAGACCCGTAAACAACTCCAGCGCCGCTACACGCAGACCACGACGGCACTCACGCTCAAGTCCCGGAAGGGTCGGACGGACACCCACCAGGAGGAACTGGAGCGCGAGGATCTCCTACGGATTCTCCAAGACGTGATTCGCGGGACAACGAAGGTCTTTGACATCGCTATCTACATGGAACTCGTCGCGGACTCGCACGAGGAACTCGACGAGATGCGCGAGCGCGTTGACACCATTCTCGCAGAACAGGATGTCGAGACGACGGTACTGCACCACCAACAGATTGAGGGCAATGGGACTATCGTCCCTCTCGCGACGGACACAATCAAGAACGTCCACCCCATCCAGCTCGAGGCGCTCGGGACGCTGTTCAACCTCGTTGAGCCGCCGATCTACGACGAAGACGGCATCATGATGGGCTTCGACGACACATCGCGCCCAGTTATCCTCGACCGCTACGCCCACTCCGGATTCGGGATGACCATCTCGGGGAAAACTGGCTCTGGGAAGTCCTACGCCAGGAAACTCGAAATCTACCGCCGACTGCTGACCGACCCCACGGTGCAGTGCGTCCTGTTCGATCCGGCGGGTGACGACTATCCACAGTTCGCGAAGAAACTGGGTGGCGAGGTCATCCGCTTTGGTGGGTCGCAGAAGGTAAATCCGATGGACATCTCAGCACCTACGGGCGAGATCGGTGCGTCCGAGGACACCTACCCACTCACGGTGCGTTCCGTGGTAGAGATGCTGAACACCCACTACGAAGACCGTGGAGGGCTCCCCGCTGCGGAAGAGGGCATGCTCATCCAGGCGACGCACTACGCATACCTCTCGAAGGGCATCATTCTTGGTGAGTACGACACCTACGCGAACGAATCCCCCATCATCGACGATCTCATCAAGGGTGTGAAAATCATCACGGAAGGAGGCTTCATGGAGGCGCTCGAATCAGACCTCGTCGACGAGGCGGTGTTCGATCATTTCCAGGAGTTGGACATCCTCGACGAGGACGGCAACCCCGTCACAGAGACGCACATTTCTGTGCCGATGGCAGTGTTCCAGCCCTCGAAGAAGCACCAGGAGGTCGCGAAGGCGTTGGAACCGAAGTTCGAATCGTTCAAGCCAGGCGGTATCAACGCGAACCTGAACGGCCAAACGAACCTCGAACTGAACTCGCGTCTTGTCGTGATGGACATGAGTTCGTTTGCCGACACCGGCGAGATGCCGCTGATCCTCCATGCGATGCTTCAGTGGGCGTACCTCGAGGCCAAGCGGTCGCCAGATCGCTTCGACGTGACCTTCGATGAGGCCCACTACCTACTGGGGCGTGAATCGACGCGGGACCTCATCAACCTCTTCATCAGGCACGCACGCCACTACGACGCGGGCCTTACCCTGATGAGTCAGACGGCTCACGAGTTCATGCGGACGGACGCTCGCCGCGAAATCTATGAGAACTGTGACATCAAGCTCCTGTTCTATGCACAGTCTGTGTCGGACGCGACGAAGGAGTACTTCGATCTTTCTCCGGCTGAGGTGAAGTATCTCCAATCGGCTCCACGTGGACAGGATTCTGGGTACTCCGGATGTCTGTTGTCGACGACAAAGCACGGGCGACGCCGTCTCGAGATCCACTCCGGTGACTTCGAACACTACATGATCGACGACAATCTCGATCCGTGGGACTACATCGAGGAAATCGAGGGATCGATGCGCCCCGATGACGCTGATCCCAATGCGGAGCCCGATCTCGAGATGTCGGAAATGCCTCCGGTGTCGAATCGGGAGCTGGACATGGAACTGTCGAGTGAGCTTGCAGAAGACAGAACGCCGCAGGAGCAGTCCGAGAGTATCGCTGACGACGACACGACGAACTCCTTGACATCCGGTTCTGGTGACCGTTAATGGCGATGGCGATGCCGGTCGAACCGCTCCTGCTGATGACGTTCGTCCCCCTCCAACTCGGCCTGGGCGACATTCCCGAGGCGATAGCGGAGGCGCTGTTTGGGTGGATCGCGGACACGGCCGAAGCGATTGCGACCGAACTATCGACTGCACTGACGGACGAACTCATCAAAGGTCTGCTAAAGGTCCCGAACCCGTATGAATCAGCGACGGCGGGCAACGCGTGGACTGGAATGTTCGAGATATCGCTCGTCCTGCTTCCGATAATGATCGCGCTCGCGCTTATTGCGTGGCCGTTCAGCGAAGACCGTGAATCCGGGTTGTTGGATCTCGTCGTCCGTGTCGTGATGATCTTGCTGTTTATTGGTATCTCCCAGCCGGCATGGGGGTTCGCGATTGATGCGACAAACGCTGTAACGGTCGCCATCTTGAACCTTGACCCGGGTAGTGGTGTTAATTACGGGTACGAGAACGGGCTTGTTGGAGCCTCCACCACATTCGGTGTGTGGGTGCTGAAATTCATCGTCTCGATAGTCGCCGCAATTCTCGCAATCCTGGCGCTATTACTGTCGATATTCTTCTTGCTCCTGCGCTGGTTCATGATCTGGATGGCCTACATCGGAACTCCGTTCTTCGCGGTTGTCTGGTTCGCAGGGCGCGGCCCGCTGAAGTCCGTCGGCAGCGTCGGCGCGACGTTCATGCGGATGGGTGTGTTTTCCCTGTTAGCCGGGCCTGTAATCGCCGTTATTGTGCTGACTTTCCAGGTCATTGAGCATGGCGCGGTTCTCCAGACCGCAAAGAGTGGCATTATTGGGAACATCGGCCTTGTGTTCGCTGAACTTGCGCTAATGCTTCTCTTTCCGGTCCTGCTCATCGTGACGATCTGGAAGCTCATCTCCTGGGCCGGCCAGCCCATCGGGGCTGGTGAAGCCGCTTCGGTCGCGACGTTGGCTGTCACGGCGGCTGTCGGCGGCGCCGTCGTCGGTGCAGCAGGCGGCGGTGCATCTGCCGGCGGCAGTGCAGCAGGCGGTAGCGGCGGAAGTGGCGCGGCGGCCGGTGGAAGTTCAGGCGGCGCGTCGGGGGGTAGCGCGTCTGCGTCCGCCTCTGGTGCGAGCGCCGGGAGCGCCGGGAGTGCGAACGTAGGTGCTGGCGGGTCAGGCTTGGCAAGCCGGATGACGACCCGGGCGAAGGGTGCGGTAGGAAAAGCGAAGAACGTCGCTGGCAAGAAGGCAGCCCAGCGTTCCAGATATGCCGGCACAACCCAGAAGCTCGATGAGGCCAAGACCTCCCTGAACGCGGCGCAACAGGATGAACAGGCGGCTGGTTCGCAGGCCAAGTTCATTCAGAACTCGATGGCGTCGCGCGATATGGATATGGCCGAAGCGAAAGAGCAGGGGTTCCTCGACGCCGGGCCCGTCGAAGGACAGACGCCGAAGTTCAAGACTGACCCCGACACGAACGACGTGAAGATGAGCTACGTGGGCACGGACGGGGCTTCTCGCGCCGTCAACCTCACACAAAAGTACAAGTCTGCGAAGGCCGAGCAGCGCGATGCCGGTCAGCGTGTCCAGGAAGCACAGTCGCAGGTTGACGCGACGTCGGTACGGAAGCGTCGAGCCGACAGGGGTAAGGCTGTGGGCAAAGCTGGCGTCAAGGCCGGGACGTTCACGACGAGGACCGGCGTGGCCGCGATGACCGGTGGTGTCGGGGGGAACTCGTATCTCGCACACTCTATGGGTCGTCGATCATCCAAGCCGATGATCACCTCGGAGTTCGGCCGGGCAGCTGGCGGTCAGGCGTCCAAGCCCGGCGAAATGGGTAATGAAGGCAACAACGAAGACGGTGGAGGGCTCTAACTTTAGCGCACCGCTGGTTGTCTTGGAATAGACGGGTCGGGCGTAAGCGGTGGTCGCGTCGCCTGTGTGTCCTCGGAGCCCTGTAAGCGGCCTGCTGACGATCTGCTGACCGCACGCAGGCTTATATACCACCACGAGATATGATACGTAAGTCACTCTGCTCGACTGCGAATTTCACGCGGCTCACAGGTGTCTTCACTCGAAAAACGACGAATCAACAACTGACCGCCCACCCAAACAAACCAAGACATCGCCGAAATCAACACATGTCACTATCCGCCGCCACAACCGCCTACATCGCTGCCGATGTCGTCTACGGACTTGTTCGAAAGCGTGACGGATTCCCCACCTACGGTCGGCGTGGCCGCCTCATCGAAGCCTCGCTCATCGCGGCTGTCGTAATGGGCTGGGCGTGGGTGGTCGCACCACTCCTCCTCGATCCCTTTTGGACCGGAGTCGCGGGACTTGCGGTGTACGGCCTGCTGTTCATCCCTGGATTCGCCGCCCTCTGGCTCCTCAAGCGACCGCTGTTCCTCCCGCTCGGGGTGGGGGGACTGCTGTTTTTCGTCATAGCGCTCTTGCTCGTGGGTCTGAACGGATTCCTCCCGAGCACACCAAGTGACGCCTACTCGGACGCGCTCACGATTCCGCTTATTGCGGGGAACGCACTCGCCGTCGTCGCCGGAACGTACGTCGCGACCACGCTGACGGATAAGCGGCGAAATGATCAGGAGAATGAGCGTGAGCGATCACGAATCCCCTCCGGTCCAACTTTCCCCTCCTCGACTCAGATCACGAACACAGACGGGGATCTAAGTCCAAGCAGTCACGAGGCGAACGATGCTGTCCTCGCCGAGGACGTGTCCACTGATGGGATGCCGGGAACTCATTCCTCGACCGGGAGTAGCCCATCTGAAGCGCAGTTGCGGAACTTGACGTACGACTGGCAGTACTCCCCGCAACGATTCAGCGACATCGGCGGATACGATAATGTGAAAGCCGATCTTGACCGTCGTGTTCTCGAGCCCCTCCTGGCGCATCGCGATGGGGATGACCGTTTCTCGCGGTTCGGCGTCGAGCCTGAGAGCGGTATCATGCTGTATGGCCCGCCAGGAACGGGGAAAACGCTGTTCTCGAGGGCGCTCGCTGGCGAACTCACAGTCCCGTTCGTCGAGCTCTCCCCGGCGGACGTGACGTCGCTGTGGGTCAACGAGAGCAGCGACAGAGTGAAGACGCTGTTCGACGAGGCGAAACAGCTCGGGCCGTGTATCATCTTCCTCGACGAGGCTGAGCATCTGTTCGGCGCTCGTGGATACTCGGGGAAGGGTTCACATGCTGAGGACGGGAAAGTGACGAGCGAGTTCCTCGCGCAGCTCACCCGTGAAGATCGTGAGGCCATCGTGGTTGCAGCGACGAACCGACCGGGCGATATCGACCCAGCGATCCTTCGACCGGGACGGTTGGCTGCACACTTCGAGATTGGGCTCCCGGACAAGGAAGCTCGTGCCGCCATCCTCCGGACGCATTTGACCGATGTACCGTCGTCGCTCTCGGATGCCGAGTACGCGAATCTTGCGACGCATACGGCCGGGATGACGGGAGCGGATCTCGCCGACCTCGTCGACGAGGCCCGACGGAACGCGGCTGACCGAAATGCTCGCGTCTTGACTCGCGAAGACTTCCCGGCAACTGAGGACCTCTTGGTAATTGCGACGGAGTTGGAACCCGAGACGGCTGCCCTCCCCACCACCGACGACGCGGAAAACGACGAGGAGATTCCCCAAGATCCTGATGTCGCCGTCCGGTCGAAGGCAGATGATGACGACGGATCCGACGACTCGGCCATCGGGTACCAGTAACAGCGCTTCTCACCCATCGGTACTCTCCATCACGTCCTCTACTGACCGGACCTCACAGCGCGATTGGAGCATCACGAGTGGTCCTACGTTACACTTCGGATCATTCCATTTAGATTGTTACGTAGGACAACGATGATGCACCCACGCTGCCCCTCGCGCGACGCTGTGCATCGAGCGGTTGCGGTAGCGGGTCGTTCTGTTCTCGGCTGCGGGATGACAGTCGGGGGACACCCCGTTATCGAAGTGTATTCTACATCTATACTCACCTGATGAGTCTATATTCACATCTCAATCTATGTTTGGACGCTGCTTCAGTTGGTGGCTATAGGCCGGTGAGATGGCGTGTTGTAGAGAGGCGGGATTTCGGGGGTATCCGCGTAAAAACGCCGCTAATACCCGATTTTGCTGGACTTCTTTATACTATCAGAAGGCGTAGTTCAGGGCGTAGATCACATGAGTACCCTCCGAGAAGACGCGCAATCCCTCCACGAGCAGTTGGCCTCTTATCTGCCGGATGATTGCGCTGATGAGTATGATGTCGACGCGCTTGAGGCGCTCTTCGACTCCTATGTTAACACGTATCGAGTACCGAGGAGCCAGGCGTTCGAGAGTGTTCGAGGCCACGTTCTCAAAGAGGCGGGAATTGACACCGACGAGTTCTGGGCGGCCCAACGCGATGACGAACGGGGAACGACTGACGACCCCCTGCCCCTTGCTGAGTGTACCACTGATAACGAGTGGGTCACCATCCGGGCGAAAGTCGTCGAATTATGGGAACCGCAGCACGAGTCTATCCACCAGGTCGGTCTCATCGGCGACGAGAGCGGACGGCTCAAGTTCACCGCGTGGGCAAAGTCGGACCCGCCAGACATTGAGGAAGACACGACTTACACGTTCAAAGACGTCGTCGTTGAGGAGTACGAAGGTTCCTACTCGGTGAAAATCAACTCCCGTAGCGAGATCATCGAGCACGCGCATGATAGCGAGGAAGCTGTGACTGATGTCGGGACGATAACCACAACGCATGAAGGATTTTTCGTCGCGATCCAGGGCCAGTCTGGACTCATCAAGCGGTGTTCGGCTTCCGATTGCACTCGCGTCGTCACGGGTGGTGAGTGCAGCGAACACGGCGCCGTCGACGGCGAGTTCGACCTACGTATCAAAGCGGTCATCGACGATGGGCACACGGCCCAAGAGTGTCTGTTCACTCGTGGCGTCACCGAGGAGGTCACGGGGATCGACTTGGAGGAGGCCAAAGAGCTGGCGGCCGACGCGCTGGATTTCACCGTCATCTCCGACCGCTTCACCGACCTTCTGATCGGGCGGCGTTTCACCGTCGAAGGCCCCCTGATCGGGCGGTATCTCCTCGTCGAGGAAGTCGAAGAGACACCGGAGAGAGCGTTCTCGGATGGCTACCAGGAAGCAGTCGTGGAACTGCTCGCAGAACACAACTACGATGGGCCGGGGCTCACGGCTGCGTCCATCGAGGATCTCCCGCGCTCGTATGATGCACACGCGGGCGGCGTTGGAGGCGACTGAAAACATGGCAACAAGCAACTCTCAATCACAGCAGGGGACGACCGTCCCAGACCGCGAGGTGGCGAAGCACGCCTTTGCCGCCGAGCTGAACGAAGCGACCTACACGTTCAAGACCGCACAAAACGAGCGTGCCCCGGTTTACGTTGCGCTCCCTACCGGAGAGCGAGCGAACCGAGTGTGTGTCATGGGAACGGTCACGGACGTTGAGGATGTCGGAACCGACGACCAGGAGTACTTCCGAGTGCGTATCGTCGACCCGACTGGGACGTTCTGGGTGTACGCTGGGCAGTACCAGCATGAGGCACTCAAGAGGTTGAAGAAGATTGAGCCCCCCGAGTTCCTCACAGTTATCGGCAAGCCCCGGACGTACAAGACCGACGACGGAACGATTAACGTCTCACTCGTCCCCGAGGACGTCGGTATCGTCGACGTCAGGACGCGCGACATCTGGGTATTCGAGACGGCGCGGCGAACACTCGAGCGGATCGGATCGGCGCGAGAAACCTCACCGAAGGTGGCCGCACTCGCTCGCGAACAGTACGGCCATGATGGGTCGTACTTCGCGCATGTCGCAGCGCTTGCACTCCAGAACCTTCTCGACGGTGACGAATCGTCGAGTTCCGACGGCGAGGAGACGATTGAGGAGCGTCTTGAGGAAGCCGAAGCCAAGGATGACGACGTCGACGGCGAAGAGCCGGAACAGGAAACATTGATCGAGGACTAACGAGCGATGTTTGGGCGTAGTTCCGGAATCACCCCGAAATACGACGATCCCAGCAATCACGACGGGAAATATCCGCCGGACTGGGACGCCCGCCGGAAAGCCGTCTACGAACGGGATAACTACACCTGCCAGGATTGTGGGTTGCGGAGTGGGCCCCACGCCGGCGACGGCGGGGCGATTCTCCACGCACACCACCTAATCTCACTCCGTGACGGCGGGTGGCATTACCTGGGGAACCTCGTGACGGTCTGCCAGTACTGTCACGACGGTATCCACGGCCACCCGACCGGGAGTCAGTACGATACCGGCGAACACAATGCCCTGCGGGTCCTCCGTGTGGTCGGCCGGGCAATCGTGCGCGGTATCAAGTGGGCGATTCGGTAGACATGAAAACGGCGAGCCTACCTTCGTTCACCTATCCGGCCCGATCGGACTAGCCGTGTGTGGTCGCGCCGGGGATCGGCACCGAGTACGGCCCCGGTTCTTCCATCACGAGGTCGTCGTGGGGCGCTGCACGGACGGCGAGGGGCGGACTGGAGACAGAGTCAATCGTATCCATGAATCCGGGTTCACTGCTGTAGGTGGCGAAGGCGTCGATGACGACCCTGACGATCTCGGCGCGAACGGCATAGGTGTCGATGCCAGCGATGAGCTCCTCCTCGGGCGTGGGTTCGGAGCCGGCTGGGACGAACTCGATTCGGATGTCTTCCTGGGGCGGGTGCGACGGCTCGGCCCACGGCGTGTGCGTATAGCGGTCGACTGGGCCGACGAATTCGGGGAGGACGTATCCCAGCGAATCGTCGAGGAGCGTTCGCACGTACGGCCCGCTCAGGAAAAGAATGTCGTCGAAGTGGACAGAGCCGCGACTGGCTGATGGATCGCCCCCGTCGACGTCGTCCATCGTGCCGCGCTCGGAGACAACCGGTTCGTCATCGTTGCCATCACTCGGGTTGTAGCGTTGCACATCGAGGTACTTCGAGCGGTCTGCCTGTCCGATGAGCTGGTGTGTGAGGAAATTCCCGTTGTGCGCTGCTGAGAGCGCGAGCTGGAGCTCGTCGAGGGCACGGACTGAGAGCGGAAGGTATTCGGGTGGGAGACCTCGCTGCCCGACTGCGGCGTGGAGCGCAGAGACGGAGATCGGCGCGTACTTCGGTTCGCTGGAGGGTGTGTCGGTGTCGAATGGAGACCCATTCCCGTTGGAGGGTACAGTCATTATCGTTCTCCACTCACCCCTTCCTTCGTCTTAGTTTATAAATCAGAGCATGGGTTCGACCATTCTCAGTCAGGGCTCCTCCTCTCAATGGGCCGAATCGCCGAATGGATCTTGCCCAGTTTCACCCACTTGACCGGAGAGTTTGTCTAGAGGATCGACTTCGGCGTTCGTGACCTTCCACCATTTGCCGGAAACATCCCCCTCCTAGGGCCCTCCGATAAACGTCTCAATGGTGGAGGTCGGACGCATACCTACTGAGACAGAGCACGGTCACCGCTCGGGGCGGGGGGCAGACTCGTAGCGTTCGATCTCGGTCGTCTTCTCGACCTGGTCATAGATATCCTGTAACGTCTCTTCGGCACGCAGCAGTTTGTGATCGTCGAGGAATTGACGTCCCTCCTCACTGATCCCATAGAACTTGTACGGCAGGTCGTTCTGCCGACGGTCCTCGGGAAGTTCGACCTCCTCGACGATGCCGGTCTCGACAAGTTGCTGGAGATGCTGGCGGATCGTCGTCTGGCTCTTGCTCGGGTTGACGTAGTCGAGTTCCTTCAGCGTCGGCAGCCCCGACGGATGCCCGAGAATGTCTTGAACGAGCGAAAAGCGCGTCTCCTGGGTGACGACGTTCAGTCGCTCTCGGACGGTGTCGAGCGTACTTGCGGGTTCGTCGGGAGTGCTCATCACTACTCTCTTAGAGTAGTTCGTCCTAAAACGTTTCGCTAAAATACGAATCGGTCAAATACAATACGCTGACTACCTCGGTCATCGCATTAAAGCACAGTGGGTGAAAGACAGTAGATAATGAGCGAGGAGTCAGTCACCGTCGAGGACCTTGCCGATCGCGCCGAGGCGTACCTCCACGAGACCTCGATCACTCCCGAGGAGTACGAGGCGTTGAAACAGAGCGTCGCTGAATTATCGCCGATCTTCTCAGCCGACCGTGCGTACTTCGTTCTCGGGAGCTACGGACAACCGGAGATCCGCCGGCTCCAGCTCGTCAAGGATCGGCTCAACCGGCGGGTCGATACGTACGCGTTCCTGATGGTCGATGTTCGCAGCGAGTGGACCAACACCTATCTCAAATTCCGGCTGCTCGCGGACTATACGGATTACATCGTGGGTGTTGCGGAACACGCACAGGGGGGCTTCCTGGTCGAACAGGGCTACTTCACTGCCCTTGAGGAGTACTTCGGGAAAACGCATGTCTGTCAGCGCGAGTACGACGACCTCAATCTCGACGATCTCGATACCGGCGTCGACATCGAGAACCCGTACAGCGGAATGCAGACGGCGATTTTCGAAATGCTTGAGGAGAGCGGACGGCTCTACCGGTGGACCACCGAGGACGACCTCATCAAGTGCGTCGAGAACATCCCGTGAGCTGGAACAGACATTACGAGCCGACTTCTCCCACAGTTCAATCGAGGGTCGGAGCTACAACGACTGACGTCAGTAATTCAGAATCAGATCCAGACAGATCACTTTCAAACCCGTCCGGATTTTCTATGGCGTGTCTCGGATCATAAACAAAGCAGACGAGCTGACTACAATCGGGGTGCGCTCGATAGTGTTCCTTATCTTCCGCTAATTCGCTTTTAATTTCCCGCTCGTCGTGGTTCTCGCTCGCTAGCTTGACCTCGACACCGATTTTTTCGTCTTTTAGGAGGAAATCAATCCGACTAGCTGAACCACCGTGGCTTGGTGCTGCCTCCTCTTTCCGGAGATCTTCACATTGGACTGCGAGTAGAGCGTGGAGAATGTCCTGGACGTCATGTTCGTCCTGTATTTCGACAGATGGTCGGTTGTTATATCGGTCTTGGAGACGAGTGACTGCGAGAGGAAATCGCCGACATACGTGTTCAATCGCACCGAGGGTAGCCGGTGGCGTAGACTCACGTTCCTGAATATAATCGTCGACAAGTTCATAGAACTGTTCGACGTGGTTGTTCTGTTCATACTGTTCTTCAGTAGAACCATACGCCGGAATCATCACGTTCCCGACCCGCTCAGGATGAGTAAATGCGGTGAAATAGATCCTCCCACCATCGATTTTGGCCAGAATAGAGTCGATATCTACAGATCCATCTTCCCCGAGGAATACACCGTCCACATCTTCGAGTTCAAGATCCGCATCTGGGAAGGCATCCGATTTGGCGCGCTTTCCAAGGAGAGAACGTATCTCTTTTAGAAATCCGAGCGAAGGGGATGTCACCTCCAATATCTCCTTTTCAGAACTCCGTTCAGGGTGGATATAGTCAGTCCGCTCAAAATGGATCGAGAGTAAATACTCATTGTTCCGTTGGCCGAGGACGACTTTAGCGGTATCCTCGAATCGAACCCCTTCATCGTCGGATTCGGAGTAGGTGAATTCTTTTGAAACTGAAGAGACCATATTGTCCTCCGTTAGTTCAGGTTCCTACTTAATATGTCATGAGAAGCCACTCAATCAGCGCTAGTTGGTGTGTTCTTGATGAAAGAATTTGGCCTTCCAGTGAGTTGGTCGGCTCGTAATGATTCCGGATGAAATTGTAATTCTGGGTCTTGGTGTTGTTGCTATATTGGCTGGTCTCGCTGTGGTGGCCCTTGGGGTCGGGCTTGCTGTCGTTCCTCCAACGATTCCTATCTTTAGCGCTGCGACAGAAATTGCGTCCCCCATCTATCTGATTATCGGAACCGCACTCCTCGTGATTGGTTTCGGGGCGATGTATGCAGCGCTCCGTGAGCTATTGGACGGAGTAGGGAGTGGGGTAGGCGGGAAAACTCGACGATAGGTCATAGTCCCTCGATTAGACTGGTAATGTCAGACAGTATGCTTCGATATCTGGGGCAAGTGAGATCACCTGTTCTCGTTTTCTCAGCTCCGCCTTTCTGGATTCGATTCGGGATTCCAGCTGCTCGAGGCGTTGTTTTTGATTTCGAATCGCGATGCGCATATCCGACCCTGTGTTCGCTTTCTCCTCATACGAATTGATGAACGACTGAATCCGATCTCGTTCTGCCTGTTCGTAGGCTTCCAAGTCAGAGAGTTCTTTCTGAACGTCCTGCTGACGGGTTTCGAGCAGATCTTCGCGGATGTCGGCGACCATACTACTGATGTACCTCTCGGCGGCCTCCTCGAGGTCGCCCCGTTGCTTGAGTAGCCGAGAGACCGTACTCTCATCTGGACGGGCGTGAACCGTCTCTGCATCAAGGACGCGCTGGCCGAGTGAACGCTGGGCGTCAAGTCCAGCGAGGTCGACGTAGACGGGGATAAGTTGCTCACGAATTGTCTTGCCAGTTGCATCTTCGAAGGCGACTTTGTAGACGAATGTGATGCCGGGCTGGTCGACGAACGGCAGCAGCTTCATTCCGGTCTTCCCCGCGTGCTGTTCCTGCTGGAGAATCAGATCACGGAGGGCCTGTAGAATATCCGCGTCCGGGGAGAGGTACTCGATTCCGTCGTGATCGATGGCGAAATCGCGACTGAAGGTGAACGGGCCCATCGTCTCAGGCTGACCACTATCAGTCACTGCGGGTGGGACTTCTGCCTCGTACAGCTGGTTTCCGCGCTTCTCGCCTGAGCCCTCGAACGCCTCGATAGCTCGGGTGAAGAATTCCCGGATCTCCTGTTCACTTCCGAAGACATCCTCTGAATCGTCGACGATCGACTGAATCTCCTGTCGACTCTCAGAGTCGAACGTACTGCAGTCGATGAGACTCCGTTCGTACCACTCGAGGAGCGTCTGCTCACGCTCTTCCATCAGCTCCTCGAGTTCCTCTTTTGTTGCTGAGGCAGGTTCCTGGTTCTGGACGGATTTCATCAAGAGGGAGTCAATGTTGACGTCGTCCAGCATTCCGAGGACGTCTGCCGTCGCACCGACCTTCGACCGAATCTCCTCGACCTTGTCTTGGAGGAGCTCAAAGATCTCGGATTCCCGAGTGCCATCGAACTGGAAGTTCCACACCTTGACCTCCTTATCCTGGCCGTAGCGATGGATCCGACCGATACGTTGTTCGAGGCGGTTCGGATTCCACGGGAGTTCGTAGTTGACCATAATGTGGCAGCTGTGCTGGAGGTCGATCCCCTCGCTGGCTGCATCGGTTGCCATCAGTAATCGGGACTTCCCGTAGTTGAATTCGTCCTCAATCCGGGTTCGCTCGTCTTTGCTCACGTCCCCGTGGATGGTTAGAATCTCGTCTGCCCACGGTTCGTCGGCGAAGAGATTGAGGAGATAGTCCAATGTATCGCGGTACTCGGTGAACAGGATGAGCTTCTCGTTCGGATGCTCCTCGAAGAGCTGCTCGATGTAACGCTTGACCTTCCGGGCCTTGGTGTCGACCGGGAGGTCCTCGGCCATCGCGACGAGTTCCTGCAGCGTGTCGATCTCCTTCTGGAGTGCTTCGTCACCCTGGGCGACCGTGAGGCGTTCGAGTTCCTGCTCCGCTTGTTCACGGTCAGAGTCCTCCAAGTCCTCGCCTTCGAGGTAGGCCGTCGCATCGGTCGAGAGACTCCGCTCGTCGGGTTCGAGCAGCCCGTGGAGGCGACGCCGGAGTGTTTCTCGAATCGCGCCTACGCTGCTCACAAGCCGCTTTTGCATGAGCGCCATCGCGAAGCCGACGGCGGGCTCGTTCAGTTGGTCAGATCGGTTGTAGACCTCGCGGACGTACTCGGTTACGCGCTCGTACAGTTGCTCCTCTGCAGGAGACATCGAGACGGTGGCCGTCTGGACATCTCGTTCGGGGAAGATGCGCTCCCCGTTGTCGTCGTAGATGGTCTCCTTCCCGCGCCGGATCATGACACGGTTCACCGTCTCCCGAGTGAGGTCCTGGTCTTCGGCGACGAGGAACGGGTCGATATAGCTGATGAGGGATCGGAACGCCTCACCCTTCCCGTCATGCGGTGTCGCACTCAGCAACAGCAAGGATTCACAGTGGTTGGCGACACGTTCGGCCATAAGCGAGGTTTTGCTGGGGGACTCGCCCCGCTTGCTGGCCTTGTGCGCTTCGTCGATGACGGCGACGTCCCAGAAGGCGTTCTCGATCTCGGACTGGAACTCGTCTTGACGGAGGAACGCCATGCTGGTGACTAGACGCTGGCCCTCCTGGTCCCAGATGTTCGCTTCCTCGCCGAGTCGTCGACGCTCGGCGTCGACCCACTGGCGGTCCGCAACCGTGAGGTCGATGTCGAAGAAGCGCTCCATATCCCGAATCCACTTCTTCTGGAGGTGTGCTGGAACGAGGAAGAGGACGCTATTGGCCCGATTGCGGGCTTCGAGTTCTTTGAGGATGAGGCCCGCCTCGATGGTCTTCCCGAGACCGACATCGTCGGCGATGAGCGCTCGCTGGCGGAGCTTCTGCATTACCTGATTCACACAGGCGAGCTGGTAGGGTTCGAGACGGACGAGCGAGTTCGAGATGCTCAGGAGCTGCCCCTGCTCGTGGGCCATCTTGAGCTGGAGCGCCTCGGTTCGGAGGTCGAACCACTCCGACGAGACTGCTTCGTGTCGGGGGTGGAGGTCTGCTACTTGATCCTCGAGGGTATCGAGTGCATCACTGCTTGGTTCGACGGAGACATGGTCGAGACAGACCGTCTTCGCACCATCACCCTCAATGTAGACCCGGAGGTACGGGAGATTCCCGACTTCGTACGTACGGATGACCTCTGCTGGGTCGCCGTTGAGTCTGATGCGGTCGCCGGATTCGAATTCCCTATTCATCTAATTGAGTACGGATGTGTTCTATCAGTTCCTCCCGTACTTCCTTACCAACTCGTGCGACACCACGTCGTTGGTAGATGAGAACAGGATGCTGGCTCTCTAACGATTCAAGATCGACTGAGTTCAGTGCCTTTCGAGATGTTCCGATGCACCAAATTGAGTTCGGCTTAGCGTTCTCGACAATCTGCTCCCAATGCGGAGTGACGATCTCTTCGAAGGAATCCGTCGTGAAGAGTAGTACTACAACATCAAAATCATTGAGACGAGATAGGAGGGAGTCTCGAAAATGTTCGGTTGCCTCCTTTGCGTTGAATGAGTTGTCAGGCTTGACCTCGTCTGCACCCCGTACGTATCCGTAGGTTTCCGATAGGATGTGGAGTTCAGTATCGCAACAGCGAGAAAGCTCGTCCGCGAGAGTGTTTACAGATAGGAAAGAACCCTCAAAATATTCGGAATAAGACTCAGTAGATTGGCTCGTCGTTGATGAGCCCTCGGTAAATATGGCTGCTCTCATCTAGTCAGTATATCTTCGTAGTGGCTTTTTAAATCGTTCCCTGGACGATTTTCAAATCAGGATGTTCGATGGGTAGAGATCAGGGGTCCAATATTTGACTATTGAACCCGGCGGGGTTCCAGGGGAAACGAGGGGGTCGAAGTCAAGCCATTACCGTTGGATTACAGAACTTTATCGTCGACCACTTCTGGGACAAGATTTTGCTCGGCAAGGGGCTGTATGTTGATCGAAACACCATGCTTCTTTATGGGATCGTATCCAGCAGCCAGAACTTCCTGAAGAGCTCGTTCTTTCCAAACAGAGGGCAAAACTTTCGATAATTGGTCACATCCCTCTTTGATTTCTTCACCTAGTTCCACATCTTCGTCAGTTTCAGCAGCAAGTTTAGCCAAGAGAAGTGCTTCTCCTTCGAGTCCTTCACGAGGTTCGCCAGCATCAAGGAAATTCTCCCCCTTGCTGAAGTAGTAGTTCATAAAGAAGATACCATTACTACCATAGTGAGTTGAACCAACAAGATCATCGAAATAGGAGAAGAGATCATAGAGATGGGCCTCAACAACCGATGATTCTTCCTGACTGTACGCTTCACAGGCGGTTTCAAGATCCTCAAGTGCATCCAGCCATTCGTCTCGGTTTTCACTCACTCGTTCAAGGAATGTTGGGCTGAAGCGATCCTCGAACTCGTCAGGATCCATTTCATCAACAAGTTGATCCAGTGTTTCAAGCCGTTCAGCGGTACGCTCTCGGAACTCTGTAACTTTCGGCTTAAGTTCAGCGGCTACTGATTGAGAGTCTTCGTCTCTTTCTGGTGAATGAGAAGAGCTTAGTTGAAGAGCCGCAGTCTGGAACTCGTTAATTTGAGCAAGTGCGCTCTCGTAGTACTCGTACTCCTCCGCTGCTTCTGCTTGTTCGGTTGTTGAAAGTGAACTATCAGAGCGACGCTGGTCTGCAGCAGCCCTGCGTTCGCGATATTCAGTCTTGAGTGGCTCAAGGTAGCGGGACTCAATCCGATCAAAGAGACTCGCATCAAGCTGATGATAATCTACTAGACAGGCAAAACCCTCCCCCTTAGGGTCTGAGACGAGTCTTTCTGTAGTAAGCCGCCAAATAACAGGGACGTTATTGAATTTTCGGAGCTGGTAATCGAAGAGGTCGTCCTCAATCCACGACTGTATGTTGGGGTAAGCACCTGAATCGGGTTGTCTGTCCCCGAGCAATTGGTCGGCTTCTGCAAGTCGATTCTGTGCCTCATCACCAAATATCTGAGTAAATTCGGTTTCCAGTCGTTCAAGGAGCGGTCTCTCGTCTTCTGCTTCAAAGGCTACCGGAACAATGCCATCGTCGTCTTCGTGGACAATCTTCAGCGTATAATGAAGGAGGAGATCTTTGACGAGTTCGTCAAAATTCTCCGGAGGTTCGGTAATCGATTCGGGATCATACTCGGGAGTTTTACGCGGATCTTCATTCGTCCGTAGTGCGATCTCTTGTAGAACCACTTGCTGCTGTTCTTCCTGAATATCGAAATGGTCAAAGATGATCTGGTCAATCGCTGCTGCTCGCTCCTCCATTTCACTCTGAAGCCATTCTTTGCGTTTTGCAGTAGAAATCGCTAAGTCTCGTAAGGAGGTCTCACCGCTGTACTGTTCATCAATAGCTGGGGAAGTAATTGAATCTACGAGAGTTCGGTGGGGGTGTTCATACCATTCAGGAGGTTTAGATTCGGTTATCGGTTCTAAAAGCTCTGGGCCAGTATAGTAAGGTGATTCGAAGTCGTGCTGACGAAGCCGCAATAGCAAACCGATGATCTCTTCAGAATTTTCTTTAAGAGTGTCAATTTTTCCAAGTCCTTCATACCATGGGACTTTCGATATCTCTCCAATTTCCCACATACGCTCCGGGGTTTGGCAGAGCATCAAATAGGTAAACAGATTGCTATTTGAATAAGAGAGGACATTCCAGATATCCTCTGATGGAATGAAGACTGATCCTTTATGTCCAAAAATCGAATTCTGATGTAAATAGCCGAATCTTCGCCCTCCTTCTTTTGCAACAGTATAGGTTAGAGATTCTTGGAAATAATGTTGCGTGTTTTGGGGTCTGGAACCGCCATAACGTTTTATTTGCTTTCCATTGTTGTTCCAATTAACCATTAAACCAACCCGGGGAAGCATCCATGCATCTTCACCACCTTTAGCAAAGGGTATCCAGCCATCATCATCGATTTCCCAAAATTGGCGGGTGAACCTGGGATCTTTACCAGTTGCTAGACCTTGCTTCACAACACCAAGACTATCTTTGTCTACACGAGCGTTGTCCGCATCATAGACAATATCCGAGTCGTATAAAGAACGGAGATTACGCGGAACCCAGTAAGAAACTGGGCTCCCAGATATCATATCGAATTCGGACATTTCTCTCTCGTAGAAACGTCGAATTCCGTTTTCATCTACGGGATTACCAAAAGCACAAGAGAGGAATTTCTCCTCTTTTTCTTCCGATTCAAGATCGTGAAGTCGAAGGAAACTACCCTCTGAATCTGGGGTTTGTGACTCGCCACTACGGACAACTGTCCCAACGGTTCGGACAGTCGCATTGTCCAACACCCCGATGCCATACTCAGCCAAGAAATCGAATGACCCTTTTTCACCGATGAAGTCTTCACGGAAATCCTCAAAGCTCCGCTTGAACATGAATGAACGCGGAACGAGCATCCCAATACGGCCATTTTCCTTGGTTAGATGGTCGCAGACCTCGAAGAAGTTGATATAGAACTCCGGAGTATATTCGTAGTGTTCTTCAACATAATCTTTAACGACATCAGGCATTCCACTTCCCGAGCCGTATGGCGGATTCATCAGTGTGACATCATAGTCCTGTGATAGGATTACCAGAACACGGAGAAAACTTCTGAGGTCCTGTGCCATAAAGGATTCACCGTTCCGGTGCTCAGCAACTTCCTGATGGAGATTTTCAAGGAATTTAGTGATACTACCAGGACCCTCGACAGACTCAATAAGTGTCGGCTGCTCCGCTGTTGTGAAATGCTCTTCAAGCGTCCCCCTTACATCGAGTAGTGAACCAAGTCCTTGGACATCTTCGAATGCCTCCAAAATATCCTCAAGAGCAGCCCGAACGTCGTGCTGATCCTCCGCAACCTCATCGAAAATCTCGGAAGCTGCTCCGATGTTAGCTATTTTCGCGTCGGCACAAACAATACCCACCTCCGGCATTTGGAAGTCTTCTGCGCCCTCTTTCTCAGCGCGCCCTCGAGCCTTTAGATACAGGTTGAATGCAGCCAATTGGCAGGCCCGCATATCGAGGTCTACCCCGTGGAGATTGTGTCGAAGAATCTTTTCTGGGATTTCAGACCGGGCGAGGTCTGGGCGTTCTTGATGCCAGATTCGCTCAAGGACGTCAAAGGCATACAATAGAAAGTGGCCACTCCCACAAGCGGGATCGATTACTCGGACGTCTTTTGGTTCCTCAAAAGTTGGGGATTCACCTTCTTCTTCTGTCGGAACGAGATATGTGCTGAAATCAGCTAGCGATGGTGATTCCGCAGGAGATGTATCGCGGAACTTGCGTTCATCTGCGGAGAGCGTCGATTGTTCTTCGATAGTAGTCGGAAGCTCGCCATTTGCCTCCAAATACATCTTGGTGAGGCTGTTATCGGTGAGCATCCGCACGACCCAATGAGGTGTGTAGAACTGATTTGCCGGAGGTACATCCTCGGGTTCTAATCCTTCTTGGTTTCTCTTGTGGCGTAGCTCTTCCAGCTTAGAGGCATTGTAATACTCGTAGACCCAACCTAGGACGTCGTCAGCACGCCAAACTTCCTCAGAGACATCATCGAGCTTACGGCAGAGTTCTTCGAAGACATCGATGTCGGGGTCAACGATGCTGTATGGTGATTCAGGGTCAAAGAGAATCTCGATTTCGTCAGTTAGCTTGCGGCAGGCCTCGTCGTAGGCTTCAATTTTAGCTTCGTCGGGACCGAGATACTTCTCGTTTTCAAGCTTCTCAGCTGCAGGGGTTGTTCCCGAGTCTCCAAACTGAGTGATCGGGCGGTCAATGAACCCTCTGACTTCCATACAACGGAGGGCAGTGATCCGATTGACGACAGTATATCCGACACCCATCACATACCGTTCGAACTTTTCCTCCCATGACTTTTCATCGTCCTCACGCTGAACAGCCGCTACCAATTCGGCTCGAATTTCATCCTCTTCACCAGAAAGCTCCCCTCCACCGTCCTTATCATTGAGTTCGTAGGTATGTTCAAGCTGATATTCGATATCTCCTTCAACAGTTTCTCGAAGGTCTGTGACGACGTCTTCGAGATGCTCACGCTCTGATTTGTCCAGTTGGGCTTTCGTCTCAAGAGAAGATTGTCCAGACATGATGTACCGCTCTTGTCTTCTACCTCATAATGCGTCCACATCAAAGTTCCCTTGAGGTCCGCTGATTTCCCCCCTGAAATCCTCACAAGAACTTCTAAGTGTATACCACGGTCTCGTCATAGTATGGCTACAGGTCGAAACGGGGATTTGGATTCGTGGGTCCCATCTCTCGTCGGGACACTCCCCGAATCGAAAATCACGATGGCTTTAACTCGGTGTGGTC
Organism: Halorarius halobius; assembly: GCF_024298865.1. Classification (GTDB taxonomy): domain Archaea; phylum Halobacteriota; class Halobacteria; order Halobacteriales; family Haloarculaceae; genus Halorarius; species Halorarius halobius. The sequence continues at coordinate 57,906 of NZ_CP101164.1, read as the reverse complement.
TCCAAACCGAGAGAACGTACGAGATCTCCTCTCTCTACGCGGACGAACTCGACTGGACCTCGGTGAAAGATATCTGGTACGAGGACCGCGTTGCGAATCGGAGTAGTCGGAACAGTTCGAAATCCCTTCTCATCGCGATTCGAGCACGGCTTCAGTCAGCGGGGGAAGGGCTCCCCTCGGTTCCACTGCTCCCAACGATTCTGGACCAGTGTCGGAACGAACGCGATCAGGCACAGGTCCTCTTTCTCTATCTCGTTAACCACGACGGGCTGGCCCGCTTTGTTGTTCACGAGTACCTCCGCCGACTGATAAAACAGGGACCTTCTGCACTCGATTTCGAGACGGAGACTGTTCTCAGCATCCTCGACGAGTTTCGGGACAAGGCTGGCGAACCATTAGACTACTCGGAATCAACCCAGAAACGGTGGGTTCAGGGACTTCGATCTGCCCTTCGGGATATCGGTGTCCTCGAAGGAAAGACCGAGACCGCCGGTCAACCCCCGAAAGTCGGCGACGTACCCCTCCAGGTCGCAGCTTACTACTCCTGGATGCAGAATGGCGACGAGTGGCTCACGAAGCCAATCGGCTGGCTCTATCTATTCCAGTCCGAAGAGTACTGGGAACCCCAGAGTAAGCGGCTGGCCGGATATGAGGGCTGGACACACCACGAAGCCCGGAGTCGCGTCTGGTTTGAACCCGTCGACGACTTCTACACGATGCTCGCGGAGGGGTCGGCATGACTTCCATTGAGGACCTCTTTGAGAAGCAGGACGCAACCTTCGAAGAGTCGATTCGTATCGACCGGAAGTTCGAGGAGGACGAAGACAGAGCCGCTCATCGCGACCAGCTCTACCGCCACTACCTCGACACCTACCACATCACAAAGGCCTCTGAGAACTTCCTCCGAGACTTCTTCCTTCGAGTCCACGGTTACGACGAAGAGATGCGGAAGGGAGCCAATCACTGGCTCTACGGGTACTACGGCAGCGGGAAGAGCCACCTGCTGACCGTCCTCAACCTCCTCACTGCGTCTGCAGATCTCAAAGAGGAAGACAGAGAGGAGGTTTGGAACCGGCTAGATTCAGATGGCTCCTACAGCGACCTCTTCGAGACGTGGTCCTCGATGCTCGACGAGTACCATCTCGTTCCTCTCCCGATCAACCTCCTGAAGTACCAGAGCGTCCGGGAACAGAGCTTCAGTGAGATCATCCTCCAGGCAGTCTATCAAGCGAGAGGCCTCTCGGATCGACTCAACATCGCATTCTTCGAGGAGTGGTATCAGAATCAAGGAACATGGGATCAGCGTGATGAACTCACGAAAGAGATCCTCCAAGACGAAGACGTTCCCAACGCGGACCAGTACTCGTGGGACGATGTTCAGCAGTACCGAATTCTCTCTGACCTTGTCTTGGAGGAGCTCGTCGAACGAGAGACAGGAACTGCAGATGGATTGGCGGATATCCAACGCCAAAATATCGGACAGCGGATGGCTGTCGAAGCTATCGAGTCGTATCGGCAAGAACTCGAAGCGAAGTCTGAGAAACCAGTCAAGATTGTCCTCCTCGTCGACGAAGTGACGCTGTTCATCGGTGGGGACTACCAGCGTCTCTCGGAATTAAACGCACTCGCAGAAAGTATCGATACGATCGGCGAAGGAAACATCCAGATGGTGGCTACGGCGCAGTCCGAGATCGAAGACGTCCGACCTGGACTCGCCGCAAAGCAGCTTGACTTCGGGATTCTCAAAGACCGCTTCCCACACCAGTACCACTTGCCGAGCCATCACGCCGGAGAAATCGTTCAGCGTCGCCTCCTCGAGAAGACCGAAGAAGGAGCAGACTGGGTTGAGTCAGAAGCACTGACGGCGCGAGTCCATCCGACATCCACATTCGTCTACTCAGATGTCGGGCAGAACACGCAGCCGCGTCTCAATCGAGTCGATGAAGATGCGTTCGTGAAGTTCTATCCGCTCCTGCCCTACCAGCCAGCGCTCTTTCTCGAGATCCTCTCAAATCTTCGGAACGAGCTAGCCGACTCGACGAAATCGATCTTCTCTGGGACAGCGAGAGCAATTCTTGCCATCGTCGCCGGGCTACGAGACCGATGGATGCGCGACGAGAGCAAAGGCGAGCTATCCCTCATCAGCCTCGTCGACTTCTATGATTTGATTCGATACGAGCTTGAAGATATTATCCCCAAAGAAATCGAGGTCATAGAAGAGATTGAATCCGACGAGGAAACCACTGACTTCGATCTGAAGGTAGCAAAAGCGGTCCTGCTCCTCTCGTATGTACCCGACTCAGTCCCCCAGAATGATGCCAATATCGCTGTTGCAGTGATGGACGACCTCAACGGTCAGCCGAGAACAACCGTCCGAAATCAAGTCCAGAGTTCGTTGGAAAATCTCGACAAATACATCAGGCCGAACACGGCCGATGACGGTCCTCTCCTCCGAATCACGGATCCGGAAGAGCGGGAGATCATCGAAGAAGCACGCAAGCACCGAGCCAACCCTGATTGGAACGAGATTACTACCGCTCTCGACAACGAGCTGTGGGCAGACATCCGTCCTCGCCTGAACCTGCCGACGTCGGTTCCCTACGGTGGGGATGACGACAAGTACCCCCTCTCGTACAACTTCTCCATTGACGGGCAACCACTGAATGAGGAAGACGAGCACGAGAGTGCGCTTGAAGCCACTGTTGTTATCCGTGGCGTGCGACCTGATGTCGACTTCACAAAAATCAACGAGGGGACGATCTACTGGTCGGTCAAGGAGGATGGATTGGATGATCTCCGAAGCCAACTCATCGAGTGGTGGTCGTTTCACAAAGCGACGGCCGAGACGGAGACACCCGATACGATAGCTCGAGATGTCGACGATGCAGCAGACAGGGTGAAAAGTAAGATCGCAAGCGCCCTTAAGAACGGGTCGTTCAAGGTCGAATCCCAGGAACCACGAGGACTGGAATCCGCAGTCAAAGAGTGCATCAACCGTGCGTATCCCTCGTTCTTCCATCCCGTCATGCTCGAGGTGGATCAGAGCTATCTCACTGAACTCAAGCGACTCGGCGACGACGAGGAGTACCCGGAGTGGGCACAGAAAATCGATGTCCCGACACCGGATGCCGAGCTATCGACGATGGGGGTGATTGCGAGGGAAGTTCGTTCAGATGTTGGACCAGTATTGATCCAGCACGACAACGAGATGGGTCTGCCAGCACTCTTCGAGAAAGTCACCGAGGAGACGCCGTTCTATGGGGAAGTCAAACCCGCAATAACGGCGGTCCTCTGGGGTCTGTGTCGAGCGGGAGAGTTCCGTCCTGTTGCAGAGGACGGAGAGGCACTTGCAGCGGATGAACTGCTGACGCTCTCACAGCAGATGGAAATCAAGTTGCGGACGGCGCCGTCGTCGACGTCGCTCAAGGAACAGTTCATCGATGCTGGAATCATCGACCCGATTCAAACTGTCGACGAGGGAATTGTCGCCCTCGAAGAACTGAATGAGTCGGTCAAGAGGCGAGCGCGTACGCTTGCAGAGACGACAGAAGTCAGTACAGAGACTGAACTGGAGAGCGATGCGCTCGTCTCTCTGGTAGCGGCGTTCAGCAACACTCTCTCCGAAATGGCGGATGCTGCAGAATCTCGCGACGAAGCAATCACTGCAGACGACACGGATTGGGAGGAAGTAATCGACCAGGTGGCGAGTGATGAAGAGTGGATGACCGCGGTCAAGGGGCGATGGGAATCCAGAGAACCCTATCTGTTACAACTCGACGGTTTGCTGCGGTTCAGAGAGCTTGAGATTGAATGGCTTAGCCAATCGTTCTACGACGCACTGGACCAATTGAGCCAACAGCTCCAGGAAGAATCTGGTCGAGAGTGGTGGACACAGGAAGGATGGCAATCCTTCGATCAGTCACTAGACGCCCGGTTGACCGCAACCTCGGCGCTCGAAGAGGATTGGTCGGCTCAAGTGGCAGAGACCGACGCTAAATCACTAGCAACGGAGCTCGAAGGGCACCAATGGCTTACTCCCCCGCTACAGCTTCCTGAACACAGCGTTCACGATGGATTCCAGTCCGGATATCTCCGCCCGCTTCGGCACTTCAGAGATACCCACGAAGATATCCAGGCCTGCATTAGTGCGCTAACGAACCGGGAGCCTGGAACCCATGACGAACGCGCGTTGAAACGAGCACTCGGGACGGTGTCCTCGACGACGGATTGGGATAGCCTCACGGAGGAGCGAGTCAACACGTATCAAGAAAAGTACGAGACTGTAGAACAACTGGTCGGTGGGACTCGACCCGACGAAATTGAAGGAGTAGGTGTGCTGTTCGGTGATGAGTCTGCACTCAAAGATCAGTTTGAGCGCTTCGTGAAGTCGAAGAAACCGACAATCGAGCAGGTCAATGGAGGTGTGGTTATCAAATGACGTCGACGAGAAACCCACTCAAGAGATTTACTGAGGAGTTAGTCGACTTCGCAAGTGGCGAACGACGGGGGATTCGAAATCCATTTGTCATGGTCCCGGTCGAACCATCTGTTGAACATCGCGTGACCGAGCGGTTGGTTCGATGGGCAGACACGGAGACACCGGGTACGCTTACCAACTGGGTTGGCGTCGAAGATCAGGCCGGCAATGAACTCACCGTCGAATGTGTTCGGCTGGACCACCTGATGCCTGAGACACGCGTTTTCGAGACCACACTTGATCTCGGCCCCCTAGAACGGACCACCCCCGGAGCAGTGACGGAGACGCTCGAAACGAGCTTGGCTGATGAACTTATCGAGAAACTCGTCGAAGAACAACTCAAAGGCGAAAACACCCAACAACATATCCTCCTGCTTGTGAACCTCGGAAGCCTCTATCCTTTCACCCGCGCCTCAGAGTTGCTCGATGAGATGGACCGCCGAAACGTGAATACCACAATCGGAATCCCGTTCCCTGGTTCGATCAGGGGAGGGAAATTGAGTTTCTTCAACGAGGACGCGCGCCACTACTATCCAGCCCACCGAATTGACGAGAAAATCACTGAGGTGTACCTCGATGACTGATACGACACTTGAATCACTGTTTGCTCGCTCGCCGACACGAGAACTCGAAGAAGTACAGAAAGTCAACGAAGTCGGCCAAGCCGAACGCGACATCGACGAGTTCTATGAGACTGATAGCGCTCGAAAGGTACTCACAGAACTTGGAGAGATCGTCAACAGTACTGGATCACAGCCACGATTTCGGTACGTCCATGCCACTTTCGGGTCCGGGAAAACGCACCTCCTGAAGCTAATTGGAATCGCGACCGGCGAGATCGAGGGGCTCGAAACCGTCGCGCCGAAGCTTTCGAGTCAGTTCTCCGGGTTCAAGGAATTCAGAGATCGACTCAATTCGTCCCACATTGACCACCTTGTTCCCCTGTTCATGAATCTCCTCGACCGAGACAAGGTTCGTGACTCGACACTCTCGCTCTTGATCTACGAGGAGCTGGGGAATCAGCTCAACTACCCAACCGACCCGCTCTGGTTACTCGAGTGGGTGTGGACCTTAGAAATCGAGTATGGGCTCTGGGAAGCCGTACGCTCAGCAGAGCACGATGGGATGTCGTTGCAGGAAGCGGCGCAGGACAAGGCCGCGCTCCGTCCCTGGCTCTATGAAGCACTTCCTGAGATGGACGAGACCGATGGCACGCCCTATGCGACAAAAGCTGATGTCAAGGAATCAATCGAGCAAGCCACGGACCAAATCAGTACCGAGGCGTTCACACCTGATGAACTCGTAGAACGACTGGACCGAACAAAGCGCTACTTGCAGGAATCGGGCGAGACGTACGAATTCCTCATTGGACTCGACGAAGTCGCCATCTACGTCGGTGACCAGCAACACCGCTATCGAGAGTTCATAGAGACGGTCGACACACTCAATGCCGACATTAATCCTCCAATTCTGGGAACAGGCCAGTGGTCACTGCGGGACATGCAGCAGGACTTCATGGGAGAAGTCGATCCTGAAGCGTGGTACACGAACGAAATTCCGCTCCGTGGTGCTGACACGGAGATCATCGTCAGAAAGCGGTGGCTCCGAAAGTCAGATTCCGGTACGGAAACGGTGCACGACCTGCTCGAGCGCGCTCCCGAATTCGAGCCAGAACTTGCCGACGCTTCCGAATACACCGACGTCGGGGATCCCATAGAGGCGTACCCCTTCCGTGAACACGACCTCTGGTTGCTCCGTGAGGTCATGCAGAGCCTCAAGAAAGAAGACTTGGAAGTTGACAGGGAGTATGTTCAGGGACGCGCACTGCTGATTCTCGTCCGTTCTCTCTTCACGAGCTTCGATTGGTCCCAGAAAGAATCTGGAGCGGTCGTTGCGTGGGATGAGATCTATGACTTGATTGAACGCGAAACGACGGACATTCCGGGGTGGGCAAAGGACCAGATCCAGAAGGTCGAGAACACAACCGACGAGATGGGAGTGAGTGTCGCGAAGGTCCTCTATCTGCTTGGGCAGGTCGACGCCGTCCCGACAACGGAGGAGAACATCACGCGGCTTCTGGTCAGTTCAGTAGATACTGACATCGATCAGCTCCAAAGTGATGTTGAGGAAGCCCTCAAAGCGCTGATGGAGGACAACTTCGTCCGAACCGACGAGAGTACCCAACCCCAGACGTACAGAATTCTGTCCAAAGAGATTGTTGAGTTCTGGGATCAGGTCCACCGGGAGGCTGCAGAGCTTCCCAAACACCAAGTTCGCTACAATATTGAGGACCTTCTTCGCGAAGCTGACCGTGGTCGATTGACTGCAGATGATTCCCTCCGCACGCGGAACATCGATGGAATCTCCGACGCCCCGTACACATTCCGCTACACGGTATTAGATCAAGTCGACTCATCACCAGAACCTCGCTTCGATGGTGTGGTTGCTAGGGTTCTAGCAGCAGACCCGGATACAATCGATGACTCACGAACGAGATGGCAGGAGGCGAACGCTGGTGAGCAAGGGGTCGAGGATGTCCTGGTCGTTATTGAACTTTCGGAGGGGCTTCGCGAAAGTATTCGCCATCTAATTGCGTTGGATAAGTTATTGGAACCGGGTGCTAGCGCAGACCTCCGTATCGAGCAACAACAAGAGGAGGAGACTGTCGAAGACGAGATCGAAGAACTCCTCTATGCAGCAAAGGTCTATACGCCGGACCACAGCACGACACGGGGTACGTATCTAAGCAACATCGATAGTGTGCTCGCTGATGCCGTCAGGGAAAAATTCGAGAACAGGAAAACACTCGATACCCGGCTGCAGGAGGTTGACGACGCTCGCACCCTCTTCGAGTTCTTTAATGGGAATGGTACGTGGCCGTTCTCGGCCGATGACGCAGAAACGCTCGGCGTCAAGACAGTTCCGAGAGAGATCAGTGATGGGTGGGCTGAAGAGTTCCTCAATGATTACGCTGGAGAGGAATTGGTGAGTGGGGAGACTGTCCTCGAAGAAATCGCGGGTCGCCGTGGGAAATATCTCGGCACGCCGCGCGAAGCACTCGCCGCGCTTCTGATCACGCTCGCCGCGGCAAATAAAATCGAGATCAGACGCGATGGTGTCCGTATCGAAGACCCGGGTGAAATCGGTCGTGTGATGCGGCGGCTTTCCGATATCCGTGACATCGATATTGGATTCGATCCCGTGGATATTGAGGGAAGTAGCAATCTAAAAGCGGTCTATCAATCTCTCCGAGGATTCGCCCCACAAGGGAACGATCCAACCGCTTGGCTCTCCAATCTCGCCTCCTGGGCAGAAAAGAATAGTTCGGGTATTCGGAATACCTGTGCTCGTGTGGATCTCGAATTCGACGAAGAAATTACGTTGGATGCGCTTCGCGAGGCGTTAGAACCAGGGATGGCTGGTGGCGAACTTGACGATACTGTATTGACTGAATCACCAGTACCAACGCAAGCAGAGTGGTTCCACAAAGCAGAACCATTATTCGAGGGCGATGAGCCGCTCTGGGACGAATTCAACAGTACACTCGAAACGATGCGATCACTGTATCCAGATGCTGCGATCACCTACAAAATGGAGGACGCTGTTGATGGGTCACGCATCCCCTCCAAAGAGAGTCTCACTAAACTCCAGACAGAGGCTCATGACTTCCGTTCCTCCCAGATTAGTGAACTCTACAGCCGTCTCACGGGAACCACACCTGAAGCAGATTCGATTTCAGACCTATGTTCAGCGGTCGAGCAAGTGTTCCTGAATAACGATGTGATCGCGGAAATTGATACCGTCACCGAGACGATTCCAAAAGTGAACTTCGAGTCGCTCAGAAAACTCGATGAGATCGCTGCATCCGCGGAAGACATCTCTGAATCAGATATCGCATCAGGGAACGCAGTCAGCGAAGCTGGTCAGCTTGAGAAAGCACGAGGGCTACTCGACGATCAACCGGACGGGCCAGTCTACGATCAGCTTAGATCTCGGTACGAGGAACTCAACTCGGAACACCCGGATGCGTTCATCACGAAGCAGGTGGAGCGTGCGCTAAGCGGACCAGACCTCGTCACATCGTCTCAAGCAGAAGCATTGGTAAAACGGGCCGATGCAAAGCTCCAGTCAAAGGACGATGACGAGGATGGCGAAGACGATGATGATCAAGAGGACGGTAGACCATCAGTCGACGAGCTCTGGGCAGAGGTAACAGAACCAGGTGACGGAACTATCGTGGTTATTGATCCAGAGGAGGGAGACCGATGAAGTCGCAGCCGACAACGACACTCGAAAACCAAGCGAAAGCCCATCTCGAGGATGAATTTCCTGATGAACACGCAACAGCTGTTCGGGTCGTCTGGTGGGACGAGGGGGGGCATCTTCGGGAGGTTGTCCGTGCTGCTGCAGACCAGATTGGAGTGGGATTCTCGGAGGCAGAACGGTTCCCTCTTGAACTGAGGAGATCCGCAGTGAAAGAACCGGAATCACCCCACGTCTGGTACATCCCGGAAGCTAAAACAGTCGAAGATCCAGAGGAGGGGCTGATTGAGCGGGACTGGTTCAGAGACATCCGTGAAACTGGCGGTGAAATCGAACTCACGATCGAACAGCTGACTGCCGAGCTGTATGAGGTGAATCCCTGGGATATCTATGATGTTGAGCGAGGAACGGAGTCTGACCGCGAAACTGCGGCGAATGTAATCAAAACTCAGTTCGCAAGCGGTGGAATTCCACGCTACGGGGACCTAATCGGTGAGATAATCACAAAGGGAGAGGGCCAGATTTTAGAGCACCTCCTCGAAGGTGGATGGCCAGAAATTGACAAGGATGATGAGACGATTGCCCGAGTGCAAAAGTCGCTTAAAGACAGGCACGTCGCTCCCGCAGACAATGCTGAAACACCAGAGGAGATCGAGGACGTCGTCTGGAAGTGGGCCGTTGCCCGCTGGCTCGTCGCCGAGGGAATGGATGTCGACGCCTTCCCCGAGGGATATGGAAACGTGGGTAGCACCCTTGGCGATATCAATCCACTAAAACGGATTGTCAATTCTCGACAGAGCAAGCGGTTGGCAGAGCGCTATCTGAGCGAGAGCTACTGGGGGGACGTAATCGAATCATCCGACGATGCGTGGGAGCTCGCGGCCTGTCCAGTTGATGGGGCGCTTGATGCAACTCTGTGGGATGCTTGGCTCGAATCATTAGAAGAGGGGAGGTACACGGAATGTGTCGAAAGGGCGAACAAACGCCAACAAGCTCTCGGGGTGTATCCGGACGATATTCCCTGGACGACGCTCTGGGAACAAGCCGAACAGGTAGCCGAGTTGGAATTGCGGTTTGCAGCCTGGGAAGAGCGGTCCCAGTCGTTCGACCCCTTCGACCAGTATGCCGATCAGGAAGACGGAACCTGGAAGATCGACTATGGGGTATTGGAACTCGAGATCACAGGTGAACCCGAGCAAGAGAGACTCCTCAACTCTCACCCGGCGACGGAGTCGCTCCCTGAGATTCGCGCCGAGCTCTTAGAGACGCGGTATATGAACTATCTTGAGGAGATGAGCGAGGCAGTAGTCAGTTCGTTCAGTACTGGATCGCCTCTGGCGGGGAAAGACGCTGCCTACGAGTGGTGGACTGACAACGAGCAGGATCTCGCAACAGGGGAAACAGTCGCCCTGTTTCTGATTGATGCGCTGCGATTAGACCTCGCTCGGGAGCTGGCCAACCGCCTTCGAGAAGACTATTCGATCGCCGAAGAGACCAGAGTTAGCACGCTTCCATCGGAGACCAAGTTCGGGATGGCTGCACTCACACCGGGGCGAGCCCACAGGTTCCGTGTCAAGCTCCGGAACGGAAAGCTCTCTGTCGAACGAGGTGGCCAGCGTCTCGACAACAAAGGAAATCGAGTGAAAGTCCTCGAACGGGAGGGGTGGGACGTACCGGAGGACAGCAATTCGGGGTGGCAACACCACCAAATCGCATACTACGACAAGGATATCGACGATATTGGTGAAAACGAACTCGACAATCCAGAGAGTCACTTCACCAGTTACATCGACGAACTCTACGATCTGATTACAGAGAAACTAGAGAACGAAAACTGGGATCGAATCTACGTCGTGACGGATCACGGATTCGTCTTGCTCCCGAAGGGGACTACGATGGAATCGATCTCTAGCTACGACGGAGATGGAGAGGTCAAATATCGGCGAATCGCTGGAGACGACATTGAGGACGCCGGAACAGGCGTCCGAGTCACGGATCAGACACCCGGAACAGAATATCTGAAAACGTCAGTTCGATTGCTCGCCAAACCTCGGCAGTATAACAGCAAAAGCGGGCTTACCGACGCCCGCTATTACCACGGTGGGATCCTTCCGCAGGAATGTATGCTGAACTTCCTCCGGATTGAGAAGGAATAGCCAGTAGCAATCCTAAGTACACTCCACCGTGTCTAAAACCTCAAGTCATGTTGCAGGTTATCACGAGATACTAACTAATGACCGAATCTGAGGTGAATGTCGTCAATATAGCAGCGTTAGGTACACTCGGGATCGAAGTCGATATCGAACAAGTCGTTGAAGATGCCGAACTCCCGGTGGCTAACTTCGATCCCGAATACAACGCGGCTTTCTTTCGGTTCGAGGAAGATGGCGAGCTGGTTATTCTCTACACCTCTGGGAAGTACATTCTCCGTGGAGGAGACGAATTCGACAGGATGCACCAGGTGAATGCAGAATTTCTTGACTTCATCGCCGATCTCGGTATATCGGTTGATGAGCCTACTCTGGAGGTAAAAAACGTCGTTAGCGTCGGAAACCTCCATCACGAGGTCGATCTCAATACATTGACGATCGGACTCGGCTTGGAACAGACAGAATACGAACCGGAGCAATTTCCAGGCCTTGTGTACCGACCATCAGGTACTCGTTGTGTCCTCCTTGTGTTTGCTAGCGGCAAAGTGGTGATCACAGGTGGACGAAGCGAGGAAGAGGACAATCAGGCGTTCAAATCACTGCAATCAACGTTAGAAGATCTAGAGCTTATCTGAGTAGGGTCGAGTGGGAACCGCCTGAGAAGTGTTCTGTGGCGGGTTGGAATTATTACTGGTGGACAGACATAGCAGAATATGGTCGATGTCGAATGGGCTCTGAGTCAACTTGGTCAAGTCTTCCACTCTGAGGATCATCTCAAGCTGGCTCTTGGAGCCGAACTCGCTCAGATGTATGGTAATGAACGAGTGCGGTTGGAATGGAATCCAGAGCCAGGGGTGAAGGTAGATATCGGAGTGCGTCGAGGAGACGTCACAATCCCAATCGAGCTAAAATACAAAACCAAGCATGCGACCGTTGAAGACGCCTTTTTCGAGGAAACCTTTGAGTTGAAGACACAGGGGGCCCATGACCGTGCCCATTACCGTTTTCTTCGGGACATCGAGCGTGTAGAGCGGATTGTCGACAATCAGGGCCGGTACGGCTACGTAGTCCTCCTCACGAATGATTCGAACTACTGGACTCCATCCACAGAGCAGGCACTCTACGATGAATTTCGAATTCATGAGGGCAGGGAATTCGGTGGAAAGGAATTAAGATGGCGAGAACAGCGAGACTGGATGTCGAAGGGTGGCGAGGAAGCACCGATCAACCTCTCCGGACAATACGTCGCTGAGTGGTCAGACTACGAGTATCGTGAGGAGATTAATGTCTTGTCGAATTCGAAGTTTCGAGCTGTAATGCTCAGAGTTGACACGCAGATAAGCGTTGACGAGTGAATCGAGAAGTGCCTCAAAATTTACGATTATAGCTTTCTTGTCGGAAGAGAAGAAACGGACCGGCTAATTAGCAGATGAGGAGGAATAGCCAGTAGGGAATGTAACAGAGGTTGATGCCATCCCGCTCCACAACGAGTGAACCTGACTGCGTCACTTCTTTTGGCAGGCTATCAGCAATGATGAACTTGTAGGGGGATTCGTAATCGATATCGAGAAGCTCCTCTCCGCCGGGTATCGGATGCTTTCCGACAGTCGGATCGAATTCGACTGCGATTTCATCAGCATTCCCTGCGTGTGGATGATAGGAGAGAACGAACGGGACAACTAACCCATCCTCGTTGTGGAGGATGTAATCGACCGTCCCCGACTCAGTCTCGAAATATTCGACCTGAGGATCCTCGTCACCCGATCCGCCAACCCTCCATGCCAGCCGTTTAGCGTGGTCGAACGCGACGGTTCGAGCTAGCTTGTACTCGAACTCGTGATTGAGCGACCGGGTCTTCTCGTATGTCTCGAATCCATGGTGTTCCTGACGTTGGGACAGAAGTACAACGTGTCGCGGATTCCGAAGGTAGAGTCGAGTACGACGGTGACGTTGAAGTGAGAAGTCGTGGGATTCCGAAACTGAGAGTCCGTCATCCAGCACGGACAGGTACGAATCAACAGTCCGACGGTCAACCTCTAATTGATCGCTGATGTCCGTATATCTGAGTTCATTCCCTGCCTGGCTCGCAGCTAATGAAGCGATTCGATGGAGGTTCTCAGGTCGCTGAATCGATTCATACTCTGCGAGTTCCTTGTAGAGATACAAGAGGAGATGAGATCGGATAAGTTCGTTTTTGACCGGAGTTTCCTTAGCGCGTAGGAAGATTCCCCCTTTCTGCAGGTACTCACGAGCGGCCTCATACAGACCATCCCGCTCAACATCCGAGAAGGCCTCAAAGTAAAGCTGATTCAACGACGCGATCGCGTCGTCCAAGTTTTCCGATTCAGACAAATTACTCCGAACATCCTTTATCATCGACTCACCGTCCATACTCCTCGTTTGATGGGACTCCACACGAAGAGCAAAATCAGAGTCCGTCTCGAGTAACGCAGAGTCATCATATGCCCCCTGCTTGATGGTGTCTATAAACTTCATCGGCAACATCGCACGAGGGAATTTGATTTTAGGCTCGCTCGAAGCCGAGATACCACGCAGTTCGACCTGCGATTCTACAATACCGGTCAGCAGTAGATAGGTATCATCATCTACGAGGTCTAGAAGGGCACTCTGTTCATCTTCATCGAGTCGCAGAGCCCCGATATCGTCGAGGATGATGTACTTACGGCCTCGACGGGGAGAGATATGGGAACGGAAGTAGTCAATAACGCTTTCTAGTTTTTCCACAGCACTGCTCGAAGGTTCGAGATGGTAGAGAGAATCCTCAAGAGGGACATAGAGGATCTGACGTGGATCAACGGACCCAATGATATCTAAATCACGATGTCCCGGAGAGAAGTCAACGATGTCTGAATCAAGAATTGCAGCAATGAATTGCTGAAGAAGCGTCGTTTTCCCGATTCCGGTCGATCCGTAAATGGGATACACGAGACTCTCAGTTCCGTCTTCTTGCTCCTCATCAATGGACTGCAGTACCTTGAGTAAGTCCGATCGGGGGTCTAGAGAAGCGGTTCCCTCTAACTCAGATAGTGAACCACCGTCTGTATCCCACCATTCGTTGTGCCATTCAGCGTCCGCGATGAAATCAGAACCGTCAGATGGGTCTGTCATATAGGAACTTGACTCCGGCATAGTATAAATATGTAGCATCCTAATGAGGCAAGTTTCAGTTTTAGCGTAGCACCAACGTTCTTGTAGGTGGACTGTGAGGCCCTTTAATATGATATGTCCCCGTTTGACTAGATTCGTTTTCGGCTTACCTTGCAAATCAGCATCAGGCTCTCAGACAAGGGGAATCTGGGCCAGCCGCCGATCCACCGAGGAACAACAGGTGAACGCGTGGGGCGGTAAGCGTGTCTGAGGTCCAGCACTTCGATGGAACGCTCATTACTGTTCCATTCAGCACCGAAGAGCTCAGGTCAACAGTAATTGAGCAGTATCAGGCGTTGCTCAAGGAATACAATCCAGAAGATGTCCTCGTCATCGCTGGATCTCCGACGAGCATGGATACATTTCGTGGAGAACTCAAAGACACAGCACCCGGTGCAGCAGTTCCCCGAGTGACGTCGTTGGTCGTTCAAGCGACCGACGTCGTGAACCAGACCGATGATCAGGCGATTCTCTCAGACGCGATGCGTCGTGAACTCGTTCATCGATTCCTCGAAGATCAAGAGTGGGACAGCGAGTATTTCCAGCGTGCGGCCGAACAACCCTCCTTCCTGAGCGATATTGCCCAGCTCATGGAAACTGCCACGTGGCAGGATGTTTCGTTTGAGACGACGCCAGAGCTTACCGAAGTCGCGGGGCTCGTTGAGGCGTTCCACGAGTGGCTCGACGGACACGACCACCTAGAACGCGGCCAGCTAATCTCTGAGGCGAATGCTGCTCTGTCGGATACCGAGAAGCGAGACGACGTAGTCGATGTAGAGGCGGTCCTTGTCGTTGAATTCGAGGAGTTCTTGCCGCTCGACCGTCGCTATCTCGCGACCTTAGCGGATGGATTGGAGCTCGTATGTGTAGCAGAAGAGAACGCAAGTGTTCGGCGTACATGGATCGAGCCGGGGCCAATTACTGACTACGTCTCGTTTTCGAGGACAGAGTCTCCTGCAGGGACAGAGCCTCCATCTCGACCGGCTGCGACAGGTGCTTACCTAGCGAATGAAACCGTTCACGAAGATCCCCAAGCGGGGGAAGTGAACGTCATTCCGACAGAGACCGCCGACGGACAGATCAAGAAAGTAGCCGATGAGATCGAACGGCTTCGAGATCGAGAGAACTGGGATTACGAGGATTTCGCCGTCGCGCTGAAGCAGAGCGGTTCAGCAGTAATCGAGACGCTTCGATCCTTCCAGCAGACAGGGGTACCGACAGAGTCCTCGACAGTCACGGGATTCGGAGATGATCCCGCTATCCGAGAGCTACTGCAAGTCGTTCGCTACCTGGCAGCCGATGATGACGATACTCGAAAAGAGATGCTGGAAGCCTCGGTCTTAGACGAATCGGTTCTAGCGTCTATCGAGGAGATGGATGGCCTCTCGAGTCCACTCCGGCAATGGGCAACTGAATCGAATATGAAGGTTCGAATCGCTGAGGAGACATCCCCACTGAACGTTCGCGCCCAATTCGGGAACGTTCGGCGGGCATTCGCTATGGCGGAGTTCGTAGAAGACACGTCGTTCATCGAAACGACCTGGGAGTCGTTTGCGACGATGCTTGAACGCGCCCACGAGTATGCCCCTCAACAGAACCAAACCAGCTCGACCGAACTTGACGGGGGTGTCCGAGTCGATCACTTACAGGCGATTAAAAACGGGTCCTTCCGAGCAGTCTTCTTGTTGGACGTCGTCGACGAAGAGTATCCAGGCACTCCCTCCCTGACTCGATTGTTCCCCCAAGAACGCCTCTCGGAGATGCCGGACTATCCGGGCGTAACACAGGTCGAAGCAGAAGACGTCACCGACACCTTCCCGACGTCCTCGACAGCGTCAAGCCGCTCGTTCCGCCGGTACCACGCAGAGCACGCTCGCCGGCGGCTCGCCATCGGAGCAGCCGCTGCTGGCGACCGGTTGTACTTCTGTCTGTACAGCCACAAAGACACCGCACTGGAAGAACGTGCTCAGCCGTCACGGTTTCTCACAGAAGCTTATCGGCAGTTGCCCTGGGTGAAAGAGACGACAGAAGCAGACATCAGAAGCGAACGAAGAGCGGAAGAATATCTGCTCTCTCGGGTCGACAACGCCCTCGCAGATGTTCGTCGCTCTCACAGCCAAGATGTGACGGTCCCCCTCGGCGAAGTCGAAGCTGAGCTTTCGGAGATTCAGCACCTTCTCAGCGAAAGTGGGACCCGCGGCGAGCAGCTTCAGGATGCACTGCAAGCACGTATCGAGTTCGCTGCCGGAGGGGTTCGTCGTGACTGACGTTACCTTCCTCTCGCCGTCGCGTCTCGCAACCTACGCGGACTGCCAGCGGAAGTTCGATTATGAGTACGTACAGAAGGTCAACGCTCCCGAGAAGACACGGCTGTACCTGAATCAGGGGCGTGCCTATCACGGAACAATCGAAGTAGTCTGCGAAGCAACCAGCCCAGAAGATGACGCCCAGCTCATCTACGATCGGGCAGTAGAGGCATTCCCAGAGCAATGGAGAGAGCATATCGACTCGGACGAGTACGCATCCAACGCCCACCAGAAATACCAGCGCCTCGAAAATCTAGAGGCTATCAAGACCTTCTTTGACCCGGATGGTGGCCACGGCATCGATCACGCTCGTCAATCCGTCGCGACAGAGAAATGGCTCGAATGTGTTGAGAACGATCTCGGGCTGCGCGGGAGAGCCGACAACATCCTCCGGACGGACGAAGGGATCCACGTCATCGATTACAAGCGGAACCTCAACGACGTGATCACGTCCTACACTGCAAGCGTCCTCGAGGACCACCTAAACGGAACGGATCATGATCCGAAGAGGGTCAGGAACGCGTTTCAGACGGCCACATACATCGAGGGCGTCAAACAGTCTGACCTCTACGAAGACGGGATGACGGTTCGATTCAGTTTCTACGGCCTCCTGAATCGGACATCGTTCGAAAGTACACCAGGGGGATACGAGATCTCTGTTCGTGGCTACCCACGCGAGACGACGGACATCTACGAAGAGCACTATGACACGATATGGAATCTCCTACGACATGCACACGAAGGGATTACGAGCGGCTCTCACGACCCTGATCCGTTCCCACTCATTCACGATGAGGCCTGTCCCGACTGCACGTTCCGAGAGATGTGTGCAGAATTTCTCGCAGAGGGGGTGCAGCGATGAGCGACGACGTGCCTGACTGGCTCCCAACCATCGAGGACGACGAGGATCCGAAGCCACAGCAGCGGACGATCATCGAGTCGGAACAGTATCCCATGCGGGTGCTCGCTGGGGCTGGAACAGGGAAGACGTTCACGATGGTCCGGAAAATCGAGAACCTCATCGACGAGCATGGGGTCTCTCCAGATCGGATTCTCGCGTTGACCTTCACGAACAACGCCGCCGATTCGATGCGTGAGAAACTCAACGCAAAACTTGGACCAGCAGGGTATGACGTCGACGCGTACACGTACCACTCTATCTGCAACGAGATACTGACGGACTACGCCTATGATGCGGGATTAGACCCAGACTTCGAGATCGCAACGGATGCTGAAAAGTACGTCATCGTACTCAACGTCCTCGACGAGATCGACTACCGCGCCGTCAAACCGAACGTCTACGGCCCAGATTCATACGGGAGCGGCGTCGCATCGAAACTCCTCTCGTTTATCGGGTCGATGAAGCGAAGTGGGATTTCGCCCGCAGAGATCGAGGAATATCTCGGGTCACCGGAACGAGTCTATGAACTCGATGCTGTGCCAGATCGTGTCGAAGAGATTGCGGGCAATCATCTTGGGGGACAGTCCGTTTCGACCGTCCTCGACGGCATTCCGGATACACGAGCAGATCTCGTCGCAGAACGGGATACCCTCCGCGATGAAGGGCTAGAAGCAAGCATCAAAGACTTCCTCGACCGACTCATCGACCTCTGTGACGCACTCGAAGTGGCGTTTGAGGAGCATGAGGCTGGTGAGCGGTCGCTTCCCGAGGATGCACACAAGCTGCCGAAATATCTACTTGGGGGGTACAGTAGTGGTGCTCCGAGCGGGATACCAAACGATCTGAAACTCGAGTTGACAGACTACCTCCGAGACGCTCTCGACGAGTGCAAAACAGCCCTGGATTTGAACGCAGGGTATGGAGCCTACGAGCGAGAACTCGACCGGCGAAATCTGCTTGACTTCGATGGTCTCGTGGTTAAGACAGTGGAACTGCTCGAGACTGACGTCGGAGAGGGACTGGGCGACCGGTGGGACTACGTCTTCTGTGACGAGTTCCAGGACACTGATCGTCTCCAGTTCGACCTCATTACGTCCCTCGTCTCTGAGGATCGCCTATTCGTCGTGGGTGATGACGACCAAGCAATCTACGAATGGCGAGGCGCGAACGTCGCGAACATCACCGACGAACTCGACGACGTCTTCGGGCCTGATCTCGAAGACGAACCGCTGGAACAGAACTTCCGGTCACGTCAACCTCTCCTCGACCTCGCAAATGAAGCGCTAGAGCGGTTAGCGGATCGGCGCAGTACCAAAACGCTCACGCGTGTCGACGAACCTGACTACGACGGAGACACGGTCGCAGTCGTGGAGGAAGCCGACGACGAAGGCGACCGGGCTGAACAGCTGGTGACCGTCACCCGGAACCTCCTGAGTGGCGATGCAGAAGCACTAGATCGGGCGTACGACCCAGGTGAGATCGCACTCCTCGTTCGGAATAACGACCACGCAACGCCAATTCTCGAAGGGTTCGACGAGGCAGGAATCCCCTATCAGGTTGCGGGAGACCTCTCCACGGAATCAATCGGGGTCGGCACCGTCGTCGCCTATCTAAAGGCGCTGGCTCGTCCCGAAGAAGATGACGTAAGCTGGAACCGGGTACTGACGATGCGTTACCGTCTAACCGATGCTGATCTGCGTCGTGTCAACAGCCACGATGACGGTACATATGCCGGGGTATTCAACCAACCTCTCGAAGCATTCGATGAACCCGACTGTATTCAGGAGGTACGGGAGCACATTTCCCGCCTACTGAAACTACGTGAAACAGCTTCCCTCAGCCACCTTTACCGGGAGTTCAAACGCCTGACCAACATCGATTGGTACCTCAGTGAACAAGAGCGTCGTGACCTGTCGCAACTGGACGAGATTATCGACCAGTATGGAAACGACACTGTACAGCCCCCGCTCACGCCGCAGTTCATCGATTCGCTGCAACATTACGACTCGCTCCTCGAGAAGAGCGGTTCGGCACCAACGAGTCAGCCAGAACTGGCCGACGACGCGGTCAACGTCATGACCATTCACAAGAGTAAGGGACTCGACTTTCCTGTGGTTCTGATGCCCCGCTTGACCGCCGACGAGTGGGAACCAGGGTCACGAACCTACGATACATTCGAGTCAGCACTGTCTGAGGATCCAGAAGCGGCATTCGACAATGATTTTGTCGCTCAAGATGCCAATGAGGCCCGCAGGATACTTCACGTGGGGATCACTCGCGCCGAAGAGATACTCGTCCTCCACGGGAGCCGGGAGGAAGACGACACAGACGACGATGCAAGACTCGTGCATGATGCTGTCGATAGTATTCTTCCAGAGTCCGTCCCTTGGCGGCCAAGTAGCGGTCATCTCCCAATCTGGCGCGATCTACAGGAATGCCTCCCATCGGACCATGCGGATTGGACAGGCTCTCTCGCAAGCACGGTAGTTGGGGACGTCTCTGGACAAGTGACGTACGGTTCTGAGAAGCTCTCGGCAGCAGACGGACGAGACCGTGTGCTCACATTCGGAAACAAGCTCATAGAAGGCGCACTCGAACGAGAACCTGAGAACAGACGGTTTTCAATCGACGACCTAACTGGTCCATCGACCCCAAACCCGGCGCTCCAGCACAGTTACACCTCACTTGAGGCCTACGAGGAGTGTCCCCGACAGCACTTCTTGGACTACGTCGTCAATGGGTTCTCTGACTTCCGAGAGAACGGCTATGGCGGAGACGGTGTCTCGCAGCGGATAGTCGGGCTTCTGTTTCACAATACCGCGGAGATCGCTGCGAAGGAACAGGCGGTAGAGCGAGCAGAATGGTATGCTATCTGTGAACGGCTGGCCGGACAACGGCGTGCCACGGATGAGCTACCGATTGCGAAGGAATGCATCGACCGGTATTTCGACCTCGATCTAAGCGGCTGGGAAATCGTCGATGCGGAACGAGAGTTCCATCTGGACGTGAATGGCCATGAGCTCGTCGGGTTCATCGACGCCGTCTATCGAACCCCGGACGGCGAACTGGTCGTCATCGACTACAAAGCCACCGAGCGTCACCGCGACATTGACGAGAACAAGCAGCTGCCACTATATCTGCTCGCCTGTCGTGACCTCTACGAGGAATCGATCACCCGCGCGGGATACGCCTATGTCGGCGATATCGGTCCGAAAGTCGAGTCTCGTTCGTTCGATGAGGGAGAATTAGAATCAGTACGAGCAGCAGTCACGACGACGATGAATCGAATCGAGGAGACATCGTTCAGCGGGTACGAGACGGGGGAGCACTGTCGATGGTGCCAGCATAGTTCCCTTCCCTGCGGCGAAGAGTGGCGTCAAGAAAACGGAGGTTGCTAGTAGGTCATCGGGAAGGAGGGTTGACCGGTCGACCGCTCGTCGTCAGCTATAGCGAACAGGGGATGAATATCCGCGAGCGTGTAGGTTTCGAGACACTCGTACAGGTTTGAGGCCCGGTCGTTCTCTCCTGCTGCGCTGGCCGTTAGCCACGCCTCACCGAAGTATGGAACGTCGCTGTTGAACACGGTGGGATCCTCAAGATCATCAGACGGGGGGTCGCGGTCGTCCTCTCGCATAATCTCCCACTGACTTTCGCGCCATGTCTGTGGTTCAAGGCCGATTTCGTAATCCGTCCAGAGCGTCTTCGGTGCGGGTGACCCAATGTACCCGGCCATATCTTCAAGTGAACCTTCCCCCAGCACCCTATTCTTTGCCGACGAGAGGTCGGCATGGTAGTAGGATTCGAGTGCTGCACGTACGTTCTCTGCTCGTCCAGGCTCACCGATTTCCGCAGCGGCCCGTTCTGCACGACCCACCAATACTGGGAGGTCGAACCACGCGCCCCCAAAGGTGATGAGAACATCGACATCCCTCACATCGAGCCAGTTCACAACCGCCTCGATTGCGTCGAGTTCTGCCGAAGCCGTCCCGTCTTCACGGAAGAGGACCTCCGCATTGATCTCCTCGCTCGGACTGCCTCGATATCCGACGCCGGTACAGAGTAGCTCTTGATGGTCTGGATTCGGTGGTTCGAGTTCTCGCTCGGAAACAGTCGTAATCGTCTCGATGTCGAGTGCTGCAATGGCATCGGCTGCACCGAGTCGACGAACAATGTCAGTCGTCTCTGAGGGCGACATCTCTGGGCGACCAGAGAGCTGGCGGACCTGCCGATCCCACTTCGCTTTGATACCGATGGTTCCCTGGTACACATCAGGGTTGACGTCGTCGAATTCGTACCAGGTACCTTCTTCAAAGGAGTAGTCGACGAGATGACAGTCGTCATCGTCGAAAACTGTGAGCTTCACGTGTGTCCCCAGCACATCTGAACAGTGGACAAGCTGCGCCCACCAGTCGTGATCCGGGGTTCGTTCGACCTTGTCTACCCGTAATGGGACTGTAAGACCGTACTCGCCATCTCGCTCCGCTGCGACGAGATTACTCGCGGTTGGAGTATCTAGCGCCATACAGCACCAACAGAACGATAGGATAACTACCTTTCGATGAGGGTGTTCTCTAATTATCGTATTCCCAATGCTGCTAGTCGCAAGAGTTAAAACTACGTGGCGTATATAGTGACGTGAGCAAGAGCCGAGGGATCTCCTGTGCCGCTCTGCTCTCCACGGCCCCGCCCGAGCCAAGAACGGGCAGATAACCAATGAGCGAGTCCGATACCTCCGACGACACGTCGGAAACGACCGAAGATTCGACCGCAAACCAAGGCCAGAACAGCCACGTCATCTTCGTAGACGGCGCCGGCGAAGATGACAAGCAGACGTACGAGGACGACGTGGTCGACTCGGCGATCATCATCGAGCGGGCCGGCTACGACGATCCGGACCAGTACATCCTCGAAGCGCTCCGCGGCCAGAGCGACAACGTCGAGGAACAGTTCGATCCCCAAGGTGAGGCTGGTCCTGCCGAGGTGGACCTCACTGACCAACACCGAAAGCACTTCCGGGTGACCACGCGCGGGCAGGTGTTCATCTGAATGGGTACTCCGGAGATCGTCGTCGGTGACAACATCCGTGACGGAGCCGAGGCGCTCCACGAGAAGCACGGTCAGGCAGAGGTGGTTGCCGAAGCCGGCGATCAACCATACGTCTTCATCGACCTCGGTCCAGTCGCACTCGACGAGTACGACTACGACCAGGACGAGGCTCGCGTCATCCTGCGGATTCACAAGGACTTCCCGAACGGCCAGCACTACGGATTGGTCACGGTCCCCTTGCTAACCGTGGACGGGAACCAACCCGACAACACCACGGTCAACCACGACCACGCCCAAGCCCTCCGTGAAGTCGGCATCGATGAGGACTACCTCTACTGGAGCCGAGACTGGCGGGAACTGACCGTGAGCAAGCCCGAGCACATGGCGAGGGCCACCGCCCTCGTTCGGGGCACCCTTCGAAATCCTTTCAACAACTAATGAAGCGGAAGGTCTCCGACATCGACCTCGCCCTCGTCGACGCCGAAGAGTTTCACCTCGCGATGACTGAGCAGGACCGCGAGCTCATCGAATCCCTCCTGCACGGTGAGCGTGCCGTCGACGCCGCCGAGCGGGGGCTGGTGTGCGTACTAACGCGGAGCCCTGGCCGCCGCCGCCTCACCTACCTCGTCCAAGATGTCATCCCTCCCGAAGAAGGCGACCTGATCTACACCGGCGGGGTCGAGTTTACCTCGGACTACCGTCGTCGCGTGAAACGATTGGCCAACGACATCGGCGGTGGTGTGCTCTATCTCCACACGCATCCCTGGGGCGTGGGTCAACCGAGCCGACAGGATCTGGAGTCGGCCGCCCGACTCCTCCACAACGACGCCCAGCACCTCGACCACGCCAACCCCCCACTCGT
Organism: Halorarius halobius; assembly: GCF_024298865.1. Lineage (GTDB taxonomy): Archaea > Halobacteriota > Halobacteria > Halobacteriales > Haloarculaceae > Halorarius > Halorarius halobius. The sequence continues at coordinate 34,733 of NZ_CP101164.1, read as the reverse complement.
CGCCGGGATACTGACTCCCGATGGAAACTGGATGGCTCTGGGCCACGAGTTCCCCGACAGCGTAGGGCTGGATGAGGGTCCGTCCAGGTACGCGACTGCGATCCGCGTCGTCGGCACTGGGCTCCGCAAACTCGATTCATTCACGGCCGGGCAGGAGGTGAAGGGTGCGGCAGGTGCCAGCGGTTCCTGGGACCCGAACACGCAGGACCGCCAAGTCAGACTCTGGACCGAGGCCGCCCAAGAGATGTACGCGAGCCTTCGAGTCGGGATCGTCGGCCTCGGAGGTGGCGGCTCCATTTTAGCGCCCGATGTCGCTCGGTCAGGCGTCGATAGTCTCGTTCTCGCCGACTACGATGTCGTTAAGGACGTCAACCTCAATCGCCAGCGCGGCGCAACGGAGGCGGACGCCTCGGTCTGGCGGCCGAAGGTAGATGTCGCCGCCCGGACGGCCCGAGCGGCGGCGACGAACCCGGACTTCGACGTCGTCCGCGTGTACGGAAGCGTGGTGGAGGATGATCCTGACCTGTCGGCTTACACCGACCTCCTCGACTGCGACGTGATCCTCCACGCCGCTGACGGCCATTGGACGACGCGAGTTCTCGACGAGATTTCCCACTCCCACCTCATCCCAGTGATATCCGGAGGCACCCGCCCGGAGACCGACGACAACGGAGTCCTCAAAGACACGTCAAAGAGTCCCATCACCGTGTCGGCACCCGGACAACCATGCTTCAGATGCTGCATCCAGTATCTGCCGAGCGAGGCACGAAAGGAGCGCGGCGGCGGCCGGGAACCAGGTCCTGACTACAACATGGACCGTCCAGCGGCTGACGGTGGACCGAGGGGAGACGGCGACGAACCCGCACCGTCGGTTATGTCGCTGAACGAGATCGTCGCGGGCTTGATGCACCTCCGACTGCAGGACGTGACGCTCGGCGTAACAGGGGGTGACGTCGGCGAACGCAGGTACTTACCTAGCGCGTGGGACTTCGAACGCGGTCGGGATAGCTGTAGACCTGACTGCGACCGAGAGGACATCGTAGCGACAGGGCAGACTCACCGGTTTCCGTTGAGCAAGGATCATGAGTTTGAGGATCTCCGCCAGGAGGTCGAGGAACGATTCACTCCATACTGGTAGATCCTACTGATCGCCACTGATACCGTCCAGAAAAACTGAATCATTCATTATAGTAAAATATATGGGACAAATCGCTAAAACAGTAGGAAAATCCGAATCAGATATAGAGGAGGCCGTTGACAGCGATGAGCCAGAGGGCACAGAGGGCCAAGAGGCCGAGGTGATTCTAAAAGGAGAGATCCATACGAGTGAAAGCGACCTCTCCGAGGAACGCGAGCTGCTCACTGAGGACTGTGATGTACTCGTGCTCGAAGGTCAACAAGAAGACGCTGAGTATGGGCTCCTTCGTAGTTGGTACGCTACCGCGATGAACATCGCTGGGCTGGTTCTATTTCGGACGCTATACACTGACCACCGAATTCTCTCGGATTTGGCGAATGCGCAAGGAGCAGAAGTCGTAGCCACTCGGACTTCCGATGCCGAACTTGTCGAGAACGCTAACCCGATAGTTGAGTTTGTTGCCGGGTTTTTGTTCTATGGAATCTTTTCGACAAGCGTCCTCTACGGACTCGTCACGGGAAGGACAATCGGCGGGGCAAGTCTACTTCTCGGAAGCGCTCTACTTCCGACACTCCTCCTACGGTACCATGGAATGTCACGTAAGTCAGGAAGTCTGAATCGAGATAACATAATCGCTGAAAAAATTTCCGAGGCTGCCGAAGAGGGTGGCCGAGTTGTAGCTGTGGTCGGCGCCAACCATCTACAGGGTATTGCGGCGCACTTGCCCGATCATATCGAACCACAAACAAAGGGACCTGCGTACGGGATTTTCTCCGTGCAGCATGCTAAAGAGATTGTCAGGCCCGCCTTTACCGCTTTCAGTGTCTTATTTGTTCTATATCTGGCGATTCTGGAAGCATTCCGCTGGTTGATTATATTCGTTTGAAAATACTATATCCCAGAATATCGAAGTACGGGGCCGAAATAGACAATCACAATATAGAATCCCGTGAATCGAGAATCGTCCATGGAGCAGACAATCGAGTGGCTGAGAGACCGGCCCTACTACGAAGGCCAAATCACCCATCAAGAGCGAACGCTAGGGATCTCTGCCAAAGCCTCACCAATCGATATTGACCACAGTCAAGCATTTTAAGCCTACTATAGACGTACTGGCTGGTGAGAGCCCTCAGACTGCTCGCTACCATAGATCCCCACAGAGACCACTCTTGGAATCACTAAAATCCATAAATAGAGACATCGCAGAGTCGCTAGTCAGAAAGTATAAGCCGCGGGGTTCTCATAGTGAGTGTATGACGAATACGCGAAACGAGGAGCACCCCGCCAATAGCCAACCAGATCAGGGAACAACCACCCACTGAGGCATGGCGGGTGACCTTGGAGTACGTCTGCTTGCCCTCCGGTGTGACGCGCTAGCCGACGCAACGACGACCGCCATCGCAGACCTCATCGATTACTTCGATGCAGATCTCATCTACATCGTCGAGGAAAAGCTGGACATGCGAATCGTGAGCACTGTCGAGCGTACCGCCTCGTGCCCGGTAATTTACACTCGACGTAGCGCGGTTCACACCGAGACTGTTGACGGGATCACCGTATCCATCGTCAGCTCGCTCGACTTCATAGGTGGGGCCTCTACCGCCAGTGGGCAAGGGATCCCAGACGACGTCGACTACGTCATCTGTGATGAGATCCAGACGAATGCCGACTCGGTCACATTGGATGTCTCGCTCGATGGCCTCGAACACCTCGCTCGCTTCCAGCACCGGACCGACCGAGAAGCGACGTTCCTCACGGGGGCCATGGAGGCCAGTTACGATTTCGTGTGGAAGGCCGACGTCGACGACGAGAGCATTCGCCTTCCCGTCCGCGGGCTTGCTCCAACCCGCCGGCAAAGGGCACCAGAACTCGCTTGCATCTCACTTGATTCGGACGGCCGCATCGCCGTGTCCACGTCACCCGCGGATAAATTCGGCCTCCGAGCTCTTTCGGGTGTGGGCAAGGGAACCGCTCCGAAGCTCGCTCAAAATGGATACGAGACGCGTGACGACGTCGCAGCCGCGACGGAACGCGAGCTTCGTGAGGTTCGAGGCATCGGTGAGTCGAAAGCTCAGAGCATCCGCCAGAGCGCCCACGCGTCGTCCGAAGGGTGTGTCATCCGTCTCACCGACGAAGCCGTCCCCGCAGCAGAGTACAGTCCGCTGTTCATCGATATAGAGACCGACGGCCTCAACCCGAGTATCATCTGGCTCATCGGGGTCTACGACCCTGAATCAGACGAGTACGTGGACTTCATCGATACGGAACCGTCGCGAGACAACCCAGGGAAAGCCACCCGAGAGTTTGTTGCCTGGCTGGCCAGCGAGTACGATCGCACGTCCCTCATCGCGTGGAACGGCCACAACTTCGACTTCAAACACCTTAGACGGTTCATTCGAGGACACGCACCGGAGTACGCAGACTACTGGTCGGGCTCAGTGTTCGAGTACGACCTGTTCGATTGGGCTGTGCGAAAAGACAACGCCATCCTCCCCGGTCGGACGAACCGGGTTGAAGACGTCGCTGAAGCGCTCGGACATAGTCGCGACTCGGCTGCTGCCGCCGTGGATGGGAAATCGCTGGCGAAGACCATCCAGCGGCTTCTCGTGTCTCCAGAGCGCGCTCGTGACGTAGACTGGGAGACTGCTCGGGCATACTGTGAGGCAGACGTCCGTGAGCTGGCTGCAGTCTACGAATCCATCGCTGAAGCGACTCCCGGCCACAAGCATGCCAGCGTTCCTGCTGATGAAAACACCACACAGACCGGACTCATGGACTTCTAACAATGCACGACGACCACGACACCGACCACAGCCAGATCGACCTCACGACCAATCCAGACAACCACGACGACAACGTCGATGTCGACATCGAGACGGACATCCTCCAACTCACCGGCGAAGAACTCGAGAATACCTACCCGAATAACCGCTACTTCGGGCAGGTTCACGAGAACTTCGAGATTCCCGCCCGTGAGGAACAGACCGTTCCAGCAAAGGACGTGCTTCCGCCTAAGATCGCTCGAAACCTCGAATTCGACCCGTGGAGCCACCAAGCAGATGCCCTCCGAGTGCTCGACCGCGGTGACAACGTGTGTGTGGCGACCAGTACGTCCTCGGGGAAGACGCTCGTCTACGGCCTTCACATCGCTCGTCAATACCTCGAGAACCCGGAGACGCGGTCGCTAATCGTCTATCCGACGAAGGCGCTCAGTCGCGACCAGGAACAAGAACTCAACGAATTCCTTCGTAACACGCTCGGACTAGAGATCAGTGTCGGCGTCTACGATGGCGACACGAAGAGTGAGGAAAAGTCTCGCATCCGCGATGAGTGCAACGTCGTAATCACGAACTTCGTCGGGCTGAATCAGTATCTGGAGGGGCACCACCTGTGGGCAGACTTTCACTCGAACTGCTCGCTAGTCGTAATCGACGAAGCCCACATGTGGACTGGCCTCGGCGGGATGCACGTCGCCTGGATACTCCGACGCGCACAACGAATCATCGACTACTACGGCGGCGATCCGCAGTACGTCCTCACAACGGCGACTATCGGCAATCCCACAGAACACGCTCTTGCACTCACGGGGGAGCCCGCGGCGGTCGTCGACGAAGACGGATCACCGAGAGGTATCCGTCACCTCGTCTTCTGGGACCCCCCGATGAGCGGGGACGATGGCCTCACCGACGACATCGACACTCCAGCCCTGGCCAAGCGTCCGGCGACGGTCGAGGCCCCAGAAGTGTGGGCGCATATGTGCCAGAAGAACGTTCAGTCACTCTTGTTCTGTGACTCACGAAAGCTCACCGAACTGTCTGTCAACCGCGCGAAGCGGTTCATTAGCGACCCAGAGAACCGATATCAGGGAAGACCGAACCTCGCGTCCTACCACGCCGGACACGGGAAAAAGTCGCGTCGAGCAACGGAGTACCAGCTCAAGGAGGGACACCACGACGGTGTCTCGACGACGAGCGCCCTGGAGGTCGGCATCAATATCGGTGGCGTCGACGGGACCGTCCTCATGGGCTATCCCGGATCGCGGCAGTCGTTCTGGCAGCGGATCGGCCGGTCGGGCAGGGGAACGCGAGATGCGCTTTCTGTGTTCGTCCCGAGCCACTCCACGCTCGACCAGTACATCCTCCAGCACCCAGAGTACGTCCTCGAAGAAGATCACGAGAGTGCCGTCGTCGACCTCGACAACAATCCAGTGTACCTCCAGCAACTCAACTGCGCCGCGCAGGAACTCCCCCTCACGCGCGACGACGCAGAGGATTTCGGAGGGGAGGAACGATTGGAACGTGCCGTCAAGTACGGTCGACGGAAGGGCGACCTCGAAGGGTCGCTCGACAGCGGTGTTATGTACGCCCATCGCGACCGCCCGCAGGATGCGATCAGCCTGTACTCCTCCGGCGGAAACACCTTTGACGTCCGGCTAGCCGGCGATGGGTCGATCGATCATCAAGCAATCGGCCGTGACCGGGCCTATAGAGATTACCACGAGGGCGCAACTGTTCTCCACCAAGGCGAGCAGTATCAGGTCGTCGAACTCCGGGAAGACATCCCGCAGCCGTACATCTCACTCGAGAAAGCCAACGTGAACTACTATACTCAGTCCCAGGGCCAGGTCAACATCTACGACACGGTCGTCGAGGACTCGCGCGAGGTCGGACCGTTCACGCTCAACTGGGGGTATGGAACGGTATCTGTCCACTATAGCACGTACCTGAAGCGAGAAATCGGAAGCGGGGACGTACTCGAGCTGGGCAATGAAACTGGTGTACCTCCGTTGGAGATGCGAACCCAGCTGTGTTGGGCCGAGACTCCCAACGACATCGAACGGGCGATGCTCAACAAGCACTCGGGGTACCACAACCCTGAGTGCATCAACCTCCCGCCGCGGCTTCACGGGTACCTCGGAGGGATCCACGCCGTCGAGCACGCCATGATCGCCGTCTCGCCACTTGAGCTGAAAGTCGATGGCGGTGACATCGGGGGCCTCGCGACGAATCGGCTTCCTGATAATCCCGAGAAGAGTGGATGGTTCATCTACGACGGCATCGAGGGCGGTCTCGGATTCTCTCGCTCGATTTACGAACACTTCGAAGACGTCGCCCGACGCGCCCACGACCTCATCGTGGATTGCTCGTGTGGCCGTGACGAAGGGTGTCCCGCCTGTACGATGGACGACCGCTGCGGGAACGACAACCGCCCGCTGTACTCTCCTGCAGCTGCGGACGTCCTCGAACAGATGCTCGGCGATCAGGAGGGAGACGACCTCGATGAACACCTGCCAGAGACGGATAGCGAAGTGACCCCTGTTGATGAACAGCGACCACCTGCCTCGATCTCGTGATCTCTGTACGAAGAAATTCTGCTCTATTGAAAATGCGGTACGTGAGTCGGATCATAGCGTTTTGGCGAGTTTCTTGAGGTTGTTGAGCGCGAAGAGGAGAACGATCTCACGGAACTGTCGGTACCAGAACCGCGAACGCAGGGCGGAGTCCTGCGTTCGCTTGACCGTCGAGTAGGACGTTTCTGCCATCCATCGCTGTGTGTAGCCTTTCTCGCGGATGAGTGCGTTGTTCGCAGTCGCCATCGGCGTCGAACCGCGGTAGTGAACAAGGTAATCGATGTCCAGTGCAGTGATCTCGTACTCGGTGTGCCAGTCTTGGAAGCCGTTGTCAGCAGCCACAGCCCGCAGGTCGTCCGCGATCCGGCGGACGATCCGCGGGCCGGCCTTCGTATCGTGTTCGCGCTCGATACAGCAGTGGACGTCCTGCACCGCCAACGACTCTGTATCGGTCAGCGTCGTTGCTTTGATCGTTTTGACGCTGCGGCCACGACGCCGGCGGTAGTACTGCGAGGCTTGGTTGCGTTCGAAGAATGTGCTGTCCAGTGCGACGTGGCCAGACTGCGGGTGTTGCTGCGCGGAGATGCGCAGCAACGCCCGACAGACGTACATCACATAGCGGTCGAAGGAGTGGTAGAACGTGGTTGGATCAGGTGGCGCGTCCGGGTGGACGCCGAGGCGGTCGCAGACCGTCGGCATGAGACTCATCCGATCAACGAGTTCGGCGTAGCTGTGGCCCTCCTCTTTGCGAATACAGTGTGCAACGATGTGGGCCTCGCGGGCAAGCCCGCCCGAGTCGGGCTTGCCCGCTCGCTTCCCCAACGCTTGTTTGGCTACACGTAGTGCTGTCTCAACGAGGTCGAGAAGCGCGACGCCCATAATCGCCTACTCGACTTCATCTTCTCAAACTCATTACGGAGTAATCCTGCCGCTGTCTTCCATTTTCAATAGAGCAGGAAGTTCAATTTCGAACAAGTTGACGAACAGCCCCATTGCTTCTAACAACCCACTGCGACGACATAATTTCTCGGTTGTGAATCTCTTAGGGTTGACCGATACTACCGGTTTCGTCGACCAACTCTCATTACCCTCCAGTTCGCGTCATCACTTATCGATATCCGTGATGAACAGGGTTTCTTCGACATCATAAAGATAGCAACATCTGAAGAATAGGACCTGTTTTGATCGCGAAGTACGGCCGCTAGTTCTGTCGGAAGCTGGTCGCCTCGGCTGGGAATCCGTCAGCCTGTTCTGCAACGTCACGCGGGAGCTGGTACACTCCACTATCGATATGTTCCATCGGCGCTTCCAGCTCCTCTTCTGAGAGTCCTCGGTCACTCCACTTGGTGTGCGAAACTGCAACCTCGAACCCGCCCACCCGCGACGGAACCGCTGGTAGCGCCTCGGCATTCTCTGGATGGCCCTTGAGAAGCGGTGCGTATCGGAACGGGAGCCGAAGTAGGTGGCTTCGAGTGGTTTGTCCAGAGTAGACGCACCGATTCGGGTCCGTGACGCAGACATCCTCGACACGTTCCTCATCACTTGGATAGTCGATACCGTAGTGGTCGGGATCCTCGCCAGCCTGCGCCTGTAGTGCTCCCTCGATAGCTTGTCCAAGACTCATCGGGTCGGTCACGTGCGAGAGCCAGCACGCCACCGCAACAGCGTCGTCTGCATCCGCCGTGAGCGTGTACGTCGAGATCTCCGGCGAACTGATCGGCGTGTAGTAGGCCCGGACGGCGAACAGACAGGGTTCGTAGACCGGTCCGTCCGTTTCCTGGGCTTCGGCGGCAACGTCGTCGCTGTGGATGCTTGACTCGAAGTCAGCTTCTAGACCTTGAATGCGCCGTCGACGCCCGACTACCTCGTACTCCACCGGGTCGATGCGGAGTTCCGTGTTCTCGGCCGCAGTGAACCGTGCTTCGACGCCGGGCGTCTCCTCTGACCCATACGTCCCGCGTTCGAAAGACTCCTCTGTCCACCCCTCTGCGAGACGTATCTCGTACTCGTCGGTTACCATCGGAGCTTCCGGCTCTGTCGGCAGAGGGTCAGTCTCCAAGTCGTTCTCGTCCATATCACCGACTGTCTGCTACGTCAACTTAAACCACTGTCACGCCGGGGTGCTGAGGAGCGGTAAGGCAACCACGATGGCCTATGGGTTCAGCTGTCGACAACTCGGGCAGTCGTCCCAGTCAGCTTGATCTCGGTGCGAACGATGTCCACATCTACGGGGGTTCGCGAATAGGTAGTCTAGTCCCCACTCCGGGTCAGGAGCTTCCCCGAACAAAATCGGCACCGTCTCTCCAGCACCGGTATGGTTCATAAGGAGATGAACGGGACAGTACCGGCACTCCCAGAGAGCGACGTCGACGCGGTCGTCATACCCTCTCTCGATGACTTCCTTCCGGTCCCACTCGTGAACGCCTCGTGGCCCGCGGCACGGCGCGACGTCAACACGATTCACCAGGACTGTCTCGAACGTGGGATCGGGACCGAGTCGCTTCGCTTCTAACCACCCCTCAAAGTCATCCGCCACTTCGCGGTGTATAATAATCGCATCCCGGAGCTCGTCGATTCTAACCTCTGGCGCGAGGACCCCTTCGTAGTCGTACACGAACCGAGTGAGCGTCTGATCGTACTGGCGGCGTGAGCCGCACCCACGGCAGAACTCGTACTCGTAGCTATCTGGATGGGCGTAGCTTGGAATTCGCCGCCAGTCGTGGCTTCCTGTTTCTGCATAGGGGAAGCACTTTCTGGACGGCGGCTCCCACTCGAGATTTACTTCGACGCGCGTCTCGAACTCCCATGGATCGTGCTCACGGATACTGTATGCGTGGCCATCGTCGGCCCGGAACGCGTCGTCGACGACGTCGTAGTCCAGCTGTTCGTCGCCGAAGTCGTCGGGGGTCAACCATGCGACCGAGTATCCTGCCGCGAGATGGTCGTGGGTTGTCCCTTCGATGTCCTTACTATGGTGTTTGTGCTGCACCTCGATGATGAGTCCCCGCCCGAAGTAGGGGTTCTCCTCCTGGAATTCGACAAACGCGTCAGTTCGCCGCGTCTCCGGGGCCGTCGCCGTCCCGGTAACGTCGATCGTGATTTCGGCTCCGACGTGGGTCGCGGTGGGGAACTGTTCGGCGAGAGCAGCGACGGTGAGGGCCGTACAGCGAGCGTGCGTATCTGATTCCCCTCCGGATGCTGTTGAACAGGCCTCAGAATCGTCATCGCTGGCGTGGAAGAAGTGACGAGCGCGCTGATCGCCATCACGGGGATAGAGAATACCCCGGCATTCGGGACACTCGACGACCTGCTGGTCGTCGACCTGCTCGGGGACGACGATTTCGCCATCAAGGAGTGCTCGAAACGGCACAGTCATCACTACCGAAGTACGTCGATTGCTTGAACCCACCGCTATCTCTGAAAATGCAGCCCATACTCTCGCCAAGACCCTTGAGGGGTTCCTAGGTTAGTGGGTTGCATTTCTAGCTACACTCGTCCAACCGCCGCAACGCTCTCTACCAATAATCAAGGCGAGTGCCTCGGGGCTGGACCTAGAGGCGGTTCACTCATTCCACGTAAGCTGGTCAACGGTTGGAAACTCAGCCTTCGCTGTCTGGGGCGGGTTGTAGTACCGGGACTTGATATCGTAGTACCCGAATTCAGGAGGGATACGAGCGCACGCCGTTGCCAGATTCTCGTCCGCTGTGTGTGTAATCACACGAATTCGGGCATTCGCGTCGAACAATCGAACCGCTAACGCGACCAACGACGCATCTCGCCAGTTGTTCGTCTCTGGATACTTGCTTTGCTGGTTGAGAAACTCATCTGCAACGAACCGAGCTTTCTCAACCGGCCCGGCGCTCCTATCAAACCCCTTTGTGCGGTCACCTGGCAGCGGTGTGGCCACCTGAAGCCACCCCTCTTCGATAGCCCTATCGAGGTATGGATTCGTCGGTGAGTCGGCACTTCCAGTATCCGCCAGTTCGTGGTAGACTGCTGCTGGCACCCAAATCTCTGTCCCGGCTTCCTCAACGGCACTCTTGAGCGACTGTAAACGCGGACTGGGATGCTTCCCTAAATTCCGAAACATCACCGTGTCCGCAATGTTCGCAGTATACATCCTCGTCATTCAGTCTACTTGTCGGCAAATTCCCCGAGGAGATCGCCTTCGTCCTCGTCGAAATCATCCGGTGTGTACGTCGTCGGGCCCGACTCGTCGTCACCGAGATCGAGAATCGAATAGAGTGCTTCGACGAGATCATACGCAGTTCCAGGCGAAAGGTCTGTGAGGCTCGCGATCTGCCGGATTGTGACATTCCCCTTACTGTGTGCTTTCACGAGATCGTATGCGAGTGCGAACGTGACGATGCCGTGGTCTTCGAGAATCCGCTCGATCGCTGGATACTCGTTCTTCTGTGCGATCACTTCGATGAGTTCGGGCGTGATCGAGACTTCCGTCTCGCGGACCGTCAATGTCAGTTCGAACTCTTCAGCGGTGTATACGGCGGTCCCGCCATCGTCGTCAACCTTGCTGATCAGGCCCGCCTGTTCCAGCTTATGGAGATAGTCGTACACCGTTTTCTTCGAGACGGTCGTTGTTTCAACGAGTTCAGGGCCCGTGGCAGTCGCGGACCGCCGAATCGATGTATAGAGGCTAGCGAGGGACGGGTTCTCGAGTAATTCTGCGAACGTGGGGATTCCGGTGATCATCCCCGGAGTGTCCCCCGCGTTTCGCACGTGTTCTGTATCGTAGCTCATCTTGTATAGAGTTACGAAACAAGAAACCATAAACGTTTGCCCCGGAAATCGGGTGCTGTAGTGTTCACAGGTTGTCGAGGCGAATGCCACGGAACTCAGCCCGAGGCGGTTCACACGAGGTTACTGTATTTCCTTCTGAAGATCTGCACCTCGATAGAAGCCGTGACCGCCTGCATACGCTACCGCTCTGTGGATTGGAACTTACTCCCTATTGGATGGTTTGGAGGCGTGTCTCTACACAGGGATGACAGTCGTACTCTTAGCTGAGGTTCTCGTCAATTTCGGTCGCCGCTTGGATAATCAAGTCAGTACTAATCGCTGGTCCGAACGTCTGCATGAGGACGGACTGCGATTCCCCAAACATACACTCCGCCAATAGCTTGCCATACGCGGTCAACTCCCACCCATCCTTACTTCCGGATAGTACTGGCCGCTGCTCCCACTCCCGGCTCGCAAGATCCGTACAGATCTGGGTGACTTGACTTTGATACGATGTTTCGGAACCGATGTCTCGTGCAATCCGTTTCGAGCTGATCGAACTCTTACTGTTGTGAATGGCCGAAAACACATCAAGCGCATCTAGTCCGCGAGCTTTTTTCTCCCGCATTCGATCAGCATCTGTCTGACAATGGCGATACAAAACATTTCGTTCTAGAAGTTTCCACTCTTCGATCAGGGATACCACACGGTCGTATTGGATGAACTCCTCTGGCTCAAACTGCTCTGCTGAACCGTGTTCGGCTTGAAAATCACCCCAGTGTCCAGATGAGCCGACTAGATGATCCGACTCGATGCTGTTGTCGATCAATAAGAAGAGGAGATCTCGACAGTCGATACCCCTCTCGTTCACTCCTGCTTCTTGCGAGTCGGTATCGCCTCGCTTTTCGAGCACCCGGGAACGAAACTCTGACATCGATCGTCGAGGGGCAATTGGTTCCGGTGCTTCGTTGAGGATCTCTCTAAGTCGGGAGATCATCTCCGTTCGATGTTCATCCCACAAATCGTCTTGAACTCTCCACTCACGCTCCCACTCAGCCCATTCACGGTCGTATGTCAGCTCATGTTCGAGCTGTTTTTGAAGGGCTGAAATGATCTCGTTCATATACTTTTGCCGTTGCTGGATTAGTTGGTCACCGAGCCCGACTGGTCTGTGGTCGAAATATAGCCCTTCAATAAAGCCGTAGGCAATATCTTGTAGCACTTCGTCTTCGTCCATATCACCCGGAGCAAGTGCGAGTTTCCGGGCTAATTCACCGATATCTCTGCCGAATTCCTTCGTGCTCGACATCGGACGGCCAATATCTGAATCAGTGTCAGAGGCCATCCGACACGCCTCAACGATCTCCGAGTCATTGCTGGGCTCTTCAAAATCGGTAAGCTCTGGGGCTCTTTTTCTTCGTGTTGACGGTTGGACGGGGTACTCGTCGAATCCGAGTAGACCAACCCATCCATCCTTCCACGACTCCTCTGTGAGGTAGTCGTTCGCGTGGAGTAAGAAAATGTCCGCTAACAGGTGGTCTAAACGGTATCCGAGGCGGTTGATCTTCGTCTCGATTCGAGCCTCCATATTCGTTTTCGATTCGCCCCCCGGATCTCCCGATCGAATATACCTCCGTTCAGCTTCGGTTAGTGCGTATGCGGGGCTCCCGTGTGTGTCCGCTAGCGGTTCGTTTTCGCTCATCTGTACCAATATGTCGGGTTGGAAATCGTATAAAAATGGCCTGTGGAAGTAGTGCCAGCTGTTTCTTTAAATATCGATTGCGAGCCCACTCGTGATCGACCAGTGGTGCAATCGCAGAGTGACCCGGGTTGATGCCTGTGTTCAGAGCACCCGTCGCGACGTGTGTGCGAACAATGGAACTATTGGCTCCCATTGGGATGCTCTGATATGGTCAACAACGAAACAAAGCTTTCCTTCTCAGTAAAAAACAACCCTGGCGTCTTCGCCTTATTACTGGGTTCAGGAACTTCTACAGAGGCTGGCATCCCTACTGGGTGGGGTATCGTCCAGGATCTCATCCGAAAAATTGCTGACCAGTACGACGATGAGATTGAAACAGACCCTTCCGAGTGGTATGAGAATACATTCGATGAAGAGGCGAGATATGACAATGTCATCAAGCAGGTCGCTCAATCAAAGGAAGAGCGACGATCGCTGCTGGAAAAATACTTTGAGCCAACTGACCTCGAACGTGAGCAGGGTGAAAAACTCCCCACCGAGGCTCACAAGAATATTGCTTGGTTAGTTGAGGAAGGGTATATCGGAATCATCGTTACGACAAACTTCGACCGACTACTCGAGCACTCTTTCATTGACCGGGAGCTAACTCCGCTGGTCACATCATCCGCCAGGGACGTTCGGGAGGCAGAACCGCTGCAACATCAAGAAGCGTTAATCCTCAAAGTCAACGGCGACTATAAGGACGTCAATCTGAAGAATGTCTCTGACGAGCTTGACCAGTACGAGGATAGTGTTGAGGACCTTCTCAGTCAGGTTTTCTCAGAATACGGGCTCATTGTCTGTGGGTGGTCAGCACGCTATGATACTGCCCTCCAGGAGCTTCTGACGGATAATGTGTGTGACCGTTATCCTACATACTGGGCGAATTATGGCGGCTTGGAAGACGAAGCACGGGCGATCATCGATGATCGAGATGCAATACAGATCTCTATTGATGGCGCAGCCTCCTTTTTTACTACGCTCACGGAGAACGTTCGCGCCCTCGAAGGCGCTGAACGCGAGGGGCCATTAACCAACGAAATCGCCCGAGAACGCACCAAACGGTATCTGAGTCAATCGGAGAAGAACATCGCACTCGGCGATCTCTTCCGAGAGGAAACAGAACGGGTGTATCAACGGATCTTCACCGAAGAGCGCTATCCACTCGATCACGAGGTTGATCGCGACTCTGTATACCAGCGGTTTGAGAGCTATGAACAGGAACTGAGTGTCTTGGCTACCGCGGCTGCCACGTGTGCCTACTGGGGGCCGAAAGGCGAGAATAGCGGCCTTTTCGCGTTAGAAAATATGATCGAGCGCTTAGGTTCACCGCCAAGTCCAGAGAGTCGTCATCGTATGGGTTCGTGGATGGCAATCAGACAGCGATATCCGATTGCCTACCTTTCGTACGCAGTGGGCATCACAGGCCTTGAAGTTGGTCATTGGGATGCCGTTCGGGCAGTTCTGCTTGATCCTGAACTCGAGAACTTGCGAGGTGATGTTGCTCCGGTTCGGCAGATCCACCCGTGGGAATTTGGTAGCGAATTTCCCGACGGAGGGTGGGGAAATCGGAATCTGCGACCGCGTCTGAAGTCTGCTGTCCGACCGATCCTCTCCGAATATATCCCGTCAGATACGCGCTTTGAGGAGAGTTCACGGAGGTTTGAGGCGCTACTTGACTTACTTCTCCTCGTCTCGAAAGAGATCGATGAGGATCAACGTCTTCCTCATTTCGAGCAAAACTACTACAAAGAAACGCTGAACTCCTTGGAAGCGGAACTCGAAACGAAAGGTGAAGACTGGGGGCCAATACAGATCGGGTTGCTACCGGCCGATATTGATACTATAAGCGCCTATCTCTCAAATCTTGAATCACGCTTTGATCCATATTAAGTCACTTCTGGGACACCAATGCGTCTCTCCATCGACTACTGAGCTTACAGCGGATTCGATATTCGATTCGAACTTCGATCTTACAGCCCCCGAATCTAGAAACTCAATCTATGATATCGGACTTGGCGAGGAGGAGCCGGTCACGACACGTCGTACACAATCTGGTAAGGCCTATCTTGGCGAAAGTCGTATTGGTGACTCTCAGTCAACCTTCGCTGAGCTGGCCTTCACGTTGAGTAGACTAACCTCTGCTACCACTTTCACTTTGGTTCACTGAGGTATATGTGGGCCTGTCCCCTTAGAGAGAAACAGAGGGCATTGCGTTCCTCAGTCACACGCTTCCCACTCATATGAGCACCCAGGACCCGCACCTCGGTGAATGCCCGCACTGCGGTTGTGAGATTCTGTCTCATCATACTCTGATAGAGTATGAAGGTGGTGTCTGGGCTGAATGTCCCGAGTGTCGGGATGTCGTCGATCCACAGTAAGTTTCTATGTTACGAGTGCTAAAGCGGCTCTCTCCGACCTCAACTGATACAACGGAACTGTTCGAGTGTCGAACTTGTGGGACTAGTTTAGATGAGACCTCGGACTCCTGTCCCGAGTGCGGCTGTAGTGATATCGCTCGGTACGAGTTATAGGTCGACGGACTGGCGTTCCAAGTCACCCCGGGGTTTGAGTTCTCGTTGACCGCATTTGGTAACTGTATAGACATTTGTCCGGCGGTCTTTCTCTCCTTTCTCGACCAGCCTCTTTTCGACCAGCGTATCGAAGTTGGGGTAGAGACGTCCGAGGAACTTCGTGACTATGTTGAGGACGCCTACGCACCGACTGACGGCGTGAGGAACGACTATTTGCGTCGGATGCTGAATCTTCTCGTGATGGTCGACATTCCTGACACACTTCGCTCGGTATTCACTACGACTGTTGAGTCCGACGACGGGGGCTACATACTCGAGATTCCAGCGAATGAGGTGCGTTACGACGCCATTCAGCCCGGTGATACCTATCGAATCGCCATTCTCGAAGCCGGGCATATAACAGCGCGATCCGATACGCAGTCTGCGGACAGATCGTCTGAGACGTCTGTGACCGCTCAAGAAACCGATCATTCCGAGCCGCCCGTTGAGGAGGGTGAGATTTGGGACGTGACCGTTGAGGCCGTTGGTGACCAAGGCGACGGTATTGCGAAGGTTGACCGTGGTTACGTTGTGATCGTTCCGGAGGGGCAGCCCGGTGACGAACCGACCGTCGAGATTGAGCAGGTGCAACAGAATGTTGCCTTCGCCAAGATCGTCGAGCCGGACCCTCGAACGTTGTGATTCTCCTAGTTTCTCGTTCACAATGGCTTGCCCGTGTTTTATACTAACGTAGTATCTCTCCCCCATTATGGAGGCCTACTTGGATTCAGTTACCACGTCATTTCTTGAAGGCGGCCATCAGCTCTCTCAGCTATCTGTCTCTGCGTCTATGTTAGAATCCGATGACTCTTGGAGTCTTGACGAGCCGCTACCAGTCGGTGAGATCATCAATGCCTTTCGCGTTCAGAAGACACTGGTTCAGCAGGCTGGGCAGGTGTTTATTCCTCTTCATGCAGAAGATTCAGCGGAGCTGACTGGAGAGTACCTGATTTACCGGAGAGAGACTGACGAGACTCTACTTAGTGATGATTCTGACCCACATGAGCTACACTTTCTGAATGCTGAAACGGGTGGGGACGATTTCCGAGAGATTGGAGAGTCTGAATTGACGTACTTGGCGTATCGGATGCGGTTCTGGCACTCTAGTTATTCACCATCTGAGAGGCCCTCATACTTGTCTTCAGAGTATTTCGATGATCGTCCGCCACAACCACCACGAGAACTCTCGGCTGTGGATCCGCTATCGGACGATGAGTATGAGGAATTTATTGATACAACAGAGCAAGCGATGGCAAATGAGCTGGAAGCAGAGCGACGGTCTGTTTGGGACTCCCATCGGGGAATGTCCATCGAGAGGTTACAGCGGGAACAAGGCGGGGATGGGATCGCTTCTGCCGGATACTCTCGATTGGCAGAGGATCGAATTTCTGTTTCAGCACCGGGGTCTGGAGCTCACCGTAACCCGGTTGAATCGACCTATGGAATCCACGAGGGGAATATTGTCGGAGTTGCGCCTGGTGATGACTCGAGTTCGCCGATTGTACCGGGAATCGTTACTCGTGTCGGATTAAGTGATTTCCGCGTAGAGCTTGACTGGGAGGCGACAACGCGGACGTCCCAAGTGAAGGATGAAATCCGACGGGTAAACCGAGTTTCTGTTGCGATTTTCGACCGTAATATTGCCTTCCAGCGCGAGCGTTCAGCCTTCCGAGAGATGGCTGACTCCAGTTCGGGCAAGCAACTGCTAGCAGGTGACTCATCTCTCTCGTTCGGCGCACCCCTATCGGTTTCACTGAATACTTCACTTGAATTGAATTCTTACCAGCGGCGGGCAGCAATCAATGCCCTTCGAGCAGAGGATGCATACTGTATCCATGGGCCACCAGGAACAGGAAAAACTCGAACACTAACAGCTGTCATTCAATCCGCAGTCGAGTCGGGACAACGTGTCTTGGTCTGCGCCCACTCAAATCAAGCAGTAGATAATTTAATCGCAGGAGAGAGCAGTGCAAATGACCCTGACGAGGACTCCCTCCACGGAATAATCCAAACAGAAGGATACCGACTATCTCGAATTGGGCGACGAGATCAAATTACATCTCGAGTCGTTTCCACTCACTATGCAGATGAAGAGACAGACCGGGCTCAAATTGTGGCAACGACGACGAATAGCGCAGACCGACTCGATCTCGCGCGATTTAGCTTGATTGTGGTCGACGAAGCAACGCAGGCGAGTATCCCAGCGACTGCAGTCCCATTTAAATTCGGCTCGAAACTCGTGTTGGCAGGGGACCACAAACAACTACCGCCGTACCACTCTGGAGAAAATGCTTCAGATGAAGCGTTCTATCCGTCGCTGTTTGAGCACCTCTTGGACCGGTTTGGAGACGATGCAAAAACCACACTTAGACGGCAGTACCGAATGCACAGATCTATCGCGAACTTCTCTAATAAGGAGTTCTACGATGGACTTCTGCTCCATGGTGAAGCGAATAAATCTGCGACTCTTTCAGAGTTACAACCATTAGTTGGAATAGACATAACTAACCCAGAATCCGACCGAGGAAATTCACGTACAAATCCACACGAAGCAGAAGTCGTTGTTGCACAAGTTCAGAAATCACTGAACGCCGGGGTTGATGCAAGTGACGTGGGAGTGATCACACCATATACTGGTCAGAGAGACCTCGTAGAGAGTGAGCTGGTTTCTGAATTTGATGTAGACAAAGCAGAGAGCATCAAGGTACAAACCATCGACTCCTTCCAAGGAGGTCAACGGGAGGTAATCATCGTGTCCTTCACGGTGAGTAATGACCGGAACAACTCCGGATTCCTGGCGTTCCCTAATGAGGGGCCTCGTCGATTGAACGTCGCACTCACTCGTGCAAAGAAGCGACTCGTTTTGATTGGTAATTGGGAAACACTCTCGTCGGTTGCCTCCCACCGAGATTCCTCTACGAGTTGCGCTGATCTCTATCGTCGCCTCCAAGAGTATATCGATGAACAAGGGAGGATGGTCGGATAACAAACTATCCGGTGAGGAGTGGTCCCGGCTGGCATTTATTTGAGCTCCTCAATCTGGAGACTCATCGTAATCTAGATAACACCGCCGATGACGAGTAGCCCGACGACAACTAGCAGCGTCGCAACCACAGTCCCGCCAGCCAAGAGTTTGTTCTCCATCGCCTTCTCGTGGATCGGCATATCGGTGTACTCCTCACGGAAGGCCTCGAGGTTGTCTTCGTCGTAGAAGTACTTCGTCTTCAACGCGAACCGCTCAGTTACGGCACAGCCCGTACAGACCGGTTCCTGCTTTAGCCGTTCGGTCTTGGTGTGGCTGTCGCAGGCGATCGCTCCACAGCTGGGGCAGTAGGTGAACGTCTCGTCGACACCGCTCCTGTCACAGTGGACGCAGCGATGGATCCCGTCCTCCGCGGTGACCCGAGAGGGGCCCGCCGCATAGTATTCGTAGGGATAGGTGTACTCTTTGAGATCGGTCGTATGCCGAACCTCGGGAAGGTACACCGGTTTGATCGACTGGACGGAGATATCCGAGCGGTTCGGCTCGCAGGTCTTGTTGTACGTGACGTTGTTGTCGCCGGTGTAGGTCACCGTCGTCGTGTGGAAGTCTTGGAGGCGGTCGACGGCCCACTCCTTGTACTCGGTCTGCGTCTGCCCGAACCGGCGCTCCTCAACCTCGTCGAATACCTCGCCGAATCGGTCGGTGTCCAGGTCGACCGTCGCGTGCAGGTTTTCGGTGACCAGCGTCGCGACGTCGTCGTCAGCTACCTGCGGATGTCCGCGTTCGGCGTGAACGACGAACCGCGTCCGTTCGTTGATCCGGTGGATGATGCCGACTGATGTCTCAAAGACCGCGTTGGTGTCAGCGGTGACTGCCACGACCGGCCGAAACGTCGCCTCCGAGCGTGGCGCCGGCAGGTCGGCGGCCTCGATGTTCTCGATGTCGCGGAACACCTCCTCGACGGGCCCGTCGACGTCGGCCGCGGGGTCGTAGGGACGGAGTGTTTCGTCACAGAGGATTTCGATTCGACCGTTGTAGAGGTTGAGGCCGATCTCGTCGGCGATCTCCCGGAGGTCCTCGCCGTCGAGCAGCTCGATGGGATGGGGATCGTCGTTCTGCTGGAGCCGGGTAGCGTACTCCTGGGCGGGGTTCGTGAATCGTCCGGTTGTGACGACCATCCCGTGCTTTGGCCCCTCGAAGTCGAACGTCGCGATGGCCGAATGCAATTTCTGCACGACCGGCCGCCCGACTGTATCCGTGTGCTTGCACTCGACGATGATCGCGCGTCGCTGTCCGTCGACGACCTCCTCCATAATGACGTCTCGCCCCTCGTCGGCGGTCCGCTCGGCCTGACGGACGTTCTCGTAGCCGAGATTTCGGAAGACGTCCTCCATCACGTCCTCGAACTCGAACCCGGAGAGGTCGTCCAGTACAGCCATTCCGTTCCAAGTGGAGTATAAGTTGCTACTACTATATACGTTGTCGAGGCTGGCGATGAAAACACGGCGACGTGACCACGGTTATTGTTTACTCATCTCACAGAGTGTCCGACGCCGTCTGAGTGGCGCTGCGAATGACAGAATCCGTGCACGGGATTGTGATCGGTGAAGTGACCGGTGGGGGACGAGTCGTCCCCCGATGTGACAAACAACCGCTGGTCGGACTGCCACCGGACGAGGACCGCGAGACCGCCCAGGTGTTCGCGACCAATCTCGACGTCGACGACGAGATTGGTCTCGACCGCCGCTGGGCAACAAAGCAGATGAATCGGTACAGCCGCCGTGGCGGCATCGAAACGGCATACAGCAAGATCAAGGAGTTCGCGCCGTGGACGACGTCAACGAACTTCTCGATCCGGCTGTTTCACTTCGGATTCGCGGTGTTGTTGTACGATCTGTGGCTGCTCGTGGACTTTTTGGTCCAGACACTGATCGAGGTCGTGGAGTTTCGCACGAAACCGCGCGTGACGGCCGCGCGGTTTCGTGCGTTTCTTCGCAGAGAGGTGAGCGCATCGCTGTAGCGCCCATTCCGAGCACGCCCGTCGTGAGAGGCATCACTGTCTCACTCGGCCGATCTCTTCCGTTCGATCCGAACGACGCTCACTTCCCACCGAAGAATTGGTGGTGAGACCGCCGATTCGGTCGGTGGGTCCTGCCGATTCTCCCTGAGATCGGCGGATCCGATGCACGGATTCAACGGTATTCGCAGCGCACAGTTTCGGAGAATAGGGGTGTGATGCGTGCCTACCGGCAATGTATGTGGGGTATTGTTCGAGTGGAGAAACGCCAGATGTGAGCCGTTTCACCGAGAATGTCGTGAAATGAAGGCACACATCACCGGGCCAAACTCCGAGATTGTGGCAGCGCCACCGAAGGCAATAGTTGAGACTGGTTCTCTCAATGCATAGACCGCAGGCACGGTTTGCTCACTGACAACGGGTACTATTTTGACCGCTTGAACTCGAACCGTGCCCCGCCATTGCTTCCGTCTGTCACCGAAACTGTCCAACCGTGCGCCTTCGCGATGTCGGCCACGATCGAGAGCCCGAACCCGGTTCCCCCCTCGCTGGACGTGACGCCGTGTTTGAACACGTCGTCTTGCTTCTCCTGGGGAATCCCGCTGCCGGTATCCTCAACGTAGAATCCATCGTCTCCGTCTAGTCCACCCACGGTCACCGTGACGTCGGCACCACCGTGCTCGATTGCATTTCGGAAGAGATTCTCGAAGAGTTGGGTCAGCCGCCCTGCATCCCCGGTGACTGTCGGAATTCCATCTGCGACTGTAAGCGTTGCCTCCTCAGTATCGACGTATCCCCACGCCTCCGTTGTAATACTCTCGAGGTCGATCTCTTCTGCATCCTCGATCGTCGTCTCCCCACGTGCCAGCGTCAGGAGGTCCTCGATGAGTCGTTCAATTCGGTCGTGTGCGGATTCTACTTTTTCAAAGTGCTCCGCCTTCCCGGTCTCCTCCGCGATTTCGAGGAACCCCATTGCGACAGAGAGCGGGTTCCGAAGGTCGTGGGCAACGACGCTCGCGAACTGGTCGAGTCGCTCGTTCTGTCGGCGTAGTTCCTCTTCCCTGCTTGCTCGTGCGAGTGCTGCCTCGACAGTCGCACCAAGAATCCGGAACAGGTCGACGTCCGTCTCAGAAAAGACCTGCGTGGAAACTGACCCCGTCGACATGAGCCCATACTCACCCAGTGGGACGAGAATCTCACTCCGTATCTCTGTGTTCGGATTGTGGGGTTGACCCTCAGCTTGGATATCATCATATACCTGTGTTTCTCCGGACTCAAACACGTCCCAAGCCAGACTGTCTCCAGGAGTGAACCGGGGAGACTCGCCAAACAGGTCTCGTGCTTCAGACGTTTCCGTAATTGGGGCGAGCACGTTCTCTCGGTCGTCGTACTCCCAAATTCCGGTGATATCGAGGTCGAGTATCTCGGCCGCGGCATCGACGGCAATCGCTCCGATCTCCTCGCTTGATTCAGCGCCGCTCAGCTGCTGTGCGGTGTCCTGAAGCGAGCGGAGGCGAGCTTCCAACCGTTTCTGTTCGGTTATGTCCTCCAAGACGGCGAGGATGCTCGTAGTCTCTCCGTCGGGACCTGTAACCGGCGCGACCGACAAGAGCAGGTCCAGTTCGTCTCCGTCTTTCGTCTCTCGCCGTATCTCTTTTGCTCGGATTCGCTCGCCGTTCAGGACGCGCTGCCGGTGTGAGGCAAACTCTTCCTGCTGCTCGTCCGGGACCATCGGATTGAACTCGCCAAGCACTTCGTCCTGCGACCAGCCGAACATGGTTTCAGCCTCGTCGTTCCAGCGGATGACGGTCCCATCCGTGTCGATCTCCATAACTGTGAGTGGCGTGGCCTCGATGAGCGATTCCAGTCGCTGGTTCGTCGCTTCGAGTTCACGCTCTCGTTCGACTTGCTCGGTAACGTTTCGAGCGATACCCACAATTCGAACAGTCTCGCCATCGACGACGACCGGTGCGAGGCTGGTCTCCCAGAACTGCGCACCGTCACCGATGTCGAGTTCTTCGCGATACGAGATTGGGGCCCCCTGATCGACGCAACGAGTGTAATTAGCCTCGAGTTCAGCACCTTCCTGGTCGCCAAACACGTCTCGTGGGGTCTTGCCACGAACTTCCTCGGTCGTAATTCCGGTCTGTGACTCGTATCCGGGACTGAGTCTGGCGAACTCGAATGATGGGTCCTCACCAGCGGTATCGACGTCAAGCAAGAATATCGCGTCCCCGGACGTTTCGAGCAACGCCTCGTATTCCTCTGCGAGCTCTCGATGCTCACGGCGTTTCGCTTTTCGCTCCGTTATATCCTGAAAAACGCTCCGAAGTGCTGAGTCGCCGCGCTGTGTGTCGTCGACGTATTCTCCCCACGCCCGAACGTCACGCACCTCGCCGTCGGGTCGAACGATTCGGAGGTCGAGGTCGTACGGTTCCCCGTCTTCGATTGCTCGGTCGACTGCTGCGGTAATCGTCTCTCTGTCGTCGGGGTGGTAGAACTCGATCGCGTCGTCGAGGGAGGGGTCGTAGTCCTCGTCGACACCGTGGATCTGGCGGACCCCGTCAGACCAGGCGAGTTCGCCGCTCGATGGGATGAATTCCCAGATACCGATATCTGCGATGTCCTGAACGCGGTCGAAGAGGAACTCCTGACGTTCGAGTTCGGCACGGTCACGACGACGCGAGAGTTCGGTACTCACGAGTTGTGCGACCAGCTCGACGAACGTTCGTTCGAGCGCTCCGAACGGCGCGAGTCGCGTTGTCGGACTCGAGAAATTGACGGTTCCGTAACGCGTGTCGTCGACGACGAGTGGCACGCCGATGTACGATTCTAACTCGAACTCACGGTAGGCAGGATGCGTCTCTTTCCCGTCGCTAACGGCGTCGACGAACGAACAGACCGAATCCGTGCCGACGACTTCCGCACAGTACGTCGATTCGAGATCGAACTGATCGCCAACTTCGATATCGGCTTCCGGTGCGTGAACTGCTTCGACCGTGTAGTCGCTGTCCTGAATCCGCGAGACGATACCGATTTCGAGCCCGAGCGTCTGGCAACCGACTTCCAAGAGATTCTGGAGGCGTGACTCGGCCGAGACATCGCTTTCTCCCATGACCGCCTGGAGGTCTTGGAGTGCGTCCCGCTCTCGTTCCAATTGACGCTTTACCTCGCTTTGTTCGGTCACGTCTCGAGCGACAACGAGCACCTGCTTGCTTTTGCGACTCTGGAACGGGGTTACCCGGACGTCGAATGTCCGCTCGCTGGTCCCGACCACGACGTCGAGTTGGAGGTCTGCATCGTACAACCCGGTGGACCCACCATCGCTCTCGATCTCGTCGAGCGTCGATTCGACTGCCTGGGAGAATCGCGTTATATCGGAATTGCTAACGCGGTCACCGACGACCGTTTCGAGCTGTTGTCCTGTGAGCTGGGCCGACTGATCCCCTGCGAGCAACCGCTTTGCAGCCGTATTCGCGAACTCGATATCACCTTGCTCGTCGAGGACGAACACGACGTCGTGGATGTTCTCCAGAATCGCGTCACTGCGCTCTAGCTTCAGTTCCCGCTCTCGCTCGGCAGTAATCTCACGCGAAAAGACAGTCAGCCCGTCGTCATCTGGGAACGCTCGCACTTCGACCCAGTAGTCGAACGGCTCTTCCAGATGCTGTTCGAACGATACTGGTTCACCAGTCTCCATCGCCGTTCGATACTTATCTTCGAGTTCCGTCCCGACGATCGAGGGGAACTCCTCCCAGATGGTTTCCCCGACGACCGCGTCGGACTCACGGTCGACTCGATCAGCCATTTTCTCGTTCATATACTCGATGCGCCAATCGCTATCGACGGCGTAAATCGCGTCAGTTGCGCGTTCGAGCGTTCGTCGGAAGCGCCGTTTCGTCTGCTCGGCCTCCGTGCGTTTGCGAGCAGCCCTTGTGAGCGTTCGAATGCGGGCCGCGAGTAGTGTGAAGTTATCACGTTCCGACCGGACTGGGATGTAGTCAGAGATGCCGGCCCGAGTCGCCTCGATCGCGATATCCTCACTGCCTTTTCCAGTATAGAGGATTATCGGGATATCGTCGTTCCGCTGCCTAATCGACTCTGCAAGCTCGATGCCGTCGGCATCTTCGAGCGAGTACGCCGTTACGATACAGTCGATTCGTTCCGTAGCAAGATGGTGCAGTGCTTCGTCGATACCGTCGGCAGGTACACAGTCGATCTCGGTACTCGTCTGTTGGAGTTTGGTTTGAACCAACTCCGCGAACGCGGGATCGGAGTTCACGTAGAGGACGCGGATTGGATCGTCCAGTTCGTCAGTAGTACCGAGCACAGTTACAGAGATTTGACTGTCTAACTGGTTAAATATTTCTTGCGAGACACTCTCGTGGGCTATCGAGGTCGCTGACGACTGAAAAGCGCAATAACCGAGGGAGTTGTGGTATGTCGGTCAATATAAGGAAACGGGACGGATACGCTGCTAGTATGCCTGCGGAAATTCTGGCTGCTGACGACGACGAAGACATCAGAGAGATGATCGATGTTAGTCTTAGTAAGGAGTTCGATGTGGAGACTGGCTGCCTCAATGCATACGGTTCCGATTGGCTCTGCCGGTGTTCGATTTACTAGATATTGGTTGATGTGGAACCGCTGTTCGATAGAGATGCGAACCGATTGTGAAAGAAACTTTCAGATAGATAATTTTGCGAGCGTGCTGCAGAGACAGCGCTTATACAGAACCAGACTTGGTTCGGCATTCCTTTCCTGTAGCTTGAGGGCCAAACTGCAGACGATTACTCAGCGTTACGAAACGTGGGAGAAGGTCACTCTAGAGCGCGGCTGTCGATCTCCGTTGTCAACTTTCGCATGAACTCCGCAACGGTGTTGCCCATCATATAGACTGGTCGCCCTTCATCGAGCAAGGCATCAAGGACTGCGCCCACGTCTTCGCCCTCGCCGTACCGAACGACATCGGCGTGAACACGACGCTCAAGAAGCCGGTCTTGCGTTCCAGCAGCGTGAATCTGGGTGATCAGGTCGTTCGCATGGAGCCAGTTGAGGTAGTGGACGAACGCGGCTGTCCGTCCGGCTCGGTCGCGTCGAGTGTAGATGAACGGTGTGACGATGTTCTGGTCGAGGCGCTCAACGAGGAACTGGCGAAGGAGTTCCGTGGATTCGATGTCGTTCATCATCGCGCCGTTCGCGATGAGCCCGCCACCCTCGAGTCGTTGCCATCCCCACTCCCGGTGAAGGGAGTCTATGTAGTCCTGAATCTGTCGAGGTTCCAGCGGGTCCATCCCGAGAGCGCGCAGCGTTTCGTCGACGACGAGTGCCGAGCGCGCACCGAATACGTCCACGAAGGGGCCCTGTGACTCTTGATTCGGGGCGGCAACACGGAACTCGTGGCCCGTCTTCTCGAACTCCTGTCGGAGATATGCGTTGATCGCTTCGTTGCGGTCGCCGCTGATGACGACCGTCCCCTCGGGCATGACGCGAGTGAACACGCGGGCTATATCGTCGAGTTCCTCACCGAGGGTGGACTGATGATCGCGTCGGATGTTCAGGAGGATGACCACGTGCGGGTCGAACAGTTCGTTCGCGAGGCGGGTGGTGTACTCGCGGATGCCCTGATTCTCGACGACTGCGGCGTCGACCGGATGGTACTCGCGGAACTCGGTAGCGTTCTCGTAGAGTCTGGTTGTGCCGTCGCGCTCGATGGGCGTCCCATCGAGATTATGGTAGGAAACGGGACGATTACCGGTTACTTTGGCGTAGGTCTCGTACCCACGTTCGACGAGCGTCTCGTTGAGCCAACGGACGACAGTCGATTTTCCACGGATACCCGTGACTGTGATTCGATACGGCGTCTGTTCGACGCGCTCGAAGTGCTCACGCCCGCGGAGGACCGTCCGATGGATCATCGACCGGGCATCGTTGGCGGTCGCTGAAAGCCAACGACGGACCCCGAATGAAGACTGGCGAGGTCCCATCTTACTCTTCCTCACGAGTGTGAGTAGGGGTGCTGTCGTTCGTCTGATCAGAAGGGCTCGAATCCCCGTCGGTATAGACGAGTGGTGAAGTTTCGACATCGGCGCCGTCGACATCGACATTTGCGAATACAGATGCGCGTGCGAAGGCAGCGAGTGAGGGGTGCGACTGCTCGAGCCGGTAGAGGTCGCGACCAGCGAGACTGAGAACAAGCAGGCCAACGAGAGCGTAGACGAGGTGGTTCTCGTAGAAGAGGCCAGTGGGTGGGATCTGGACAAACACTAGCAGCACGGCGTAGAAGAAGACGAACAGGCTGGCGGAGAGGCGGATACTGGCGGTTCGATTCGATGGCGAAACGCGATGAAGGTTGTAGGCGGCGACACCGACGAACAGCCCAAGGAAGAACAGTGTGAGTCCTGAGATAGCGGTACCTGTGAACGAGCCGATGAGGAGTACATAGAGGCTTCCGAAGGTGAGCGAGAGACCCAATAGGACGCGACCGTACAACAGAGAGAGCCAGTGGATACTCGAAAGCAGGAGAAAGACGACGGTGGCACCGATAGCGAAGAGGGCGGCGGTGTGCTCTAGGCGCACGCTGAACACGGCGAGGAGCGGGATGACGATTATCCCGGCGAGACGTAGATCGTAGCGTTTCCGTACTCCCTCGTAAATGGCGACATCCACAGCGAGGAGTGCAACTGCCAACCAGTGAGGAGTGATTTGCGTAATGGCTTCGCATCGTGGCTCGATTCCGAGACAGGTGACGAAGTCGCTCGTCGGCAGTGCCAGGACGGGTGGTGTCGGTATCGGACGCCCCTCGAAGTAGAACAGCCCGCCGACGCCGAGGAGCATGAGACCGACGAAAAGAGCGACCATCAGGCCGACGTCGGCGGCTCGATCGTCAGCGTCGAGACGCATCAGATTGTATGCGGCGACTCCGGGGAAGATGCTCGCGACGGCTTCTGCATCGGCGAATGGGAGGTATACGGGCGTGTGGACGGAGATGATGTAGGCGGCGAGGATGGTCGCAAAGGCACCGGTGAGGACAGCAATGAGGAACACGCGACGACCGTGATTCAGGGTGTACTCTCGTGTGGCCCAGAGTGCTCCCCAAGCGACGGTCGTTCCGACGACGAAGATGAGGGGTGAGAGAGGTTCTCGAAACGTATAGATCACGAGCAGGGGGAGAGTCATCACGCCGCCCAGTCGGTAGCCTTCCCGGTGGGAGAGGACCGCGACGGTCGCGATGCCGACGATCATTATGAAGGAAGCGACAATCATTCAATTCACCCGAGAGATGTGGGTCGACTGGGTGTTCGTGGGAGGCGAAGTAGAATGTGGTGGCTGCTCTCGAGAGTGAGCTGGGCGGGTCTGCGGGTTCACTCAGCCGTATGTTGCGGCCGATTTGGCCGCCTGACTTTTCCCTTTACGATGCGAACTTCACGTGAGATGGCTGACTCGACTGATGAGCCGTCGGGCCGAGAGTCGTCTGCATCCTCTGAGGGGACAGACGCAGGTAGGGGGGAAGCTGGGGGTGAACAGACGTCCGGGTCCGGACTCGGACGGCGGGAGTTTCTGATAGGGGGCGGTGCGGCAGGCGTCATCGCCTTGGGTGGGGTAGGGGCATATCTCTCGATGTCATCTGACACCGAAGTCGAAGAGGCCTCGTTCATCCTTCAGCAGGGCTATCTACGGTATCAGGTCAACCCGATCTCGAAGGACGAGATGAACGTCGAGCAGTTCTACGATTACACGGACACGTCTGCGAGTCCCGAGGGGGACATCATCGAAGAGGACGCCGTCTCGCGGATGTTCATTTACGACGGCCCGGTCGATTCGTCGCTCGTCTTCCTGCATGGGTCGGCTGACGTCGGCCACGGAGGGACGGCGACATTCGCGTTCTCGGGGTTGAGCCGCGACCAAGGCGAGTGGGCAGTCCGTGACGACCCGATGAGCGTGAGTGACGATTTCGAGAAATGGGAGGGCGGCAATC
This sequence comes from Halorarius halobius, assembly GCF_024298865.1. GTDB lineage: Archaea > Halobacteriota > Halobacteria > Halobacteriales > Haloarculaceae > Halorarius > Halorarius halobius. Next base: position 6,216 of record NZ_CP101164.1, on the reverse strand, counting down.
AGAAGGTGAAGTGGGAATGGGGTGAGAACACCAGCGACGGCGGTGCGTACTGGGGTGTCCTCGACCGCACGGACTTCACCATCAGCGTGAACCCCAAGACGCTGCGCGGTGTCGACGCCTGGACGTTCATCTCGGGCGACCTCGGCAATCTGACCCGGCACGACCTCTATCAGGAGAAGCCGGTGAAAATCAAGCCACCGAAGGGGAAGACGGTGAAGAAGGCAAACATCGACATTATGCCGGACTCCGAGGAAGCCGAGTTCGACCCGTACTCGAATGACCTGCTGACGGTGGCGGTGAAGGATCCGCCGGCCGGCGTCGACGAGAGCGAGTGGGTCGGCCCGGACGATCTCGACCCGGGGAACTACGCGGTGAACTTCGGCTCGAAGCAGTATCTGGCGGGGCAGAACGCCGCCCAGCCCCAGACGTACACGAAGCAGGGCGGCACGCTGTATCTGAAGTACAAGGCGAAGGCTGCGAACTTCTCGCTGGATTCGGCGTACGGCTATCTGGTCTCGAAGGCGGGTGAGAAGACGTACGTCCGGGGTCGCGATGTTGTGCAACCGGGCGGATTCTACAACGTAGACGAGGAGCCAGCCCAGCTCGTCGTCTCCGATTTGCACGTTGACCCCGAGGATGACGACCGGAAGAACCTCGCTGAGGAGTATGTCGAGTTCACGAACGACGGCGACGAGAAACTCGACCTCTCGAATTACACGATTCGCGACACAGCCGGCGCAGAGTTCGCGGTCCCGGATGGGTTCGTCCTAGCGGCCGGGCAGAGCTTCCGCCTCCACTCGGGAGCGGGCGAGTCCACGGAGACCGATCTCTACTGGGACGCGGGGAAGCCTGTCTGGAACAACGACGGCGACACGGTCATCGTCTTGGACGAGAACGCGAACGAGGTCCTCGCGTACTCCTACCCGCGAGAGTGAATCGCCTCGCTCGGCGCTGATGAGTTATTGCCGTCCCCACTCCCGGCTGCTAATAACCACAGGCCGAGCTTATTGATGGGTTCAACGGACCACAGGACTCTCTATACTAGTCGGTTAAACGGATTCTTGAGCGTGTCCAGGCTATCCATCTGTAGTGGTCGCGACTCGTGAGTCTCGCCGCAGCGTCTTTCGACGAATCGGGCACCAGCAACGCGTCGAATGGCCCACATATGACTCGACGCCGCTGTACGATCGTTCCTCACTCGGTGGGTTAGAATCGGACGTTCGAGTCGTCTCGAGTATCTGGTTTACGCACCCAGGTCATAACTCGCTCGAACAGTTCGTCTGCGAACTTCCGATAGCCTACTTCAGGTTCGTGGCCTATGATCGCTACGGAAGTTCGACACGCTACGAGATGGACACCCTTTTTCGCGTGTTCGTGCTGAAGGAACTCCACGGATGGCAGCACGAAACACATCTCGTTGAGTACCTCGATAGCCATCCCGCACTCTGCGAACGCTTAGGATTGGAGTCAGTCCCAAACCAATCGACACTGTGGCGCACTTGGAACGAGCGCTTCACGGGAGATCTCCGCGAGACGGTCCAGAAAGCGGCTCGAACGATCCTCATCAAAGCACAAAATGCGGATGTCGCTGTACCACGTGAACCAGAACGAAACCTCCCGGATCAAGGCGACGCCGCCGCTGAAGCAGACCCCGACGATCGGGCCATCCTTGACGAGGCAGGGACGGTTACCAAGCACGTCAGTCGCGTCGTGTTCCCCGCGTTCTCGCTCAATCGTGGCGAGGGCTGTGAGATTCCCGAGAACGCTTACTGGGGCTTACAGACCTACTTGGGGCTCCGAGAGAACTTGGCGGCTAACGAGGGCGCTCGGAGCTTCATCCACGAGTCGACGCGTAATCGAACGCCACTCGGGCATGGTCATCGCGACCAGGTACGCGATCTCTCCATTGAGCAGATCCGCGAGATGTACCGACAGGCGATCCGTCACCTCATTGACGAGGCCGCAGAGACAGAGGAGTTCTTCCGCGCAGGCATCGTCGCCATCGACATCACTGAGGACGACCCCTTTACCGGCGATAGGACGGGCCATGAGGACGAGATTATCGGGACGAAGGAGAAGACCGACGAGTACGCCTACCAGTGGGCGACAGTCCAGCTCGTGGGCAACGCCGTCCCACTCGTCCTTGATGCTCGCCCGGTACGGAAAGGCGAGTCACGCAAGGAGATCGTCGAGGACTTGCTGGACTCGGCTGAGGATCTCGTTCACGTCGATAACGTACTGATGGACCGAGAGTTCGACAGCCAGCACATCCTGGAGATGATCAGCCAGCGCGGGCTCTCCTACGTCGTGCCGAAGCGGATGCAGACGAGTGAGAAAGCTCAGGCAAAACGATTGCTCCAGCGCGACCAAGACCGGTACGAGACCGACCGGAAGCTCCATCTCGGGAAGAACGAGTGGCACGAGACGACGCTGATCTACCGTCGGAAAGAGAACTCCGAGCATGACGACCACCGGCAGTACTCGGTATTCATGTCCAATCGGGGTGGCGGTTTTCTCAGCGAGTATGGGTATCGGTGGGAGATCGAGAGTGGCTATCGGTCGATTAAGCGGTTCATGGCCGCGACGACGTCGACGGATTTCGGGCTGCGATTCTTCTACTTCGCGTTCGCCTGTCTGTTGTACTCTATCTGGCGAGCGGTCGATTTGCTCGTGCAGGTCGAGTTGACTGGAGAATACGAACGGTCACCGATGGTGACTGCCGATAATACACTCACACTGTTGAAAAAGGAGACCGGAATCGGGTAGTCCGGTTCTCTACCCGTGATAGATGGACGTCTGAGTGGCAACACTACCCTAAGTTGCAGAAAATCGTCCATATGATAGAAAATTCAACAGGAATGATCGTTTTGACGGCAACCTGAAGCAGTATTCACTCACCGATTCGCCCGAAACCACGCATTACAGGCCCACTAAACCCTCCGTAGTCTCAACTTCCAACCGAAGGAAAAGTATATCGCGGTATGCGATTTATGGCCCTGTCAAAATGACGTATTCAGAGGGTAGAGGAGGTCTATCGAGAGTTGTGGGGTGTTTAGCTGTCGGAGTAGAGTATTTACGTTTACTGCGATAAACGTAAACAGATTCAAGAAGCTAGCCGCCGTCTGCCACACTGAGTACGATGACGCCACCCAAACCCGGGGATACAACCACTCAGGACGACCCTGCAGAATCTGAGGGACTTTCCGCTCGCTATCGAGGGCGAACACCAACCGACCCAGACCGCGGTGGGGGACCACGATGAGTTCCGACGAGAGGCACAGGCAGACGGGTGACAGAGACGGCGCTGCAGTTGCTATCGTCGACGTCCTTGAGGATTACCTCACGGACAAGGGGAAGGGACGCAACGGCAAGAGCGGGCAGTATCGACGCCACGCTGAACGCGAGGTGAATCGTCTCATCGAGTTCCTGGCGGGTGATCGCCCGGCGTCGTCGGTGACATTCGGGGGGCTGTCCGTAGGCGATCTCCGCGAGTATGCTCGGCATCTCTCGCGACAGGGTTGGACCGAGGGAACGATCCGGAATTACTACGCGCACGTCTCTGGATTCTGTGGCTGGGCGGCCCGCGAAGGCTATCTCTCGGGGAATATCGCTCAACGGCGACGGGCAAAAGAGCCACTCCCCGAAGAGACAGGCCGGAAAAGTGGGGAACAGCAAGCGTGGTCTGCCGAGCAACGGGCGGAGCTTCTCGAGTACGTTAACGAGCAGGCACACGAAGCCATCGACGCTATCGCGAGTGACCGCCAGGCTGCAATCAAGGCGTGTCGCGACCGGGCCTTGGTCTACGTGCTCTGTTTCACGGGGGTTCGTGGCGCGGAGACACTGGCCGATGGGAACGACGATCGGCGTGGTCGTGATGGCCTACGGTGGGCAGACGTCTCCCTCAAGGACAACAACATCCAGGTTCTCGGAAAGACGGGGAGATGGGACGACCGACCCCTGCCTGATCCAGCGATTCCCTCACTTCAGCGGCTGAAGAGCGTGATCGACCCACCGAGCGATGAGTGGCCGGTGTTCCCGACACTGGACTATCCGACGCTGGTGAAGACGTTCGCCCAGGAGATGAAAGCTCGAGGGTACGAACCAAGTGAGGTCGAAGCAATCCGCCGGGAGATGGTGAACGACGGTGAGGGGGCGGCTATCGAACTCCTCGCTGACTACGGTATCGACCCGCCCGCGCTGACGACACACGGCGCTCGCGAGGTGTTGAAGCGACTCACAGAGGAGGCGAGCATCGACCTCGACGATAAGCATGGATATCTCGCTCCCCACGGCGCTCGTCGTGGTGTCGGGGAGGTGCTCGTCCGAGCGTACGGGCACGCTGAGGCGGCGCGATACCTAGACAACTCCGAAGAGATCGTTCGCGAGCACTACTCGCACATCGAGGCGGGGGAGCTGGCCGAGCGCGCTGAAGCAGCGTTCGCCGAACATGATCAAGAACCGCATGCTCGACACGACGCCGGCGCCGACTCCGACCCTGATTCCGACGGCGAGTAATCTCCCCGCAACCGCTGTGCACCGATCTGTGACAGTCGCACCGTCAGACAGACTCGTAGAAGGCGGGAAGAACCGGAGTTCTCGGTGCTTTTCGGTTTATTTATCGAGGTATTCGATACCCCACTCACGGAGCTTTTCAGCGACGAGTTCGGGGTGTTCCTGCGCGATTACCATCGCGGCTTCGCGAGCGTCGCCTTTGTAAACTGGGCCGTCGACAAGGTCTTGAAGATCGTTGAGGAACGCCTCTTCGCCATCTTTGACAAAGGGACGAACCTCCAGCAGCAGTTGCTTTGTCCGGTCAGCGTTCACCGACGCACCGCGCATCTGCCGTTGCACGAGGTAGGGAAGGCTGTCCATATCGAATTCCCCTGCCTGCGTCTGTGCTTGCGCCTCCGCCTGAGTCATTCCTTCTGAGGAAGACACCGTCTCTGTGGACGATTCGGATTCGGCCTGTTGGTCTGGCTGAGCCTCTGCATCTGCTGATTTCTCCTCCGCCTCAGACTCGGACACTTTTGCGTCGTCGTCCTCCTCGTCGGGCTCCTCATCGAAATCCAGGCTTCCGGTTCCCTTCTTCAGTCCCCCCATCAGGACACCACCTCCGTCTCCTCAATATTGAGAGACGGCTCCTGGGGCGGTTCGACGCCGAACTCATCAGTGAGGTAGTTGGCAATCTCGAGAATGGTTTCGAGTGTTTCTACTTCGCGCTCCCGGAGGCGTCGGGTTCCCGGTTCACCGTTGTGCCAACCTTCCTCGACGACTTTGAACGCCGTTCCTTGGGCGTCCCACATCTCATCCATCATACTCTGTCGTTCGCCAATAGTTGCGGCGATGCCGTACTCATCCTCCATTTCTTCGATATAGCGAGTGTGTGTGCTGGTCGTACCAGCACCAGAGAGAATGACTGCGGCTACGCCGACGTCGATGCTAAGGTTCTCACTCATACTCTCTAAGAGCTCTGCGAGTCCCTCGAGACTCTTGTTGCCCTTCCCGGCTGGTTTACTGGGTGCGACGAGGGTACGAGTAGCGTAGATGGCGTTATACAGCATAATCTCGGCGCGGGCGTTCGGGTCAATAATGACCACGTCGTAGTCGTCTTGCACGTCATTCTCCTCCCAGAGGACGTTGTAGAGCTGCTCGTAGCGGTCAAATTCGTCACCCATGTTCTCCTCGAAGCGTTCGCGTTGGAGGAGGAGTTCGGTGAACTCCTCTAGCATATTGTGGGCAGGGAGTACGTCGACTCCCTCATCGGTGCTGCGAATTAGATCCTCGAAGTCCCCATCTGGCCGCCCGAGGACGTGTCGTACGAGATTGTCAGCATCGGGATCGTCGCGACCTTCCTCGACATCAAAGAGGTAGGTGAGGTTCGCGGCTTGGTGGTCGAGGTCGATGACGAGAACATCGAACCCTTGTCGAGCGTGGGCTTCTGCGAGGTTGGCGGTCCACGTTGTTTTGTGAATGCCCCCCGATTCTGAGTAGATGGTATATGTGATGGGCATGTATTCGACAGATTGCTCGTCTACATAATAAAGGTACGTCAGACATACAGCCAATCCATCCACCTAATTCATCCACCTAATGTATATAGATAATGCAGGTGGTAAACACGACCAATCCTCCCCGGGAATGGCATATTCAGATTATGTAGATGAATTAGGCTAATGGATAATGTCGAAGAATGGCACGTAGAGCCGTGAATAATGG
>NZ_CP101163.1 GCF_024298865.1 Halorarius halobius | reverse complement strand
ATGACCTATGTATCTGAGGCGTCTGATATAATTGTTTGTCAGACGTACCTGCTGTATCTGACGTATCTGAGAAGATTGATCGAGGGATGAGACAGGTTGAGAAGTTCTTGGGAGGAACCTATCTGGTGTATCTGAGATATCTGACGCATCTAACACTATTCCCGTAAACACGGCATCTCACTACGGTATCTGAGATAACTGATAGCTGGTCCGTAAGTAGTGAAACTGAGATGACTGATGTATCTGAGGTATCTGGGAATGAGATAGATAGCTCAATGGTGGCCGACTTCCCTTGCTGATATATCTGCCATATCTGAGATTGCTGAGGTTCCCAACGTGACGGCTCTGTGGTGACTGCGATATCTGATGTATCTGAGGAGGGAAGAATGGAGTGTATGAATAATAGTCGGGTTGGAAATTCCAATTGGTTGGGATTTTCCACCGATGGAACAAATAGGTGAATCCCGAGTTAGCATCCTCGTATGACTGAACGAGAAGAGTTGCTACAGCAGGAGAATACCGTGTGTGCAATAGGCCCACAAATAGGATATAACGGCGTCTTCAGCTCGAAAGCAGCGTTCAAGTCGATATCCTCAAAGAAGTCAATACAACTAACTAAAACAAAGAGTATACACAACTATGTCGAACAGCCGAATTGAGGTCGCTCTCCAAACAGTAGGCAGTGACCGGTTTGAACGGTTGATGCACGATTTATTGGAGCGGGAAGGATACACAGTGGATCCAACGGGGACAAGCGGTCCCGATGGCGGTCGCGACGCCTTCCTCGTGGATGGTGACCGAGACGGGATCCTTCATTGCTCCGTGCAGAAAGACAATTGGGTCGGGAAAGCCCACGACGACATCGAAACAGCTGTTGAGAACTTCGATCGTGACTTTGACTTCTACATTTTCGCCACAACACAAGACCCCAGTACGACCAAACGGGATCGGGTTGAAGAGGAGCTCCACGAGGAATGGGGAATTCCCACGACGGTTTGGGACTTCTCGAAAATCCGGAACAGCTTGGTGGGCGATCGTGAGAACAACGATCTGATCCGGGAACACCTCCGTGTCGACCCCAATCGACCGTTCGTAGACATTGAGTCAGAAGTAGATGATCTCTATGAGGATTTGCTGGATCGTGTGAAGCGCCGACAAGCTCCCGATGGGACAATTGTCGAGGACCCAGCCTTGGTTGTCGTCCATGTCATTCCTCAGGAAGCCGTTGACGACCATCACGACCGGTATGCAGGCGACCTCCCCCACCCACCTCAGTTCGAAAAACGTGATGCATACGCTGTAACACGACCGAAGGTGAAGATCACCGAAAATAATCGACGCTTCCATGATGGCACCGAGAGGGAGAGATACACTGCTATCCATCGGGACGGGTGGACTGAAGGTATCTTCACAGCTCTGTATCCCAGCGACAACCCCCAACTCCGGACATCTATTGATCGACTCATAGCGAACTTCGTCCACACTGCTCTCGGGACGTTTGACGAAGCAGACATCTACCCGCCCTACTATGTGTACGTCAGCATACTGGGTGCCGAGGGGTACACACTTTCCCGACCAAGTGGATCAAACCGACCCCCCAGCAATGTGCGACCTTTCACCGAGGACGAGATACGGTTGAATCGCGTCCAAATCGACAATCCAGATGTCGATGTCCCGGATGTGATGCGGAAGACGTTCGATCAACTCTGGCGACATGGTGGCTGGGACCACTCAGTCAATTATCAAGCCTCCGAGACAGATGATGGTGAAACTGTCTACGAGTGGAATCCATACCGATAACAGTATCCACAGTAACAGAGCGAGTCGAGCATAATTGCTCTCCTGTAATTGGTTTCTCGATCAGTCACGCCATGGTCCCCATCGGAATTACGCCACAATGAAACCTATTGAGGACAGCCGCTGATCCCTAGGAGTAGGACCTTGAACAGGTCGATAAGCTAGCTGAAGACTCGCCTTCGTGCGTCAGGATGGTTGTTATTGATGATAGAGACGCCAGAGCCAGCCGGGTGTTGAGGCAGTGATTTCGTCGATAACTGATGTCCACGGGTGGTTGCCGTGGAACGCCCGGGCATAGGGAGCCGAGATGTCCGCTGCCTCACTCACAAGGAGCAATGAGCCGAAAAGGGCGTATTCGGGGAGGAATGCAACATCACTCCACAAGTACCGCGGGCGAAGATATCCGAGAGGCCGCCACAAACGGTGAGATCGAAGCGCAGCCAGCTCCTCGTCGGTAACACCGAGTTCACGAACGGCCGTCGGTGTGATCCCGCCTCGACGCGTTCCGTGGGCAAGGACGCCCTCCAAGAGTGTCTTCGTATGCTGTCTCTCCGCGAGATGAGTCAAGAAGTCGTACTGTAGCTCAGTGGCGAAATGTGCTTGCGTACGGACTGACACTGCCTGCTCGAAACCTTCCTGCAGGTACGGGTGTTTCCACGTTGGTGAGTCGAACTGGTGCTGATACGCGTGGCACAACTCCGACGCTAAATACGTGTACGCCGTCGTCTCGGGGAGCTGCCCTGGGCTCACGCCGATTCTGCCCGTCCGCGCGGAATATCGCCCGCCGATGAACACGAGCGTTAATGAGGCCGGCAGATCGCTCGTGAGAAGTGCGAGACGCTCCCTACGCGAACAGTCGTACACAAGATGTTCACGCCACATCTCGCGGTACGGTGTGGAATCGACATCGAGAAGGTCGTCGTAAAATCGCGTGAGTTCATCGAAGCGTTCGTGAAGGTCAGCCTCGCTTGCGAGAGGACCATCGGAACTCTGTAGGAGTGAATCGGTTAGGGGTGGTGCGTCCGGGTACTCCTTCCGGTACGCATCAACAGCGTCTGAACAAATTGACCGTAGCTGTTCGAAGAACGCCTCGTCGTGCATCTGAATGGATATAATGGTGGAGGGGAGTAAACTTCGTTCGATAGGTTGGATTAACTGTTTAAGCGTATCTATGCAGGAGCGGACTCTGCGGGTTCGACGTACTGGTACTCCCACTCGCGTCGAGCCTCAATTTCACGACGGCCACGACGGGTGAGCGTATAGACGTTCGTTCGCCGGTCTTTCTCGCCTTTCTCGACGAGTCCCTTCTCAACAAGCGTGTCGAGGTTCGGGTAGAGTCGGCCGTGATGGATCTCTTTCTCGTAGTAGTCTTCGAGTTCCTCCTTGATGGCGAGGCCGTGGGGCTCATCAAGGCCAGCAATCACGTACAGGAGGTCCCGTTGGAATCCGGTCAGGTCGTGCATCGTCCCGCTCCCTGATACGAAGTGCTATCCCATACGTCTGTTGTCCTGCAGATGGCGGTAAAACCTCTGCAAGCGCCGAATCGGATACCTGTATGTTTATACAGAGGACGTGAGAAATACCGCTGCGTATGACAGACCTGATCGTCAAATCGGCCGTAAAAGAAGCGCTCAATGACCACAACGTCTCGGCGGATTTCTACGAAGCACTGGACGACGAAGTAACTGAAGTGCTCGAAGATGCAGCCCGGCGTGCCGAGGAAAACGATCGGAAAACTGTCCAGCCCCGCGACCTCTAGCTCGGCTGGAAAGTACTACACCCATTGCCCGAATTCACCCACCTGTTTTTAAGACACTCGTGACTGGTAGATATCTCTATGAGTATGACAGCGGAGTCAATTCAAGTCGAGAACGTCGTTGCCTCATCCGATATCGGTCAAGAACTCGACCTCGAAACGCTCTCTGGAGACTTAGGAGCGACCGACTACGATCCCGATAACTTCCCGGGACTCGTCTATCGGATGCACGATCCCAAAGCTGCAGCACTCATATTCCGCTCGGGAAAAGTCGTCTGTACGGGAGCAAACAGCGTTGACGACGTGACGACTGCGCTTAACCACGTTTTCGACGAACTCCGCAAGTTGGGGGTCGATGTCGTAGCCTCGCCAGAGATTGAAATTCAGAATATTGTCTCAAGTGGGGATCTCGACCACACCCTCAATTTGAACGCCATCGCGATCGGTCTGGGCCTCGAAAGCGTCGAATACGAACCTGAACAGTTCCCGGGGCTTGTCTACCGACTCGATGACCCGGACGTGGTCGCACTCCTCTTTGGAAGTGGGAAACTCGTCATCACTGGTGGAACACAACTCGATGACGCTGAAAAAGCCCTGGTAAACATCGAAGATCGACTCAACGATCTTGGATTACTGAGCTAATCTGATTCCTCGATAGAATCCATCGAAGTGGTCGGCCGGAGACAGATGAGAATGGGGGCGGTAGATGATAGTGTTCAGACGTCAGCAGGAGATTGGGAGACGCCACTACTACTTGTGGCGTCCCCACTGTTGTCTTCCTCAGCCGATTCGAAGTCCGTTGTATCGTCGCCTTCTACTCCGAGTGCGTTGCACGCTTCGGTCGAATCAGCATCCATTTGGAGATGATCGAAGCGAAGGGATTCCTTCTCGCAGAGCCAGCAGACACACTTCTCAAAGGGAATATCTTCTTTGCTCGTCGGGTAGCCTTCGTCGATAATTGTGGCGGCGATGTGCTTGCCTTTCTCGAGAAGGTCCTGGACGCGCCCCGGGTCGGGACCGAAGCCATCAATGCCGGCACTCTCCGGTGGCCACGTCCGAACTTCGAGATCTGACTTCGCGAGGTACACGATCTGGCCCTAAGACGCACCAAGCGCCTTCATGTAGAGATTGATCTGATCTAGATGGCGCTTGATGGGTGGATTGAACCGATACCAGTTTGCTCGCGACTTGTAGTCGTAGACAGTGTTGGTGCCAGGCTCGTACAGGTCGGCATGGCCGATAATCGTGAGCCCATCCATCTCCATCTCGATTGCGACTTCGCTCTGGGTTTCGACGTCAAGGTCCGGGGTGACCTCGTTTTCCATAAACTCGTGGATGGTGGTTCCCGTATGGAAGGTGCCAAGCGCGTCGGTATGGTCGAGAAGACCGAGTTTTGAGTTGTAGCATTGGCGGGGGCACTTCGCGAGCTGACTCGGGTGGAAGGTGTAGGGGTCGAGCTCGGTGTGGCTATGCTCGTTGTTGAGCTGGATGAGTGTGGACTGGATTGCGGACTCGAAGTCGATCATAGCGAATCTCCTCTTCGAACGGCGTCGCAGCGATGGATGCGAGGCCCGTTCGTCGGTATGCGGGCGAAAAACAAGACTAATTCAATATTTTGAACTAGGATTCAAAACAGTAATGGTGCTGGAGATCCGAATACGTGTATGAGCGACTCTGGAACCACGGATCACACGGCAAAGGTCGCCCGGATTCGGGAGGTTGCGATGACGGTTCGTGAACCAAAAAATGCGGGAGAGATAGCTGAGGCTGCTGGTGTTGCCCGAAACACGGCTGAAAAGTATCTCACGCAACTGGTCGAAGCGGATAAACTCGCGACGATCCAGCGGGGCCGCGAGACCCGCTACTATCCAGATCCAGTCACCCAGTATTTCGATCAGATCCGTGACCTCGTCAACGACCATCGAAAAGACGAACTCACGGCTGAACTAGATGCAATCCGGGACGATATCGACGAGTGGAAAGAGGAGTACGATGTGGAGTCCGCTGACGAACTTCGGGCGACCGTCGGTGATGATATCCCGGCATCCGAACGCCAGCAGCGGCGCCACGACGCGGAGGATTGGGACTACTATGAGCACCAAGCGATGCTCATCAAGCAGGCGATTCAGCTCTATGATACGATTGAGGCGACTCGTGAGAGTCGTATTGCCTCCGCCAACTGACTCGGTGACAGTAAAATGGGAAATCCGCCGATTTCTGGAGACACGCATCTCCACCGATACGAGGTCCACAAACGAGTCACAAATCGACTTCAACGGGAAGCTGGCGTGACGACCGTAGAAGCCAAACCAAGTCCGATGCGGCCAGTCCGTCTCGTAGCGACCCTCGATCGCGCGGTCTTTTTTGACCAGAACACGGACGCTGGCGACGCGACACTTGAATTCGAGTGGCGCCCCCATTCCAAGCGCGATGAGTTCCGCATTCAGTATAATGAACCGGGGACCCCGTGGTCATGTGGCTGGCATCAAGACAAAACCCACGAGAAGCTCGGCCCAAGTCATTTCCAAGTTGACCACGAAGCGTGGCCAGCACCGCACCGTGAGTCTGCATCCTTCACAGACTCGAATCCGATGGCAATCCTCGAAACTTGCCTCACTGAGCTTCGTGACCGTGTCCCGAGTCTCCCGGACAGCGTTCGCCCGAGTCCGTAGGTCGCTACGCGATGGGTTCGGCGACGACAGTGTCGTGCTTGAGGTAGGGGATTTTGCGTTGGCCGTCGGTATCGAACTCGATGATATCGGCCTCAAAGAGAAGATTGAGGTCGCGACTGACACCGGAGACGTCGCGATCGAGGTCATCGGCGAGGGCGCGGACGGACTCGATATCGCCTTCACGGATGCGGGCGATGAGTTGCTGGCACTTCTCCGTGAGGATCTTCTTGGCGGTCGCTCGCTCGATGACGAAGACGTCCTCGAAACCGCTGGTAGCGAGGGAACGGGCCAGTCGGGATCGTAGTTCAGCGCCCCCGTCCGCGTTGGTGTGGTGGTCGGGGGCTATCGTCTTGTGTTGTAGTCAGACCGCAACAGAAATGGGTATTTCGACGTACTCGATCAGTATCGAGTGTCACGTGGTCGCCGCCCTCGGAGGCGGCCCGGCGTCTTTCCTGGCGGCTTCGGCGGCGGAGTGTTACGATCGACATGACTGTTCCAATGCTCGACCGCGTACCGACCGCCGTGTGTTTCGTAGATGTAGCCTTCGTACGTTCGATAGCTCGGTGAGTAGAACGTCTCTGTTCGCGTGAACCGGAACTTCGCGTCGGCGTTCGGCTTGTCCTCTGGATCCTCGGTGATTCGCTTGTGCTTGTACGCGTAACTGTAGCTGTCTCGTTCGTGCTCGCGACACCACCCGTCGATGAACGCTTCGAGGGCGTCCTCAGGGCTGTTGCCGATGAATCTGTCTCGTGGCATCTGTCTGGGTGTGGCTAGGCTGTGATCTGATGGTCGTCGACAGCCGTCCAGGTGTCCTCGCTGGACCCGCGACGCTCGTGAACAACCTCGAAGCCGTTGTCGGCTTCAATAGTACGAATAACGATGCGATGCTCGGTGTCGTTCCGGTGGCTCGCCATCGCGATCCCTCGGTCGTAGCGCGTTTTTGTCCACGTACAGAGCGTGGTTTCGCCTCGATGGACGAGTGGGTGAACTTCCTCGAGATCCGCGGCCTGCCAGTCGTCGCCTGCGCCAACGCGCTGCTCGTGGACGACGTCGGTTTGGAGGCGGTCGGGCCATTCGCGGATGACGACGCGATGGGACTGGTCGTTCGAGTCGATGGCGACGTTGGTCGTAGTGTCGACCATCGTCGACCAGTGGCAGAAGATCTTCGTCGGGAGGTGTGTGGACATAGTTCGATCGCACCGTTCGACTCAGTGTGGGCGAGGAGAAATACGAGGATAGGGCGGTTCTTGGCCTAGTCATTAAGACAGCTGTGGGAAAGAAACTCAGTACCTCACAAGGCATCGCCAGTTAGCCTGACCTGAGCCACCTGTTCTGTTGTGATGAGTCGTCGGTAACGGTCGAGCAACGCTGATCGAAGACGGAGCTGTCGCGTCGGCGGCTGACCGATAGTCCGGATAATCGGTTTCACTTCCGGGGTTCGTCGCTCTCGCGAGTGAACACCATCGTGCCATACGTCGTTTTCTGGCTACCACCCTGCTCAGAAGCACGGGCAGGGCCAGTGTAATAGTAACCCGCCAACCGGTCCTCTGACTCCCGGTATGTGAGTCGCGCCGTTCCGTCGTATGGCCCTTCATCTTCCGCCTGCTCATCGACGTCTGCACCTTCGTTTTCGAATAGATAGGCGAGTTTTGTGTGTAGCGTTCCGTCGGTCTGGAAACTGGCACCCGTGCTGACCGAGGGTGACCGCTCGGTTTCGAAGTGAACAATGATCTTGCTCCATGTCTGCTCGATATCCAGGGTTGCCGACATCGGCTGGTGCCCGCCGTCAGCGAGGTAGTCGTCCGGAATCTCGCCATCGTAGCTGGATTTGATCTCGCCCTCCCAGTGACCGGTCAGATCGGGAACGGCGACGATGAGATCGGGCATCCAGGGCTTGTTCCATAACCGCCGGTCGAACACTCGATGGATCAGCCCAAGTACGACTCCGAAGGCCAGCCCCGGAACGATCAGCGGCGGGATCTCGAACGGAACCTGCTGGTAGAGCCACGGGAAGACATAGACGTTCAATACAAACACGATGACGAACGCGATCACGCCCAGGATCGCCAGGAACGTCGACCGGAACTCGTTATCGCTGGAATAGACGTGCATTCATGCTATTGGACTCGGCGTTCTCCCAGTACGTTTCCAGAGCGTCGATGAACAGCTTGGCGTGCCAGGTGTCCCACTTCGTCGACCCGTTGCCGAAGAGATCGGTCACGCCGTTCTGGCACCGCCAGTCGGAGTAGTCGGTCTCCTGCAGGTAGGAGGCGATCTTGAGATACCGTTCCTGGAGGTCGTCGACGTACCGGCCCGGTGGCACTCTGTAGAGGAGACACTCGATGAAATAGGACGCAACGATATCGTCAGTGATGTAGCCGTCCGCGACGATCTCCTTGCGGGCGTTCTTGAACATCCGCACCGTCTCCTTGAACCGGTCGTCAGTGTCGTCCTGCTTGTCCGACCCGTGGTCTCGGTGGCGCGTCGGGTAGTTCACGACCGAGGAGATCGAGTCGGTCGGCCAGAAGACGATCCCCTCGTAGTAACCCTGCGGATAGTTGTAGTAGTGCTTGTACTGGGCGCAGACCACGACGTCGGCGTCGAGTGGGAGCCCCGGCGCGGAGACCTCTATCGCATTCCCGGACGGGTCGAACGTCCCCTCGGGATATGTATCCTGTAGAACGCTCAGCACGTCGTCGCGGAACTCGTCGTAGCCGTAGTCGAAATCCTCGACGTCCACGTCCTCCTGATCTTCCGGGTCAAGGTCGTGGAGATTGAAGTACTCGAACTCGTCGAGCCGAACGACGATATCGACGTCGCTTGAGTCGCGGATGATCGTGTTGTTCGCATACGAGCCCTGGAGGAAGTCGTGGAAGTCGATGTCGTCTAACGTATCGCTGTCGTTGAGCGCGTTCCGGATCTTGGTGTGGGTGTCCTGCGCGGACTGGAGGGCGGCTCGTTTCGGGTCCGTCCAGCTTTCGAGGGTGTCCTCATCAATGGCCATGGGAGCCTCTGAGAGAAAGCGTGTCGTTCATACACGTAGGTAATGCTTACCGACTTTTAATGATTCGCACAGCGGGGTGAAAGTGTTACCGGGAAGTCTTTGCCCGTCCACGGGGAAGATACCCATATCCGACCTATGGCTATCGACCCAGGGACGCTCGAATCGTGGTCCCAATACGATAACGGCCCCATCGAATCGGCGAAACGCACTCAGAACCGAATTCAGAACGAGCTACAGTCGAGTGATACGCTCGCCGACCCGGATTTTGACACGTATCTGCAGGGCTCCTACGCGAACTACACCATCGTGCGGGCGAGCAGCGACGTGGACATCGTTGTCCAGCTCACGGACATGTACTATGCCGATGTATCTGCGCTCAGTCCAGACGAGCGAGACAGATGGCGACGAACCTCCGGCGACCCGGACTACAGCTGGAACGAGTTCCGCACCGATGTCGTCGACGTGCTGGAGTCCCGATTCGGCTCCGCGGCTATCGACCCGGTCGGGAAGGCCATCGAGGTCAACACGAGCAATTTCAACGCCGACGTGCTCGTCTGCGCGAACCACCGGGACTACTATCACTACCCGAACGGCTACCACTCGGGGATCGCGTTCTTCGACCTCAGCAATACGAAGATCGTCAACTACCCCAAGCAGCACATCGACAAGGGGAGCACCAAGCAGTCGAGCACGAACAACCGCTTCAAGGAGACCGTCCGGATCTTCAAGCGAGCCCGAAACTACCTCGTCGACAACAACACGCTGGACAAGGAGAACGTCCCGTCGTACTTCATCGAGAATCTGCTGTACAACGTCCCGGATGGGCGCTACACGTACGACAAGCAGGATCGGGTGTTGAAGATTATCCGCTACCTGAACGAGACCGACTACAGCGACTGGACCTGCCAGAACGGCATCACCGACATATTCGGCTCGGGACCTGCCGAGTGGAACACCCGGTACGCGGACCAGTACGTCGACGCGATGATCAACCTTTGGGACAATTGGTAAGCCATGCACACGTACTCCACGGACAACGACCTCCGCCCGAAGGTCTACGGCGTCCTGGCACTGCTCGCATACGGGCTCACGATCCTCGTCGAGGTTATGACCTCGGAGCTTTCGACTGTTCTTCCGTTTGCGGCTGGATTCGTTGTCTCGTGGGGTCTCGCCTTCGCCGTCGTCTGGAAAGCCCATGTCGGGTGGTTCTGGAAGACCTGGCCTGCGCGAGCGCTGGGCATCACTCGTGTTCCGAACCTCAACGGGGAGTGGGAGGGCTGGATCGTCACGTCGTATGAGGGAGACATCGACGATGAGGCGCTCCATTCCGACGACAATCCCAGCGAGGACGGCCAGAAACTGAAGGCGTGGCTCGACATCGACCAGACGTGGCGTAAGATCAACGTCCACTTCAGGACCACACAGTCGCGCTCGGACAGTAACGGTGCGACCATGCTGACCGAGGAGGGAAAGTGGCCGAGCATCAGTTACCAGTACGAGAACGAGGGCTCCACGCTGGTCGAGGGCCTGGACATGCACTTCGGCACCGCCTCTCTCGAGTACCGCGACGAGGGAGACACAGAGACACTCGAAGGCCTCTACTACACCGGCCCAGGCCGTGAGAACAACGGGCACATGTATTTTGAGCGGGTTGAGTAACCGGAACAACTTTGCCGTTCTGACGGCCATCATGGTGCATGGGCGAGACGAAGAAGTGCCCCTCCTGTAACGGGAGTGGCGCAACGACCGATCCGCAAACAGGCTTTGGGGACTGTCCGAAGTGCGACGGCACGGGGACAGTCAGCCTGGGGATGCACGAAAAAATGACACAGGGCCAGCGCCAGGCCATTGGGACTGGTGGTGGCGCTGCAATGGGGTTCGCTGCTGGCGGACCGATAGGTGCGGTAATAGGTGGTGGGGTCGGCTTCCTTCTCTCGCGAGATGATGACGATGAAGGCGTTGGTGGCGCTTAGGATTGGGCGACACCGATAATTTCGAACCGTGCACCGCCGTCACTGCCTTCGGTCACATAGATCTCCCAGCCGTGGGCCTCAACGATCCGCTTGACAATCGCGAGTCCAAATCCGGTTCCCTCTCGTTTCGTTGTGTAACCGCTATCTAATACATCGTCACGTTCATTTTCAGGAATACCAGGTCCAGTGTCCTCAACGTAGAAGCCGTCTCTTGTACGGTCAACTCTCACAGTCACGTCGTCCTGACCATACTCGATTGCGTCGTGGAAGACAACCTAGGAGTTGAATACTCCGAATTAACGCCTGTGAAGACTGCGCTTCCTGCGGACACTGCGGTTGTGCCTGCAAAGCGCGTCCTTGAAACAGGAAGTCCCTGCCCCAAAGAGCGAGCGTCAGCGAGCAAGTAGCAGGGGTAGCTCACAGCCCGTCAAACATCACGGCGAACTGGTCGAGGCGGCGGTCGAGGTCGATGGCGTCGTGGACGTAGAGGTGGCGATCGTAGAACTGCTCGACGTCCTTCGCGCGCTCTGGAGCCTGCCCGCGGGGTAAATCGAGAGCAAGCGTGAGCCCGCATACAGGCGTGTACGTCTGTTGGAGTTCCTCTTGGTAGTCACCAGGGGAGCCGGGCTTGCCGTCGGTGATGATGAGGACAAGGGGGGAGTCGCGGCGCTGCTCGAGGAGGCGGCGGGCGAGTCCGAGAGCATCAGTGAGAGGCGTCCCGCCGCCCGTCTTGCCGCTCAGCAGACTCGCTTGGACGTGTTCGGTCTCGACGCTGAATGGTTTGATGAGGCGGGCGTCCCCATGGACGAAGTCTATAATGGCGACGTTGATGCCGAGGTCCTCGCAGGCCAGAGCGAACCGTGCAACGGCGTCTTCGGCGGTGTCGATGAGATTGCTCATAGAACTGGAGCGGTCGAGGACGAGGACGAGGTCGTACTGTTTCTCGTCACCCTGTTGGCGGACGCTAAAGGCGTCGACGTCGCCGCGGGCGAGAGCGCCAGCGCGGCGCCGGTCGAAGCTCCCGCTGGTGACACCGCTTCGGGTCTGGTCGCGACGACTCTCTCGGAGCGCCATCCGGAGAGTGCCACCGACGGCGTCTGCACCCGCGGTCGCAGCTTGCCACCTCGCGGGAGGTGCCTGCTCACCGATCTGCGGGAGAACCGAGAGCGAGTCGATACTTCCCTTTCCTGCGCCGGTGCTGCCACGGTGCCGTGCGGTCGACGTGTCGGGACTCTCGCTGCTCTCGTCGGTGTCGCCGTCGCTCACGAGATCTTCGAGGGCGGCTACGGTTTCTTCGAGGTCGCGTTCGAGCGCGTCCTGATCGGGAGTGGCGCGGTTGGCTTCCTCGTGAGCGGCGTCGTGGTCCGCGCTGAGTGCGTCGGCTCGTTCGTCGATGGAATCATCGTACACTGGCTCGGCGAGCGGTGCTGCGGCTTCCTCGGCCGGCTTGCCGGTGTTGTCCGTCTCGCCGTCTTGGACAGTGCCGTCAGCGGCGGGGTCGTCGAGCGTGTCTGAGTCGATATCCGCTTCATCCTCACCCGTCGTGCCGATGCTTTCGTTCTCCGTGTCGTCCGTGTCGCCGCCGTCTGTGCCGCCAGCCGCGTCTCCGACCTCTCCATCATTTTCAGATGGAACGCCGTCAGCGCGATCGTCGGGCGCTCCTGCGCCATCCGTGTCTCCACCGGTCGTGTCGGACGTATCTGAGGTATCTGAGCCGTCTGAGGTCGCCTCCTCGTCGGTACTCGCGGCCTCACCGCTGTCGCGCCCGGCGCTGTCACCGCCGAGGAAGTCCGAAAGCGACGCCTGCCCGTTCGACGGGGCACTCGACGCATCGGACGCTCCGCTACTGTCTGCGGCGCCCTCGGTGGGCTCTCCGTCTCCCTGCTCCTCAATGCCGCTCTCTTCGGCCGCCGACCCTCCGATCTCGTCGGACGTGGATTCAAGATCTTTGGCGCTGGACTCTCCAACACCACTGTCACGTTCTCCTTCCACGGAGTTTGCACTGCCAGCACCCGTCCCCGACTCGTCCGGCGAGGCGTCCGTCGACTCGGGCTGGGCGTTAGGCTCGGCATCGGACTCCACATCGGACTCGGACGAGGCTCCGTCGTCGTGTGCAGAGGCCCCGGCGTCGTCGGGAGCGAGCTCGTCAGCGGTGTCTGCCGTCCCGATTTCCGGGTAGGCGAGGACGTCTGTGGAGTGCCCGTCCTGAGTCTGCTCGAGAGAGACGTTCTCTGGGTCGAAGTCCGCCGGCGGCTCCGCGGAAGCGTCGTCACCCGATGCCTCCGAGGGGTCGCGGTCAGCTGGCGACTCACCCTGCTCGCCGTTAGGAGTATCTCCGGACGTCTCCGGACTGTCGCCGGTTGGCGACTCCGAGACGTCACTCGGGTCGGCGTCTGCGGCGCCGTACCCACCGGATCCATCCTCCGGTGACTCATCGGGTACCTCTGCGTCCGTGTCGGGGTCAGCGGACGGTTCGATCGACTCGCCCTGTTCGCACTCGTCGGGTATCGACGAGTCGGACTGAGAGGGCGATGAGGGCGTGTTCGGACTACTGCCACCCGTTGCGGCGGTGTTTTCGTCTTCTTGACCCTTCTGGTGGTAGTCCTCGTCCATCTGGTTGAGGAGCGGCTTGATAGTCTGTTCCCAGCAGTCGAGCACGGCATCCCCACGCTTCACGGAGTCGGGTTCACTGAGGACGGTCGCGAGGAGGTCGTCGAGCGCGTCTTGTGTCTGCGCGAATGCCGCCGCATCATCCTGGGACTGGAAGGTGAGCCGGGGGTCGTCTGGGTCGATGAGGACGTCACTCTTCCCAGAGTCATAGATGCCGTAGTCGTAGAGGTAGGACTGGATCGCGTCCCGGTAGGTGAAGGTGATAGTAGCAGTGTCGGGGAGATCGCTCGCCATCTGAGTGAGACTCCGGTTGACGAGCTCGAGGCGGTCGGCGGCGAGCTGACTTTGTGCCGCTCGGAGTTGGTGTTCGATCGCGGCGTCCTCGGCGTAGTTGATGAGGCCGTGGACGAACTCCTGATACTCTTCGTCGACGCGCTCGTCAAGGTGGTCGGCGACCGTCGAGATGTTCGTGTAGCGGATGTGGCCAAGTTCGTGTAGTGAGAGGCCGAACTGCTGGGCGCGGTCGGCCGTGAGCTGGTCGTCGAGCGGGAGGTTATCGAGATTCGCCGGATTGGTGGAGATGAGAACGAGGTAGTCGCCGTCGACGGCATCGACGAGCTGCTGGGCGGCCTGCTGGTCGAAGTCGGTCGCATCGGCGTCGATTAGGCGATCGGCGTCAGCCGGGAGAACGCACGCAGTCTGGACGTGTGATGTGAGGACGACTTCGATGTTTTCGCCGGTATGGGCTTGGATGTACTCGGTCAACCGTCGGGTTCGCTGTTGGGAGCGGCGGGCTTGCGCTGGACGGTCGGGAAGAACGGACCGTGCGGTGTCGGCGCCGCTCGACGCGGCTGTGAGTGATGGCATAACTGGAATCACCTCTGATGAAGACGGTTGGACGCGGCTACGTGCCGTCGCGCGAGAGAAACCCCTGCTGGCGACAGCAGGCCGGGGAGTCAGGTGTCTTCGAGTTTGTCGTAGGTATCGTCGGGGTTCTGGTGGGGTTCGGCGCTCGCCTTCACGACGTGTTTGAGGGCACCGCGAACGCTCGCCCCCAGATCGTACCAGTCGATGGCGTCTTCGAGCTTCCGGGTGGAGAGCGTCGGCCACGTTTCGTTGTCGCGGGTGGCGTTCGCGAACTCGACCATCCGACGGAGGCTGTCTCGGTCGATGCGCTGGCGACTCGTGTTGTACTTTTGATCGAGAAAGTCGATCTCGTCCTGGGGGTCCATATAGTCGAAGAAGATGGTTTGGAAGCGGTCACGAGTCGCGGCGTTCATCGGTTCGCTCCCTCGGTATTCGCGCGTTGGCGGGTTCATCGTGACGACGATTCGAGCGGCCGGGTGCGGGATGATCTCCTCGCCGGATTCCTTGACGGTGAGGACGTTCTGATTAAGGACCTTCTGGAGGGCCATCATCACACCCGCCGGCGCGGCGTTCACCTCGTTGATGACGATCGTGTAGCCGTGCTTCATCGCTTTCGTGAGAATGCCGTCGCGGAAGACAACGATGCGGTCCTCGTTGACCGTAGAGATACCGAGGAGGTCCTGGGCGAGCATCGAGGCGTCGGCGTCGACGCTGACGAGGACGCGATTCGTCTTGTAGTGGAGGTATTTGAGGAGGTAGTTCTTCCCGGCGCCGTGGGGGCCGACCAGTCGGAGACCGCGGTTGCCGCGGGCGAGCTTCATCGCGGTCGCTTCAAGCGTGTCGAGCTGGACATCCTCCATCGTCGTTGTCTTCGGTGCGATTACCTCATCGGCCCGCGTGGGCATATCGCGCTTCCGGACGATATGTGGGTGGTCGTTGTCCTCGAGAATAGGGAGCCCGTGGAAGGTTGCCTCTTCGACTGGCATCGAGGAGTCGACGACTGCGAGCGGGTCGCCGACGTCCTGATCGACGTCAGTGATGGAGTAGACGGTCGCCGAGCCGGAGGTGTCATCGCCGAGGCGTTCACGGTAGCGAGCGAGGGCGTCTTCGGCGATCTTTGTCTCGACCTGGACGTACTGGCCGGCCTGCTGGACGATGAGTTGGGCTTTGCTCCCTGTGAGCGTCGGGATATCCGTGAGGTCCTCGGGGTCTGCACGGTGGAGTTCGCCGAACGTGGTGTACCCCGTGTCGATGAGGTTCTGCTCGACGCTCTCGCCGACGCCGTCCAAGACGGTGAAATCAATACTGTCGGCAGAGGCAGTGAGAGCGTCGACGTGTGCGGCGAGTTCGGTCGGGCAGTCGCCTTCTGGGGTGACGCTCGTGATGCGCTGACCGCCGTCGCTGTCGCGGTCGAGCGTGTAGATTCCGTTGTTAGCCCCGTCCTCGACGAGCTGGGTGACGGTGTCGCCATCGAGGTCGAGATAATCGCTGGCGCGGAGGTGAAGTGTCTCGATTGGGAGATCTCCGCCGGTTTCTTTGATGAGGCCGGCAGCGAGGTGGCTGAGGAACCGTTGCTGGTCGTCGGTACTCATGGACTGTGGGGCTACTTGTGGCATAACTGGTCAATCGCGTTCACGGACTGAGGTGCGGGAAAAACGGACTACAGTGAAGCCGTAGTAGGAAGTGGAGTTGAGAATGGATCGCTCACTAGTCGCAGATAGCACCGCCATACGAGCGTGGGTAGGTAGGAGAGAACCGATTCAGGTGGTATACAAAATCAAACGTCAAAATCATCAAGTAATCTATTTTCTCGAATACAGCACCTTAGAAAGGCTTACTGAATTTCTGCTTCATAAAAGATTGGCTCTAAATCATCTATAGAAACCGCGCGGAAGTCAGATATCTTCGCAGATTGAGCTTCGTTCTCTACCAGATATGATTTTGCAAACAACTGGTTTGGAGATTTGAACGCCCCCCATGCATTTTCAGGAACATTGTTTGAGGTGATGGGGTTTTCAATTGCTACGGTCTCAACACTTGAATCACTAATGGAAATAATAGGTTTCACAACCTCTGTAGCTCGTTCTGGAATATCTGTCACTCTATATCGTTTTGTGTTCACTTCCTCAAGATAGGGAGGTTTCTTCACCGGGCTTGAATCGAAGATCTCGTCGTATCGGTCCACTCCAAACGGTATATCTGGATGGAATATTCGTAATTCAAATCGTTTCACTGAGTCAGTACTACGTCCATAATAATAGACGCCGGTATACAAGACTGAACCATCAGCAAGTCTGGAGTGTGCACGAATGAATGGACGATGGAGTGAGAAGTTCTCCCTGTCTCGGAATACTTCTTCAACCTTTGATGCTATTTCTGGAATGTTTTCTGTCCCGTGCGTCAAGGATTCCACTCCTTCTCCAAAAACCTGGTACGTTGGATCCTCATCTACATCAGACGACCGGCCGAATTGGATAGTGAACATCGGGCTGTCCGGACAAATATTGGATGAGTATATGTCTGCTAGATCAACTTGATCAGACGAGAACGAACCCTTCCAAGACCGGGTTTGGTATTTTGCCTCCTCTAAATCAAGAATGGCATTCGAGGGGATTGGAGATTCGTACCCCCCAGTGGTAACAGCATAAGACTCCCCATCGAGTTCTATTTGCATATCATTTAGTTGAGAAAGGTATAATAAGTATCTTGTGTGGACCCAACCCGAAAGAGTGGTCTCGCAGCACCCTTTGTACACCGTATCGGTCACGCCGATCTTAGCTCATCCAAGGCATGCTACGTAAGAAAACCATGAGAACTTGGGCTAATTTCGATTGGGGAGAGTATCTCGGGCTACTGATTAAGAGATTCTTGGATGGTGTTCTGGACGCGCTGGGCGTCAGTATCTGAGAGGTCGCGCTCAGAGGCGGCTTCGACGCCGGGAATAGCGAATGCCTCACCGAGAGCATCGCTAAGCGTCTGCTGGTCGGGCGCGATACTCGATTCGTCGTCATCGGCCTGAAGGTCGTGCTCGCGGGCGGCAAGCTGTATAGATTTCCCGGGTGAGAAGAGGATGTCACGGGCGACCTCGTTGTAGGCTTGGAAGGTGTCGGAGGCTCGCGAGCCCTCGAACTCGCCGAGGGCAACGAGAAGTGACAACTGGAGGTTCCAGAGTGTGGGACAGGAATCTGGCATCGCGATGCGCGTAGCTCGAGTACTCGCGCTCTCGGCGTACGTGCTGGGAATTCCGAGATAAACGTAGAAGTCGTCGACGTCGAAGGGGAGTTCCTCAAAGTCGATCGCGACCGAGCGGGCGCGAACGAGGACATCGTCGACGGTGGTCGTTCGCGCGTCGAGATCGTCATAGATGTTTCCCCACCACTCCATGATGGGGACGCGGTCATGCGCGCGTTCGTGAGCAGCGTTCGTGACATCGCCGACGTGTCGCCGTGAGTACCGCTGGCCGACACCGTACATAACCGTCCCCGATCCCGGGAAGAAGAGGAGGGGTTTCGCCCACATCGTCTGGGAGCCACGGAAGTCGTAGCCGGTCTGGATACCACCGTAGACCGTCATAGTCCCCGTCTCGTCATCTCTATCGTCCTCGTCACTCCTGTCGCTCATCGTGGGGTCGACGTCGGCGAGCGCATCGTATTCGCGAATAGCGGCCTTCGTTGAGCCATCCGACTGGCTCATATCGAGTTCGCGGCGGAAGCCCGGGAGGATGACAGTGAGCTTCGCAACGCCACCCCAGTCCCGCATATCCGCCCATCCGAACGCCTCGTCGGCACCGTGCTTTTGGAGCGCACCCATTAGCGGAAGGTAGGCCTCTTCAGGGTTGATGATCGAGTACCTGGAGGTCGCGATCTGCCAGCGGAACTTGACAGGGTAGCCGAGTGCCGCGAGAGCGAGACGACGGCGGTCGATGATGTCCTGGTGATCGGTGACATCAAGGAGACGGTCACTTGGTGCGTTCGCGGCGAGCTCTTCGACGGACTGGCCAGTTGCGGCTTCGAGAAGATCGGCGTTGAGGCCGTCGACGTCACGAATCTCCTCAGGGTCGATCGTCTCGTCCGCTGGATCGACAAACTCGTTGACAGCGCGGAGTTCGCCGCTGCTGGCCTGCGGAAGCGCCTTGATGATGGCTTTGAGTGAGCGGGCTTCACTCGCGTCCGCGTTGAGGAAGCGGCGGCCAGCAGGCTCGATACCGTCCGGATAGTCGACGGTTGTTGCGTCCGCGGGAGTGAGCCCGAGGAAGGGAAGCGTCTGTTCCTTCGCAATAAGTGATCGGACATCGATACTCTCGTCGACCGCGAAATCACGGTCACTTCGTGGCGCATCGCGGTGCTCTGAACTGGGCTGATTTTCAGCTGACATCGTGAATAACCTCTAGGATTGAGTTTGACGTGGGAGGATTGTCGTCCGCCTAGTGTGCGCTGAGGGGCGTTTTCACCGCCCTCTACCACTCGATGGGAGGAAGAAATCCGCCTACGCCGTGCGGTGCTGTGCGGGGGGCGGTGGGGGTTCGGTCGGTCGTGGAGCGCCTACGTCCGTTCGGGGTGGTGCTCGACGACCTCGTCGCGCTTCAGGGACCGACAAAGCACGGTGCCGTCCTCGAGGACGGCCGCATTCGGATTGCTGACATCCATAATTCGGTTCTCGAGTGACTTCCGGTTCGCGAGATTCGTCTTCCGGACGCTCCCCTTCGAAGCGTCCCAGCCTCGGAAGTGCGGGTGGTCGGCTGCCAGCTCGCGAACCGCGGCTTCGCTCTCGCCTTCGATAAAGCACGCAAGCCGCGTCGCGCCTGCGCCGACGTCGGGGAATCGGACTCTGTAGTACATATTTGAATACGCCTCACCTCCCGTAGGTGGAAAGAAAGCCGGGGTGAGAGGTCCGATCTCGATCAGCAGGCGGCTCGATGTTTTCGTAGTCAGGACGGTAAGCCGAGTCACCCGATGCTTCGATGTTCGCCGCAACCCGTGCAGCGTTGGTCGATCGAACCGGATGGCGTCGTCGAGGGGGAGAGTTCGCCTCCGCAATAGGGACACTCGGCGTCTTCGTCGAGCGTGACGGGGAGGTCGTCGCGACTGACATTGTCGGCGATGGCCTGCCGGTAGAGTGAGAAGGCTTCGGCGAGGTTCCCTGCTGCCCACTCGTTCGTGGGGAGGGCGAGACCTTCGCCGAGAGCGCCGTTCCAGAGGTAGACGCGACCATCAAAACCGTAGAGATCGATGGTGAAGACGCGCCACTGGGCGGTCTCCGCGAGCAGGGTGATATAGTCCTCGTGGAGTGCGTCGACGTGGGTGTCCGGGTCGAGCTGGGAATGGTCTTCGGCGAACGCCGCGACCTCGTCTTCGTCGAGCGGGAGCGGGTGCTCGGTCAATGCTGTGAAGGTACGTGGGCTGGTGTTGGCCATAATGAGTCTCCTCGCGGGTCACCTGTAACGGCCGGAGAGAAACCCGATCGAGTGATGGGGAGTTCTCGTTGGGATCACTCACGGGGAGGACGCCGGGTTACGAGCGGACGTCACGGATTCGAGCGGCAAGTTCTCGACGAAGAGTGACGAGTTCGTCTCTGAGCTGGTTTCGCTCGATGGTTTTCACTCTGAGTTTGCGGTGGAGGTCCCGCAGCGACCGGCCAGCTGTCGGGGATGGGGGCGGCGTGGGTTGGTCGGACGCTTCCTTACGGTCGGAGCTGGCTTCGTACTCAGGTATGTCGGCACCGCGAGCGCGGAGTTCCTCGACAGCCTCCCAGAAGTCCTTTCCAGAGGGATACTCGCCGGTAGTTGTGACGATGCCTTCTTCGAGGGCAACAATCTGGAGGGCATCGAGAACGATGAGGCCGTTCCGATAGATCCAGCCGTCGTCCATCTCGGCGAGGCGCGTCCCCGAGTCCGAGTTCGTCCAACAGGGGTTCCGTGATTTCGTGCCGTCACTACGAGTTTCCGTAATTGGCGAGTCGAGGCGGATTTCGGACGGTCGCGTCGTCTCGACCGCCCGGTAGACGTCTTCGATGTTGGTCGTGGATGTTGGCGGTGACCGTTGAGATGGAGACGGCGAGGGGGCCTCAGGCAACGCGTCCATGGGCGACTCTGAAACCTCAAATGAGGTATCTGCCTGTGGCTGCGGGGTCGTGAACACGTCGACAACGTCGTCGATGAACGCCTGCGCCGGCTGCGTTTCGGTGGGCGTCCCGACGAGATGTTGGCCGGACATCGCGACGAAGCGGGCGGAGTCGTAGACTTCGATAGAGGCGTCCGGAAAGGTGTCGTGGGTGGGAAGATCGTCGGCAACAGTCGTGACGTCATCGGGGAGCTGACCGCGGCAGAGGATGTGTACGCCTGTTCCAGAGGGGGAGACGTCGGCGTACGAGTCTGCAGTCTGCAAGTGCTCGTGAACGACAGGATGGATAGCGCCAGTTCCCGGATCACGAGCATCGTCGTAATCGACGACAACGAGGTCTTCGTCGGAGTACTCGTCACGGTTGCGGATGACGTACGCAAGGGCGAAACCGGCGGAGAGCTTCTCGACCCAGTCTTGGGCGGACTCGAAGTCCGTCCAGACCGTGGGGTTCTGAGCATCGACATACCGCTTGGGCCAGTCCGGATAGGCATAGGGCGCTCGTGGGACCTTTCGGTCGTTGTCGGTTGGCTTCCAGGTCAACCACTGGTCGTGGTCACGACAGTCTGCTGGATAAGTGGCCGTCTCAAGCGCAGGGGTCGGGGGACTCGTGAATGGCATAGTGGGATATGAGGAAGGGAGGTGACGATGTTATCTGCGCGTCTATCCCGATCGCGCAGGAGAAACCAGTAAATGAATCGACGAGGATCTACAGGGGCAACGGTTCAGTGATTGCCGTCGGACAACCTAACGCGGTGGCCTAGAGGAGAAAATCATTGCGTCGGCAGTCGTGTGGATTAGCCTACGGCTGTATATTTTGAAATGATCCATCTTCTTGATTGTTTGAAATCGATGTGGTCGGCTTGAAATTAGATTCAGAAGCACCCATATTCAGGGAGAACTGTACTTATTTGACCAGTATGCGATGAGGGGAACGCCGAGGAGAGTAGGCAACAACCACGCTATAATTCCCAGTTCGGACGTGAGGTTGACAGCTGAAACGGCACTAACCGTAGCAATAAACGCACCAATCATCCGTTGGAGGTGGCTGACCATCCATTCCCCAGAATTCTCACCATAGAATGAATGAATATCCAGTGTTCCGAACGCAATGCCGATTCCACCGAAGACGATCATCACAACCCCGAAAGAATTCCCATCAAGAAACCAGTTGATGCCCCACAGACCAAGTCCAGCACACGCAAGAACGACGCTCCCAGCAGCTCCCCAGTCGACCATATGGGCAGTACTGGTCGGGCGTTTTCGAGAGAGTACACGGTATCCTGAGAACGCAAGGTATCCACTAAAGATCGCAACGAGGGTGAGGATGATACGGAACGCCACAGGGTCGATAGCTACTAGGACGAACACTGTGGCAACAACAACGCCCATCGATACGAGAAAGACCTTCCCGGCTTGACGATGTCTCATTCCTCCCTTTTTGGTCACGAGTGCGCCGAGGCCAGCGAACAGAGCGGCTATGCCTGCAGCAATGTGCAGCCACAGTGACCACACCTCAACTGTCGGCATAGCTGAAATTCAGAATATGACTTCATAAAGATTGGTGCGTAATTCGATATCCTCTGGTTGAATTTGTCGGTCGTCAAAATGTGGTCGGCCACGTTCGAGAAGTCAGGCTTCGACCATCGGGAAACACGTATCCTGGATGTCGTGGTAGCGGTTGCGAATCGTGACCACACTCACGTTCGCGGCCTCCGCAAGTTCGGATTGCGTACACGAGTCACTGGAAGGAGAATCTGAGTGGTGCGTGGCGACATAGAGGGCAGCGGCGGCGATACCGACGGGATGCTTCCCGGAGTGGATGCCTGCCTCCATAACGTCCTTGAGGAGTTCCATCGTAAACCGCTTGGTCTCTTGACTGAGATCGAGTTCCGAACAGAGGCGGGAGAGATAGTCTCGTGGATCGGGCGGCGGGACTTCGAGCTCGAGTTCGCGGACGAGATATCGGTAGGTGCGCTTGATACGGATTTTATCGTCGATTCGACTGACCTGCGTGAGGGCTTCGAGATCCTGTGGGAGGCCAGCTTGCCGGATTGCGGCGTAGACGGCGGCAGTCGCGACGCCTTCGTAACTCCGACCGGGAAGGAGGTCCTGATCACTGGCCCGGCGGCAGATGACGGCGGCGATGTCGTGGTCATCGTCGGGGAGATCGAGAGCAGCGGCCATACGCTGGATTTCTGAAAGCATCGCCTTGAGGCCGCGTTCCTTCGAGTTCCCAGTCCGGGACCGTTGTTGCCACGTGCGAAGTCGGGTCAGCTGCGCTCGCCGTTGTGAGGAGATGGTGTTCCCGTGGGCATCCTTGTTGCGCCAGTCGATCTCGGTTCTGAGGCCAAAGTCGTGCTGGGTTGGCGTGAGTGGACTCCCTGTGTGGGACTTCTGTTCCCGTTCGTCCGCAGAGAAGGCCTGCCAGTCGGGGCCGCGGTCGATAGCATTCTCCGTGACGACGAGTCCACAGTCAGCACACCGGGTTTCTCCATGAACGTGGTCGACGTGAAGATCTCCGTCGCACTCGGGACACGTAGCGGTCCTAGCAGCGACGGCGGCGTCAGTGGTCTCGGATGGTCCAGTCGTACGTTCCGAGTCGGGTATCTTGCGAGTCCGAACCCGGTTGCTATCGGGAGTGGATGAATCGTTCTCGGTCATAGTGAGGGACGGAGAGGGATCGGTGATGACTCCCGCCACCTCACGTCTGGGGAAGAAAAACAGGAACCGGGAGGTAAGACGGTGGATGCGGCTCTAAGATAGGGAGGACACCCCTGATACCGAGTGAAAATCACCAGGTGTTCAGCGGGAAGTTGAGGACGAGGAGTCCGAGCGAAGGAAGGACTTGAGACGGTCGAGACGCCCACCTGAGTCGTCGGCTGTGGAGAGCTCGAGATTGCCATCGTCGTCAGCGTGGGTGTCGGCGACATACTCAACGATCGCAACGAGCGTTTGGTCATCCAGGATGTCGACGAGCATGTCAGTATCGAGGGCACGGACTTGGACTTCGGCGTCGTTCTCGAGGGCGTCTTCGAGTTGGGAGTTACGGACGTGGATACGCCGAAGTTTCTTTGTTCGCTCATCAAGTTCGGCTTCGAGTTCGTCTATCCGCTCCTCTCGAGCTTCGAGTTCGGCTTCAAGACGGTCGATTTCTGCCTTGTAGAGTGATTCTGCGCCCTCGCCGCGTCGGGGAGAATCGCGGCCACGCGTCCGACCGCTACTGTGGGATGACCCCAGATCGGACGGTGATGAACTGCCCGTCGCCGGGGCGTCGGCATCGCGGTCAGGGGTGTAGTCAGGAGCAGGCGACCAGTCGCTTGCCGATGGGGCGGCCTCCGACTTGTCCTCCTCGTACTCGGGGATGTGCGCGCCGCGAGCACGAAGCTCGTCGACGGCCTCCCAGAAGTCCTCCCCAGAGGGATAATCTCGTTCGCCAGTAATGATGCCTTCCTCAAGGGCGACGACTTGGAGAGCGTCGAGGCCGATGAGACCATCGCGGTACACCCAGCCTTCATCGAGCTGGGCGAGGCGCGTGCCAGACGAAGAGTTCGCCCAGGATGGATCCAGTGACTGCGTACCGTCAGCGCGCTCCTCAGTGACAGTCGAGCGGAGGCTGATGTCTCTCGGTCGGACGTGCTGGATGGCGTCGAAAACATCCTGAATGTCACTCGTGGTCTCGACGTCTTCGATGTCCTCGCGAGTAGTATCCGGTTCAAAGGCGACTTCATCGGGGGTCGCTGCGGAGACGGTCGCATAGTCCTCGACGAGCCCATCAAGGAAGGTCCGGCAGTCGCGCGTCTCGGTGGGTGTACCGGCGATGTGTCTGCCGGTCATCGTGATGAAACGCGCGGACTCGTAGACCTCGATCGACGCCTCGGGAAGGGCCTCGTGTTCGGAGAGGTCGTCAGAGATGGTCTTGACGCGCTCGGGGAGCTGACCGCGGCAGAGGATGTGAACACCTGTTCCAGACGGAGAGACATCGGCGTAGGAATCGGCGTCAGCAAGATGATCATGGACGAGGGGATGGATTTCACCCGTTTCGGGATCGCGGGCGTCGTCGTAGTCGATGACGACGAGGTCGGTCTCGAAGTCGTTGCGGTCGGGAATAACGTACGCAAGTTGGTGATGAGGGAGTTTATCCGCCCACTCTGCTGCGGTCTCGAAGTCCGTCCAGATGGTTGGGTCCTGCGCGGAGACGTACCGATCTGGCTGGTTTGAGTTGTGGTAGGGTGCGCGGGGAATCTTGCGGCCGTCATCGGCTTCCTTCCAGGTCAGCCATCGTGAGACCTTCATACGGTCCTCGGGATAGACGCCTGACTCGGTTGGTGGGGCGGGGAGATCGCTCGCCATGAGTAGTCAACTCGCCAGAATATATGCAGTTCTCTGACTTTAGTCCATGGGAGGGTGTCGCGAAGGGGAGATGATGCAGTGGTCAGGCCGCGTGCGTATCGTCGAGGAGGAGATCCGCAAGGAGACGCGCGCCGACCTTGTCGAGCGTCTGGTTGCTCGAGGCGTCGTGAGGGTGGTGGATACAGGCCGGGCATCCCTCATCACATTCGCAGTCGGCAACGCGAGTCTGTGCGAATTCGAGGGCATCCTCGAGGTGCTGGAAGACGCGACGAGCGAGGCCGACACCACCAGGATGGTCGTCGTAGAGGACAATCGTAGGGTGGCCGGTTGTGTCGAGACGCGAGATTGCGAGCCCGCGCATATCGCTGCGGTCGCAGAGGACGGTTGCTGGAAGGACGCCCAGCAGTGCGTTCGTGAGGGCGTAGAGGCTCCCCTCGAAGGACGGCGATGGCGCGTCAGGGTCATCCGCGTTGGGATGCTCCTCGGTGAAGGCATCCCGAATGGTGGGCGGGATGCTGATGACGAGACCATCCGAGGAGAGTTCGGTTTCCGGAAGGTCGGTCTCGATGGGAACAGGTCCATTCGAACTCCCGGACTGGTGGGTGTAGTAGCTAACGACGGTTTCGCTGACGGTCAACTCGGTGAGCTGAACGGCGGGAGGTGCTGTGTCGGCGCTTGCGTCACCGCCGTCAGTCGCAACCTCAGGGTCGGCTGTGCCGGGAAGGCCGCGTGACTCGTCGGCGTCTTGGAGCGTGAGCGTGCGGTCTGTGACCGCGCTAGTCGTGTAGGTCGCGTTTGTAGGCTCGACCCACGCGATTGGCGAAGCAGAACCGGATGCTCCCGGCGAGTTTTCCGGATCGAGATCGACGTCGATGACGCGGTATCGCTGGCCTTGATGGAAGTAGATCGCGCCGGGGTGGGCATCACGAAGACCGGAGGCGAGTGGAAGTTCACCGAGGACGTCGAGCTCGTTACTCGCGGGGATATCCGGGGAGGACTGGTCGTCCGGTGTCACAACGATACGGAGCGAGCGCGAGTTGATCGACCGGAGGGAAACGTGCTGGCTCGGCGGCGGTCCCCCGTCGGGGACGTACGTCCATGTGAGATCTGTCGATGTGAGCGAGCGGTCGAGGACGCCGGCATTGGTGAGTGCTGAGACGTACTTCGGGAGGTCGTCGCCAAACCAAGTGTTGTCGTCGGTGGAGAGGGGGGCTTCGGCGGCGGCTGCCGGAAGGTGTTCGGTAAGGACACGTGGGTTCTGGGGGTTGCATTCAACGGATTCGACGCTGCCGTCAAGGAGATCGTCCGGATGGTCGAGTGCGTATTGGTCGAGCGGATCTGCGCCGCCGACGAGGCCGACAATGCTCGGGTCGGTCCCCCGGCCGGCACGGCCGGCTTGTTGGAAGAGTTCCATCCGTGTTCCCGGATAGCCGTCGACGAGGACGGCGTCGAGGTTCCCGATGTTGATCCCGACCTCGAGGGCGTTCGTGCTCCAGACGACGCGGATGTCGCCGGAGTGCAGCCCGGCTTCAAGTTCTTCTCGCCGCTCGTCCGAGAGTGCGGCTTGATACGCGGCCACGTCGTCGGCGAGGCTGGGATAACCGTCACGCTGGAGGCGGCGAGCGGTGACCTGAGCGTACTGTTCGGCCGCTTGTCGGCTTCGCGTGAAGACGATGGTCTGGAGACCGCGTTCGACGAGCGCCGCTGCGAGACGTGCAGTTGTCCGGTGTGTCGATCGAGCTTGCCCCTGCTGGCCGCGGGGCGGTTGCCAGAAGAGCCAGTGCGTTGAGCCGCCAGCACTTGTGTCCTGGTCGACGACGTGAACGTCGGCTGGGTCGACGCCAGTCAGCTGGACAGTGTGCTGGCGAGGGTTGTCGATGGTGGCTGAGCAGGCGACGATTGTCGGGTCAGCGTCGAAGGTTTTCGCGACCCGACGGAGTCGTCGAAGGACGACGCCGACGTGACTACCAAAGACGCCACGGTACTGATGCTGTTCGTCGATGACGATCAGGTCCAAGTTGGAGAGGAACCAGCCCCAGAGTTTGTGGGCGAACGGGAGGATGGAGTAGTTGATCATATCAGGCGTCGTCGCGAGAACGTGCGGTTGCCGCTCGCGGACGCGACGTTTCTGGTGTCGAGAGAGTCCGCCCGTGTAGCGCCCTGCGTCAAGACTGGAGTCGACGTTCTGGAGGAAGTCGTAGAGATCGTCGGCTTGGTTGTTGATGAGAGCGCGCGTCGGTGCGATATAGAGAGTACGGGCGTCGTCGACGAGGGCGCGCTCGGCGGCGAGAATCGAATACGGGAGTGATTTCCCCGACCCGGTCGGGGTCGCGAGGGTGACGTGTTTGCGGAGTCGAGCGTGCCGAATCGCTTCCGCCTGATGGTCGTAGACTTGATCGATGCCCTTCTCGCGGATCGCCTCGGAGAGCTCCGGGCGCAGGGGGACATCCGTAGTCTGCGCGGATTGCCCGGTCATCACGCGGTGGTTCACGAGGCTTCCACCGACGGTGGCCTCGTTCTCGGCAAGCCAGTCGACAGTATCGTGGATCGAGGGGCGTTCGCCGGCCGATTCATCGAAGGCGCGTGTCCCCGCTTCGAGCTCCACATTCTGAGAGACAGCCGCGTCGGCGTTCGTCTTTGAGCGACTCTTCGAGCCGGCACGCGACACGTCCGACTCTGACGGTGGTGACTCCTTCGTCATAACTTCCTTCACCTCCAGTGGAGGGAGAGAAATGCCGTGCGAGACCTCAGAGAGCCGTGGATGACGGTGCTTCGACGAGCGGAGTGAGGTGTTCCCGAGGCCGACTACGGAGTAGTCTCAACGAGCGCGCTCGTCCCGTCGTCCGCCGATGTCGAGCGACGTGCGCGGACAGCCGTCGAGGGAAGGAGTTCGAACGCAACATGGCGGAACTGCACGAGCCCACACGATTCGTTCGGACAGACGATGGCATCGGCGTCGGCGTCGATCGCGCTGCCGGGGACGGCGGGCGCGTGCTCAGGGAGGATGCTGTCCTCACCAGGATCGCGGTCGTTGTCGTAGAGGGCGAGATCGGTGTAGTAGTAGATCCCCTTGTGCTCGCAACGGGGGCAGCTGTACGCGAGGATCTGACCAGCGGGGGCAGCAGCAGAGGGTTTCACGGGCAATCAATCGAAAGTGCGTTGCCCGGACGTTTAACCTCAGGGGTGCAGCCGGGGCCGGGCGGTACGAGAGCGGGGATCAGGGATCGACTTCCCAGTACTGGATGGCGAGGCGGCCGTTGCCGAGATCGTCGACATCGTAGGCAACGTCGTCGGGGATGTTGAGGTCGACGATGGCTTCACCCTCGACGAGCTGGGAATCATCGAGGCCAGTCTGTTCGGCGCTCGTTTCGAGTTCAGGATCGAGTGGTGGAGTCGAATCGGACGTCATGGATTCTAGAGACATCATTGACTTCCTCCACGGCGGTCATGCCGTGGAATCCTCCGCGTGAGTGAATCAGGCCGTGCCTGGGTCACCGGAGGGAAATTTCCCCTGACGGGTGTGGTTTGCGGGTTCCTCTTTGGTCGAGTGATCACGCTGTCGCCAGCAGTGATCGTCCCACTCGAAGCACGCAACTGCGTCTCCCAGCCTGTTCTGACCGGAAGCCGCGGGCCGAGCCATCGACCCACCTTGATTCAAATCACGATACTCTACTGCGGTTTCAGTGACGAGGAAATTCATACTTCCCGCTACATCTGCGTGCGCTTCCACGCCGCACGTTCGACACTGCAAGAGATCACCGCTTCGATGAACGTTCTCAGCTCCACAGTGAGGACACCGCGAGGACGTGTTTGCCTCGGACTTTTCATGCACCATAATCCCGTACTCAGCCTCTACGACCTCGTGTAACCGGCGACGAAATCGCCCATGTGCCCAAAACAAGTGATTTTTCTCGTTCACCCGCGCCGACCAGTGCGTTTTGAGGACATCTGAGAGATCGCCGACAATCAACTCGGTAACATTGTGTTCTGCCAACCACTCCGCGAGGTGCTGGATGAGTGCATCCATCGCGTGATCGCGTTTCACGCTACGCTTCCGGTACACTTCCCGAATACGCTTGCTTGAGTACCGGCCATCGGGGAGCATAGCTTGTAGACGACTGATTTCTCGGGTGTATGCGTGGAAGTCTTCGAAGCATGGGCGCCCGTGGAACAAGCAGTGGTCACCTCGACTCGTCGTACAGGCAGCGAGGGTGTTCGCACCGATGTCCACCGCTGCCACCACGTCCTCGCCGTCCGTAGTGGCCAGTAAGTGGGAGTGAGTAGAGGTCCGTCTCGACGGTGTATGCGTGTCATCGCCAACGGACTGATGTGCGGTGAACGATTCGGTTTCACGGTCGTAGACGAGTTCAAGACGGCCCTGCTTGCCCTCCCAGTGCGGGCGGCCACGAACTTCGAGTGTGAGTTTTTCGTGGTATCCGATGCCGTACTTCTCCTTGAGCTCCTTTCCCAGTGGAATTCGCAGTCGCGAACGCTTGCCTAGCGAAAGCGTATATGTATCGTTGCGGAGGAGCGTATGGAGCGTTCGGACGCCGTCCTCCTTCCAGTATCCCGGTAGGCCGGGACGGTCTGTCACGCTGTCATCCTCCGGGTTACGGTATTTTTTCAAGAGTTCGAAGAAGCCGTCCCACGTCTGCCAATTCTTCTGGACAAGTTGCTGGGGGATGCTTGAGGAGAGTTGCTGAATGTACTTCTGACGGTATTCTTCTTGGGTAGCGGTCTTCTTGACGGCCTGTTTAAGCTGTGAGACAGTTGCGTTGCCCTCTGATTCTTTCCTATTGAGGAAGGCTTGACGGCGAGCATACTGGACTTGGTTCCAGCACGCGGTGGACGCGTCCAACAGCTCAATGAGTGCAAGCTTGTCCCTACGGGAGTGAGGACAGACATCGAATGTATTGACGCGTCTCATCCTTCTAAACCATCACACGGTGGTGTGTTAAAGACTGCTGTGCAGGTGGCACAGGACTCATAAACCGGCTGAAGAGGGTAGATGGTTTGGGTGGGCCTATCGATCTCAGTCACTTTGAATCCGGGGGGCGAGCATCTGGGTGACAGTGGCGGCGCCGTCGGCGTACTCGTAGTTGAACTTCGCGGGGAAGTCCTCGCCGAGGAGGATTTCGACTTCGGCGTCCTTCGGGATCGCCTTGTTGAGATCCTTGAGGTAGTCCAGCGAGAAGAGCGAGTCGGCAGCGCCGACCTCGAGGTCGATGAGGTCGTCGCGACCGAGTTCGAGGTCGACATCGTCGGTATCGCCTTCGGCGTGGACGCGGAAGGCCTCGTCGTCGGGATCGACGATGAGTTCGACGTGGTCGGAGACCATATCGGCGGCCCGAACAGCACGGTCGATGTCGCGACCTTCGAGGACGACACGTGCTGGGAGGTCGAGGTCGGGGATGTCGGGCTCTTGGCGGATCGTGTCGGGGTCGAGGAGTGCGAGCGTGTACTCGAGACCGCCGAACTCGATGAGGAGCTTGCGGGTCTCCGGGTCGAGCGACATCTGGATGAGGTCGTCGTTGTCAGCCATACCGACGACGTCGGCGAGCTTGGTGAGGTCGACGCCGAGGACGCCACCATCGGCTTGGTAAGACTCGAAGGCGGTTTCGGTGATGTTCGTCTCGTCCATCGCGACGTTCGCGGGATCGACAGCGGCGAGGCGAAGGCCGAGATCGTTCAGGTGGACGCGAGACTCGTCGACGAGGACGCTAAGCGTGGTGATCGTCTGGTCGAGGCGGTCAGCCTCGATGATCGCCGAGAACGCCTGGGGTGGGCGGGAGTCGGACGGCGACTCCTCATCGCTGCCGTCACTATCGGTCTCTGCGTCATCTGCTTTCTCGACTTCCGTCCCGTCAGCGTCGGGGGCTTCGGCCTCCGTGTCAGAGGCGTCAACCTCAGTATCGGCCTCGACGTCGATGTCGGGCTCTTCATTTGGGTCGGTGTCGGTACCGTTGGGTGATTCGGGTGTGGATTCTGCCATAGGTGTGATGGATTGTGATCGTTGGGATCGTCGTGATTGTCGGTAGACGCGAGTAGACTGTTCTCGAGGGTGGTGTGGGACGTCTCACTCGAGCTTACATCTCTCGTGGAGTGCGAAAAACGGCCGTACTGGACGGACCTGTGAGTCCTTGGTGGAGGCATCGTAGTCTCGACGGTCAGTCCAAGTGGAGGGTCGTCCAGAGATCGAATGCGGCGTCCTTGTAGAGGACAGTCTCGCAGTCCGCGCACTGATACTCGACGGCGCCGAGCCGGTCACCTCCGCCGAGCCGCGTGACTTTGCCGCCACGATGCCGCGCAATTTCCGTCCCGATGAAGGAGGACACGATCAGTCTCGATCCACAGTGCGGGCACGGCTGCCCCGGCTTCCAGTCCGGACGGCGACTCGTATGCACGTGATGAGCAATGCCATTCGAGCTCGGCGAAGTGACGGCGTACGGTTTGTACTCCGCGAGGGGGTCGTACTCCTCATCGGCGAGCACGGAGTTATCCGAGTGCTGGTTCGGAGACTGTCCGTCACGATTGTCGGTCATAGGAAATCCCTCACTCTCGGCAGGGGAGAACAAACTACTGCCTGTCCGATACGCGAGCGGACGGCTCTAGAGGAGTAGAGGTACTCGACGGAGATTGAGTAGTCCACGGTCGATTCTTTTTCGTCGACAGATGCGAGGGACTGCGCTTCGTCGATGAGCCAGTTGTTCGCGGCGTCGACAGCCGCTTCTACATCGTGACCGAGCTCGGGGTGGGTCGGGAGCGTTTGCGAAAAAATCTTGCCGGGGAGAAACCCCCCGAAGCGTGGATATGGAAGTGCGTGAGACGAGTCGAACGACGGAGGGAGAGACAGCGTCAGCGGGGAGTGCGCCGCCCTACTCGTCGTCCTCTCCTTCGTTGATCTCGCCAGCCTCGAGGTCGTCGAGAGCGTTGCTGACCATCGCCTCGTAGGCATCGATGTCAGGGTCGTAGAGGTCGACCGCCATCGCATCGTAGTTGCGCTCGTCGTCGTTCTCGGTGGGGTCGTCGGGGTCGAACGCCTCGAGCCGTGCCTTCGTCTGCTCGGCGGTTTCCGCGACCCACGCGTCCCGAGCCTCACCGTCGACAATGTTGATCGACTCGGGGCGGATGGAGACGTTGATGTCACCGTCGTCGGTCTCGTAGGTGCGCGCCTTGCCGACCACTGCGACGTACGCCGGGGCTTCCGCATTCCGCAGGACGCTGGCGGCCTCGGGCTGGTACTGCCCAGCATAGGCGAAGAACGTCCCGGTCGGGCCCACGATGCGGGCCTGCCAGTACTCGGAGTCGTTGCCGACGTCCGTCGTCTCGGTCAGCGTTCCGACCACGAAGACACGATTGGCCTTCTCACCCGACGGCAGCAGCGAGTACACGGGCGCACGGTCTTCGTCGGATTCGGTGAAGGTGCTTGTTGCGTTGTTGAACTCCTCGGCAAAGACGCGCTTGGCGACCTCGCGGTCACCATTCGCTGCGCTGCCGGGCGAGACAGCGTCTTCGGAGAGAGTGTTGCCCGCCTCACAGTCGTTGACCACGAGGTAGTTGCCGATGACCGGCCCTGAGACCGTGTAGGAATGTCCGAGGATCTCCTCCTCGACGGCATCGGCGACGACGCTCGTGTCGAGAGCGTCCATCGCCATCTGCTTGGCCTCCTCGATGGTGATGCCGGTGAGATCCTCGGTGGCTTCCTGATTGAAGAGGACGTCGTAGGCCGTCTGGCCGTCGTCGATGACCGCCTTCACGCGGAGATCGAACTCGCCGTCGACCTCGCCGTGTTCGGAGCAGCGCCCGTTCTGGAGAACGCGCGTGCAGTCCTCGCCGGGACATCGCTTGACGAGGCCGCTTCCGGGTTGGACAGCCACGACTGCGCCAGCGGCCTCGACATCGGTCGAGCCGACGTCGAGGTCGGCGGCGTCCTCGTCGTCGACGGGAACGATGTCGGACGCGGAGTTGACCTGGACGCTGAGTCGGTCCTGGTACTCGTCGGAGACGACGTTCTCGAATCGGTACACGCCATCTTCCTCGATGGTCGGTGCGTCGGCGGACTCCCACACGGTCACCTTGATGGTGCCGGTCTCGTCACCGATGAGGCCGACCTGAGCGATGGAGTCGACGTCGTTGTCCCAGAGCTGGACGACCTTCGCCGTGACCGAGAGCCACTCGTTCGGACCCTCGACGGTCGCGATCTCGCGCTCGTCGGCCGGACCGCTAGAACCGCTCTGGCCGTCCAGATCGTCGTACTCGAGTCCGTACGCGTCGAGGAAGTAGTTCCGCGTGGTGCGGACGGCCTCGTCCTTCGGGACGCGGTACTCGTCGACGAGCATCGAGAATCGCTCGGCGATCTCTGCTTCATCTACGTCGACTTCGTCCGGGAATTGGTCAGCGAGCTCTGCCGCTTCGTCGGGAATGGAATTAGCTACTGCCATCGTTGGTCACTCCGATTCGCATTCTGGAATCGGCTTGTGGGACGTCTCGAGTCAGGTCGACGCCCTGCGCGCCTTCCTGCTCACGCCCCTGCACCCCAATCCGGGGGAAATAAACCGCCGTTGCGACGGGAACGCGGGTGGTGGGTGTCGCCACGCGCGCCGGGATTCGGCTCATTACCTGCATAGTCGTGAGTCCCCCTTCACCCCCCGCGGGGGGATAAACCGCGTGCGGTGCGTTCGGTCGTTGGTCAGAGGCGATGCTCGGCCAGCCTCCGGCGAGCGGTGCGGATCGTCGAGGCGAGACGGGCGACAATCCGTGTCCTCCAAATGCGTCTGTAGGTAGAGGCGGCGGTGCCGTCATCTGTCTCCCGCGAATCGGCGTCAAGGATATCTGAGTCGTCGGGGCCAGGGTGGGCGCGGTCGGATGTGGACGACCACTCGTGGTCGTCAAGACTGGGGATCGCGGCCGCGACCTCAGCATCGGTTGCACCCGTTGGAACGCCCGTTGCCGAGTCGAGGCCAGAGTCGGGATCGGCCGGGTCCGCGGGGTCGTACTTCCGGCGGACGACAGCAGAGGCGTCCTCAAGAGGGACACTCCAGTTGGCGAGGAATTCGAGATCCTCGACGACCGCGTCACGGGTCGGCGGCGGCTCAGTCGTCCGAGCGAAATGGGTGACGAGGTACTCCGCCACTCCCTCGCGGGACGCAGTGAGGTACTGCCGAGTGGCTGTCTGTGCACGATCTACAGAGAGGCCGTAGTCCGCGACGAGTCGCTGCATATGCTGGTCGACGATGTCCTCGGACGCGACGTCAGCTGGAAGGTCGTTCATCAGCTCGTTGACCGCCCGTTCGATGCGAAGCGTCCATTCGGTCATCGATCTTCACCTGCCTTCCCAGGCCACCAGTCGTCGTCCTCGATCGTCGGTGGCTCGTAGAGCCCCGGTTCGCGGGGTCGCCGACGGAAGTCGGACAGCTGTGCTTGACGCGGTCGCGATCGCTCACGGGGAGCTGCTGCGCTGGACATCTGTGAAGTCACCTCACCCCCTGTTGGGAGGGACAAACTCACGTCGGTCGCCACGGGTGATGGCGTCGCCGAGCGCCCCCACGGGCCACGCGGTGCTGTCGAGGTTGTGGCTGCGCGCGCAGCGACGCTCGCGTCGCGAGCACGGAGCGGTGGGCGGGGCGGTGGGTAGTGGGTGGCGGGAGCCACACACTAACCAGCCGGTTGCGATGCCTACCTGAGGACTACTCGCGGCACACGCAAAAAAGCGGCCGAGCGATGGCCTACTCGTCGTCCCGCCGTCCGAGCGTGACCTCGATCGCCCGCTCCATATCGATGTGGTTGATCCACGCGTGCTGGTCGCTATCGGCCGACCACGGAGCGATTGTCGGATCATCCGACTGCCGCTTCCGCCGCGTCATCGGGCCGTCACCCCGGTCGAGGATGGTGAGGTCCGTATCACCGACGACTGCCAGGGTCGCATCACCCTTGTAGGCGTTGACACGCACCCGCTCCGCCCGAATCCGGTCGCCCACCGCGAGCGTCGGCTTGTCACCCGCCGCGAACCAGACCGTGAACTTCGCCGTGTCGCCGGCCTCGTCTTGCACCAGTCCCACCTGGTACTGCGACCGATGCTTCGGCGTCCACAGCGTGGTCACCTCCGCCTCGACCGTCGTCTCCCACTGCTCGTAGGGATCGATCGACCCGATGGGCTGCTTGATCTCGAACATCCGCTCGAGTGTCTCCTTGACGGCGATCGTCGCGTTCATCACGTCCGACCCGTCCTGGATGTGCCGGGCGATGCACTTCCCGAACGTCGCTCTGGACATCGCTGCTTCGCCTTGGAAGTGCTCGGCCAGTCGCGCGGCACCCTTGTTCACCTGAGCGAGCGTCTCCTGGTCGAGTGACGCCCGTGGGTCAGGGGCGTCACTCACGGACGTCGTCGTGACCGGTTCGTCGTCTGCCGGGTCGACCCGCTTGACGCCGACCGTCTCTGCCGGCGGGCCCTCCCACGGGTCGTCACTCTCTGAGACGGAGTGGCGAATCGGCTGCCGCGTCCGCATATCGTCCCGCGACCGCGCTGCCCGGTTGATGCCCGCCACCTCTGCCGCGATCGCCTTCGCGCGGTTCCGCTCATCGGCCTCGAACTCCCCGCGCATTCGCTCTTCAGTCGCCAGCGTGTAGTGTTCTGGGGACACCTCCGCGAACGGCGCTTGCAGGTCGCGTCGAGGCTCGGGGACGTCCATTTCCGCGAGTGCCTGCTCCCAGTAGACCCCAGTGGAGACACCACGCACCAACTCGCCGACATCGC
Organism: Halorarius halobius; assembly: GCF_024298865.1. Classification (GTDB taxonomy): domain Archaea; phylum Halobacteriota; class Halobacteria; order Halobacteriales; family Haloarculaceae; genus Halorarius; species Halorarius halobius. The sequence continues at coordinate 112,825 of NZ_CP101163.1, read as the reverse complement.
CCTCGACGACGTCGCCCAACTGCTGGCCGTGCATCACTGCCTGAACGTCAGCGTAGGTGCCACCTGCGCGGCCGGTCATCTCGCGCCTGTGGGGGAGCCCCGTCTCGTCAGCTTGGTCGTCCTTGTCCGACGTTTCGTGCTGTGAGGCAGCCGCCCGGTATTGCGCGTCCATCCGCGCCGAGCGTTCTCGCGCGTAGTTTCCGGGGACAAGTTCCTGCCCCTGGCTGTCCTCGACCGGTTCGTCGTTCGGGGTCGGGGGCCGTTTGTCGATGTCCACACCGACCACGTTATCGCCGTTCTCCAGATGGGGACTGCTGTAGAGCAGATCCATCTCGAGTTCGTCGTACTTGTCAGGCTGTCCAACCGCCGATGGGCTTTTTTGCCCTGAGTTGAAACTAGACATTGCTGTATCCGGGGAGTGATCCCCTGTCGGGCGCGCTCCATCGCGCCCGTCTTCTGACCGCCGACCGACGGGTGTATTCGTACACCCTTCACCCCGCGGAGGGGCGAACAAACCCACCGCGGGGCGCGCCGGAGCGGCCGACGTTCCGCACGCCGACCGCCCGGCGCCGCCTGCCGACGGCCCGACGCCCTGTCACGGGCTACCTGACTCTATGATTTCAATCCCCCTCAACAGTTGGAAGGGACTGTGCGTCTTGGCCGCTGGCGCGGCCGATTTCGGGAGAAGGGACCCGCGGCGCACCGACCGGATGCGCCGCGGGTAGTGTCTGCCGGAATCGAGGCCCGCGCCCAGCGCCACAAGCTGGAAGGCGTCCGGCGGGTGCACCCCTGACGCGGGCGCGTTCGGGAGAAGGGACCCGCCGAAGGCGGGTAGTGTCTGCCGAAGGCGGCCGCGATCAGGGGAATGCACGCGCCAGAGGCATCCGGCAAGTGGTCTCCCCAAGACGTGCAGTTCATATCCGACAAGTGGGGGGGATGGTTTCCTCTTAAGCGTTCCTTCCGACACGGCGAGAGGTACTGAGGCGGCCGATTCCGTGGAGAAGGGGCCCGCGCGAAGCGCGGGAAGTATCTCCGCGGAATCGCGGCCCGCGTCAGGGCCTCGAGTTTGTCGGAACGACGGCGCTCGCGCGTGTGTGATAGCGCGAGCGCCGTCGGGTACCGGCAGGGGAGCCGGCTGCCGTCGTGAGCTGGCCGATGTCAGTGGAAGGGACCCGCGCGAACGTGTGAGCGCGGGTAGGGTCCGCTGAGATCGTGCCAGGTCAGGAACGGCACGGCGGCTTCCCCCGCCCGTCCCGTGGACGCTTAAGAGGAAAGAAATTAATTTTTGCTCGGCGGCTTCTGGCGGGTGGCCCGTACCGCCAGAACGAAGCCCGGTGCGGGGCCCTGCCCGCCGAGGTACGGGAGTCGCGAACCCGGCAGATGCGGCCGATGAACAACGTGAACCAGCCGCGCACGGCCGATTCCGGGAGAAGGGACCCGCCGAAGGCGGGTAGTGTCTGCCGGAATCGAGGTCCGGGTGCGGGTCGGTGAACGCAGATGAATCGGCCGCATATGGCCGGGCTGAGTCGTGCGTCGCCGCGCGCTGAACCGGTCGATTTCGTGTGGAAGGGGCCCGCGCGAGCTTGCGAGCGCGGGAAGGTATCCGCGCGAAATCGTGACCCGGTCCGGTTCAGCGTGCTGGCGACGTATGACTCAGGCGAACGGAGTGAGCGACGCGATCTCCCGTGCCTTCGGCTCGGCAGGCCCCGTGCCCGGCTTCGCCCCGACTCGCCGGGAGGCCGACAGAGGCGCCCGATTTCCGTGGAAGGGACCCGCCCCGGTGGGGGCGGGTAGGGTCCGCGGAAATCGCTGGTGGCTCCGGCGGCCCCTCCCGGTGAGTGCGCGGCGCGCGCTACTGCACGCGCCAGCGCAAGGGGGGCGACCGAGTGAGGAAACCTGGTCGTAGCACGACCCGATGTCTCCCGAGGCCGCCGAATCCGCTCGATGAGCGGTGTTACGAGGCGCCGTCGCGGACTGGAAGGGACCCGCGAGCGGGTTGCGCTCGCGGGTAGGGTCCGGTTCGCGTCGGTGTCTCGTGACCGCGCAATCCGCGGACTTCGGCGGGTGAGTGGACGACATCGGCTCCCACGGACTGGCCGGTGAGGCGGCCGATTTCGGGGAAAGCTACGCGATTCCCCGAAATCGTGGCCCGCCGTCAGCGGCCAGAGCGTGTGGAGCAGGTCCCGGAAATCAGCCGCCGCTACGACGCGGTCCTAATTCACCCACGGAGACCGTCCGACGAGCTCTGCTCGTCGCGGCGGTCTCGATCCAAAGCGCGCGCGACCCCGACGCGCGCGGCACCCTTCTCGAGACACACCGATTGGGCATCCATACGCGCCAGAGCAGCGAGCCGACGGCCGTCACGCCGGAACGCGGTGGCGACAGCGACCACTCGGCCGCCGAGGCCACACCACTATGCTCTATCGACAGCCCACGGCGTCTCACGACGGCGCGACCCCCCCGCCTCGAGTACAGCCGACAGCCCCTCGCGAAGTCGACGTCACCGTGCCCAATCCTCACGCTGAGAACGAACCACGAGGCGAGAGCCGCGATACGCAGCACGTCCCTAGCCTGTTTGAGATACGCACCCTGACGCCCCCGTGCGATAGCCAGCAGACCCTAGTGTAGGCACCACCGCGACACGACCATCCACTCCCACTCGCTCGTACGCAAAGCCGTATGTTCCCCACGCGCGCTCGATGCTACACCTCGACGCCACCCACCAGCTCCTACGTTACGACAGGCCGCGCTCTCCACGCGACACACAACGGCTATTCACCTCGGCTTCGGCTACCGACTTCTCCACAATCTGATACGCATCAGACACTCGTCTTCGACGACCGCCCAGGGGGCCAGCCTGTACCCGCTGCCAGGGTACCCGCTCGCCGGAACACATCGGTACCCCCCTTTCACACGAATCTGCCCCCTCTATACTAGTGGGAAAGGGGGTGTTCCAGTTTCTCAATAGCCGGGGATAATCACTAGACTGCGTAGCGTTCCAGTTTCGAGAGTGCGGAGAGTCGCTCGAAGGGTGTTCTGAGCACGGAGTTGACTATAGGCCCGAAATCGCAAGACTGCGCGGAGTTCCAGTTTATCGAGATGCTGGTGTGTGGTGGTGCGTAGATGTGTCCAGGTTTCCGGTGAAAACCGCAAGACTGCACGGTGTTCCAGTTTGCAAAAGGATCCGGTCCTTTCGGGAGTGTATGCTAATGATTGACGTTCCAGTTTACCATCCCGACGCTATATGGTGATTTTGTGAGTCCTCAGAGATTCGCGTTCCGATTTACCGTTCCAGTATTGTATTACCGTTCCGTCCGGTGGTTTATCCAAAATATGCTATTCAGTAATAGTTCTAGAAAATCGAGGATTAAGGGACACCGTCAGAAGGGAAATTATCGGAAATATCAGTTTGAGTTCATAGTATTAGACGGGAGATCGAGGCGGTAGACTGAGAGAGAAAATCAAGAGGCTACTCGCGCCACTCGAGGTGCGTATAGCACCGCGTAGGCGACCCGTCGATCCGCCGGCGTTTCCGTTCGACCGAGACGCCGAACAGCACCGCACCCCAGATTTGGAGGAACCGTTTGAACGTCACACTCGAACCTCGGTCAGGGAGAGACTCGAATCCCCAGTCGGTGACGGTGTCGACGTATTCGTCATAGGTTTCCGAACTCGGAAGCGCTCCGTCAGGGTCGGACGTGAGCTGGTTCGCAATGAACGCCGCACCACCTGCCGACTGCTCGGGCGCTGCTTCCGTCAAGAACGACGTGTCTTCTTCTGTGGGATCAACCATCTTCACACCCAATATAACGGTTCGAGTGCTGTCTTCGTTTCCACCTGACGTTGAGACAATATTGAATCCCTCTTCGAGGGCACTGATGACGTCGCGATCGATGTCGAAGAGGTCTCCGTCGATTCCGGTGTCCGTGTCGAACGCATCGAAGAGGGAATCGATCGTTTCTGCGAACTCGTCCTCTGATTCTGGTGAGACGAGGTTGTGCGTGCTCGCGAATTCCTGACAACGGTCGAAGGCGATATCCACGTCCACGACGTTGTTCGGTGCAGGACGGAGGTAAGCCGCGATGAACGCGGCGGTAGCTGCTTTCCCCTCATCCTGGAGTGGTTCGGAAGTATCGTCTGTCTCTCCCTCCTCGGACTGCGTTGTGTCAGTATCATCGCCGTCAAGCTCTTCGTCCTTGTTGTCGGATGGCTCGGGAGTGGATTCGTCTGGTGCCTCGTCCGTCGATGATGACGCGCCAGTGTCTTCCTCATCCACTTCAGAGTCTTGTGCTTCGTCGGTCGAGACTTCGTCTTCGTGAGTCCTCTCGGGTGCCGTTCCAGGGCCAGCAGACGCCGGCTTGAGTTCGCCCGTCTGAATCGCTTCGATGAGGTCCTCGACGGGCCGAAGCGTCCCCATCTCCTCGTCGCCCGAGGTCCGATGATCGAACCAGGCAATACGTGCCTGTGCGTCGTCGCCGGCGCGGGGCAGCTCGTATCGGACGAGGATGGCATATGCGGTTTCCGGATAGTCCGGGTGCCGGAACTTGATGTCGGGTACGAATGGCTTGTTGACGCGGACCCAATCCTCACGGAACCGCTCTTCCGTCTCGTACTTGTACGTCTGCTCGCTTCCCGGAGTCTCAACGATGTAGCGAGCTGACTCGTTTGCACTTCCCGGGGGACAGGTAGCCCGGTACGGGATGCTCGAAGGAGTGAGGTTCTGGAAGTCACCGGGGGCGATACGGAGGTGAATATCCTCGTCGTCGGGGTGGCCGATGTCGTCGGCAGTCGGGTCGACGAGGAGGCAATCGTTCGAGTCGGGGTCCGGGTCGCGAATCCAGATTGACGTGCCTGCGCCCTCTTCGATCGATCGGGGGACGACAGCGGTGACACCGCCGTCGCGGGCGCCGCCGTCGAATTCGATTGGCGTGTTCGATTGCGAGTAGAACCGGCGACCCGACCACTGAGTGTTCATCGGATCACGGAGGATGTTCGATAATGCGGTTGCAGGTCCAAGGTCGGGGCACCCCGCGTCTTCGTCCCACGGCGTTTCGGCGACGAAGATGGGGAGGCGACATTCGCCACTCTTCGTAGTAGTGTTAAGCGCCTTCTTGAGGTTACGGAGTTTCTTCGTGGGGTGTCGACGTGGGTCGGTCTCCTCTTCGACTGTGCATGAGATGATGTCGTCAGCGAAGCACTCCGTAGGCTCGCTGGCGAAGACTGTGAGGACGGCGTCCGGGATGTCCCCGGTGTCTTGGTCGATGATCCGGCCACTGACTCGGGTGGGGACTGCGTCTTCGAGTGCCGTCATAGCGTCTCGAAGGCCGGTATCGTGAGTATCGGTCCCAGCGGTTGCGACCCAGCCAGTCGAAAACACGTTTTCGAGAAGGAGACGAGCACCCTCGGGAGTCAACCGAATGGCGTAGCCCTCGTCGCCGGGGACGTCGTCACGGTGCTTCGCGAGTTCAATCTCGAAGATACCGTCTGTTTCCGGGATGGGAGTGTCGCCAGCGACGCCCCGATGGGTCATAATGGTGCCTAACGCCTCGATCTCATCGGCGCACGCCTTGAGCGAGGGGAGGGCATCGCGGCGACGATTACGTTCTCCCTCGTTGAGGCCCTCTGTGGCGAGGACTTTCTCGACTTCGAGGCGAAGCCGGCGGTACATCTCGTCAAGGCGCACCCAGCGGTACGTTCCGGGTCGTGGTTCCTCCCCATCGAACGGGTCGATCCCAACAGAATTTCTCTCACTGGTCCGGCGGCGTTCGATCGCCGCGGACACACTCTCGTTATCCACAGTTGCGCTTTGCTGTTCGGGAGACGATTTGTCTGCTGGCGCAGTTTCGGACTCCGTGTCGAGACGATCACGAACCGCAGTCGGTGGCCAGTTCCCGGTATCCCGTGCGAGATCGATGAGTTCCTGAATCCGGGCCACTTCATCCTCGGTGAGGATACCTTGGTTGAGGAGAGTCGCGACACGGCTGTTGAGCGCACGGGCTTGGATGGATTCCTCGTCTTTCCGGTACGTCGGGAGGTCGGTGTGAATCGCCCATTCTTCTGGGGAAAGCGACTTCCCCTTCTCGAGGAGGTCGGTAAGCTCCTCCCACTCGTCAGTCGTCATACTGCCCTTCAGGACGTGATGAAGACTGGACGCAGGGCCTGAGCTCTCAGCGGCCGAGGGAGGAGTCTGGCGCTCGGTATTGGATTGGGTGAGCTCGGTCTTCGCCTCATCCCACTGGTCGCGAGCCCACCCACCTGAGTCGAACAGCGTATCTGGCTGCTCGCTCGTAGTGGATGGAGAATCGTTCTCGCGACTGGTAGATACCGATTCAGCTGTGTATTCATCGGGTCCTGCATCGTCCGATAGGACATCTATCGCGCTGACTTCCTCAGCCGGGGAGTCCTCTATCGTCGAATCATTATTTGGTTCAACTGGGTCTTCGAGGTCAGGGAGCTTGCTGTCGGTGTTGGAGACGCTGTGCAGAGTTTCTTCACCGGGCCCGTTGGGTGGGTCACGAGCGACTATCCAAGTCGCCCACGCGAGGACAACCGGGAGGAGTGGGTCGTCTATTGTGAGATGGTGGGCGAGTTCGGGGATGTTGAGAATCGCCCGGTTACGGACAGCCGATTCTGACTCGTCGTCGGGGATTCCGTACTCTTCGTTCGTCTGGTCGATGACATCGGCGCGAACCTCTCGGAAGGCCTCCTCGAAATCTTCGCGAGAATCGTATCCTTCGGGGGCTTCCTCGGCATCCTGATGCCAGTTCGGAAGGGGAATGCGGGCGATTTCGATGGTCTGAGACCGTGTTCCTTCGGAAGGTGTCGGATACTGGACGAGCCGGTGGTCGACGGGGAGATCGCGGACGTGATCCATGAAGTCCTCGACCTCGAGGTCGGCCGGACAAAGCGCCTTTGCCTGCTGACGCGTGATTTCACCGGCACGCACGACGGTCGTCTGAATATTACCGATGATCTCGGCGTACGTCGGGTCGTCACCAACACTGTTGTCGGTGTCGGCGTCGAAGAGCTGGTCGGGCGTCTGGACGGCAAGTGAGAGGGAGACAGAGTGGTTGCGGGCGACGGCGATCATCTTTGCAAGGTCATCCGGCTCGACGAGGCGGCCGGCCTCGTCGATGAAGACGCTGACGTAGTAATCGTCCGCAGTTGCCTCCTCTTTGAGGAAGGACTTGTAGAGTTCGAGTTCGTACTGCATTAGGAGTTCGTGTGTAAGGACGAAGTCACGCTGGGCATCCGGGTCAAGGTCCTCGACGTCGAAAACGAGGACGTCGTTCTGGCGGTCGCCAGAAAGGAAGTCGGCGAAGGAGAACCGCCGGGTCGTGTTATTGAAGAGGGGTGCGAGACGGGCGTCCGTCGTAAGCGCGTTCAGACGGTTAGTGACACCGCCGAGGATCTGCTGGGCGGTGTGCTGTTGGTTGTTAAACGGCGTCTCCATATTCCGCTTGATTGCGTGCGAGCCCGGATCAGGCAGTATTTCCTTGGGGTTGATCGGGATGTCCGGGTCCATCAACCTCGTCAGTTCGGTGACCTGCTGGGTCTGCTCTTGGAGCTGCCAGAGAGGGTAGACGTACGGGCTGGCGTCGTATCCCCAGCGGAACGGCATCACAGTCGGTTGGCGCGATCTTGAATCGTCCTCATTTCCATCATTGGAGTGACTTTCGCCGCTCACGAGGTCGTCAGCAGTTGGGAGTGTGTTACTGCTGGTGTCGCTACCGTTCCGCTGGTACGCAGGCGTGCCGTCGACGCCTGTCGGGTATGTGTGCGGTGAGAAACCGGCTGTTCCAAGGGCTCGAAGGACATCACGGGACACGCGGGCGTTCTGGAAGTCGCTCTCACCCATCAGAAGTTCGGCTATCTTCCGGACAGTCTGCATAACCTGTGAGCCGTGTGTCTCCCACCTGGTGTCGTTGGAAGCGATATCAGGGCGCTGGGGAGAGATGTTTTCGGTCGCGACGCTCTCTGCGGCCTCGGGGTTGCCGTGGGCGTCGTCAGCCTGTTGGGCGGGTCGTGTGTCGAAGACCGTTAGTCCGGGGAGGACCTCGGGCATATCGAACCAGTGGACGTGCTCGCGCACCCAGTCTTCGCCGAATTCATCCAAGAGACCGCGCACAGCGAGTTCACCGACGTTTGCGCCAGGGCCGGCGTAGATGATGATGGGGCCGTTCGTGGCCTTCCGACGCTCGACGATCTCGTGAGCTTGGTCGACAGACTTCCCGGAGCCGGGGAGCCCTTGGTGGAGGATCGACCGGTCCATATAGTCCGTGCGATGTTTGACGGGACGAGCGAGGTCGCGAGTGTGGAGACGATCGAACGCATAGCCGAGCGTGGCCCCGTCAATGTCCGTACCGATGATTTCGTTGTCCTCGGCAGGAGAGAGTTCAGAGAGTGGGGCTGTGTGGGAGAGTTGGCGTTCCATATGGGCTGCGAGGTCGTCCGAGACAGCGCTGGTACTCGGGAGTGCTGTGAACGAAGGGAGTTCGTCGGCGGCGGCGAGGACGATCGGCCAGCGGCGACGGAGAGAGTAGTGTAGGCCGAATGTGGGTGCCCTACCAGCATACTCCTGAGCGCGGTGGAAACGGTACGAGTCACGGAGCTGTCCGAGCGTATGTCTCCGCCATCCAAACTGCCGTGCCCACTTTGCGAGGCGGCTGTTCTCTGGTGGTTCAGTGAGCTTGTTGAACTCGCCGTCAGCAGCAGTCGCCCACGTTTTTGCGAGCCGCCAGGCGTCGTCGCGAGCCGTAGTCCGCTGGCTGGCTGCGGCTTCGGCAAGCGTCTCGGGAGTCACTCGAAGAGTGTCACCACGACTCGCTAAGGTCTCAATGTCGGCGTCGGAGCCAGATAGATCGGCAGTACTGTCTATCTCGTTGAGGTCGGGCTGTTCTTCGGTGAAGACGCCCCCGTCACTCGCCGTATTTGTCGAGGCAGAGGTGGAGTCCCCATCTGAATGGAAGAGGGGGGAGGGGACGGGGTGGGCCTCTGAGGAGGGTTCAACTGACCCTCCAGCAGTCTCTTCGAGAGCATCGTTCAAGAAGGGTGTGGGTTGGGTGAAGACATCCATCGTGACTTTGAAACTCCGAGTTACACCCTTATTCTGGAGTTCTTCGTTCCGTGTCCCTTCCGCGCTCGCGACTTCCCCACGGACCCGACTACTCTCTCGTTCTCGAGCAGCAGCCCGGTCTTCCTCGGTGGTATTCTCTCCTGAGCTTGGTGTCGCACGGCTACGCCCACGGCGATTCGTTCGTTTGTCGAACTGGGTACTTTCCTCACCCTCGATGACGTCGAGTTTCTGCCGAATGAGATCACTAAGGTCGCCTACGGATGTAATTCGGGCACGGAGAAGTGCGGGTTCGTCGGTCTCAAGGAGGGCATCGAGAGCGGCTTCCATCGGAGGGGCTTCTTCGGCAGCGGTTTCGTCGAAGACGTTGAGTCGCTGGAGGAAGTCCCAGCGGCGGGTTCCTCGGGAGCCGAGTGGATAGCTCACGGGCGCTTCCGGGCAGACCGCAGTGAACTGATCCTCAAGATGCTCTCGGAAGTACCGTTGAGGAATCGCCTCGGCTGCAGCTGCGCGTTCGCTCGGTGTGGGCGTGTCCTCGCCGATAGTCCGCCCACCGTCTGTCGCGGCGTCCGATGATTGCGCGTTACTCCAAGGGAACGTCGCTGATGGGGGCGCATCATTCCCGAGAAGATGCTTGCACCGCCGGTACGGCCGGGCGCGGAGGAGTCGCTGGAGCGTCGTCGAGACGGGCGTGACGTCGTAGTCGGGACCACCGAAGGCTTGTCGTACCCAGTTGTGCTTCGTCCGGTCGAGCGTGCTCGTCTGGCCGTCCTCGATGAAGTGGATTAGAACCTCGATTGCGAGTCGGGTGCCATCGCCTTCAGTAGTTTGAAGCTCGCTTTCTTCTCCTCCGATCTCGGGGTCATGAGGTGCCGATCGGATGATGACTTCCAGCCCGTCAGTGAGATTGGGTAGACCTTCGATCTGTTTAGTGATTGTCTCCGGTGAGGCCGGTTGATCGGAGGCCGTAATGCGGTACCAGAGGTCGTCTCCTGGTCGCGGTGGTTCATCCTCATCGAGTTCGTACACGGCTGGTGCATCGAGAGGATCAAGGAGGCGCTTGCTCTTCGCATACGTTGTCTCCGAGACGGCGGCATCAGCTGCGCTACTGGCGCGTGCGTGAGCGGGTGGTGCGATATACGACCACGTGCTGGAGTCTTCGTCGGTGACGTAGTCTGTGATCGTACGGTCGACACGGTGAAACCCTTCGCGGATTGCCCAGCCAGTCATCGCTGCGAACGCGTGAGCATAGACGTTGAGGGTGCGACGGAATCGGAAGAATTTGATTTGTGTTCGCCGGATCGTTCCGATGCCAATAGTGTCGGCCACCCAGACGATCGCGCGGACGAATCGAGACCAGACCGCAAGCATCGCCGTCCACGTCCGCCGCATCCGCCGTGCGACTCCGAGAAGGAGGAACACGACGAGAGACGTGAAGATGACAATCCCTGCGATAATGGGATTCTTGAAGCTCCAAATGAGGAGCCCACCGATGAACTCCTGCACTCCACTCATCCATCCACGAAATTGATTTACGGCGTCGACGATCCCACTAAGATACGGAGCATACCAAGCGGGGCTTGAACTCGGCTTGGCCGTAGCCTCCGAGTCTCCTCCGTTTGAGCCGCCTCCTGCAGTTGTGTTGGTTGTGGTGGTCGTGGATGATTCTGAGTCCGGGCGCCAGCCCTGATCCCACTGAACGGCGTAGTAGTTGAGGAGGGCCATCCGGAGTTCGTTCACCGTTGCGTTATGAGTTGCCGCGAATCGGACGGCGCGAGCTTCCTCCGGAAACACGGAGAGAGATTGAGTGGTCTCGTACTCGTGAACTGTTTCGTTCGTGAGTGGGTAGAGCTTGAGCTTCGGGGTTTGCTCAATCTGTTCCTCTGACGGCATCCACCAGTCGGGGTATTGCTCCGTACGATAGTATCGGAAGAGCCAATCCTCGATGGTTTCAGCCGACTCTCCGTTCTTCGCAGCTTCCCGGGCCTGTGTTGCGTCTTCTGGGAAGATCGAGAGATCCTGATCCTGCTGGTAGAGATGAACTTGGATACACGCGTAGTGTTCCGTCCATCCGTACGAGTTATTGTTCTGAGTTTGGCACGGCGAGGTTGTATTCGTGGATTGCAGCGAAGTAGAAGAGAGGTCCTGGCTCTCTGTGGTACTCGTGGAGTCAGCGGGGTGTGCTGCGAGAGCTGGGCCAGTGGCCGCCGTGAGTAGGATACCGATGACGCTCAGGGTCAACAGAACACCGTACAGGGGACGGCGATTCCTCGGGCGGCCTAAGCGAGTGGATCGAGACGTCTGGGTCGGCTCTACCGACCGCGACGAATGCGAAGTACGATCTGTCCTTGCATCGGGCGGCGACTGGGTATGGTCATCGGTGAGCGGGGCCGGCGAGAGCCAAGCTCGAGTGAAGGCTGGGAGCGTCGGCATAGCCAGTAGTGACCTCTACAGATATTTCATCTGCTCAGCGTAAAATACTATTCGGGAGTTTGGGGCCGGTCGATTGCTCGCTCAGTCGATGCGCTGATGTCTCCTAAGCAATCGTTTTCATAGCCAGTGGGTCGAGGGACTGGAGTTCCCCCGGACAATTTTTGGGTTCAGATAGCATGATCTACGGTAAAAGATGCCCTCGAATGGCGACTCAAGCCCCTGTCCACGGTGGCGACGAGTCCTATCCGAGGCTCGTTCGTCGCTTGCGTGGCTACCTTCGCCGGTCGATACGTTGGTCTGGTGGGGGTTGGGTGTATTTCTTACTGCCCCTATAGTGGCGGGCTTCAGTTATGTTCTGGTCAGATTCGTGTTTGGGGTTACATCGGCGACGGCGCTGCTCTTCGTCGGGGTGACGGTCCCGATGCTTATCGCAGTGGCACTTGGCTGGCAGATCGGTGCTGCGGTAAACCGTTACGATGAGTATAGGTTGAACCGCGAAGAGGCATCGGCGTCGACGGAATCATCGGAAAACACGGATCAAACCGCCTCGGAAGAATATGAAGTGTCCGAAGGCTTTCGGTGGGTCTCTTGGCTTCCACATCACTTGAACAACTTCTTCGTGCTGTTCTTAGGGGGGTCTATCGTCAGTGGTGGATTCACCACTCTGGTCTGGGTGTTCTTTGTTAGACTAACGCCAGAATATCCGATGCCCTCACCGAATGTCGTCGTCAAAGGACTCTTTCCGATGCTCATCCTTGCGAGCTATTTCGGGTGTTTGGCGGTGACAGGTGCGCCGTTCATCTCGATGTTTTGGAGGGAGACGACAAGTCATCTTGAGACGCCGGAGGCGCGCCACGATCACGCTCTCCGGGTTGCGTTGGTCGTTGGTGGACTCTTTATATTAGTTGTAGCACCGTGGACGGCGCTGCCGATTCCATCTGAGCTCAGAATGCCGGTGACCTGGGCGCTCACGTTCACCTACCTGTTCTTCGCAATCACGCTCTTGCCGTTTCTGAATATGGCGCGGCCGCTCACACCTGAAGAATACGCAGCGATCGTACCAGAGGAGATCGATGCTGACCCCCACACGTCGATTTGGGTTGCCACGGTGGGGCTTCGTTCGACGGCGATGGCGGCGGGTATCTGGCCCTTTCGCCGGGTCTTCGTTGGCGAGACCCTCCTCGAAGATGACAGTATTTCGCCAGAATCACTCCGCGCAATCCTCCACCACGAGCACGGGCATCACGTTCTTGGACATCTTCGCCTCGCTGCTGGGGCCGGATTGATTTTCTTCGGTGGTGTCGGTGGGATACTCGCGGTTGTTTCGCCATCGATGCAGACACTCGGTGTGGTGATGGGCATTCTCGCGTTCGGGTTCCGGTTCGGCCTCGTACGGTGGGTTCGCCGAGCTGAGTTGGCTGCCGACGAATACGAACGACAACGGGTGGGAAGTGAGACCGCGATAACCGCATTGCAGTCGGTTGCCGATCTCCGAGCGAGGGAGAGTTCGAAAAAGACGGAGACGTCGTCCCTTCCATGGGGGGCTCCGTTTGTTATCGAGTGGTTCCTTCGAGTGCACCCCTCAGTCGAGGACAGGATTGCGGTACTCCGAGAGCGACAGGGGTGTGACAGCTCGCCTTAACAAGAGCGTGGTCACAGGTTGTAGTTACTGATGATGCCGAGAAGATGGGGACGGCAAGGCGGCAGTCTGCCAGCGCCAATAATCGACTCAACGCCGTTACGTGGTGGGCGCACAAGTGCCGCCGGTCGCCCACTGGATGAGGTTAGCGATAGCGCCCCAAAGAAGGATGACGCCGGCGATCGCGACCGCGCCAACCATCAGCCGGAGGCCCCGCTTTTTCCAAGACTGGTTCCAGCCGTAGAAGTAGAGGATACCTCCGAGGACGAATCCTCCGGGCACGAGCGTCCATCCAAGGAGGAAGATGAAGTCGTTGATGTTGTGGATGGACTGGATGACTTCATTTGAGCTAACCTCAGTCCCATCTGGACAGTCTGCCTGCAAGATCACACTCATCTGCCGAGTCCAAATCGGCGCGGCCTGAGCCATCAGGTCGGCTTTTATGGTCGCGAACTGTGCGCGGGCAGCCGTGAGGAGTCCAAGCCCGCGTAGGCCACCAGGGAGGGCATCCGCGATGGCAAAAGCTGCGAGCTGGACACCGAGGAGTACGCTGGTCATATCTGTCTCCCGGTTAGTTTGAACCATGCTGGTCTAACACTTAACTCCACCGGGGGTACAGGCGAAAACCCGCTCTCTCCGATTGTACTGGTGGACTACAGGGAAGGTGTGAAATGACGAGAGGCAAGGTAGACGGAGCGAGAAGAGAAGGGAAGGGTATTATTCGGAATTAGTGTCGTCAGCAGTGTCCCCAGAGGAGGATGAGCCCCCACTTCCGTCTGTGATGGGGTCAGTTGGTGGCTCACTCGTTTCGCTGGGTGTCGTACTGGAGTCAGTAGTTTCCTTCTCAGCAGCTTCTTCGCCCAAACCACCGGCAGTCTCGGCGTTCTCCTCTGGTTGGGTGGTAGTCTGTTCACTGCGGGCGGTGGCAGCCTGTTGGCGACGCTGTTCAACCAACTGAGCGGTTGCGGCGGCCGTCTCAGGTTCAGTAAGGAGATCAACCGTGAGCTCGCTCGCGTGGATTTCGAGGTGTCGACGCGCGATTCCGGTGACGCTCAGGAGACATTCACTGAACTCGGACTCCTGTCCACGTGCAAAGCTCTGGATGGCCTCGACATCAGCTGGGGAGAGGTCGTAGTAGTCGATCACCTCGTCTGAAATTGATTCCTGGTAAAACAGCTGCTTGATGTCGCACTGGTCGTAGATCGCGCGTGGTGAGTGGACATCGTCGGTCTCCTGCATGAATTCTTCTGCAGTCTGGGAGATGAGCGTCAAGCCAGCGTTGAAGTGTCGGGAATGGCGGGTGAACAGGCCGATGAGCGAGCGGGCAGATTTCTGACTGAGCAGGTAGTGAACCTCCTCGAAGATGACCTCCATCCGGCGGGAGTTCTCGCGAGCCCGCTGGTAGCTCCAATCAAGCATAACGTGTTGAAGGAGAGGGGCTTGATTGGTATCCTGGAAGGCACTCATATCGAAGACGATGAGCCGCTCGTCCTCGAGGTCGACGGTCGTCTTCCCAGAGAGGTTCGCAGCGACGCCACCTGGCTGGAAGGCTTCGAGCGAGCGGAGGAGGCTGTTAGCTTCGGACTTGAGGTTGCTATCGTCCTTCGACTGAAGTCGGGAGGTGACTTCGTCGACGCGTTCATCGAGCTCGTCGCGTTCCTCACGGTGAAGTTCGGTAGCGTCTCCTTGGTAGCTGACGAATTCAAGTGGGTCCTCACCATCAGCAAGAGCCTTGAGGATGTCGAGGACGTCTTCCATAGTGGGGTTTTCGCGTTCGTGAGTGCGGGGTTCGGAAGTGATACCGTACATAAGGTATGCAAGGTGGAAGACCTGCTGAATGAGACCAGCACGTTCGGCGCTCAGGCTGTCGCCGCTCTGATCGTAGAACGTCCGCACCATCCCCGTCAAGGAACGGAGTTTGTCCTTGTAGGGGTCTTCAGCCTCACCCGTACCGCGGTGGATTTCGAGCGGGTTGATGGTGACGTCGCCACCGAAGGTGACGACATCGCCACCGAGGGTCTCGAAGAAGTCGACAAAGTCGTCACCGGTGGGGTCGAATGCAATAGCCGTGAATTCAGGGTCGATGAGGAGACGGCGCCAGAGAGAAAGTTTCGCGGCGAACGTTTTTCCGGACCCGATCTTCCCAGTGATGACTTTAGAGAAGCCGGAGAGGCTGTATCGGTCGACGATGACAGGGTTTCCAGTCTCATCGAAGCCATAGAGGACACCGTCCTCGTGAGCGATGGCGGGCTCGACGAAGCCGAAGAGGGTGGCCGCCGCGTCGTGTTCCATAAGGTCCGTGTTCTGGATGGGGTCGGAGACGACAGGTGCGATCGCGTCTTGGGATTCAAGTTGGCGAAATTCAAGGGGAACGAGTTCGACGTCTCGGTCAGCCACGAGTTGCTGGACCTTCCGAGCGGTCTCTTCGAGTTCATCGCGGGTACTGCCAGCGACTTCGATGTAGATACCGATGTCGTAGAGTCGAGTCGTCCCTTCGGTGAGGCGACGAAGGAGACGATCGAGTTCTTCCCGGCGGTTGAGGTCTTCGTGATAGTCTGTCGCGCCCTTTTCCTCCTTCCGAGAAAGGGCGATCTGGAGTTCAGTGAGACGGTCCTGGAGGGCACCACGAATCGTCGTGGGGTCGCGGGGAGTGTGATGATAGCTGACGCGGACATCAAGATTGGTCGTGGTGAGGTTGATAAGCCAGCCACCGAAGACACTCTCAGGAGCGCTTGCGGGAGTGAGGATACGGACGAATTCGCCGTTCCGGTAGAGAGTGGTTGGATCTTCGGGGACGATACTTGGTGGGGCGACGCTCGCTTGGTCGATCTGGGCTTGGCTGTCGGCGTCTTGGATGAGTCCAAGGCGGAATTCGTCGGGGTCTGCGGCCTCAAAGTCGATGAGGCGAGCAACCTGTTCACGGATGTTTGCCCGACTCGTCTCTCGGCCTTCCTGTTCGAGGATGCTGACGGCGCGGTCGAAGGTTTCGTCGTCGATTTTCTCGAGGTTGACGTTGGCTGGATCTGTTCGGGCGGAGGTACCGGCACCAGGGATAGATCCAGAACCACCGGGAAGCCAAGAGAGAAGACGATTCAGACGGCCGCTGTCGACCTCCGTCTCAGGTGCGCCGTTCGTTGCGTTTGTAGATGGATGTTGGCTCGAACCGACAAGTCGGCGTGACGCAAGAATACCAAGACCGAGGAGGAGGGCGACGCCGACGGCGACGCCGATAAGAATGAATGGTGACGGGGCGTTCGGGCCGCCTTGAATCGCTCGTTGGATCGTCTGAATGATCTGTTGCACTTGCCCGGTAGCGGATGCTATTCCGAGTACCCAGGCTACTGGGACGCTACTCATGCTATCGTGGGATACGTAGTGCCTCGGTAAATGGTTTCGCCCGTTGATAGCTTTCCACAAAGTAGACGTTTCGGCAAGTGGGTTGAGGGAGGACAGCGAGTTACCCCACAAAGTGCGGAGATAATTCACTCGTGGGGTAACGCTGGCAGTGGTGATACCTCAAGCGCCGCAGGAACAGTCGAGAAGATGGAGGAAGAAATGCTGAGATGGTCGGGAATCACTACGACCGGCGAGCTGGGAGAACTTCCGCGTAGGATTTGGGAGAATACTCGTCGAGTGGTGAGTCAGCGTGGTTGTAGTAGCGGTAGAGGACGTCCAGAACGTCTGCCCGGTCGTCCATCACTTCGGTCTGAACACCGGTCCTGGGGAGTGCTTCGGCAAACTCGTGTTGCCGACTTCTAACTTCAGAAATACACTGTCGTTCGATGACGTCGTCGTCGGTATTCGAGCCAATCCGAGAACGAACTGAGGAGGTGACAGAATTGACACAGCCGACGATTCGCTGGAAGAGAGATCCCGAAACAACGTCTGTAGAGTGTCCATAGGACTGTTCTCGGACGTGCGAACTCTCGACCCTAACGGCGATGTAGAAATCACGAACTTTGACTCGCCGGGTACCGACCGACTCATTGAGCCAGTCGATGTACGTCGACCGACCAAGCTGCATAATGTCTGGCGGATCCTCGGCCTCGTAGGCTGCACGTTCGATCTCCTCGAAGTGCGTCGTCAGATCAAATTCACGAGGAAGGGCGAGCACTTGGAAGGGGTAGGAGATTCCACGGAGAACGTCAGCGTACGCGTTGATCGTAGACTGGCGTCCTTCATCGTCGAGGGAAAGCCAACTCGTCGGGGTGATGTGAACAAGGCCGACGTACGCAGGTTCCTCGTTGTCGCTCTCCGTGACTAGAATGCCGTCTTCGCGAACATACTCGAAAGCTAGTTGCGCCTGCGTTGTTGTTTCCTCCTGCGTGAGCTGGTGGTAGTACTGGCTCGGGTCACGCTGTGGGCGTTCGCGAGAGTGCATCTGCCCGCCGTCAGTTACGATTTGCTGACCGCTGTTATCATCTGAGGCGGACTGCTGGGGGCCACTCGAGGACGAGGATTCTGGGTCCGGATCGCTGTTGTCGTCGGAGGTTTCGGAATCCTCAGAATGTAGAGTACGGATGTCGTCAAGGTGCTGTCCAGAAACGAGACCGCGTTCGACGGGTTGCCAGAGATAGCGATCCGGGCCCACGATGTGTTTTGCAGCCCCGAAGAGCCACTCGCGAGGGGTCTGACCGGCAGGTGTTCGCCAGAGAACGTACAAGCCGACGAGGAGGCCGAGAATCCCGCTTCCGATAGTAAGTAGCCCACTGAACGAGGGCTCGAAGACGTTGTTGATACCGGACGCAAGGATGATAGCGGCGAGTGGGATTACGCCGACTTCGAGATCGCTGACGCTGAGTCCGAAGAAGAGGCGATGCTCGAGTAACTGGCCGGCTACTGGGTACCGTTTCATGGGACGTCTCGTGTGAATACGTGTCGTGAATGCCTAAAAATTCTCTCCCCGATTGACATCGAGGTCGATTACTTGGAAGCAAAAAGGTCGGGAACCTTCGACTCCCAGTCGGTGAGCTGGATGAGCGGGTGGTGCGACGGCCCAACGAGAGCGCCGTACTGGCTCTGAAGCCAGCCGTCGATAGCATTGACAACTTCCGTGTCCTGTCGTTTGTCGGCGGGGCGGTCGAAAGAAATGATCTCCTCCCACGTGTCATCCTGGCGGTTGAGACCGACATAAACGGCGGTCTCCGTTCCCTCGAGGTAGCCGACGACGGTCAATTCGCCCGGATTCTCATCAGTATTTAGGCCCACGATAGGAGCACCGTACTCGATGGATGGGAACCAGTCAGATGCCGCAGTCCACATACCACCGGGTGCTGGCTCTGGTGACATCACATCGATGTAGACCTCGATCTGGATGTGATCGGTCGGAGGCTCCACGAGTAAGTCGATCTCATTCAAGTAATCCTGATTGGCGTCATCGATGAGAGTGGCGACTGGCCGATCACGAAGACCGACTTCCTCGGTCTCTTCGCCGGGGATGATGTCAGCCCATGCCTTGCGCCAGACGCCGTCGGTGTGGAGGCGGTACCCATACTCAACGACGTGACCGGACCGATCAGGGGCAGTAACCTTCATCAAAAAGGCGATGACCTTGTCGGTGTGTTCGATCTGGATGATGGGAACGGGAACCACCTCAACGAAGGACTCCTGGTAAATCCCCCCAGGAGTGAGTATCTCCCCGAGTTCACCGTGCTGGAGCGGGCGCGGTGGAAGCTGGGACACACAGGCGGCCGCGAAAGTATCATAGAACGACGGCCGGACGGTTTCCTCCTCGTAGAAGGTGGTTGCCCAAGTCGCGATACGATCATCGATAGCCTGCGAGAACTTCTCGTCGATGGAATCCTCGGTGAGGATGGTCCAGCCAGTCTCTGGTTCGAAGCCGACACCGAACCAAGTGTCTCCGGCGATGAAGCGGAAGCCAACGATGCCCTCACGGTCGACCCAGTCATCACCGATAGCGACGACGCCGCCCAGATTTTGAATGTTGGAGTTGTCGACTCGGGTGTGAATGTCGGTTCCGTCCAAGGTGGAGGTGGATTCGAAACTATCGGGTGCTTGGAGGCTGATGAAATCCGAGATCGAGAGTGGGTGCCTAGGGAGAGTCGCCAGCACGCGACGGGCGGTGGTCGTTTCGGAACCCATGTGTTTGTGTTTCTGTACTAATCTACCGCGTTCTGCTATTTAAAATATCAGCCGGGAATAAGCCCCTCGAGCAACAGCATAGAAGGGTCAATTACTGGTTCTAATGTGGTCCTGGAGGGGACTCGGTACCAGTGGAGGGATTCAGGTTGAATCGTTATGAGTCTGTGTTGCGGGTTCTATCGACGTAGTCGTCGACGGACTCCTGGATTTGTTCCTCCGATGGTGAGGAGGAAGGCGGGGAGACATCTCGATTGATGAGGTCAGGGCGCATCGCCTCCACTTTTTGCTGGTCCTTTGCCTTCACGCGGTCGTACCAAGCTTGGACTGATTCGTTGACCGAATGCGGATTCGCGTCTTCGATGTCGGACCCGCCAGCAACCGCTTGAGCTTCCTTGGGATCGAGTGCTCTGTCTTCATACTCTGGGGTCAGAGTCTCACCCTCTGGGAGAGGCGGATCCCCCTCAGGTAGTGCCAACACTTCATTATCCGCTGTGACTTCGCTTTCCGTACTTGCACCCAGATCGTCATTCGGTGGGTTCCAATTGCCGTTCTTCGCCCGCCGATAGGCGTGGCCGGGCCAATTCGCAATCGGCTCGTTGAGATTATTTTTCACGTGGCTCACACCCGCTTTTGCCTCGCGAGCACCGAGCGCCACGCCACCGCCAGCTAATCCGGCCCCAGCTCGAGCGCCCTGTCCCCACGTAGCCTGACTCATCCATTCTTTCCGTGATTTTACGCCACGGTAGGCGCGCTGCGCGTTACTCCGTGCAGTATCCCGTGCCGATGAGACACGTTGTTTCAGATTAGTTTTCGCCGAACTAGCTGCCTGTCGGGGGTGGAATTCGGGTTTTGCTGAGCCAGTCGCTCCATACGCCTTTGGGCCGGTTCCGCTACCGCCGCCGAAGTTTCGGAGGGTGTGCTGTCCGGCGCCACCGCCACCGGACGGAGTCGGTCCACCGCCACCTCCTCCACCACTACCTCCGGACGAAGACGGACTACCGCTGCCACCGCCGCGTAACGCACTCAGGCCACTAAACCCGAGAAGATGACCGGCGGAACTCCCACCCATCGACAGGGCCTGGATCCCGACGAAACCGGCGAGACCGAGGCCGGAAAGCCAGCCGAGGAACCGCTTCCAAAGGACGAGCTTATTCTGCGATGGGTCAATTCCGGCAGTGAGTGCTTCCGGGCCGTGAGCCCCGCTCGCGTTAGCCACACAGATGTCCGGGGCAGACATACTACAGCCGGTCTGAAGAGCGAGCGCGATGAGCGGCCCCGCGAGGAGGAGATACGCTGTGACCTTGAAGACAAACATAGCGACGTCGTTCGCGTACCGGAGTGGTCCCCAGTCGGTGTACCACATAACAAGCAGAATCGGGAAAGCGGTGTAGACGAGATGGATCATAAAGATGCGGAGGAAGAGGATCATCACAACGAGAGCGATAGCGATGAGAGAGATTGTACCGGCGGCGAGGTAAACGAGCACAGCGGCGATAGCCGAGCCCATCAAATCGCCGATGGCGTTGTTGAGGGCGGGGCCGGCGAGGGAGACCGCGTAAGTCTCGGGCATCACGAGCTTCGTAACGCTATTCGTGAAGACGACAGCGACGTGGAGGAATGGACGGATGAGAGCGAGTGCGAAGAGGGCTTTAACAATACGGATTCCCTGCCGTAAATAGGAGCCCTCTGGGGCTTCCGAAAAGAGTGCCGCGATCGTTCCGAGGACGATGACGGTCGGAAAGAGAATCAGCGAGTACTGGAGATTCTGTATAAAAGTTGCATTCGCTCCTTCCTGGTAGTACAACGGGTCGATAACGAGAAACTCCTGGACCATTCCCACGAAAACCTCGCCCAGGACGTTCGTCAAGCCGGTCGCGAGCGTGTTGACGATCCCCTCGAACCAATCCTCTGGGTCAAGGGGATTAAATAGCGGAATGATCGGGAGGGCAGCCATCGCCGCAGTGGAGGAAACGGTTTGTTGAGCTGTAGGTGCGATACCTAAGAGACGGTCTTGAATTTTGGCCGAGAGGATGCTGGATGACGTCGACGGTTCCATTGCGGAGGTTTCTGTTGAGTCCCTAGACTTTCGGTGGCGAAGACGGCGACCGACACGGTAGAGCCACCTACTAAGGGTGGTTGGAGAGCGCTCCATGTGAATCGCTGTGTCAGAATACGTTGTCCAATACCTATAACTTCTATCCCCGAACCAATCGGAGATAGCCATTGACCGAGGACAGTGAGTCGCGCTACGATCTCATCGTCAACTGAAGTTCGCAAGGCCGGCTGAATGACGAAGAAGTGGGTGTCGTCAATCTTGAGAGAATATTGCGAGGGATGGCTACTTGATGGTATACCAGCCGACCCCGACGAGCAAGCCTACGCTCACAGCCAGCGAGAGGAGAGCGGCCTGTACTGGCTGTAAAAAGAACGTCCAGAGATCAACAATCAGGCTCCCGTTTCCGGGAGAGATCGCGGTTGTGTGGCTGGACGAGTAGTAGATGTCGTGATTCTCTGTGTATGGGTCACCAGGGAAGCGCGCGGTGATCGTCACACTATCGAACGTAGCGTAGGCGACACCGTTGTCGTTTGTAGTGACTGAGGATTCGACCGCCCCGGTCAAGATCAGTTTCCGATCCGGGAGTGGAGTTCCGTCTGGGCCAGTAAGACGGAGTCTGAGTTCCGGCGGCTCGTTTTCTTCCCCTTCTGCCGGCGGAATCACTGTGTAGGTGAGCGACGAATCCTCCATCGAGGTGACCTCTGTTGTCGAGACGGGTATTTCATCCCCGAAGACCGACGTTACTGAGGTGATCTGACCGGGGGCATCCCTGATGACAATTCTCGAGGTCTGGTTGGCGGTCGCCGTAGTGAGATTCACATTTTCCGCCAGGGTCGCCCGCTTCGAGACGCCAGGAACAGTGCGCTGGCGGAGATCCGTCACCCGTCCGTGACGATACACATCCGTTTCTCCGACGGCCTCAACACTTGGGGACGGTTGTCGAGCAGTGAGTCGGAGGGCAAGTGTTGGTGGGAACTCCGTACGTTGTGGGTCTGTGTCCCAGTTCGACGTTGTTTCGCCCCAGCGGTACTGACGGACACCGTAGACCTGCCAGACGTTCGTTAGGCGTTGGGCACTAGCATTCGAGTCTCCTTCTACGTTGAGGGCGGCCCAACTCCAAAGTGCCCGTTCAGAGAGATGCTCCGGGCCCTCGATAGAGAGGACGATGGAGCGGCGGTCGTGTGGTTCCTCAATTACGCGCTGGGAAATCGAGACGCTGTCTGGTGGGACAACGTGGGCTGGCCGATCGTCGGTAACGGTGAGCTCATCATAGGTGGCATTGACTTCCGTGTGAGTGTACGTCCACGTATCGTTGTGCGGATGGTAGAAATAGTGATCAGTGGTGACTTCCGCGGTGACGTTGATCGTCGCCTGAAGCTCTAGACGTTGCCTCTCACCATCCGAAGGGGGAGCGTTTGCGTAGTCGATATACCGGGCCTCTCGTGCCGATGTTTCTGGTGTCGTGTGTTTCGACCACGTCTGATCGTCGATGCTGAGGTTACGCTCAACCCGTTGTGAGGCGAGATCGTATGTGGTGTTAGTGCGATAGCCGCCGACGACGGCCGTCACAGAGCGATTTACGGTTAGCGGGCCACGACCGGTGGCGCTGACGGTACGCGTGATAGTGTGACCGTCGAGCGTCTCGAACTCAACTGTCTTGGTGACGGTCTGTACGTCGTCCGACGAGTTATCCTCCGGCGCAGGGATGTTGAGGGTGACATCCTTTGTTTCGCGGACATAGCGGGTAGTCGTATTTGGTTCTGGGAGGGCGACGCGGTAGTCGACGTACTCAAGGACACGCCCGTCTGGCCCCATTAGATAAGTGCCGTTTGTTTCCGCTCCTGGGGCGTTCACTTCGGCAGCGCTGGTCGCACCCATATACGCGATGAAGCCGTCTTTGATGAATATGCTATCCTCCCGGTCCGGTGCGCTTGCCGGCCACCGACTCGTTGAGTTTGTTCGTTCAACTCTCGCCAACTGGTCAAGTCGATACTCCTGCAGTGTCCGGGGTGAGCCATCAATACGGACGCGCGTCTCTGGATTGGTCGTAAGCGTGTAGGTGTCGACAGCACGAGAGAGATTTTCAGTCGACGCGTTGGCCTCCACAACATACTGGAGGAGAATGCCACCACGACCGCCACCCGGAATGCCGAGAGCCTCCGTATCGCGGTCACTCGCGACAAATACACGAGCATTCCCGTCAACCGGCGGTTGCGCGGTAGAGTTGGATTCGTTGGTCGCGACTACCGCAATCGTGGAGAAGCAGACACTCGAAAGGAGAAGGAAGGCGACGAAGAGGCTGGAAAACTGCCGAGGTGTAGCCCTAGTGATAGTCACCGAAGGCTCGTCGGATGGGCGGGGGTTGTCTTGATCCCCCGCGGGGGTATCAAACCGGGAGGTCATACATCACCACTCCGGGACTGGATAGTAACCCGGATGATGGTAGCTTCGAGTGCTACTGGCCGCATAGGGGGCGAACTTACCTGCGAATATGTGGTCCGGCGACAAAGTGTTTTCCGCGATTGGGAAACAGTAGAGCAGCTACTCGTGGGCGTGATGAGTGAACGCCAGGGCGGTCGGACAGAGTCGTATATGGGAGCCAGAAGTCGCGTCTTCGCAAAAAGTCGTTGAGAGATTAACCCCCCGCGGGGGTATAAAATCAATAGTGAGCAGCGAGAGCTATCCTACGACTTCCTCAACATCGTCTCCGTAGGAGATGGTCTCCCAGTTGGTTGGAGTGACTTCGTGACCCTCGAAGGCGTCGTACTCGGGGAAGGCGGAGAGGACGAGGACATCGACGCGTTCGGAGAGGTAATCGACGAGATGGTGGATGTTGGTATCGTCGAGACCGGTATGCCCGTCGAGTAGCATAACGGGAACCCGGTCAGCGACATCGAATGCTTCGTGGCCGGCAAGGGCAGCGATGATGCCGAGGAGTTCCCGCTCGCCTTCACTGAGAGCGTCAAGTCTAGCTTCGCGGCCTCCACGTGCGACGATGAGGTCGAAGTTGTTGGTGAGGCGTGCTGTCTCGAACCCAACGTCGAATCTCGTGAGAATGTCGGAGAGCGCCGAATCGAATGCGTCCCGAGTATTTCGCTTCACACGCTCTTTGCGTGTTCGGAGGTCCTCGACCTCAGAGCGGAGAGATTCGAGTTCCTCTTCGAGGACATCACGCTGCGAGGCTTCCGACTTGACTGTCTCAAGTTCGCCACGAGCGTCTTCAAGCTCGGCTTCCATGTATTTGATCTCACTCTGGAGGTCAGTCGCGTGGTCTTGCGTCTCACTGACCAGACCTTCGAGTTCGTCAATCTGTGCTTCGAGGGAAGCTTTTCGTTCTCTGGCCGATTCAAGATTCGTCTGTGCGTCATCAAGCTGGGATTCAAGCTCTCCGATGCGGTCGCGAAGGTCGCGTTCTTTCCGCTCCGCGTCCCGTACGGTCCGTTGTTTTTCTTGAAGCTCGTTTACCTTCTTGCGGAGAGTCGACTCTTGGTCGCGAAGTGAGTTAAGACGGTCAGAGATACTGTCTAACTGTGCCTCGACCTCTTCACTAGAGGTGTCGTTCCCACAAATCCAGCACGCAAGCTGGTCAGAGAGCATATCGTGAGAGACGTCTGTGAGAAGCGAGAGACGGTCTTCTTCGAGAACGCGCTGATTTACCTCATAGATCGACTGGAGGAGTTCTTTATCGCGTTCGATTTCGTGGAGATCAGATTGGAGATCCTCGAGGTCGTCTTCGAGCTCCTCGTGTGTTGGGACATCCAACATCTCAAGTTCCTCTTTCTTTGCTTCAAGTTCATCCCCGACGCGATCTGCGGTTGATTCGTACCGGTTGATGTCTGTCTTGGTCTTCTCGAGCTGGGCGCGGAGGTTACTCAGCTCGTCTCGAGCGTCACTATCTGAAGAAGCTTCGTTGTCGAGCTCGTTCCACTCTTCTTGGAGGTCTTCGAGTTGGGATTCGAGCGTTGTGACCTTCTCTTGGAGGCGCGGGAGGCGGTTAGCAGCGTTTTGGGCTCGCTCGAGTTCGGCCTCGACCTGTTTCTGTTCGGCTTTGAGGTCGGCAATCTGCTCGTCGACGTTCTCGAAATCGAGGGGACGTGTGAGGAGGTCCTCAAGGTTTTCACCCATACGGACGGCTTGCCGGACCTCATTGGTCTCATCGAGGAACGCAAAGAGGGCAGCACAGACACGATCGACATCATCGGTGAGGTATGGATTGCCGGATTGTGTAATCGTGCCGTTGGTACGGGCAAGATCGACAGCGTAGGTGGTGTCGTCGATTTCGAGCTCAACGTGACCGTGATCTTGGCCTTCAGTGAGGCTTGTTTCAGTCCCGAAGGCTGTTTCAATTGCGGTGAGGAAGCTCGATTTTCCTTGCCAGTTGCTCGCTCGGACGGCGTTCACACCGGATTCGATCGTAGCCTCCCCTCGATGGATGCCTGCGATATTTTCGATTTCTAGATTCCAGGTCATGGTTACGCGGTGTTGAGCATACTATCTATTAGCATAGGCGATTGGGACGAGAACGAAGTGGCTCCGAGCGCCAGTAGAGAGAGCAGGAGAGAGGTTTGTGATGAGGGCACAGAATTCATCGTTGTATCTGATTGGTGGTGTGAATCGTTTTCGTCAGATTCGGTATTCTCCGACGGATCTGGAGTTGAGTTGTTGGGTGGGTCTGTATTAGTTGGATCCGTCATATGGTCGTTACAGACGTATCCTCGCTTGATTGCATCTTCGATGGGGACCCGTGTGTCGCATTTGGGGCATTGTAGTCTGATTTCGACGTCGACGGTGGCTTGGTCTGCAAAAGGAACAACGCCGTCTTTGGCAAGTTCTGGAAGGATGTTTTCTGTTTTTGAGGCAGCCATTCGTTTCGCCGACGCGATGGCTTTCTCTCGAGTCGTAGTAGTGGAATTGGCTGTGGACTGAGTGTCTTTTTCGACTTCGAGACAGTTTTTGAGGTGATTTCGGATTGTACCGTGAGAGACGAGAGTTTTCTTGAGTTCGTCGATGTCCATCCCGTCGCCTTCGAGGTCGGCCGCGAGCTCGGCGCGTTGGATGTTATCTTCGTTTACAATAACATCGTATTCTCGGTCCAGATGGATGCTAACAGTTGATCTCCCGTAGTTTTCATATATCGACTTGAGAACACGTTTGTTGAACCAGTCTGTGAGTTTTTTATATCCTTCTGAAGTGCGGCCGTCAGTTCCAGTCCACCGTTTCGCGAGGTAGTCATCTACAGAGTCATAGTCAGATCCGGGGGCTGTTAACCCATACTCTGCGATGAGATCGTCGACTTTGCACATCTCCGGGGAGGAATTCTATGTCCACATCAATAAAAGCGAAGTGTTCTTCAGACCGCCCGACATTCAGTTAGACTGGTGCTAAATATCCGTTTCTCGTCCAAGGAGTGCCTAATTGAGCGGTGAGTACTTTGGAGATGTGTTCTCAATATCTGTGCTTCGTAACGCTGAGCGAGTTGCTGCCGGCCTATTCAGTTAGTGTGTGATAGGGGATGTGGAGGAGGTGTGTCCGGCATTCTTTGCAGACGATCGAGAGCTGTGGTCCTGTGTTATCTGTAAAGTGATTGAAGTCGAACTCGCCGTCAGAGGAAGTGTAGGTGGCTTCTCTAAGTTCCATAATAGCGAGTTCGGTGTTTTCACAGATAGGGCAAGGGTCACCTCGGGACCAGTTTGGATATTTGGTACTCTGTCGGGCGCAGATCTCATCTTCGGGCATTTGTTCGATGAGGTCGACCACTGTGTCGAGGTCGAGGTGACGATTGATATTGTGAGAATCAGTGGTCGGAGCCGTCGACTGGCTGGATGAAACATCGATTCCTCCGTCGGTGGATATCTTTCCGTTTTTCAGTGTGATGACGATGGTCGTCATGGGGGCATTCTACTATTGCAGGGAGCGGTTGGCAGGGCGGTACTTCCGGAGTGGTGTGTTTTGAACTAGTGGTGTGCTGACATTATCTAATTCGGATGGAACGGGCAGGCGGATATCGATCCGTAATGACTGCTTTAGAGATGGGAAGAGTAGGAAATCGACGATTGAATTCCGGTTCATGAGATACGCTTTTGAATATTACCGGATTGTGTGTTATACTCACCCGTGTTTACACCGTCAAAATGTATGAACATACACAGGTACAGAAGACGGAGCTTTAATCGATGATTACGAAGGGAATGTGTATCGGATCAGGTGTAAGATTGTACCCTCAACGGTGTCGAATTCGCAATGGGATGCCTTCTTTTGATTGAGTTGTAACCCGTGGTTCGAGTTCAATTGCTTCGTCGTTCTCCCAATCAAATTGGAATTTCTGCCCGATCGTTGCTAGGACTACTTTTGCTTCTAAGAGAGCGAACTCCCGACCGATGCAAGTTCGACGTCCACCACCAAAGGGGGCGTACGCAAAGTCGTGGAGTTCTTCCTCAAACTCATCAGTCCATCGTTCCGGGCGTAACGCCATAGGTTCATCATAGAACCGTCCATCTCGATGGATATGGATTATCGATAGGTGGATTTCGTGGTCCTCGGGAATCCGATATCCACCGACTTCGACATCAGTGAGCGTCCGGCGCGGAATCGTATGAACTGGTGGGTAGAGCCGTAGCGCCTCAGTAATTATTCGGTCTGTGAACTCCAACTCTTGGAGGTCGTCGTAAGTGGGCGAGTCTCCATCGAGAACTGTGACCAGTTCCGTATGAAGTTGCTCTTGGAGGTCTGGGTTCGTCGCCAGCGCGTACCAAGTAAATGCGAGAGCTGCGGCGGTCGTCTCGTGCCCCGCAAAAACCATAGTGATCAATTGATCTTCGATCTCTTCGATTGTAAGATCTGATCCATCCGCCCTATTACGCGCCTTTTGGAGCTGTGTGAGCAGGTCTGGAGTATTTGAGTGAGCACCCTGCTTAGAGTTCGATTGGCCCTCGGACCCACCTGTCTCGTCTTCTGAGATTCTTGTTCGGTCGCTTCCTTCTTCGAGTAATCTTCGAACCTCCTGACGAAGGCGCTTCGTGGATTGATTGAATCGATGCCGTGCTGGTGTCGGGAGCCACGGTGGCAGAATCCATGATGATGGTGTGAACCATTCGTTGAGTCCGTCAGCGGCATCACGAAGTTCTTGATCCTCGCCAGGGACCAACGAACGACCGAACAGCGTGGAAAAGAGAACCTCCAGAGTGAGGTTCTTCATCTCAGGCTCCATATCTAGTGTTTCACCCTCAATCCACGTTTCGAGACGTCGTTCGGTACACGCAACCATCTGCTCTGTGTAGTCTCTTATGTGGTCTCGGTAGAAGAGCGGTTGCAACATATCACGCTGTTGTCGCCACTTCTGGCCCTCGACCGAAAGGAGACCGTTCCCGAACGCGCGTTGATAGTCCTCGGTTTTCCCGAAGACTTCGACATCGGACACAAGGACACGGTCAAGATGGTCTGGGTGAGTGAAAACAAAAACATCGTCGACTGCCGGGAGAGCCATCCGGTAGATGTCTCCGCACTCCGACGTCGCCCTCTCTACAAACGTGAATGGATCGCGAGCGAACTGGACAGCGTTTTTTAGGACCGGATAACCCGACGGTGCCGGTGGTAGTTGGGAGCTCACGATAGTCGCTCTTTGTATCAGTATATGTAAAAAGTACCGCTGAGAGATGGGTTTCGGGTGGGTTTTGAAAAGGAAGGGTATTCCAATAAGCTCGAATCAATATCAGATTTGTGCGATATATTCATAGCATTGGGTGTGCACTTTAGTAACGGGTGAAAACAAGTGACGCAGTCCGAGCGTGCGACCACAAATCCACTCACGGACGAACGGATTGTCGTCCGTGAATTCATTAGTGATCTTGCTGGGTCCACCTCTTTAGATATACTGCGTTCACTCGACGAGGGCGCAAAGACGGCCTCGACTATCGCACAATCGGGAGAGATCACCCGACAGACGGTATCGAAACATCTCGTGCAACTCACCGATTTGGGGTTGACGAAAACAGCTGATACTGGTGGATATGAGCTGACGGCAGGTGGGAAAATCACGCTGGAAGCGTTTGAATCGTGTCCAAATGGTCTCGATCGCGAGCCACTCACCCAGCTAACTCGGTCAGAACATACCATCCCGCTGTTACAAACGCTTGCAGAGCAACCCAGCCGCCCGAGCGAATTGGTGGACATAACCAACGGGTCTCCGTCTCGCGCAACTGTTCGGAGAGCGTTACGGATGTTTGAGACGGAAGGATGGAGTGTAGAGAGCGACGGTGTTCACAGGCTCACGCCCGCTGGGCAACAAACAGTAGAACGGTATGAGGAACTGGCCGAGACAATCGAGCAGGTGTTGGATAAAGCACCTTGGTTCCAACGGCTCAATCCAATTAGAACGGATATTCCAGTTCGAGCCCTCGCTGACGCAAAGCTGTATGTCTCCTCACCCCACTCTCCGGGAATCGTCCTGGCGACAGCTCTCAAACTCTGCGATCCACGGCTTGACCACTTCCGCGTGTTGACATCGATTTTCAACCCGACGCTCTTTAGCGCGTACAATAAACTGCTCAAACTTGGTCTGAAAGGGGAGGCAATCGTCGACGCCTCGCTCTACCAGCGACTCCATGAAGAAGAGATGGAGTACTTTCTGGACGACTCAAACTACGACAACTTTCAGATATTCTGTCTCGACGAACCACTGACGCTCGGCATTGGTATCTACGATAGGGAGCAGATCGCGGTTGGGGCGTACAATAAAATTGGGGAGGGAGAACATATCGCGATGATCCTCAGTTCAAATGAAGCGGTAGTCCAATGGGGTGAAGAGCTCTATAATCACTATCGGAAACGGGCTCGAGACCCTGCGGAAATGTAGACGTATTGAGTGAGTTAGGGCTATTCGTCTATAATAGATTTCTTGACGCCAATCAGCTCTTCGTATAATTGGATTCCGTCTTCGATGAGTCCTTCGTCTTCTGCGTCAGTGCTATAGGTGCTGTCGAAAGATTCGATGTCGTGGGCGTAGTCGTTTCTTGCGTCTCGGATTTTATTGATGGTGTTGTAGTCCTCATCTTCGATGAGTCCGAAGCTTCTGCACCCGTTGAGACATCGGTCGAATCCCCAGTCGTCGTCATAGAAATTTGAGGCAGCAGGGTTGTCTTGAGCCTCCTCAAAGTAATCCTCTAGCGAGTCTTTGACATAGTTCTCGAAGTAGACAGACAGCAGGATTACGAGTATATTGTTTCGGTCGTGATTGTAGGCCCAGAGGACGTCGTTGAAGTGGTAGAATATCTCGGGATCGGATCGTCGGACCTTTTCTTCTAAATTGAAAGTTTCAAGCAGTTCTTGATCGGAATATCTGGCTATATGAGCCTTGATCGGTTCGACTATGCTGTGCTGTATTGTGGAATAATTCGCTGAGTTTAATTTGGAATAGACGATGTTGTTGTCTTTTTCGAAGGTGGGAGAAGAGCTACCGAAACGTGCGTATCGTACTCTTATCGGTAAGAGAGCGTCAAATTTCGAAAGAGATTCGAGAGCGATCTGATTTACCGCTGCACTCGATGTGAGTGGTTGTTCTTCGGTGAATTCGACGACTGCGATCGGTATCTCAACGGAGTCGGTTCCTTCGAGGAACCATCTTTCGAGATCGTCAATCTGATCTAACCCAGTCGGTTCCCAGCTTACTTCGCGGTATACTATGGCGTCGAATGGATGCTTGGTGAATTTCTCACCGGAGTCAAAGAGGAACGGGTTGAAGTAGGATAATCGGAGTTCTGGAGAGACTTGGAGCTTGGTACCACCAATATCCGTCAATTCGTCTTCCAGAATTCTCACGGCCTGAGTAGAGAACTCGCTGAATGGTTCAGCCGACATTTGTAGTTGTATACCCTTGATGTCCGATTGTGTAGTAGTTCTTTGGGACGGAGTTGATGGAACTCTTTTTTGTGTTCTGAGTGACCACTTGAAGCAGTGGTGTGTTCGGGACTACTCCGACTGTTCGTCGGCGAGTTCGCGAGCTCGTCTCGCGAGGAGGCGTTGTATCCAAGTTCGGTTTTCGTGCTGGTTCTCGTAAGCGAGGTACTGCTGGACTGTTTCTCGGGAGTGCATACAGTGCAGGCCCGCCTTGATGAGGCATGCGTTGGACGTGTCAAGAAATCGGTCCGGTGGGAGTTCCTCGAGGATCTTGTCGTCTGAGTCAGTCACGATGTCTTCACCTCCGTTGGATGACGCCTTACTCATAGGCAGGGGGTGAGGTGTGGATCGCCGGCGGGTCAGACCACGACTCTACTTCCTCCTGGACGGCTGTGAGGACGGCTTGCGCTTGCCTCGAATGTGAATCTTCGTTCGTCGGCAGGTCAATGAGCACCCGGAGTTCGAGGACATCCTCGAGTTCGATTCCCGGGACGGTGTAATAAAGCGTGTAGAGAACCTTGTCGTGGATGGTTTCAGGCGAGTCACCGGCTTGTGCGATCGTGTCCGGGTCGACGGTAGAGGCAGCTGTTGACATATGAAACACTTCACCTGCTTGGCGGTGGGGAGAAACCCGCGTGTCTGGGTGAATTCCCGTTCAGAGGTGATAGCGGTCTCCGTAGTTACCCCACGAAGAACGTTGCGGATGCCTCGCCGTGGGGTAACTTGAGAGAGACTAATCACCGTTGACGGGCGTGAGTCCCTCCTGGTACTCGATACGCTGCCGTTCCGACTCGTTGCGGTACGCAAGCGTCCATCCGTTTTCGTACGCGATAACGATCGCATCCTCGAGCGGATCGTAGTCGGGATCCTCCGGGTCGTAGACCGGTGCATCGTCAGGAACGAACGGACTCGGCTCTTCGTAGATGTTTCGCCCGCTCGCTGCCCAGACGGGGTCCTGTGGCTCCTGAATCGCTTCTCCGTAGACGTCACAGGGGGTCGTCTCCGGCCAGAGGTCGCGTTCTTGCCAGAAGGCACGCATCTCACGGAGACTCCGACGGACAGTTTCACGAATCCCGAGACTGTCAGCGGATTGCCAGCCATCGCGACTCCAGTACTCTCCGAGGTAGGCGACCTTCGCCGGCCCGTTCCAGTCCATCCCGACGATGTTCGCCGGCGGCGCACCTGTGAGCGTTGGCTGCGTGAGATCCTGGAGCGCCTCGTACTGGACGGGAGGACTCCCACCGAGGAGGTGAATATGGCGGCCACGCCAGTCCACAGGGTCGCTGTAGTCGTCTGCGTGGAGGGACGAGTAGCCGAGCGGATACCCGAGGACCTGGTCGTCGTCGATAATCTCGATTGCCTCATGGCACTTCGGGACGATAATGTACGTTGTCGACGGGTACTCTTCGCGGAGGTTGCGAGCGAGTTGGGTGTACTCGCGAGCGTCCTGCGGCGTGTCAGCGTCACCGATGACGGCTACATCGGGCTCGTACTCGCGGAACCGGTCGACGTATCGGTCGGGATCGGGGTCGTGGAACTCGTTGTCGAGCATAACCACCGGGAGGTCGACGTTCCGGTAGGAGTCGATCTGGAGGCGATAGTCCTCACGGATGCCCGTGGTGAAGCCAAGTTTGTAGGCGTCTGTCGCGAACGGCGCTCTGAAGAGGAAGCCGATATATGCGGGGCGACGGGCCGACTCGAGGGTGTCCGGCTCGGGTGCCGCGTGCGGTGGTGGGAACGGACGTTGTATCTCGGTCGAAGCCGAAGCTACCTGAAGAGAACTGGAAGCCATACGCGGGAAGTGTGAATAGCTGGTTGCGACGGTTCTTGACGAACGATACGGATGCCGTGCTGTGCAGCGGCTCAGGCCAGCTGCCGTGAAGAAAGACTCGCGAGACAGGTACTGTCCCGATAGATGGAGGAATTTATATCTCGAGCGTTCAGGTGACGAGTTGTGGTCTAGTGCGACGGTTAGGAGGTATTGCACTGATGGCGCTGCTCGCAACTCTGGCAGAGGAGCATCTGGTCGGGATCGTCCATCGCCTCGCGTTCGTGGTCTTTCAGTCGGTTATGGCCCCAGCGGTTGTACGCCTCGTCGGGTCCGTCGTCCAGGGCGGCGAACGCGCCGACGGTTGCTTCGAGACAGAGAATGCGCCGATAGACATCGGGATAGAAGAGCCGGATCATCCGGAGTTCTTTCCGTTTGGAGAACGCCCCACAGAGGCATTCTCCCGAGATTTCGAGCGTCTCCTTTACGGGTGACATCGGGAGGTCGAGGCTGCGTCGGTAGCGGCGAACATCGAGTGGAGTGAATTCGACGAGCGGAGAGATCGTCGGATAGCCAAGGAACTCCTGCTGACCGCTCGCGTCGACGTTTTCCATCCGGTTCTGCGATTCGTGCCGGGAGACACCGGAGATGAGAAGGAGGTCGTCCTCAAGCATCTTCAGGAAGCGCGAGAGCGGCTTCTCCTTGAGATTCCAGTACATATACTTGTGCGCTCCGGGGCCAGGGAAGCCAAACCGCTGGATGAGCGCCGTGTATTCCTCGTGCGGCCGACGGTACTCGTGCTCTCGGCCCGGATCGTCGCAGGGTGCCCCGACCTCGTAGTACGGGATGTCGAGCGCTTCTGCTCGCTCCTCGACAAATGCGGTCGTCTCCGGGATGCCGATCCCGGTGTTGATGTGGATGACACCATCCAGATCGAGGTAGTGAGATTGATAGACGACGTGCATCGCGGTCAATGAATCGTGGCCGCCAGAGACGAGCGCGTAGACACGGTCTGTTTCAGGGGCGGCCTCGATCACGCGACGAGCGGTGTTCGCAGCCTCGGCGTTGACGTCGTCGGGGAAACCCAGCCGGAAGTCCGACGTCGACGAGACGGCGGCAGTAGAGCTCATATTGAGGCGTCGTGGTCGAGGTTGTTTGTGAGGGCGAGCCAGAGAGCGTATGCGGCGTGGCGGTAGAGGACGGTCTCACACTCGGGACACCAGTACTCGACGGTGCCGAGTCGATTGAGGGCGGCGCTGAACGCGCTCGACCCATCGTGATGAATCGCGCATTCCTCGTTCAGATGCATCTCGTGGAGGTGGGACGTCCCACACTCGGGACAAGGCTGACCCGGCTCCCAGTCGTCGCGTGCGATGGCTGTGACGGAGTACGGTTCGTCGCTTGGACGGGGCCCAGTGAGCTGGTAGGAGGTCTCGCTGCGGGTGTCGGGGGACGTGGTGGAGCCTGTCTCGGTCATATGGATCACGCAGCCCGTTCGACGGGCTTTCAGGCTCGAAGAGCGAGAAAAACACACCGAGCGAGGAGGGGGCGGTTAGAACGGTGGTTCGACGTCGATCGCTGCGACGTACTCGTTGATATTTTCCTGTGGTAACGGGGCATGAGGAGTGGGTTCGTCGTCAGTTGTTGGGATCGCACGAAGCGCCGAAGCGAAGGTGCAGTGTGGACAGTCGAACCAGTAGGTCGCGTCCTCGTTCGGGGCGGGGTCAGTGAAGATGATGATGAGCGGATCAGCTCCGCATTCGGGACAGGCGTGGGCTGAGGCGCGCTGATGGTGTTGGCGGCGAGTTGTCGTAGAGTGAGCGCGAGAGGACATAGTGTTGGGAAGGGTGGGGGACAGAGATTAGTTCTTCTGTGAAGCGAACTGTTCGAGGGATTCCTGTTCGGTTGGGGCTGTCGAGGCGGTTGTGGAGTCGTCTTCCTGGTCGGTGGAAAGAGTGGATGGCGCTCTGGAAGTGACGCCGGGATCGCATTCGTGTCGGTTGTGGTGCTCTTCGAGGTAGTCAAGGCGCTCGGAGTGTGGGCGGTAAAGGATGGTGTCGTCGTCGGTGACGCAGTAGTTCTCGGGTCGCGCTCCGCAGGTAGGACAGTCGACGTACCAGGAGGGGTGGAGATACCAGCCCTCGCCACACCGAATACACGAGTGCTGTGCCTCGGCGTCTGAGTCGGGCACGTGGATGTCCAGGGGTGAGCGGTCGGTCGCGTGGACATCGAGTCCCGTGTTCTGTTTCATGTCTATACTGATGATCCAGTCCTGCTCGACGCAGGGATGCTCGATGACGGCGACGTGGGAGCGACGATAGTCGAGGCGCTGCGGCATACAGGTCGCGGTGTGGCCGACTTGGATTATCTGGCCGCCCGCGGCGATGAGTGGATGGAGTTCCTGTTTGAGTGCTGTATCCCGGCCAGTAGTGCGGCCAGCGTAATCGGTGGTCTGCTGGAACGCCTCACTCGGGAGGTCCACGAGGACGGTGTTGAAGATGCCGGCAGCGAATTCGGCTGCGAGTTCGCGCTCGTCGAAGTGGTACGCGGCGTCGACGGATTCGTCAACGCTCATCCGCACAAGGTGGCCGTCGTGGGGGAGTGACCGTTCACGCGTCGAGACGTTGAGGACACGCCCGGAGAGGTGGGTGGCAAGGTAGTCGGCGACGCCGGCTTGAGGCATAATCTCAGGGCTGAGGCGGATGTACTCGAGGGTGAGGGGCGTGTTCCCATTTCCGCTGGTCGCGGCGCCACCTGACGCGGTGGCTTCTGCGTTCGGGAGTGCTACGTCGGTTTCGTGTATTGGGCGGCGTGCCGACGTGATCTCGTTTTTGGGTTTCTGAGCGACGACACTGAGCCAGTCGTGCTGGCGGCCAAGGGTATTCCAGACGGCGACTTCTTCGAGCGTGTACTCCTCTTCAGGCGGCATAAGCGACGTCGTATAACCGAGCCGGATAACGCGACCACCGGGTTTCAGGAGGGCGTCGACAACGCGAGCGAGTTCGGTGACTGTGGGTAGTGTGTCCTCCTCGCAGTCGTAGGTGGTCGTGCTCTGTCGTTTCGAGAATGGCGGGTCGAGGACGATCGTGTCGAACGATTCAGCCTCGAGGATGTCAGGAAGGTCGCGGACGTCAACGTGATAGTCGGCGTCGATATCGGGATTGATGTCGTTCCGGACGATCCGCCCATCGTGGGTGAGCCGGGTCCGTCCAGCACACGCATTGAGGACGCGACCGTCGAGTTGCGATTCGACCCAGTCGCGGAGCTTCTGTGCGCCGAACGTCCAGCGGTCAGGCTGGACCGTCCAGTAGGAGAGCGAGGGAGGCATCTGGTGAGTGGAGAATGGTTTGCGGAGCGGGCGCTGTGAGGAGGGGTGAGTGTTACTGAGGGGTTACGTTGGAGGCTTGGCCGGTTCTACCGAGATTGTATCATATGTATCTGAGGTATCTGATGGTGGTGAGATATGTGAGTTACCAGACGGGGGAGACTCGATGTCGAGCATGATGAGTCCTCGGAGCATATAGGACGAGAGAAAACAGGCGATAGAGGCGTTAATTATTAAGTTAGGGTCTGAGAATTAGGAACGCGTATGGCAGACCTGATTGTCCAATCGAAGATTCGAGAGCACCTCGACGGAATGAATGTCTCGGCAGACTTCTTCGACGTGCTCGACGAGGAAGTCGCTGAACTCCTTGACGATGCTGCGCGTCGTGCAGAAGCGAACGACAGGAAGACCGTTCAAACTCGAGACCTCTAATCCGATCTCGTCACCCCATTTCGTTTGATTCGCTGTTGTTATCTGCACTTTCTGTAGCCGCCGTTTGATACGCTACACAGTGACGATGGTTTCGCAGTTCACGCATCGAAAGAGGATGGTCTCGCAGTCGGGATCGTCGTAGTCGACATCGTGGTCGGGGAGGACGGTCGGATCGGAGACGAGCTCGTTCCCTGTGAGTTTCTCGCCGCAGTCACAGGTGAGCGGCCAGTCGAGGGATGAGAGGAGGTCGCTGGCTGGAAGTACCCCATACGATGCTTCGTCGATGTACTCGTTCTGGGTTGGGGTGAGGAGGTCCTGCGAAACGGCGCTGTGCTGGCCGTCGAATCCGCCGTGCCAGAAGACATCGATAGCGCGATACTCGATGGTGAGCTGGGTCTTGCATCTCGCACATCTGACGTGGACGTAGTGGGTGTCGAAATTGTTCGGCACCCCTTCTTCGGTAGATTCGAACTTGGAGTTCTGACAGACTGGACACGCTGGCTGTACACTGATGTATGTCGGCTCAGCGGCCTGGTCTGCTTGCTCGTCAGTGTCGTTGTTCTCGGACGCCGTATCAGTAGATTCCATAATGATGAGCTGGGTGTGGGATTACGCGGACGATTCAGACCGAGCGTCGGGAGTTTCCGTAGCCGACTCTACGGACGGGTTCTCGGGAGCGTGATCGAACGAATTATAGGTGATAGTCCCATCGGGCCAAGCGACCCACTGGCCGGCAAGTAGCGGGAAGCGACACTTCTCGAAGCCGACGGTCTCCACGACGAGTTGTTCCTCAAGGTGGGGCGCGAGACGTTCGAGGAACTCCTCAGTGCAGTGGTCTTCCCGATCAACGACAGTCCCATCTTCGTCGAGGATGGGCTTGGTGACCTCGAAGGCAACGTACCCGTAGAGTTCGAGGTACGGGTTAGTGTCCTCCTGGCTGGGTTCGACAACGCCGATGGTCAGGGAATCGAAACTCCCGTAGAAGTCGTAGTCGTCGATTATTGCTTCAATTGTCTCGACAGCGTCGGGGTCGACAGTTGGATGGTTCGATGCGGTAGTTGCTTGCAGGGTTGCCATAAGCGGTTCAGGTCCGTGGCCGCAAACAAAGACGCGTTAATCGAGAGACTGCTGGGATGATGGGGTTAGACGGTGAGGGCCTCAGAGGGCTCTTCACAAAGTAGTTATTTCAGCGTGGACTGGCTGAATACGTTGCTCAGTAAGGTGTGCAAGTTAATTGTGAGTAATGGGATTTTGATCTCTTCTTGGAGAAAGAGTTTGAGCCATCTAGCAGAACAAAATTGAATATCTGACCCTGAGAACTCCCTTCAGTAAATGGTTGAGGTCGTCTCCGCGGCGAGCATCTTACTCATCAGCGCATTTGCAGTGAGCGCGAGCATCGTGCCGGCTTACGCAATCATGAACCGCTTCATACGCGACGAGGCATTCAACTGGAGTACGACCCGCGGGATCGGCGTAATGCTCTTTGCCGCCGTACTCTTTGCCGGGATGCTCACAGTGAACGGCATTGCCACCACCTCGTACACGCTCCCATCACTCGAAGCACTAGTCGCCTTCCTGATGGTCTTCATCGCGGCGCTCGCCGGAATGGTGGTGTTCGGCGCGCTCCTCGCGTACCCACTCCACCGGTTCCTGCAATGGCAAGAACCACCCGACATCATCAAAGAATACCGGCCATAACAACAGGACGTCACCAAACTGGTGTGCTGGTTGGTGAATTTTTAATGCATCACACGCAACGTGGGAGATAATGACCGAAGAACCTGAAACCGGCGAATCCGCGGAGGAACGGGAGGAAGAATACGACGCGATGATCTCCTACTCGCACGAAGATTCCAAACCCGTAGCAAACGCGCTCTACGACGAACTCACCGCGTACGGCCTCGATGTATGGTACGACGGCGTCGAACTCGGGATTGGAGACAACATCCGCTCCTCAATTGACCGCGCCCTCACGGAATCCGAACACGCTGTCATCCTCATCTCCCCGTCGTATTTCGAGGGGATGTCCGAATGGGAGCTCGATGGTCTCGTGCAGAAGCACAATAAAGCGGACGAGAACGTCATTCTCCCACTACTGCACGGGATGGAGTTTGAAGAACTCCAAGAGGAAAGTCCGAGTCTCGCTAATATAATCGGCGACAAAGTCACCGAGGACAATATCAACGAGATCACTGCGAAGCTGTACAACGCTATTGAGTCGCCCGACGAGACGCCGAACCTGGACGACGTGGAGGGCGTGGATCGCGTTGAGCTCGACGTTACTATGGAAGACTTTGTGGATATCTCAAAAGGGTCGAAAGTAACGGTCGAGGAATGGCGGACGAGCGGCACGCCGCACACCGCGGGGGTGACAGCGGTCGAGCTCACGGTCGAAGAGAGCGGGCTCACCTACACCGGGTCGAATTTCGTCGGGACAACGAAAGTCATCAAGGACAAGCCGCTCGAAGGCCACGTCTCAGACATAGACGAGAAATCAGCTGGGAATACGGAATTCACGCTGCGCCTCCCGCAAGCCCGGTTAGATAAACTGTCCGACGACCGCGACGACTACAAATCCGGGCTCGTTGGGTGACCGGGATGACGCGCCCCGACGCGAATCATGGTTATTGATCTGGTTCTGCGCGTCTTCGCGCTCGCCGTCGCCATCAAGTGATTACTTAATTGTCTGTATTGACCGCAACCGGGTCAGAATATATCATATGCTGAGGATTTCAACAGAGCCAGATCTCACGAGGATGGGAGCTTTTTGCGAATTGCTTTGCGGAACCACTCACCTCTATCTATATCTCTGTTATCCCACTCCCTACGCTGGATTCTGAATAGGTAGTTCAGCTCGTGGACTATCCAAGTGACCCACGAAAGGAGAACGAACACACCGAATAGTAACTGTATTTGCGGATTCAATTGGTATGATTGGAGGAGGAAAAACAGTCCAGAAAACAGAAGCAGTCCGGAGTATCTGAGAGCTGTGATTTGTAGATGAAATAGGACTACTCGAATGTCACTAAAGAGTTCTAGAATGAACGTGAGCATCAAGAAACCAGCACAGACAGTCAGAACTCCAATCGTAAGTTCCTGATAGTAGCCCATCTGGTTATCTTCCAGTATAAACTGAATCACCACTAATACGATAGCAAACAGGGCGACCGATTCTGATGCTGTTCTATCAACCACCGACATTGAATCCTCAGAGGAGGGAGCTTCGGTAGTCGATGCTGGATTGATCAAAATCTGACCAGCGGGAACGGATATAAAAGCGCCAAGTAAAATGAGATATACCAATCCTATGGAAATCATCTAACTATTCACGGTGTTCAAAGCAGTAGTCGTGTTCTCGCCCTACTGCGGTTTTACATCCCGATTCAGCACAGGTCTTCTGTAATGCCTCGGTTTCAAATTCGTCGTCAGACATACTCAATCTCGGTGTTTTGGACAAAATTCGTGTTCTCGGCCTATGGGAGTGTCACATCCCGACTTAGCACACAAGCTAAGCTTTCGATCTATCTCAAAGGGGTCATCGTCCGACATAATCACCTTCGGTGCTTCGGACAGAATTTGTGTTCTCGCCCAATGCTGGCTTCACAGTCGTCTTCGAGGCACACTTTAACATTAGCCGATATACTCAGTTTATCTTCATCATCAGACATAGCGGAGTAGATTAAGCCTCCCGGTGTTTGAAGCAGTAATCGTGTTCCCGACCAATGCGATTGTCACAGCCATTTTCCCTACAAACTCCTTGGAGCATCCGCCTCTCATCATCTGACATTATTCTCGATGTAGGGGGCAGAAATCGTGTTCCCGGCCAATTTGATTGTCGCAACCGGGCTTTGAACAAGTTACATATCGCTTAATTGGCTCTCTATCGTCTCCACTCATACATCAAAGCTGTAAATCTCGATATATCAGTTTTGCGGGTGTCAAAGAGATAGAGAAAAACTGCGAAGATTACCAGATTTGTTCGACCGCACTCCCTCGGGTGTCCGAGTCTGAGTGGAGGTACTTCATCGTCGTCGTGACGCTTTTGTACCGGAGTTGTTCTTTCACGTGGTGTGGGGTCAACGTGGTTCGCCCAATACATTGCGACCCCGTGACGGATGCTGTACCACGAAAGGTCTTCCTTCTGGTTCTCGGGAATCGGGACGTTCCCGACTCGATGATTCAATCAAGGAGGCCGTTGTATTGAGTGAACGAGAGGTGAAGAAATAGTGTGACAACTGTTCTATGACACCTTATTAGGCGGTCTTAGTTGGCGAGGGGATGGTATTTTGAGGAGTGTCCCATTCACTGGGGTACTCAATCCCAGCGTCCTGATTGATTGTGGTCTGGACAGCGCCGGATGACTCAACTTCGACGAGGACGTCTTCGCGACCGAATCGAGTCGCGAGGAAATCGTGGATCTCTTCGGCCGGGGCGATGACAGTCTCGGGAGCGTCGTGTGCGGTTTCGATCGTCATTACTGAATTACGGCTTATACTACTCGTGTGAGCGATGCTGTTCGAGTCGGTCCTTGACCGCGATGATGTTGTCCCGAAGGTACTGGGCTTCTTGGGGGTTGATCTGTCCGTTGTTGACCAGGCTGTTGACGGTATTGTGGAGGGCTTGGATGTGCGCGTTGATCTGCATCTGTTCTTCAAAGGTATCGGCTTCTGGATCGTAGAGAGCAGCGAAGTCGTAGCACATCCGGTAGGCCTTCCCGCAGACTTTGCAGACGACGGGAAGTGAGACAGTTTCAGACTGCGGATCGATGTCTGCCTCAATGTCGGGGGAGGGGTCGCGAATCAGCCAGCCACCCTCGAGGCATTCGTGGGTTTCCCAGCAATCCCAGTGTGTCTCGCCCTCGAGGTGGGTGTCGTCATCTTCATAGAGGTTCTTCGTTTCGCGTTCGTCAGCGAGCCCACCACAGATGGCGCAGGTTACACTGTGAGCGTCGATCCATCGGTCGTCGGTCAGGTCGGATTCAGACATATGTGTGCTGTCAGTCGGGGAAGTCGATCGCGTCGGGAACCGTCACGAGGTGGCAAGCTGCCTTGTTGAGTTCGTTGGTGTCGACGGCGATCCCGAGGAGTTCCTCGGTGGCTTCTTCGTAGGCGGAACGCGTCCCGGTCGGATTCGACGTATCTGGAAGTCGCTGGTCGAGAGCCTTGCGGAAGCGTTGCTCTGCGCGGTGTCGGGAAAGACTACCCATACGTGAATTCCTCCATCAACAGAGGGGAGATAGAAATTCGCTCGATGATCTATCCGAGTTACCCCACGTTGGGGGCGGTCCTCCCCTTCTCGTGGGGTAACTATTAGAGACAGACTGCTCGATAAGCGCGTTAGAGCCACGGTTACGCGCCAATCGTCGCGAGGACCTGCGGGATATAGATGGCCGCTCCTGTGGCACCGAGTCCAGCGACGAAGAGGGCGTTGTTTGCCGTGCTGTTCGCTGACGTCGTAAGCTTCCACGTGTACTCCGTGTCGTCCACGGGCGCGAACGGTTTGATCCCCATCGGCGTGATCACGTCACCGAGGAGGTGCGTCGTGAGCCCCAGCGCGACGAGAAAACCGACGCCGAGTGCAGGAAGAACGAGAGATGGAGCGCTTGCTGTTGACAGCGTCCCGTTTACTGTATGTGTTCCCTGAAGCGCCGCGGCCCACGTCACGGCCGTAGCGATCGTGGACGCGACGATAATGAACCAGACGGTGTGCGTGATGCCCCGGTGCGAAACGAAGGGGATACGCTGGTCGATATCAGGGATCGGTGCCACGCCGGCGACGATGAGAATTCCTACGAGGGCTTCTCCAGATGCGTGACTAACGGTAAGGAAAAACGCTAGCGATGAGAAGACGAGAAGAGCGAGTCCGTAATGACCACGTCGATGCATCTCTGGAGCCGTAGCTCCATCTTCTTCGTCCGACAAAAAGACTATTCCGGGGGGTGATAATGTCTCATCCTCACTGTGGAAGCGCGATGGCTTCAAGAACCTCCTCGACTGGCTGTTTGAGGATAGGCTCGATGAGCAGCGGGGAAAGCGAGGAGGCAACAACGGTGGTCGCTCGCTCGGTCTGAGTCGCACAGGCGGGCGGGATCGAATCAGGTATGGGGACAGGCACGCGGTCGTGGTGAGCTGATGGCTCATTCTCCTTGGCCCCCTTAAGGTAGACGCGATCCTGCGTCGCGGTGAGACGCAAGTAGTCGTAATCTGTCTCGTTTGGTGCCAGCCGCTCGTAAGTAGCCGTTCTGAGGCCGTATTTGGTGAGCGTCCATTCCTGTTCGTCGGTGTCGGGGAGGTGCGTTCGGATTGTGGAGGGCTCTGTATGGAGTTGGGCAACGACCGTCGCGACTGCGGTCTTGATGTCTTCAAAGCGTGCGTTCGTCCCTCCGGAGACGCCGTAGTCGCCGTCGTTGTTCTGGACGCTGTGGCCGCGTATCCCGGAGAGTCGCGCCTTATCGCTGGTGTCTGCCTTCCGAACCTGTGAGGGGTTCCCGTAGCCGGTCACGAGTTCGGTCATATAGTGCCACATCCCGTCGCGGTTCGCTCCGGAGTCGTTCAAGTAGACGCGGTGACGGACGATCGACCCGCCTTCTCCCCATCGTTCGTCGAAGACGCGTCCCGAGGCTCGGTAGGTGACGGTTGTGTCGTCGTGATAGTCGAGTTCCCACTGGCCGACACGAGTCGGGGTGACCTCGAGGCCGTCGGGAAGATCGGACGTACTGAAGACGTCACGGTCGGGGGTGAGTGCCATGACCTGGTCGACATCCAAGAGCGCCGAGGGGGATGTCTCCTCGAAGGACGCGCGGACCACCTCGTAGAAGTCGTCCAGCGGCGTTTCCACCGTGGATTGGGTCGTATCAGACTTGTCAGTCGTCGACGCGGCTGCGGGAGTACTTGCTGAGCGATCGGGTGTCGATTCCTCGGTCGTCGTGAACGCATCAAGCTGGGATTGGGAATTCGATGGCATCGTGTGAACTCCGTGATGTTACGAGCGAGCAGCGGGATCGGGCTGGTCGTCGACGCGAGTGAGCGTGTAGTCGTCGTTCCTATCGAGGTAGCAGTGTTGTTCACATATTCGTCGATGGGTCGCAAGCTGGTTGATATCGAGTGCGCTGATAGAGTGTGTGGACGTCTCGAGCGGAGCCAACAATCGTCTTCTCAAGGACACGTCGCCCGTCACGGATGATAGGAGAGAATTGCTCGCTGGCGATCCGGAGGATGGCGTCCAATCTCGTGCAATTTTCGAAGTGGGTAGCAGGAAGGTCGAGGACGAACACTTGACAGGTGACCAGCTGATCGTCTACGAAGTTCCCTTGGACGTGATCGCGGGGATCCGTAGTTGGTTTTCGGATGTGAGTCGGGCCGAAACAGTACGCTCGGTAGACCTGCGCTTCGGTGGTTTCTTCGCTGGCCTTGAGATGAGGGTTTCGCTCGAGGAACCACGCACGGGTGGTCATCGGTGCGGGCCCGATTGCAGCTACGACGCCAGACTCGGTTTGTGCGAGACCTCGTGGAGGCGGCGTATGGTCCTCAAGGGCCTGGAAAAGTTCTCGAAGGGCTTGACGCCGGTTCGCCTCGGATTGGAGAACAACGGACATTGTGGAGTGTGGAATACAGATAGTTATTCGCTGAAGGCGTCAAGCGTGACGTTCTCGATGGTATCGGGATCATCAATCGTGACGGCGTCCTCAACGTTTCCTTCGGAGAGGTCGCTATCGTTGTTGGTGTCGTCCTGAGCGGAGCCATCGGCCTTCTCAAAGCTCGTTATGATGGGTGCGTTGTCAGGGTCGAGTTCAGTGATAGCCCCGTTGACGGTTGAGTCGGTAAGGATTCGCGTGGGATGGTTTACTCGCCATACGTGCCACGTCTCGTAGGTGAGGGAGTTTCCGTGGACGACGTACGCGGGGATGGCGTGGAGTGCAAAGTTGATGACGGCCATATGAGCGCACGTCTTGTCGATGTCGCGTGCAACGACAACGGTGGGCGTGTTAGGTGAGATGTGACGGAGCTGCTGGACAGCGTGGAACGGGAGTCGACCACTCCCGCACGCCGGATCGCTGATCGTGATAGGGTCCTCCTGAGAGGCATCACGAATGCCTTCGGGGGTGCTGAAGAGCATCTGAGCCTTCGCGATGGCGATATTCTGGGATGTGAAGTGCTGGCCGAAGGCATCACTGTTAGCTCCGTAGTATTCGTAAATCCCACCGAGGAGTTCCGC
Source organism: Halorarius halobius (assembly GCF_024298865.1). GTDB lineage: Archaea > Halobacteriota > Halobacteria > Halobacteriales > Haloarculaceae > Halorarius > Halorarius halobius. The sequence continues at coordinate 67,892 of NZ_CP101163.1, read as the reverse complement.
CGAGTGCGGGTATCCCGGAACGGTCGTTTCCTCCATTGTATTGACGAGGGCTCCGAGTGCAGTCCCATAGGTCTCGAGAACATCTCTGGTGAGATCGTCGTCATCGTGGAGACGATCTGTGAGGTCGTGAACGAGTTCAAGGTAGTCGTCGTCGTTTCGACTAAGAGCGGTGACGATGAAGTTTAGCCAGTTCGTGAAGATGTCGTATGTGCGAAGGCCCGTTTTCTTGTGGACTTCATCGAGATGCTCGGTGATTGGTTCGTATGTACTCGGGTCAGGGATGGAAGCCATCGACGAATCGCCTCAGTTCAACATGGGGAGGGAAAAATCCAGAGAGGGGACACCCCACCAGTTCCGGCGTAAGGAGAGGCGAAAATCACCCCACCGGTTCCGGCGTTATCGCAATGGGGTCACCCCTAGACTTCCGTCGTAAACGAGGGACAAATCGTATGAAGTCTCCAGATCTCGGGAGGGGACACCCCACCAGTTCCGGCGTTAGCGTGCGAATTTACTCTCTTTAGATGAAAGTAAGAGCGGGATGAGTGGAACCAAAAGACGGAAGAATAGCTCCAGAACCCTCGTCAAGAATGAATACTTTAGGATACCACGGACAGATGAGAGACGAGAATTGGTCTCGGGAAAATCCTATCACTACTCGATGACGGACCCACACCCCTTCGGTTCCGTCGTTAGATAGACAAGGGCAACGCAGCTCAAGATCACGATGACCAGACACACCCCACCGGTTCCGACGTTAGCGGCCGTGAAAAGCGGTAACTAGACTGAGAATAGCAGAAGCCGTCTGTATTCTGTCCCACGATAAGAATATGTAAAAGTTGAGTTAGTTAACCCTAGCTTTATTACAATACAGCTTGAATAACTCCGCGGGACGAAATACTAGAGAGGAGGAAGCGGAGCGACTGGTAGGTTCGAGATGAAAATCAGTAACGGGGTGGAACGTCCAGAAACGCCGTAGAGACGCGTTCTATCCACTAAACCGCGATTGTACGTATCCTTCCCGTGGGGGGTACACGTTCATCGGTAACGACGGAACCGAAGGGGTGTGTGTGTTGGGTTCCGTGATTGTTCGAAAATCGAGATAGTCCTTCCAGTAGACCTTCTTTCGTGGTAGATTTACGTCGGAAGTCGAGGTGGGAATACTTTTAAGTAATCGGGTTTCGTCGGTGCCTCTATGTCAAACGGCACCTCGACTTCCGATGAAAGTCGAGATTTGGATTCTACGTCTTCAGACGGTCAAGACGACCAATCTCGCGTCCAAACATCGGAACCGAAGGGGAGTCCAGACGAGAATGGAAAACCGCCATCAAGCGACGGGGACGGTCAACAATTCAAGGTTGACGACCCGCTCTTTTCTAAACGGAAGGGAGTTTTCCAAAATAAGGAGATGGTCCGTGTCGGTTGGGTACCTGATGGCGATCGAATTGTCGGACGTGACGATTATATTTCCACTATCAGCAGCTGTCTGAACGACGCTGTCTATGGTGGTGCCCCAAATCACATCTCAATTACTGGGAAAACAGGAACGGGAAAATCTCTTGTCTCCCGATACGTCACTCGTCGAGCTGTCAATGCGGCAGTTGATGATATCCGAATAGGCCATACGTATCTAGACTGCTCGAAATCCTCAACTGAAGTCCAAGTCATCTCGACAATCGGCCAACAGCTGAACGACGAGGATATCTATGACGAGGATGAGGACGTCGTGAAAATGCCCGATACCGGGCTACCGAAAGACAAGTTCTACAAACGCCTCTGGCAGATTCTCGATCACTACGATTCGGCTATCATCATTCTCGACGAAGTCGACCTTCTCAAGAGCGACCACGTTCTGATGAGTCTCGCGAAGGCAGTCGAATCAAATGATACGTCGTGTCAAATCGGAATTATAGCAATAAGCAATCAAATCAACTTCTTCGACGAGTTGAACCCACGCACCAAGAGTGCCTTCCAGACTCAAGAACTCAATTTCGACCCATATAATGCAAATCAGATTCAAGAGATTCTTCGCGGGCGTGATGACGCATTTCGTGATGGTGTTCTTACTGATGAGGTCATTCCTCTTGTCGCGGCTTTCTCAGCCCAGGAACACGGAGATGCACGGAAAGCAATGCGGTTATTCAGGACCGCAGGAGAGCTAGCCGATCGTGAGGGAGCTGACATGGTCGAAGAAGACCACGTGCGAAGAGCCCAAGACGCACTTGAAAAGGATCGATTCCGCGACTTCCTCCAGGGAACCCCCACTCAAATGAAAGCGGCTTGTCTCTCGATCGCTGCTAAGTCACTTTACTCGCGTGATGATTACATCATCACAGGTGAACTCTACGATGCGTACCAGCAGATCACTAACGCGATAGATATGGACACGATTGGGATACGGCGGTTCCGGGATATTCTTGATGAGATGCAGCTCAGCCAGGTAATCGAAACTAAGGAGGTAAATATGGGAAAAGGCGGTGGCCGCCACAACTCTCATCGGTTACTCCACAATCCTGAGGCTATCCTTGATATCGTAATGGAGGATTCTCGATTCGGAGATATCTCTAAATCCTCGCTGAAACGGTTCGCCTGACTAATTAGATGTTATACTGATGAGATGTACCTTCGTTTAGTCCACTCGTCGCGACGGGGCACAGTACGTCCTTCACGGTTCTCCCAATCAGTACTCGAGACGGGTTTGATCCGATCGAGTTCGAACCCAGCGGCTCGGTAGCAGACTCCAGTGTTGTCGTCGACGCCGGCGATCGCGACGAGCCGCTTTCGGTCGGTATTCTCACGTACCCAGTCTCGAAGACGCGCAAGCATCCAACTCGACGTATTCGGTGGGCGATTCGGGTGATTCGCAAGCCGTGTAACATACAGCTCTTCACGAGCCCCGTCGTAACTGTATGTGTACGGCTGTGCGAGTACCGCCACTGAGTACGGATGCCCCTCGTGGGTAGCGATGAATCCGGCCTTCCATTTCGCGACACCGCCGAGGCGGTGGTCGATGCGGCCGTCCGGACCACCGATAAGAAGGTGATTGACGAGTTGCCGACTCCCTCGTCCACAAACGCGGTGGACTGTGAGGTCGGTGACGTCCTCGAGAGGCGGTGGCGTGACACGCTCGGGTTCCCAATGGGAGACCCTCCAATCCGGTTTTTCACCAGGTTCGACGTCCATCCGTGGGAAATCCGGCATTCCCGCTGGTGGGTATGTACGCCACTCAGGATCACTCGAATGGAGCGCTGCGACCATCGACTCATCGGCAGGGAGCCGTTCCTGGAAGTGAACGACCAATGAACGGCCTCCTCGAGTGAGCTGAATGTTAGTGATGACGCGACGTCGGTAAACAGCCTTCACCTCGGGAATTGGGAATCGACTTCGAGAGTCGATGACGGTTCGCTCAAAGATGTGATCGCCGGCGCGAATCGTCGATGCGAGCTCGGTTGGTTTGTTGCTGGCCAGCGAGGAATGGTCAAGAGGTGCTGGTTTTGACCCGTCACGAACGGGGAAAGCAAGTTCTGACATACTGAAGAGTCGACAGAGTGATGGCGGTTACTCGGTCTCCGGAGCGATGTGGTGGAGGGAGTGACCGTCTGGGGTAAACCACTCGCAGTCGAAGGAGACTGATCGGGGGATATCCCCACAGCCGAATTCGAGGACTGCTTCGACCGTCTTGTCGTCGACGATCGTGACGCGGTATAGTTCGCCGTCGTAGGAATTCCAGTACCGCTCGCCGATTGCAACGTCGGTCCGTCCAGTCGTCGCGAACGCTGTTAATTTCCCGTCCGGAAGCTCTACCCGGAAGGCTATCCGATTCGGGTCGTTAAGCGTCTCGAAGAGCTGTGGCTCACTCGGCATAAAGCGCTAGAAATGGACGTCGGCGGGGACGAGCCATCCCCGGGACATCTGATCATCTTCTTTTGTGGCCGCTGCGGCGTCACCGTCGCCGCCGGAAGTACCGGACGAGGCGTTGTGTAGGCGATCGACGTATTTGTCGACGGCCGTCGGTGATACGAGACCGCCTCCGTATTCGTTATAGATGTACACTGACGGTCCTCGACATTCGGCGAGCTGTCCCAGGTGGAATCGTACTCCGTCGACGTTGTTCATCACGTCCTCAACGGAGAGATCGTCGACTTTCGATTGGAATTTTGACAATGTATCTCCGAACTCCTCCGTTTGTTCCTTGAGCGCATCATCGAGGAGTGCTTGTCCCTCTTCGCTGTCGAGTGGGAACGCTGGAGCGACCGTTGTCTCGTCGACAGTCTCAGAGCTGCCATCACTGATGACGTTCGCGACGTGCGGCTTGTAACGTGAGTCCGATTGATCGAACGTCCCGTAGTAGTCGTAGACACTGGCAGTATCGACGCCGACACCGACGAGTTTGTCGAGGGCGCTGTGAGCGCGGGCGAGGGCGTCGTCTTGAGTGGTACCGGGAACAAGTACGCGGATAAGCTGGTGCATCTATCGATGGAACCTCCACTCTTCGTGGAGGGTGAGAAATTCTCGGTGAAGGGTGTGATGTACAGCGTATAGATGGTAAACTACTGTGTCCACGCTGTGAGGTTTGCTTGCCGGACGGCAGGCGGATCGGTGTCATTGCCGATTACGGCGGCAGCATAGTTGCGAGCGATCGTTAATGCGATGTTGGGTCCGTATCCGTCGGGTGGATTTCGGATGTCGACCATCTCAGTTTCGTGTGCATAGTCCCACGGGGCGAGCGCGACGGTAGCGTTACCGCTGTCTCGCCCCACTTTGACGACAAAGTATGGATCTGTTTTAGTGGTCACTTCGAGACCGACTGCGGTCGTGCTCCCCGTAGGTCGCTGACCTTCGTGAGTACCTTCTCTATGGTAGTAGACGATTTCCTCTCTGCTCTCGATGTAGTAGTGCGTGAGTTCATAACCGGGTGGAGGGTCGAACACAGCCTCGTTATCAGCAGGGTGCTTCCAAGCGCCGGGAGAGACTGCTTCCATCCAATCGACGGCTTTGTCGATCGCTCGGACAACACTACCCGAACGGTGGTCCTCCACGGCGTCGACGGTCGCGACCGGAGCACGGTTGTGGAAGTCTTGTACGCGGTCGTCGATGGCTTTGACAGCTACCTTGTCGAAGTGGTCGAAGCCGGCGACTGATTGAGGGGCATCGGGAGCTGTCCAGACGTGAAAGAATCCAGTACCTATTCGATGTCCAGTATCAGACCGCACTCACCCTCGAACCTGGGAGCTTCATTATACTCAATCAGTTTCTTTTCTAACTCCCCGAGTTCCATCTCGATGTCGTCAAGCAGTTCAGCAGCGTCGACTGCATCAGAGTATCCTGATACCGACTCAATATCGTCAATATGCATCTGCGGAGCTCTGGCGTACATACGGAACATGTACGGTTCCTTTCGGCTGTTCGCAAGGGACCGCTTGTAGTGATAGAGCATGATCGGTCTCCTCCGAAATTGGTCAGTATCTCCAAGCAATCGGAAGTGTTCGTCTTCCTCCTCTGCGCTGGTTTCGAAGGCGTCACCGACTGCTGATTTGAGATCCTCTTTGTCCTTGCCCGTCCGCTCCAACAGTAGCACTCGCTCGAACAGCCATTTGGCGTAGTTCTCCTCAAGAACATCGACCTGCCTCATATCAGGATACACGTCGATACTTAGGGTATTCACGAAATCATCGCGAATATCCAAAAATTCAGAGTATAGGTTGTCTATATGATCTACAGAGTCTCGGAGGTCTGAGGCGTGATTCGTTGTGAGATCTTCGAAGTACGGATCCCCTCGGAGACTCACCGGAACTGCGTGCATCGAATCTCTATCTACGAATAGCGGGACATCAGTCTCACGAACGGATGGGAAATATTCTAACCACTTGTCAGTACGAATCTGGAGGGTATCGGCATGGTTCCGTTGGGTCTCCAATTCCAGTTCACGTCGGAAGAGGTCGGCGCTCCGTCTCGTGTGGTCTGCGTACCAGATCGTGATGAGAACCAGGATGATCGTGGCTCCGGCTTGGACTGCCGTTGAGGTTGCTGGGTTCTCTGGAATCACTATCAGGAGGTAGACTATCACTGCTGTCTCGGCCAAGATCAGTACCAAGAGCGCCGTTCGGAACGGAGACTCTCTGGCTGCCTCGATTGTTCTGGAGATAGAACTCTCCACCTGAGACCTCGCGTAGACGAGTCCCAGAAGAATTCCTATGATTCCACCGGAGACATGGGCATATCCACCATTGTTGACGTAGATGTCAACAGCGTACTGTGAACCAATTACGAATGGCCCGAGGATGGCAAGGACATAGCGGACATTCTCCAATGGATCGTTCCACCCATTCGGCCGGTACAACGCCAGATACACGATGGCATAGAAGCCGACGACTCCCATAATTGCACCACTCGCCCCAGCTCCGATGTTGTCAGTCAGGTTTGTGTGGATGAGTCCTGCGAGGAGACCAGTTAAGACGTAGACACCAAGATACGTCTTCCGCGCTACGTATCGCTCCAGCACCAGTCCGTATACCAGAATCCCAACGATATTGATGCCCAGGTGTCGGACTGTTCCGTGAGCAAACAAGGAGAGTATCCATGCCGGTGTGGGATCGAATCCTGGAGTAAAGAGAAACCAGAACTCGAACGTCTCTATTCCCAACTGGGCGATGGTGAGAAGTTCTAGTAGATAGGTAATGAGGAGAATCACTATGAACGAGAGAGTCAGCCTCTTATTTGAGAGGAAAGTCATCACACGACTCATAGTGCTCGAATTCAAACAGCAACAAAATAAAATGTCTCATACCCGTTGAGTCGGAATTTGACCCTCAGCTTCGACTGAGATCCGTCCCAACGTATCAGGTTAGGAAGATTCCGGTCAAACAGAACGCAACTATCGAGAGCGTCGTGAGTGCGAATGAAAGCATAATGTGCCTAGCGGTGGATCGGTTCTCTTCAGCGCTATATTGGAGCATATCTGAATAACTCCTCAATAATACTTCTTCTATATCTTCAATTTCTACATCGGGAAAGTGCTCAATAGCCGAGTGACTAACGCCGATGTGCGTCCGGATTCCAAAATAGGTGAGTTCAGCCATCAGAATTGAACCCAACCACGCTAAGACCGCGACACCCCCAGATATGTACGCCTTCGTCGGGATTGGAGTTATACCGACACTGTTTGCTAAGAACGAACCTGCTGTAAGAACCAGGCTCCCTACTAAGAGGTTAATTTTAATTACCTCAATCGAATGATCACTGAATTGATTCTGATTTTCGATTAAGTGGTCTAAGGATGAACGTGCCTCCTCACTCATTCGACCGTATTTTTCGTCAGCCATATGAGATTCAGCCACTGGGATGACAATAAATTGGCTGGGTGAAGGTACTTGGTTCTCGATCTCACCTAGCCCAAGTTGTCAATATCTCTGTTCTCCTGAATGAACGTTACGTAGATCTCGAGCACCTCTAAAATCTCTCGAGAGGCGTTTTTACTCAAACACAGTGTATATCGCACACCTATCCTATCAGTCCTTAGAGTTGTACTAAATGAATCTCTGGATTTTTTACAATCCCATTAGAACATATCGAGACCGGCCTGCACGGGGTCGGTTGGACCTGCTGTCCCAGTGGACGTACTCTCGGACGTCTCGACTTCGACGCCGAGTGTCTGTCCGGGGAGACTGGGGAGGCTTTGGAGAAGCCGTTCGGAGTCCTCACCGGCCGCGAACCACTCGGCGAGAAATTCTGCTGCCGTTGTCGTGGAATCGTGGAGCCAGAATGCCGTCGGGACACCGTCGGTTTCGATGTCGAGTTCATTGACGTGCTCGGTGAACCAGCGGTCGCGGTCGCGCTTGAGCGCTTCGCGGAGGTCACGGGCTCTATCGCGAATTTCGTCGTCTGCGGGGAGGATCGGGGAGTTCGAGGGAAGCATCGCGTCCATTTCCTGGTCATTGCCGGCGATCCCGTCGAGGTACTGGCGGAAGGCGTACTGGTAGAGGCTGACGAACTCCGCGTTCGTGAATGCGGCGTGCGTGAGGGAGGCCGTCGAACAGAGTGCCGCGAGCTCGCCCCACGTTGCGACGGGTACACGCTCACCTGTCGGAGTGTCCTCAACGAGTGCGCAGCGTTCCTCGTGGATACCGTCTTCGAAATTAGCGGCGCCGGCGGCGTGGTCACTCGCGACGACCGGGTCAGCGGTAACGCGATAAGTCTGGATCTTGGTGAAGGTGGCTGTGTCGATCTGCATAGTCAGGAGGAGTGGGGTGCTTGGGAAGGCTCTCGTCGACCGTGTGAAGTCTGCAGGACATCGGGACTCATGAACAGGCTGGTGACGGGTCGTGTGGCTGGTGGTCGGTGCTATCGAGTGAATCGCAATCGGTCGTATTGCCTTGAGTGGGACACGACGGACAAGAAGCAGGGTCGTTGTCGTGTGGGCAACGGAGAGGAGCACCGTCCCGTTCGAGGACGGTTTGGACCGTATCGAATTGGACGACGATGATGGTGTCAGTCGCGACGTGATAATAGACGTCAGCGTCGACAACGGTGTTGTCGAGGACCTCAACAGGGATGGCGTCGTAGAGCGCTTCAGTGAGCGTAATCGCGGGCGACCCGCGAATAAGCCACTGCAGTTGGGGGTGGCTCCCCGAGTCTGCGATAGAGTGCGTCATCGTGATCACCGTTGCTTCCGGGGCGTGTGAGTGGCGGCGACGGTCGGGCTGACGAACCGACGGGCGCGCTGCGGGATGTCAACACCGACGTCGATCGGGAGAAGGTACTTGGCATCAACGTCTCCTTCGTAAGCGTTGGCGAGACAAGACGCAGCCGCCAGTTCGTGTTTGCACATCACCGCCCACTTGTTCGTCTGCTTGTAGGGACAGCCACAGACGACAGCGTCTGACCAGGGAAGGAATGCGTAAGTGGACCCGCTGGCGAATTCCCCGACGAGAAGCGGTGCCGGGAGAGTGATCCCGTATTCGGCGGGCAGGATGTGGTTATCGAGCTGGGCTTCCCGAATGATGTCGTCTACATCGAGGTCGTGTTCGTCGGCATACTCGATGGGATCGGTGTTCGCGTCGACGATGACGACTCCGTGGAAAGTGTTTGCGTGGAGGGGGAGGAGGGAGTCGGCTGTTCCTTGAATAGTGTCGAGATTTTTCGGGATGAGTTCCGTGTACCACTTTCGGCGATTGGCGCGAATCTGCTCGAGCTCGTGGTAATGGGGTTCGAGCTCACCTGTGAGGAAGGCAGGAGCCTCGTCGAGGAAGTCATCGAGGCAGTCGTAGGAGGGGAAGAACCGGCGTTCGCTTTCGTAAGTATCGACGAGCGTTTTTTGGATGTACTGCCGGGCGAGCGGGGTGGGGGCGTGGGTGTCGTGAGACAAGAGCCCGCCAGCCTCGATGATGTCGAGACGGATGCGGTGCTCGATCGGTTCGGTCTCCGGTGGGTCACTACCCGTGGTGTTCTCATAGTCTGGGTGTGATGCGTCGAGCGCGCCTGGGGGAAGTTCGAGCGGTGGGAGGTGCTCGTCCGCCGGGGTGATCTGGTGGGTAGACATCCGTAGTTACCTCCACCTCCTGTGGGGGGCGAGAAAGCAACCGGAGAGTGCTCATCGCGAGTTACCCCACAATAGTTATGGATGTGCCCCTCTGTGGGGTAACTAATGACGGACGACACTGAGCGCCCCTCTGGACCTAATCTTCCGGCACACGTTCGAGACACGGTGGACGAATTATCGGTCGAGGAGCTGGAGGACTTGGCTGACTACGCACAGGCTCTCGCCAATTGGAAGCGGGAGCAACTACCTGCGTCTCCAGATACCGCTCCAGAGGATGCCGTCGACGATGATGTCGTCGAGGACCTCGAGGGGCAGGGTGTCTCGGTGGATCCCGACGACTACGATGATGTCCCCGCTACAGGGGCCTACATCACGGTGAAGGAACCGAAACAGGGATACAGGTATTATTATTGGCAATGGCGAGACGGTGACAGTTGGAAGAACGAGTATATCGCGCCTGTCAATCCGAAGGGGGACTGATCCTGGTGATTAGATGACGGTGACGTTTCCGAAGACGCCCTCGAATTCTTTGCGACCGAGGGTCGGCGATCCGCGGAGCCAAGTGTGGTGGGCGCCGCGCTGGACTTTGAGATAGGGGTGGCCGCCGTCGTTTCGGAGCATCTTGAGCTGCTTACACCATTTTCCTTTTTCGTTTGTACCGATCTCCGCGAGAAGCCCTTCTCCACCCTCCTGGTTGTCAGCCCAATCGGCGAGAACATCGAAGTTCGCGGGTGAGAATGGATCAACGGGGAGCGTATTCCGGACTTCCGTAATGATGTCGCGGAGTTCGTTGGGGTAGAAGACGACGGGAGTCGGATCGGGGTGGTCGTTGACGGTTGGATCGTATGTGGAGTCGAATTCGTAGCCGATTTCAGCGGTTTGATAGCCCGTTGCGGCCCGGCCGTACTCTGAGGGCCGATCGAGGTCTGTTGGTGTCACGATTGCGAGCGACGTGGTGCCGTCGTCGTCTCCCCAGTTCGCTTCTGCTAATGCGAAACGCATAGCCCACTCGTCGTATATCCGATATTAAAAAATACCGGTAGAATAGGTGTGAACAGCGGGATGGCTTGGGTGAGACCGGGACGGCCGTTAGTAGAGGTTACTGAGGCCGAGATTGGCGAAGAGGATAGCGTTATAGCTACCGTGAATGAGGATCGGGACGAAGAGTGAGTCGGTACGCTCGTAGGCGAAGCCGAGGATGAGTGATAGCGCAAAGAGTGAGAGGAGGACATTTCGGATGCCGCTCAAAGATCCCTGCAAGGCGAAGAGATGCACGCTCGCGAAAAAGAGGCTGGCGAGGAGTATTGCTCCGATGGCAGAGAAGTGCCTGCGGAGATACCCTTGAATGAGGCCGCGAAACAGGATTTCCTCGCAGGGTCCAGTGATAAGAAGGGATAGGACGATGAGCCCGCCGAACATCGAAAGGGAGGCGTGTTTGGTGGCCTCGATCGCAGCCGCGTTCTGTGCAGTTGGAGCGTTGAAAAACGTGAAGAGGGACGTGAGTACGTATTCTGTGACAATCATCACGAGAATGCCGCCGAGTATCCAGCGGGCGTCGCGGTGGGTCGGACGACGGAAGCGAAGGCCTGCGGGGAGGAGGTCCGTTTTCCAGTAGAGGAGACCACTGACAAAGATCGCATATCCGAGTTCACTAAACGCGGCGGAGGCGAGGAAGCGTGCCGTCTCTGACTGCTGGGCAACTGGGGAGGCCTGATCGAGAACGACGATGCCCACATAGCCGACGATGAGACTGGTAATGATCGCGCCGAAGATGAAGACGAGTACGAGGACGATGGAGCGAAGCGTTCGCCAGAGGTAGATGACGTCCTCTTCGAATGTACTATCTGTGGCCATCGCTATTCGCGTCGTGTGTATCGGTTGCAGGCTCGCTGGTATTAACGGTCGGTGATTCAGGCAGTTGTGTAATCGTTGGGTTCGCTCTGTTGAGAGGAAATGTCAGGATACGTGTCGGAACAGGTTGGGCCAGTCTGGTCGACAATTGCGGTGAACGCGTCTCGGTTGAGGCTCCAGCCGAGAGCGCGGTCGTAGTCCGGCGTGGGCGAGCCCGTTCCGCCGACGAGCTCCTGAAACTCGACGGTCATCCTCGCTTGACTCCCTGGTGCGTCGCGCCATCGGATGACTGTTCCCCCAGTGCGGTCGTTGGTGTCGACGGTGACGGTACCGAAGCGGTTGTCGGGATCGTCGTGATCGAGCTTTGGGTTGCAGAACGCGGCGACTTCAGAGGCTGAGTAAAAGCCGTCGTCGCGACCACGGTTCGTCTCGACGGGAAACTTGAAATCGTCCTGCTCGGTACAGCGGAAGACTCCTGAGAGTTCATACTCGTCGACGGTTTCACTCGTGGTGTATCCCGATCCGAGCGCGGGAGAGTCCACTGTGCCCGTAGAAATGAGGAGGGCTGCGGTATCCGGTTCCGGGAAGGGTCGAACGTACCGATAGATGTGTTGGCAGTCGGTGTTCGTACACTGTCGGAGTTCGACGGCCTTTCCGGCCTGCTGTTCGATACGTATCGGTTCGCCACTGCGTTCTTCACACGCGGGGCAGACGCGATGATCGCTATCGGGCGTCCAGGTGTGGAGACAGTCGAGGCGGTCTTCCTCGAGGCGGTAGACGCGGTCAAACCGCGCAAGCAAGTCACTCGGCTGCGGGGCGCGATCGTCGTCGTCTTCGGGGAGGTCGTGTGTCCACGCGATGCCGGCTATCGACGACTGCTGGTTGATGGTGCCCCCGATGAGCCGCCCTTGTGTGCCGTCTTCGGCGACGACTGAGAGCGGGCTGTGGAAGATCCCGAAGTTTCGCTTGACGACCGCGTATTCGGTGCCATCGATCCAGAGAAGGTCGCCTTCGTCTGCCGCGTAGAGGTCTTCGGCTGTCTCCACGGAAGCCGTTACTCGCTCCGCAGGAGGTTGTTCGAGGACGTGTCCCTTGTAGTCGAGCCCCGTGAGCTGCGCTTGAGGAGTTCTGGTTGAGTCGGTCATAAGAGGCGCTCGCTGTCTATCGGCGACGAAAAAACTCCACCTCCCGGCAGTGCCAAACGTCAGTTGTCTCCGCGAACGTGGTCACGGAACGCAGTTCGAGTCTGTCCCTTCTCGAGCATCTTCCGAGTGAACGCGCGATACTCACAGCGTGCGTGGCCGAGGACTTGCGGATCGAGTGATCCGTCCCACTTAACGAGTTCGCGGATGTCGACACCACTTCCCATCGAGAGAAAGACTGTGACCATATTTTCGGGCCCCCAGAGTTCATCTCCAGCAAGGATGGCGTTCGCCTCCCAAGGGACGCCTGTGATCTTTTCGGAGAGTTCACGGGGGTTCCAGGGTATCCCGTCGTCGGCCGACGAGACGTCCGTAACCTCGGGATTCGACATCGTGCGATCCTCTTCGAGGGTGAAGAACACTCGGGCCTCGTTGAAGCCCTCACACGGAAAGTAGAGGCGGCGCGCGGCGCAGTCCTCGCAGTAGGTCGCGAGTGGCGTGAGCGGGCGCTTCCCAGGATGCTCGCGTATTTTGGACTGCCAGACGGGATGGTCGGGATTGAGGACGCGGTCGGTAACGTACTGTGCGACACGGGGAGTGCTCGAATAGGCGACGCCAGCGGCGCAAAAGTCGCAGATGAAGCGGTCGGGATGGTCGTGCTTCGTCTCGTACGTATGGCCGTCGTAGAGATCGAGGAGCTGTGCAACGGTCCAATCGGGGTTGATACGGGTGTCGTGGTCGATCATCGGTTACCTCCTGATCGGGACGCCGTTGAAGCGGACGTTGAGGATACTGCGGTAGTGTCGCTCTCCATGTCGAATTGGTCTCCCTCCCCGACGTCGTTGACCTGTATATCGTACCACCGAAGCTCGCCGTGGCGACCCTCCTGTTTCCGGTGGAACGCGGTGGATTCGACGAGTCTGATACCTGCCAGATTTTCCTTGTGAACGCGACAGTGGAGGCGCGAATACTCGTCTTGGAATCTGTCCAGAATTGCGGTCGCGATGCCTACCCGTCGTGCGATCGGTGTGACGGCGAGTCGACTCACGAACGACATCTCGACGGTATCGACGACTGCCATTCCGAGTCGGTCGTCGTCGAGAAGGGCCTCCCACGCCTCTCCCTGTTCTTCGGCGGCGGCCAGATTTGGGACATCGTCTATCTCGTCGAAGAAGCACCACACGGCGTTTGGCGAGGGCCGTGAGTATCCGACAGCAAGTCGGGATCGGTGTCGATGGATGCCATCGGTCAGGTGGTCAGATTTTGGTACGGGACGTGCGAGAGGTACGTCCGGCACTCGGGGCAGATCACCGAGAGGACGGGACCGTTCGCGTCGCCAGTCTTGACGTACTCGAACTCGCCGTGACTCGAGTTATAAATGTCTTCACTGACCGTCATGGCGCTCAGGGCTTCGGTCCCACAGATGGGACAGGGCTCTCCGAATCCCCACTCTGGTTCGTGAATTGATTGCCGGATTTTGAGTGCGTCGGACGGAAGCTGACGGAGGAGTTTCTGGACGTATTCGGGACAGACAGTATCATCGTCCGGCGATTTGGTGGGGATGAGGAGTGACTTAAGAACGTCTGAGGGGGATTGATCTTCGGAGTCGATTCGCTCTTCTTTGATGTTGATGACGATGACTGTCATGGAGGGCTTGAGAAGAGAGCTGCCTGGTTTGACACCCCGCGGGGCTACTAGCGGATTTGGACGTGGTGGGTTAGTCCACGTCGATAGGCGTGTCGAGACGGGCGGCGGCGACGCGATACGCGGCGACAATCTCGTCGACGGTGATGTCGTCGTCTGCCTCGCGCTCGATGGTGATCTCGATCTCGCGGCGGACGGTGTCTGCGTCGTGGCTGTATCGCCAGATACCTTGTTCGATGCGGGGGTGGGTTAGGATGTTGTTCGGAACTCCGAGGTCGTCGACGTCGCGGAGGACTTCGGCGGTTGCGTGAACCCGGTCCCCGTAGCCATCGATCCCTTCGCGGAGTGCCTCGATGGCGTCTTGGAAGGTGAGGTCACTGGCCTCTTCACTGGCGGCGATGTGTGCGGAGACGGCGTCGGACGTTTCGGTGGGAAGCTGGCGCTGGGGTTCTGAGGTCATACTCACTTTTAGTTAGTGCGAGAGACTTTGATCGAGCGGAATACTCGTGACCTCGACGAGTTCGAGGTGGCTGTCCGCTTGTGCCTGCTTGGCCGCCTTCTCACGGTTCGTTGTGAGTGTCGGGCCGAACTGACCGAGCTTGAGGAGGATGTCTCGTTCCGTGTTGAGCACACCGTATTGGGTGATTTCGTCTCCTGCTTCGGGCTCGCCGGGGCGATCGATGACATTGATGTTGAGCGACTGCCACGGCTTCCCGGTGTACTCGACGTGGACGTCCTCGCCGTGTTGGCGGGCGATGTAGTCCCACGCTTGGACGAGTCCCTTCAGGGCATCGTGGCGTTCGCCTTGATCACGACCGAGTATGTCGACCGTGAGAGCTGTCGTCGCAAACGCCATATGGACTCCTTGTCGGTTCTTGAGCTGCTGTTCGACATCGAGTCTCTCAGGCAGGTCCGAGAGAGCGAATTCTGACGGTGGAAGGAACGATCGCATTTTGTGCACCTCACTTCAGATGGAGGTGAAAAACAACAGGTGGTGCGGCTACTCGTGCCAGATTCGAGCATCGAGGAACGGGCCTTCGCGATAGATCTCGGCGTCGTCGAAGACGCGGTCAAGCTGGCGCTTGACCCGGCGGAGGCTCGGGGCACGCTCCGGGGGACGGAATTGGAACGCGGAGTACCAGGTTGCTTGGTCTTCTTCGATACCTTTCGGGAGGAGGACGGGTGTAAGTGCATCCGACCAGAGATTCCGATCATCAAGGATGGCTTCGAGTGTATCGTGGGAGAGGGATTCACCGGAGGCATCCTCGGCGTAAACGAAGACTGTCTTTGGATATGAGCTACCGACCTTGTAGTCGCGGTTGTACTGATGGTTGAGGCCACCGAGAGCGCGGTATTCAGCCCCGGTCTTGGGGTCGATCGGGCCGAATTCGCCGGGTTCGCCGACAGCCTCGAAGTTGCCCGAGGGCATATAGCGTTCGTGGAGCGGGGAGTGCGTCACGTGGGCGTACGCAAGCCGGCTGAGAGTGGTGAACGGTGCGGCCGAATCGGTGTCGTCGGATGGCGTGGTGGATGCGTTGGACATAGTATCGGATCAGGTTACGACGGAAGTCCGGGGGTGTTGGTGAGTCAGGACTACTCCGGCGACGGGATGAAAGGGATAATCACGCGCTCTCTTGGTTGATGGCGGTCTCCTCGTCGGCAGGAACGAGCTCGTCGCGATCGCGGCGCTCATCGCAATTCGTACAGTAGACGCCTTCCTCTTCAACGTCACTTCCGACAACCTCACCGCGCTTCATACCGACCTCTTCGAAAGTATCGTTCTCGTACTTCTGGATGTCGCCGAACTGGACTTCTTCGATGATCCAAGAGAACGACCGGCCGCCGCACTCTGGGCAGGCCATCGGAACCGGCGTGTTCTTTTCAGACGTCATACGTCGACCTCCACGTTCTCTAGGGCCCGTTCGTACAGGGCATCAGTGATCTGCGTCTCGGTTTCAGAGATTGCCGACTCGAGTGAGCGTTCATCTAGATCGTCGATGTCTGGATCTGCGCGCTCGCCGTCGATGAGGTGTTGCGTTGCGACTGCCGTATGGGCTGCGAGAACGGTGATAGCAGCTTCAAAGGCTGGGCCACTGAGGATGTATGTTTGCATCTCTCGATAGGCAGCGTCGTAGTCTTCGGGCGAGCCGGGAGAAGGAACAATGTCGTGAGCGAATTGGTCGTGGTGAGGTCGTACGCGATGGCGTCTTGGGAGTCGTAGCCATCGCGGAGGGCGATACCAAAGCCGGCACGTTCCAGCGTGTCGAAAAGATCAATGAGTGCGGCTTGTGAGGTGTCGTCAGGGACGAGGAGCGAGGCAACGGCGTCCTCGTCTCGAGTGCTGTCTGTCATCTGTTTTTGAAACCTCTTCGCCTCTGTAACGGAGGAGAAAAAATTGGGCTCGAAATAGTAGTTACTTGGGGCGGTAAGCGGGGCCCGATTCGTGCCTCGTGACTTCGGTTACCGTGATGGCGTCGACGTCGACCCCGAGAACACCGGGATGGTCAGGGGTGGCAGAGAGATCGGAGAGCGCCTCATTGAGGCGTTCTTGAAGCCAGTCGGGGTAGATGTCGGCTGGAATTGATTCGTCGAGGTCCTCTGTTGCACCAAGGGGAATCTGCACGTCGATGGTTACCGTTCGATCGTGGTGAGTGGACGAATTCATAGGTGTGGAGCTGTAGGTGATCTACCGCTGGTCTCGAATCGCGTCGAGACTAAAGTCCTCGTCAGGGTTGCGGATGGCCTCGAGCGTGTCGGTGACGAATTCGAGCGCCTCAATCTCTGACTGAAGCCGGGCGATTTCTTCCTCGCGGTCTTGGATGGCGTCGATGATGGCGGCTTCTGCCTGCTGGTAGTCAGCGTCCTCACGGACGTCGTTGTCGTCGTCCTCTTGGATTGATGTGGTGAGTGCCGATGACGGGAGTTTCCCGTCGGGGCGGGGGACCGTCTCTTCTTCAACTTCGATAGCGACACGTCGGACGTGCTTACAGCCGCCCTCTGGATCGCGATCTTGGTAATCCGGACAAGTACACGTTTCGTCGATGAGGTCGATAGTGTAGGTCTCCCCGGACTCGCCGGTTACTGAGTAGATGCCGCCCTGCTTGAGGAGCGCGACATCCATCGTTTCATTACGAGCGCGTTCGTCACGTCGGTCAGTACTCTGAGGCAGCGTTGGGGACGAGTCGGATGCGTCCCTGGCCGATGCGGTGGAGTGTGAACTCACGATGCGATTCCTCCACCTGCTGGCAGGGGAGTGAAAAACGCCCACGTCTCTGATCGCTAATCTATGCTTGTGCTGGCTGACGATGCTCTTGAGGGCGTTCTGTAAGTCGAGAACGCTATTCGGGTGTTTCGGAGCAAGGTTCTGAAGATCGAGTTCCCGTTTCTTGGTCGTTCTTCTTGACCTGGGTGGTGAGGACTCGGTGGGTGTCGGAGTCGTGGATGCGACGCTGGCGCTCGAAACCGTCTTGAGGGTTCGGTCCTGCGAGGGCGATGACGAACCAGCCTGAGTCAGGTGCGCCACGAGTTGCGTTGAGGACTCGGTAGATACGGCCAGACTCATCATCGAGGAAGAGAACTTCCAAGGTCTTGCCCTCTGAAGAGTCTGCTTGATCAAGCGCGGTGAGGACGCACTCGTCTTCGAATTGGTCGCGGAGCTGCTCGACCGAATGTGGGCTATCCATGTCGATCATCGGTTGTTCTGTCCTCTACTTCTTGAGGGGTCGAAAAACGCTGGTAGGGATGCTGGAAGAAGATGTTGACTACGTGCTTGAAGCCGAGGAGGGTTTCGGGATCAATCTGATCGCCGATGAGTCGCCGTTGTCACTAACGGATTTCTCAATTCGAGCTAATCGTGAATCTCTATCCACTCTTGATACTCTTCGGTAGAGAGCAACCGATCACACTGTGCGCAGTAATGTAGATCGCGTCCCCCTTGCTTTCGCTCCACAGACAATCGGGTGTCGCTCTCAATTGAAGCACAATTGTCACAGGTTTCGTTGGCCCGTTGTTCCTGCCGTCGCTGACGTGCTTCATCAAGATGCTCCATCATTTCATCAATCTCGGTGCGATTCTCCTCATCTTGCTGGATGAACTCGGCGTCCAGCACTTCCACCGTGATTATCGTTGGCTCCGTCTCGGTGTTGACATCACTAATTCTGGCGGTAAAGATACACATGTCGCCTGGAGCAATTCGTGTCTTGACCGCCTGTTCATATCTAATTTGGACCTCTTGAACGGCCTCTAAGAAATCAAGATCAAGGAACTCGGCCTGTTTATTTGGAAGGACTCTGACGGGCATTTCGCCCACCGCGCCAGTGTCAGTCACCCATCGCCAGTCCGTCATCAATTGCGTATAATGCTGGAAACTTGTTAGTAATTACCGGGCCGTGGTTGATGACCCGACTGATCTGTACGTCTGTGTTTGGTCAGAGTTTGCGAACCTGGTCGTCGAGTGAAGCTCCACACGACCAGCAATCTCCTGTCGCCCCGGCATTTGCGGTGCCACAGGCTGAACAGACGTGGAGGGGGATATCCACATCAATCCGCAGTTCTGCGGTGCCACAGTCCGGGCAGGGACCAGCGTCGTGGGGGAGCGGGCGGTCGTATCGACGACAATCTGGGTTCGTGCAGTAGCGCACCATCCCATTGTGTGATTAATTCTCATTCATCAAATAATTAAGCTCTCAAAATTGGGTGACGGAGTCCAGTACTACTTCGACGGAATCGACAGTGAGCGACACAACGTATGATCCTGCTGACTGGCCTATTTCAGCGTGGTTGTGTAGCGGATTTCACGTCCGAATTTCGAAGCGAGCGCCCCCGTCTGTGCCATCGGTGACCTCGATCGACCAACCGTGGGCCTCCACAATTCGGCTGACGATCGCGAGCCCGAAACCCGTACCGTCTTGGTTTGTTGTGTACCCGCTCTCGAATACATCTTCGCGATCGGATGTCGAAATCCCTGGTCCGGTGTCTTCGATAAAGAAGCCATCACCATTCTCAAGGCTTCCAACACGAATCGTGACGGCCTCGCCGCCGTGGTCGATCGCGTTTCGATAGAGGTTCTCGAACATTTGGAGGAGGCGACTGCGATCAGCGTTGAGACGCAGATCCGTCTCGACTTTGAGTGTCGCAGTGTCCGTATCAACGTTTCGCCAAGCCTGTTTAGCAAGAGTATTGAGGGAGATCGTCTCTGTCTCGCCGACTGCTTCTCCCTGTCGAGCGAGTGTGAGCATATCTTTGATGAGGCGTTCCATACGGTCTAACGCACGCTCGATGGCGTCGAAGTGTTCACTGTTATCGGTGCTATCGATGAATTCGAGCCGTCCTCGGGCGACGTTCAACGGATTCCGGAGATCGTGCGAAAGGATACCGGCAAATTCCTCCAGCCGGTCACGCTCTCGCCGAATCGTCGCCTCTGCGGACAGTCGCTCGAGAGCTGTCACGACGTGAGTCGATAACATCTCCGCGACTTCCTCGTCGCGCTCGGCGAACGCGTTCGCCTCAAACGAAAACACCTGTAGTACACCATATTCTCCGAGTGGAATACTCAACAATGCGCGAGGGTCGTTGCTGACCTGTGGTTCGGGGTGTACTCCACCATCGCGGATTGGCGACGCCGTAACTCCCCGAGTCTCCCCGAGGTCGTCGACCCGGACAACCGTGTTCGATTGGTAACTCTCCCCGGCGTATCCGAAGGAGGTTGGTACCGGGTCATAACCATCTACACTACCAGGGTTTGAACTGGTGACCGGAACCAGTTGGTCACCTTCTACTACTGCGAGGTGGGCGACATCAGCATCGAATAACTTGACTGCGCCGTCAGCAGCGTGTTGACGTATCGCTGTCGTCGAGTCCGCTCTAGTGATTTCGGTAGCGAGCTCGTGGAGCTGTGTCACCTTCGAGGTGTGATTACGGAGTTGTTGCTCTGCCACTTTCCGATCTGAGACGTCCTGAATGATCCCCGTAAAGAGATGATCCCCGTCAATAGGATACTCCCCGAAGCTAATCTCGATCGGGAATTCCTCTCCGTCGGCGCGAAGGCCGTGTGCCTCGAGTCCGTTCCAGTCGAACGTTTGTTCCCCCTCTGAGAGATATTTGGCCAGCCCATTCTGATGCGATTCCCGCAACTCCTCGGGCATTAGCTTCGTTAGTGGTTCGCCAACTATTGCTGACTGTTCATATCCGAAGAGTTCGTTGACAGCGTCGTTCGCATACCGTATTGTGCTCGTCTCGTCGATAGTCACGACGCCCAACGACGAGTTCTCCGTCAATGCTCGGAACCGTGCCTCAGACCGCGCCAGCTCCCGTTCGCGCTGCTGTAAACCAGTTGCGTAGTAGCCCAGGAGGATGCCTGCTGCCATGAAAATCCCTGCTCCATTGAGGGCGAGTTGCCCCGGCTCAGCGGCTGGATTATGTTCGAGCGAGATAACGAAAATGAACCAGATAATAACCGCAACACCAGTGATCGCCCCACCACCTGTCCAGAGTGCCAGTTGACTGATTCGGGACTCTTGGTGAGTTCGTTCGAGCCAAATCCCGCCGATAAGCAAACAAATCCCGATTGTGGCTGGTAGTGCTACTTCGAGAAAGTCGACTACGGCATCGTCTCCATCGATAAGGACCCAGCCAAGCGTACAGATGAAAAGTAGAAGTCCGGAGAAGGCAATCGACCACCTCCGTATCGGACGATACAAACCTCTCATCTGCCGTCAATAATCGGAAAGAGATCGTTAATTCGTATGATTTGGAAACTGGGCGTCATTTCTCACTCTAGGTGTGGGAGGGGGTACGTACTTCTATGGCTTCCGATGCTGGGTGTTCTATGATTCGTCTGGGTTCGAAGAACCCTCGGCCGGTACTCGAATGTCGTCGGGTGTCGCGATGAGTTCTACGTTCTGAACAGTAAACCGAACCGAGACGTCTCCCTTTGATGAGGTGAGGAGCTGTAATAGTGCATCGACGTCCACCCAATCCTGTAAATTATAGTCGTCGTCTTCGAGCCCACGCGTTTCCAGTGTCTCAATAATTTCAACGAGGCGGTCACTCGTTCGGTCCGGACTGTCTGGTGGTGGGGAATTCATCGGTATGCTCTACGCTTAGGATGGAAGCAATTTAAAAGGTTGTGAGTCAACTGCAGAATCTCGTCGCTTTTCTGCTTGACTTAGCGCGTTTGGGATAGCACCGGCGCAACCACAAGCGATTATGCGCTTTGATGCGGACTGGATGTCTCGAGCTGATGATCGGATTCTAGAACATCTCTCTGAGGAGGGACCTGATACCCCGAAGGAAATGGCAGATAGCGACCGCGTTCGCTTTTCTCGCCAACACATCAACGCTCGGTGCAAAACACTCGTCACCTACGGACTTCTCGTCCACTTAGGCAACGGTGTCTACGATATCACCAGTGAGGGTGAACAGTACCTCAACGGCGATCTCGACGCACGAGACTTGGATGCAGAATAAAGCATATTTAAAATGGTTGGTGTTCGAGGATGTGCTCCATAATGAGCTGCTCCCGAGCATCAACGAATTCCTCAAAGATCATCTCCTTGGCGCCCTCTGGGATATGGTGAGTCTGCTTGTAGTCGTCCGTTCGGGAGTTCATCCAGTCCTCGAAGTCGTCATCGGATTTCATCTTGTTCGTCTTGTCAATCAGCAGCTGGAGGTTCCCCACTCGGTCGGCATCTGCCTCCTCCGGGAGGACTGACTTCGGGATAATGTGGTCGATATCGTAGTCTTTGCCCCGTGCCGGTTCATCGGGATAGTGCGACAGCTGCAGAAGGAACTCGATGTCGCGCTTCCCGTACTGGAGCTCCTCGAAAAGCGTGGTCAACTTTTCTTCGGTGAAACGGAGGGAGGTTCCGTAACTGGATGCCACTTCATCACTGATCCGCTCAAGTGGGAATTCCGAGGTCTCCTCTTCCTCTCGGATAACATCCCGGACGAGTTCTGCGATCTGGTTCGATGATTGGCTGGTGAATCCGTTGAGTCGGGCCGCACAGATATAGTAGAGAATGTCACGACGTCGCCCGCGTCCTTTTATAGAGGTCGAATCGAGCGATGGATTCTCGTTCTGGTAGAGGTAGTAGGCGATAGGTGTGTAGAGGGCGGGACTGAGGATGTAGGTCACCGTCGGATAGTAACTGTTCAGAAGCTCAGCGAGTTGTTCCATCGTGTTCGAGAACGTATCGGTAAGCCAGATCTCCTTCAGATTCCGCAGCAAGTCGAGTGTGTAGTTGTCGAACCGATACTGGATCTCGTTGCCGTTGATTGCGAGCAGTACCTTCTGGACGTGCTTCGTAGCAAAAGGAGCGTTCCCACCGTCGATGATCCCGTTCAGTTCGTCGACCATCGAGTGCACCTCGTCCCGTGCGTTGATTTCCGGCGGCTCCTGTTGCCAGCTACTAGTCATCAACGACAGGAGGATTTCGGCACGATTCGGTGTCACCCCTCCCTGATTGATCCGTACGAAGACGTCGCGAACACGGGTGATGTCGTTCTCGTCTTCGGTAAAGAAGTGGAGCTTCTCGTCCTTGTGGACCGCTCGATAGAGATCCTCGAAATTACGCTGAGCGTTGAGAATCAGACTATCTGAATTCTCTATCTCGGGGTGGTTCTCGACCAGCTCCTGGATCTCTCCCTCAATTTCCTGGCGTTCTGCATAGAAATCGTCGTTGTCAGAGATGGACATGATTCGGTTGACTGGATACCAGTATGCATTCGCGGTTGCGGACTTCTCAGAGCGGAAGGAGAAGTCGTATTTATTGCCGAGTTCCGAGTCCGCTGTCTGCGGGTCCGAGAGGAGGTTGAGATAGAGTCGCTTCTGAACCCACGAACTGGCCTTGTTCCGAGGGTGGTTGTGTTTCCGCTCGTAGAATGATCCGGTCAGACCGATATTGAGCGCGGTCAGTCGCTGCTGGCCGTCGAGGACTAGTTTCACCGGTGACGGGAGTGGGTCTTCAGAATTGTGCGGGGGGTTTCGATGGGTCGGTGTTGTGAGTGACTGGGGAAAATTCGGTTCGTCGACGTAATGGGTGACGAAGCGATATTTGGGCTGAGCCTGTGCTTCCTCAGCCGAGAGGTTCCACTGAAGGAGCGCACCGATTGGATAGTCCCGTAACAGGGAATCAAACAGATCCACGATGTCACTCGTTTCCCAGACGAACTCCCGCTGAATCGCGGGTAAGAGATAAGAATAATTTATGTTTTCCACGACCTCAGCGATCCGCTTGGTTTCCATATTCCGTCTTGTGGTATGCTGGTTTTATATATCTACATAGTGGTGGTCGCCTATCATTTATAACGTCACAGAGCGATTTCTGATACGGAAATGAGTTTGAATATTCCACTTCCTGCGGGTCTCGGGGACTATGCTTGGCTCGAAACTCTTGCTCAACGTGAGGAGATTAATCAAACGATTCCTCTCTATATCGAAGCTGATGACGGGATTGAGGTCGTCGCTGTTTCCCTTCTCTGTGAAGATGATCTTCGGATGATCTACCGGGCACCCGGTGGTTGGCAATTGCTCACAGAATATGAGTTGTCCGAGGACCCGATTATTCACGTAGACGATCTCCTTGATGCTGTCGTTGCATTTGTGGGAACAGACGCGAGAGTCGTTCAAAAACTCGCTCAGGAACTCGGTGAGAAGTTAGAGGAGCATTGGATGATGGGATTTGTTCCGTATAGTCAATCTGGGAAGGGGGACAAATTTGAGGAACTTAGACAGGACTGCAATTGCTCAGGGATTGACGACCCGTCAATTGAGCGTGTTCCGGGAATGTCCGAAATCGAGGAATCAGCAGAATTTCGCTGCCATAACTGTATGAGCCTATACGGTATCGAGTATCAGGGTCGTAGAATCGATCTTGATGAGGTGTTCAGTGCTGAGTGGCTCTTCACGAATTCGACTCCGGATGACATCGTGGAGATCGGTGCCGAAGATTCATTTCTCGTGTATTCTGATGGTCGACCAATAGACAAAACAGAACGAGTCATCGGCGCGATGACTAGCTATGGTGGTGACACGAGTTCTTCTTTTGCCCGATATATCCCTGAAAACCACCAGGGATTGCTCTATATTCGAGATGACGACGCGGCTGGATACGTCACTTGGGAAGAGCTGGATGGAATACAGGTTCTTCGACAGCTGTATGTCCGGGATCATTACCGGCGCCGGGGGATTGCTGAGGAGTTAATTCAGACTTGGTGCCAGGAGTACTGCGAGGATGGTGTCTACTCCATCGACGAACCGAACGACAAGAGCCGATCTCTGTTTTCAAAACTGGGGCATATTGACGGTGATGGTGAGTACGAAGCGATTGAACTCTACCCGATTCGCGGCGTTGGGAACAGTCTTGATGCCAGCCAGACTCTTCCTCAATAGTTCATACACACTCTCACCGATTTAATCAGCCAGATTTCGAATCCCCTCTACCACGCTCTCTCCTTGCCAACCCACAATCTGATCTGCGTGGTCTTCAACGAAATTGGGCATCTGCTCGTTTCCGCGCGGTGTAACACCCAGAATTGGCTTGCTTTCGATTTCAGCTAAAATAGTTTCTTTCTTGATCCATTTGCTGTGAGCTACGTACATCCCTCCAAGTATTATTACGACCGTAGCTGGCTTGATCTGGTCTTCCCGGAGCGCCTGTTCCAGCTCCTCTTCGGTGTCAGCATCTATCTCATCCACCTCGGGTACTGAGTAATTCCGGAAACTGAAATTCGGGTAGTCGCGAAGTAGTTCTACCATCCGATTGTACTCGTCGCTGTACTCCCAAGAGTGCGAGATGAACAGTCGGTATTCGCTCCGACGGTTGCTTGAGGATCTGCTGTTGAAGCTCATAACTATATGCGAATTATTGACGGCTTACCCGTTTAGTACTATGGTCCTCTCTGATGCGGAATCCAAATCTGCCGATATTCCAGGGGGGAAGAACTTATACTATTTAAAAACGGATTGTTCATACGGTTATGAGCCAAGACACCTCCTCCCCATTGAAAACCACCTGGGAGGCTGCGTTTGATGATATTCGTGGCAGTCCAAACCCCGAATTAGCTGTTCGATTCGTTCTGAAGTCAGCCGTCAACGGTCTACCTACCGGATTCTATCGCGATGATGGAGATCGCCTACTACCGACCTATAAAGGGAACGATCTCGGAAAGGAGTTCACAGTTCGAGAACTCGGCCCCGTTTATACAGTCACGCAATCTGGGGATAACAGTCTCCCTGAGCTCAGTTCCTCTCAACCGTCGCTCTTCGAGCCGAATGACCAACAGTCGGGCCTTGTCCCGACCGACGATTCCCTGAGCCGCAGTTCTACCGATACTCAGAACCAGCAGGGGCTCTCGTCTGGGCAAAAAATCGCTGGCGGTGCTTTGCTCCTATATGGTGCCTACAAAGGGCTGGAAGCCTTGGCCTCTGCAGGCTCGTCGACTCAAGAGTCCTCTTCCTCCTCAGGCGGAAATACTGGGAAATCACTCCCTCGCTTAGCACGCGCTGCAACTCGACTTGAGGACAAGCGGTACAACGTTTTTGTCTCCCATTCGTGGGAGTACGACGAACACTACGAGCGTATCGTTGATTTCCTTGACGAGGTTCCGTCGCTCGAGTGGCAGAATCATAGTGTCCCCTCAACTGACCCCCTGCCCGTGGATACCGAGTCTGCCCTTCGCTCTGAACTCCGGAACCAGATGAAAACGGCGTCGGTTGTCGTCGTAAGTAGTGGAATGTACGGTGCTCACAGCACTTGGATCCCGGAGGAGCTGGAACTCGCCGATGAACTGGACAAGCCGGTGATCGCAATCATTCCAGAGGGACAATCGAAGGTCCCCGAGAAAATCCAAGAAGTCGCAGATACTCAGGTAGGATGGCGAAAGGCCTCGCTTGTCGACGCACTCGCTGAATATGCCTGATTCAACCGACGAAGCGGCGGTTGATCTCTCAGAGGATGGCGCCGATACTGACGATGGAGACACGCCCGAAACAGAACCTGAACACTCTGAAGAGGTCACCGGAGGGGACCCTGCTGAGCCATCTGAGGAGGAAGATGTTACAACTGGACCGCTGGCTAATCTAAGTGAGGACGAGAAGAATCGACTGATGGAGCAGTACATACATTACGGGGAGGTTGCGATCGAGACAGCCAATCAGCGAGTCCAGATGAACCGCTTTTTCGGTCTGATTTTAACCTCGATACTGGCCGGTCTCTTTGCCCTCGCCCGCGGCAATCTCACGACCACTAACGCTGCGATCGTTCTCTTCGCATCAGGATTCGGTAGTCTGATTTGCTACTTTTGGTATCAAAGTCTTCAATCATACCGCCGGCTGAACAAAGCGCGGTATGCTATCTTGAATGAGATCGAATCGGTTCTCCCTGTTCGCATGTATCTCGATGAATGGCGATACTTGAAGCGAGAGAAACCCGACCCAGAAATCGTTGATCCTCGTCCAGCTGAAGATGCTGATCACCGCTCGCATACAATTGTGGAACAGTGGTTCGTCCGCCTATTGGCTGCTGGATACATCTCCGTCGGAGGATATGCCGGCGGGTTCATTCTTACTCCTCAGGTGAAGAGGTTCATTCCATCACTACCGGACCCATCGATGGTTGGTTTTGGTGTTGGTGGCGTCCTCTTAATCGGCTTAGCCATCTTCTTTAGGATTCAAACCCGCTGAAACCACTATGAGACGCTTCGACACCGGTGATTCGGTTCGAATTGATATCCCTGATGAGACGGATCCTGATCACGATCGACTCCATGGGCGTCGCGGAACAGTTGTTGAGATCATTTCTGACGATGCAGGAGCTGTGACCGATGATGAACGGGAGGGGTATCTCTTTCGCGTTGAATTGGATGATGGC
This sequence comes from Halorarius halobius, assembly GCF_024298865.1. Taxonomy (GTDB): domain Archaea; phylum Halobacteriota; class Halobacteria; order Halobacteriales; family Haloarculaceae; genus Halorarius; species Halorarius halobius. The sequence continues at coordinate 40,851 of NZ_CP101163.1, read as the reverse complement.
GAAACTGTCGACGTGCGCTGGCGTGATCTCCGGCCTGCTTGACGTGACTTCGATGCTGGTAATCGTATCAACCGAGACGGAATAGTCTAAGTAAAGACTATATAATGGCGGTCAGTTGGGCAAAGCATCGCGAATGACTCGAAAAACAATCGCCCGGAATTCAGGCAACTCCGGGCGGGTGAACATCTCGGGTTCTGAGCTCGAAATGCTTGAAGCCGGGATCGGCGACGATGTCGACGTCGACGTTGCCGATACGAAGGACGTCGCTCACGCTATCATCGACAGCAAGGACACGGACCAGTTCCTCATCGTCACTCCACTATAACGTATGCAAACGGCACTCACCTACCGGACGAATCGCGACCTGTTCTCGAACTACTACCTGGACGAGCACCTCCCCGAAACCGAGGTGTGGGACGAGCTTAGCGACGAGGACCTCCGCGAGGCGAAAGCGGACATCATGGACCTGTGGGAGCGCGAGAAGGGTACGGCTCCCAAGCGTAACGAGTCCCAGCTCGAGGAGAAGTTTATCCGGCCGATGTTCCGGAAACTGGGTATCCCCTTCGAGGTCGAAGAGAGTACCAGCCGGACCCAGCGCCGTCCCGACTATGGCTTCTTCGAGACCGAGGACGCCGCACGCGGTGCGTTCGAGCGCCGCGAGGAAGGTGGCGATTTCTACAAGGACGCCGTCGCCGTCGCGGACGCCAAGCGCTGGGGTCGTCCGCTCGATACCCGCGGGAGCGGGGAACACGAGCGGGACTTCGAGAACCCGAGCTACCAGATTCACGTCTACCTGCAGGAGACGCCGGCGCGGTGGGCCGTCCTCACTGACGGGAAGAAGTGGCGGCTCTACTACGGTCCGACGAGCCACCGCCTCGACTCCTACTACGAAATCGACCTGCCGACCGTCCTCGAAAAAGGCGATCTTGAAGATTTCAAATACTTCTACCTCTTCTTCAGGCACGGCGCATTCCTCGAGGACTCCAGCGGCGAGTGCTTCCTCGACGAAGTCTACGACGAGTCTAATGTCTTCGCCCAGGAGTTGGGAGCGGACCTCCAGGACAACATCTACGAGGCGATCAAGGTGCTCTCGGAGGGATTCATGCAGTACCCGGACAACGACCTCTCCGAAGAGGATCTCGACCTCATTCACGACAGTTCGCTCATCTACCTCTACCGGCTCATCTTCGTGCTCTACGCAGAGAGTGAGGGTCGTGACCTGCTCGATACGAACAACGAGATCTACGAGGAATCCTACAGTCTGAATACACTCAAGCAGGACGTCGCTGAAGAACTCGACAGCCCGAATCCGAAGTATCGCGACTGGCAAGACAACCTCTGGGACCGACTGGACGAGCTGTTCAAACTCATCGACCAGGGCAGTCAGTCGCGCGGTATCCCTGAGGAGGACCTTTACATCCCAGCGTACAACGGCGGACTGTTCAGAACTGACCCGGACGAGGACGACAGCGTCGAAGCCCGGTTCCTCGCGACCCACCAGGTCGGGGACGCCTACCTCGCTCAAGTGATCGAACTGCTCACCCGGAGTCAGAACGGCAACGGCGGCGGGAAGATCTTCGTCGACTACTCGTCGCTGGACGTCCGCCACCTCGGGAGCATCTACGAAGGGCTTCTCGAGTATCAGCTTGACGTCGCCGACGAACCGCTCGCGCTGGAGGACGGTGAGTACGTTCCCGCCGACGAGGGTGACGAGGTGATCGTCGAGAAGGGGGAAGTCCACCTTACGACCGGGTCTGGGGAACGGAAGGCGACGGGGTCGTACTACACGCCGGAGTACGTCGTTGAGTACATCGTCGAGGAGACGCTGGAACCGCTCGTCACGGACATCCGGAACGACCTTATGGCACAGAGTGCCCGAGGTGAGCGTGGCTTTGCAGCGGAATTCGCAGAGCGCATTTTCGACCTCAAAATCCTCGATCCTGCGATGGGAAGCGGCCACTTCCTGACGAGCGCAATTGACTACCTCGCTCGTGAGATCATCGATGCTCAGGAGCGGCAAGCTGCACAGCAAGGGATCGAGACTGTCGACGAGGAGCACGACATCAACTGGGCCCGTCGGCAGGTCGCACAGCGCTGCATCTACGGAGTTGACCTAAACCCGCTGGCCGTCGAGCTCGCGAAAGTGTCCCTCTGGCTTCGGACGCTCGCTGCTGAACAGCCGCTCGCGTTCCTGGACCACCACCTGAAGACGGGGAATTCGTTGGTCGGGAGCGACATTGAGGAAATTGAGGAACTGGAGTCCGATGCTGGTGGTGACGGGCAGAACGCGACACTCGCTGACTTCGGTGTGGCCCGGAAGGGGACCATCGAACAGCTAATGCGAATCTATCAGGACTTCATCGCCATCGAGAACCAGGATCTCGCTGATGTCAAGCAGATGGAGGCCAAGTACGACGAGTTTGAGCGGAATAAGCTTCGACAGCGGCTTGAGGCTATGGCGAATGTCCGTACAGCGGAAGACTTCGGATTAGACAACATTCCAGATGATGCCTACGAAAGAATGGCAGCTTCACTGGAAGATGATGAGGAATGGAACACGCTCGCTGAAATGCAATGGTATCAAGATGCTCAAAAGTGGGCAGATCTTGATAACTACTTCCATTGGAAGTTAGAATACCCAGAAGTATTCTATACTGCGGATGGGGAAGATGCTGATGATCCTGGGTTTGATGCTGTTCTCGGGAACCCGCCGTATATGCGGATTCAAACGATCAGAGAGGCAAATCCTGATGTTGCCGATTATTATATATCACGCTACGAATCTGCGACTGGGAACTTTGACATTTATGTTAACTTCACAGAACAGGGATACGACCTCCTTTCTGAAGACGGTATATTGGGTTATATTGAACCTCACAAATTCTTCCAAGGGGACTTTGGTGAGGGCCTTCGAAGTTACCTTTCTGAAGAACAGGCACTCTATCAAGTCACTTCGTTTGGTCACAAACAAGTATGGGATCAAGTTTCCGTCTATACCTGTATCCTATTATTGAGGAAGGGGAATAACGACACCTTCCAATACGCACAAACAAACCCTGAACAGCTGATTACAGACAAGTCAGTTGAACACCGAGAAATCCCCGCAGATTATTCAGAAGAGCCATGGATATTCCGTACTGAGGAAGTTAAGGAAGTACTGGATACCATAGAACAGGCAGGACCAACGTTAGAGGAAACTACGGACATATTTGTCGGGTTACAGACAAGCGCAGACCGTATTTACCTCTTAGAGCAAACTGGAGAGACAACAGATGATGGGCTAATCGAAGTAGTGGATCAAGTTGATGAGGAGACGTGGCATCTTGAACCTGATCTATTGAAACCGTTTCTTAAAGGAGAGGACGTACATCGGTATGAGCCTCTGAATCCGCGATACTGGGTGATCTTCCCGTATCATATCGATGGCGACAATTCAGAATTTGTTGAAGAAGATGAATTGGAAAAGAAGTATCCGAGGACCTACGAGTACCTCAAGCGACATGAGGAGGATCTTAGAGGGAGGGAGGGTGGCAAAATGGACCATAATCGGTGGTACGACTATGTCTATCCAAAAAATCTGACGGAGTTCCAGAAAGAAAAGATCGTCACGCCAGAGATCAGCTATGGCCCCAACTTCACGTACGATCCTGATGGGACTTACCATACTACGAAGGTTTATGGCCTCCTCACGCAGGAGTCAACACAGCTCTCACCAGAGTACATATTAGCAGTCTTGAACAGCCCCGTTCTCTGGTTCTTCCTAAGTAACACGGGCTATACTCTGCGAGGGGGATACTTTACCTTCAAGACCAACTACCTCAATCCCTTCTCTCTCCCAGAGATCTCAACTGATGCAGATGAGGCTGCTTTGAGTCGGTGCCACGAGTGGTATGACGAATTCGTTGAGGGCAGTACTCAGGTGAGATGTCCGGTGCTGACGGATGAGCTTGAAGTTAGTAGTGGGGCCACCCATGATTTCCTCGGCTTCCTGGTTGAGGAAATAATCCGTCTTAAAAACCAGCACCATGAGCTGAATCTGAATATTTTAGACTACTTTGGCTCCTATTCAGACGGAGATCAATTAGGTGAACTCGCTGAGTATCAACCTCCGACTGGAGTTGGCGATTCAATCATTTCGGAGACCACTGAGACACAGGACAGCCTTAGGGCTGAAGACGTGAGGGTCAAGGAGTCGGGTTCCAAGATTACGATCGATATTACTGCACGGTACAAACCCGAAGAACCGGAGGAATATGAAACCGATCAGTGGGGGTACACAGAGACTGATTACTATTCGGCAATGGAATTTGTAGGCTTAACTGAGGAGAAAGCGACTCTAATCAAGGAATTCGTTCCTGTGGCCATTGAGAGAGGTGACGGATTCGCTGGCTTCCGTGAGACGGCAACGAAAACCAACTCGCCTGTTGATAGGCTCGAAAGTCTCACACTCCCCGAGTTATCTGATATTTCCGATGGCTTAGATCGATATCTTACGACTAAGGAACGAGCTGATGAACTGAAGGACAAAATTGAGAAATCAGATAATCTTGTAAATCGTATTGTTTATACTCTCTATGGGTTTGAGGAGGATGCGGTCGAACGGATTGAAAATACATTAGAGGATGACTGACTTTGAGGTCGGCGATCAAGTCAAGTACGCCGGCGGACGTGGAGAAATCACGAAAATCGAGGAACGGCCCAACGGCGGGCACCTCCTCCATGTCTACACCTCGGAGGGCCAGCTCCGCAAACTCCCCAGCGGCCTCCCTCACATCGAGAAACTCGATTCGCTTGTCGACCGGCTCGCAGCCGGCCAATCCGACGCCCCGCTCCATTACGATCTTCGGGAGCGGGCGATCCGACTCGATCTCGCCTACAAGTACGACCGATTCCTCTCGCTGACCAGCAACCGCATCGAGATCGAACCCTATCAAGTCCAAGCCGCCTACGAGATTCTCAACTCCTACGACCACCGCTACCTCATCGGCGACGAGGTCGGCCTCGGGAAGACCATCGAAGCCGGGATCGTCATCGAGGAGCTCATCGCCCGCGACCGCGCCGACCGGGTGCTCATCGTCGCGCCGGCCCCGCTGACCGTCCAGTGGCAGGAGGAGATGCGCGAAAAGTTCGACCGCAACTTCGTCATCTACGACCGTGAGACGGTCCGTACACACCGGAAGTCCCATCCCAACCAGAACGTCTGGAAGCAAGAGGACCTCATCATCACCTCCATCGACTTCGCGAAGCAGACCACCGACGACCCCGAGTCGGACCGCGTCTCCGTCCTCGATGCCCTCCAGAATCTCGACGAGGAGTGGGACGTTGCGGTCTTCGACGAGGCCCATCACCTTACAGCCAGACGGTCGAGCGACGACTCAATCGAGCGGACACAGCGATACCAAGTCGGTGAGGCCGTCGCTGACAACTCCGATGCGTTGCTGCTGCTCACCGGGACCCCGCACAAGGGGAAATCAGACCAGTTCTACTTCCTCGTGAGCCTGCTCGATCCGTATCGCTTCAGCCACGAGTCGCAGATCAGTCCCGAGGCGCTTGAGGACCTGATGATCCGCCGTCTGAAGGACGATATGTACGAGACCGACGGGACCCGAATGTTCCCCGAGAAGAACATCGAGGCACTCCCGGTCGAGATGACTCGCGAGGAGCGGAAGCTGTACGACGACGTCACCGAGTACATCCGCGAGTACTACAACCTCGCCCAGCAAGAGGAGAACCAGGCGGCGGGGTTCACGATGGTCATCTACCAGAAGCGGCTGGTCTCGAGTATCTACGCGATTCGGAAGTCCCTCGAAAACCGGATGCGGGCGATTCAGAACGACGCCGTTGCCGAGGACCTCCCCGATGAGGTTCAGGACCTCATTCCGCGGTATAGTACCGAACCGGAGACGCTGACCGATGCAGAACGCGCTCGGGTTGAGGAAGCGCTTGAAACGGTCACGATAACGCTCAATCAGTCGCAAGTCCAGCAGGAACTGGACCGCGTGAAACAGCTCTGGCAGCAGGCCAAGAACATCGAGACGGACTCGAAGGCCCGATTGCTCCGGCAGTTCGTCGACCGTATTCTCTCAGAGGACCCCGACGAGAAAATCCTGATCTTCACCGAGTACACGGACACGCTGGAGTATCTACGTGACGGGGTCTTCGCTGACCACGACGTCGCCCAGGTGTACGGCGACCTCGAGCAGTCCCGTCGACGGGAAGAGATGAGCAAATTCGAGGAGGAGGCCAACCTGATGCTCGCCACCGACGCCGCACAGGAGGGACTCAACCTCCAGTTCGCCCACATCATGGTGAACTACGACCTCCCGTGGAATCCCATCAGGATCGACCAGCGGATGGGGCGGCTCCACCGCTACGGCCAGGAGCACACGGTCGAGATTCGGAATCTCTTCTTCGCCGATACCCGCGAGAGCGAGATCCTCAACCTGCTCATCGAGAAGACGAACCAGATCGAGTCGGACCTCGGGATGCGCTCAGATGTCCTCGGTCGCGTCCTCGAGGACGTCGACCTGGACGAGACGATTATGGCGGCCATCGCTGAAGGGGAGCCGACTGAACGTGTCGTCGCCGATATCGAGGCGACCATCGAGGAGAAACGCGAAGCGATTCAGACCGTCGAAAACGAGTTCCTGATTCGCGACCGTTTCGACCTCTCCGGCAAAGACGATGAGATTCTCGACGTGATCGAACGCAGTCAGCACGGCGAGGTGTCGGAGGACGATATCGAGACGCTCGTGCGTGTGTTCTTCGACGAATTCGGCAGCTCTATTAAGGGTGTTCGACCCGGACCGGCCCGGATGGAAGGGGACGTGTTCCAGTTGGATGTCCCTGAGGTGCTGAGTGGAAATCAGGTAGCACGACAGTACCCACGCGCCACGTTTACCAAGGATATCGCGATGGAGGAGGATGATGTCGAGTTCATCTCGCTTGACCATCCTCTCGTCGAGTCGCTCATCGAGTTCTGCTTGGACAGCGACCGGATCCAGGGTGAAATTGCGACGAAGGTCGCTGCGACGGCGTCTCGAACCCCTGGAATCCTGTTTAATTACCGCCTTGGCTACGTCTCCGGTGCCGGCGACGTGGTGACTGAGAAGTTCGTTCGCCTCTACGCTCGCCCGGATGGCAGTGTAACGACGGATGTTCCCGAACTCTCGAAGACGGTCGCTCCCAGTGACGTCTCGTTGTCGCACGAGGTTGATCGGCTCTCGAGTATGGCTGAGGACCTCTACGATGCCGCAGAGATGGAGGCGTGGACGCACGTTGAGTCGTTTGCTGAAGAGGCCCGAACCGAACGAGAACGGGAGATCGAAATCAAACGTGAGCACGCTGAGCGATACTTCGAAGAGCAAATCGAAGAGTGGGAGGAGCGGTTAGAGCAGTACCAACAGCGGGCTGAGCATGGTGCGGATATGTCTGCGCCGATTGGGAACGCGAAGCAGAAACTCGAGAGTCTCCGACGAGAACGTGAAGAGGAGCTATCCAGGCTTGAGGAAGAGAAGCACGTTACTCCCCAAGAACCGGAACTAGTAACAGCGGCGTACGTCGTCTCTCCTACAGAGGCAAAGGACGAATGATCTCTATTGCGAACGCTGTCGGGTCGGGAGATTTGGGTGTGGAACTCGACGTCGCCGAGGTCGAGTCCGATTTGGATCTGCCGTACACCGAATACGACCCTTCGAACTACCATGGTCTCTACCTCCGGCTTGTTGAGGGTGGTCCGCTTATCACGGTTTATCGGAGTGGGAAATACATCATCAGTGGGTGCTCTACGTTCGAACAGTTGTACGAGACGAACGACACCTTCCTCATGTCACTATCCGACCTGGACATCGTAGACGCAGAGACTGAAACAGGATTCACGGTACAGAACGTGGTCTGTACGGCCCAGCTGGATAATCCGGTAGATTTGAATACGCTCTCTATCGCGTTAGGTCTGGAATCGGTCGAATATGAGCCTGAACAATTCCCGGGTCTCATCTATCGGCCTGCCGATTACCCAGCTGTCCTTTTGGTATTTGCTAACGGAAAGGTAGTTGTCACAGGTGCCTCTGACGTTGGTATCGCTGAAGATGTGTTCGAACATCTCCAGAAGCAGGTGACCATCTATCACGAACAGTAACGTCTATATTGATTCTGTTATTGTTTGACGAATTTACATATAGTAGTAATATTGCTTGTCGGCTTCAACAGGGTCAATCCCTTGTTCAGAGATTACGTTGCTAACTTTCCGCGGAACCTTGAGAGTGATCGGTTCCTTGACGGCGAAATCGGATGTATTCCAATCTAACTTCGTCAGGAAGAGGATTTCTTCGCAGAGTGTTTTATAGTCGCTCTCGGTTTGGATATCTGGTCTGATTTCAATCGGTTCAGGAATGTTACTCCCTTCATAGGTCGCCACCTCTGGGACATACCCCGTGGTGTAGAGGTAGTGGACGTCGTCGTCAGGAACGGAAAGCAACGTTCCTCGAAGTGGCGGGAAGTCACCGTCCGGGAATAATCTCACTCCCGTCCCACGGGTTCTGATGTGAACATAATCGTGCAATCTGACCTCTTCCGCACCGGCCTGGAAGCCTTCGCGTTCCTCGTCCCAAAACGGAGAGGACTTGTGAATGACTATCCGCTCAGGAACCGAGCCGCGGTTCCGTTTTTTGTAGTAGTTGACAATCTGTTCAGCGATGTTCTCAGCTCCCTTTTTCGAGACGTGTGGTTGCCCGTTTTCGTCCTCTGAGATGTCTTTCAATGGCTCGCTCTGGATGATGTTATAATCTTTCCTGGCGAACACGTGCGCTAATGCCGCACGAACAACGTTCCCATCTCCATCCTTGTCACGGTAAAACGAGAGCCCAGCATAGCAGGTACCGTGGTCCATCTTCTTAGTTTTCCACGGGTGCCCTCGTTGTGCCTTGTAGAGCAATCCGAGACTGAGATTCCATGCTTTCGTCGCTCTGTCCTGCGGAGACGTTGTATTCAACGTCTCTGGCTTGATCAGTTGTGTCGGGATGCTATTCTCCATCCCGGCGATCTTGATTTGGCTATGGAGGTTTTTCCCACCAACAATCACGTCACCGTGTTTGCCGTCTCGTAATTCCTCCATGATTCCGTCTGGAATGCACACAACGATGACGTCGGGTGTCGGGTCATCATCCGATAACCAATCGATCTCCTCTCGAACTAAACTCAGGAACTCTTGGAACTTCCCTTCCTTCGTATTATGTGCCTGCACCGACCGGATCTCGCCCTTCAGAATACGGTAACGCCACCGCTCAGGAAAGGCGATTGATGTGTTCAGGTTGGATCGAGAATTCAACCCAGGAAATGGGATACGCCAAGGACGGATCTTATCGTCGTCTAAATCGGGGTGAATGACAGTGCTCCAATCAAGGAATAGGTCGTCAAGCAATCGAATAGATTCGGCATCACCGATGGCAGCTACGTTGATTGCTTGATGTTCGTTATTCTTTAATCGAGGTCCGTATTCCATCAACCCACGCTTCGGAGAAACGTCCGAGCCTCCGTTGAAATGGATCTCTGGCTCCTCCAGACGAGTGATCTCAAAGGTACCTTGCTCTGTCATTCTGTATCCTCCGGATTGATTGCCCCTTTCAACTGATTTTCAACGAGTTGATTTCGCTCATCACCTGATTCCGGCGGTCGAACGCCCTCTAGAATGAGATCCTCAACCCGCTGGATTTGTACTGTCTGGAGGTTGCTCGGCAGTTTGAATCGGGTTAGAGATTGTTCCAAGGCCAGCTCTGATAACCAGATTTCGACGGTGCTGCTCTTTCGATTGTTCTGTGGGAAATTCCCCGGGTTGAACCGATCTGAGAGGTACTTCTTGCGGTGTCCAGAAACTAACTCTTGACCATCTTTGGTGAATTCCGTTGTCGGGTAGAGGCCGAGATAGTAGTGCTCAGTGAAGAATTTCACAAAGACGGTGACTGAATACAACTGGGATGAACAGCAATTCAACCACGAACGCCTCGAAGAACTCCAAAAACACGGTGAAACGCGCTGGTCGAAGGATGGTTACATCATCCTTGACGACACCTTCACCGAGAAAGCCGGGGACGAAGTCCCCCGCATTGGCCGCTTCTACGATCACGCTGAAGGTGATACTGTCTGGGGCCAAGACCTCATCTACGCCTTCTACGCTGACGACAAAACAGTCTATCCGCTTCGAGCGAACCTCGAACATTCCCTGAAGGAAGCAGTGTACAACCTTCTCTCGTGGGTTCGAGACAACGATGATTGTGGCCCTTATGGAAGAGATCGACCACCTCTTCGTTCACTCAACCGCCGACGCTAACGTGCAAAGCTGAGTATAGGACCGCTAAACCGTATTTTGACGAGTGTCTAAACAACCCCGTCCTTCAGAATAGAACGGTGGACCAACCATGCTATTCCTATTGCCGTTCTACTAGAACATTATTGGTTACCCGAAGGACAACGGAGTCGTGTTGATTAACGACCTTCCGCATAATCGTCACGAGTCCTCGGGAAGGATTGGATTTTGATGGGCGCTTCTCAAGGATTTCAAGTGTCGTGGAAAGTATATCTCCGGGACGAACAGGATTCGGGAACTCTGCTTCGTCAAAACCGACGCTCCCCAGCAGGTGGCTTTCTCGAAAGAAACTATCGACAACCTGTTTCTGGGAGAGTGCAAAGGTTTGCAGTCCACTGGCGATTACGCCATTAAACGGCGTTTTCGCTGCTGCCTCTTCGTCAATATGGAACGGAAGCGGATCGTATTTCTGCCCGAACTCAAGGATTTCCTGCTTGGTGACTTCGACATCATCGGTTTTGTGAGTTTCGCCGACGATGAAATCGTCGTAATATTTATAATCCATCTTATTTTGTCTATAGGAGATCATTTTGCTTAGCGATCGTGTTGAGTTGGATCTCGTCAGTTCCTTCTACGATCCGAAGCACTCTAGCTAGATGGAGATGATCAACAAATGGATTGTCCTCTGATAGGCCGTTTGCGCCGTGAATCTGGACCGCGTTGTCCGCAATTTCCCAGAAAGCGTTAGTCGCGAACCAATGGAAGATCGAGACATCCTCAACGATGTCATTACCCTGATCCAGATTCCATGCAGTTCGTAGGCCCCCAGCGTCTGCCATATACGTTTTTGCACGTCCTCGTGCATACATGCTTGACACCTGCTGGAATGACCCGATGGACTCCCCGAACGCCTCACGTTCCCGTGCATACTCCCTGCTCTTCTCAAGCAGATACTGCGAGTAGCCAACAGCTTCTGCTCCGAGTTCGAGTCGACCCATCGTCAATAGTTCCATTGCATCTCGAAATGCGCCATGCTTGGGGCCAAGAACGCGTGATTCAGATACGGCAACGTCGTCCAGAAGGATTTCGGCTTGCCAACCCTCCAAGCCAATAGCGTTGTTGACTGATCCGACTTCGAACTCGTCGCGTTCGACGATGAAACAAGTGATACCATCGTATCGCCGATCGACCTCCGCCAGCGGCTTTGTCCGAGCCAGCACAAGGGCGAAATCGCAGAATGCCGCGTTCGTAATCCACTGCTTTCGGCCGTTGATTATCCATTCGTCGCCGTTCTTTTCAGCTTCGGTCGACATCGAGGGTGAGTCAGAACCGACATCGGGTTCAGTTTGACCGAATGCAGTCGATTTCTTACCACGCACGACTGGCTTGAGGTACCGTTCGACCTGTTCACCCTCAGCAAGACCCAATAGCGCATTTGGCCCCTCCGGCCCCTTGAGGACATGCTCAGAGAGCCCTCGTCCCTTCGAAGCGACGTGGCGCTTCACTGCGTACCACGTTATTTTTGAGACCCCTTGGCCACCAACCTCTTCGGGCATATGCATGGCGTAAAACCCCGCCTCACCACTCTTTTGACGAATACTCTGAATCGCTTCGAGTATCTCCTCGGTGGGTTGACCGTTTGCTCGTCGACCCAAGGTGGGATTGTTAAGTTTCGATTCAAGGCCACTCGCTAAGGGGGCGACCTCACGCTCAATAAACTCATCAAGGCTGTTCAATACGAGCTGCGTCTCTTCGTCAACGTCGAAATTAATGCCTGTCATATCCCTGTTTGAATGTCGTCTAAGATGCTGTCAATCGAGATATCGACCTTCGTACTCTTCGCGGATTACTTTCTTGTTGTTTTTCCCCACACTTGTTTTTGGAATTTCATCGGTAAACTCAATTTCATCGGGGAGCTGCCAGTCGGCGAACCGCTGGGAAAGAATTTCATCGAGTTCTTCACGATTGAAATCGTCTTCGACCTCAACAAGTGCGAATGGGCGCTCTTCCCATTCCGGATGTTCAAGGCCAACAACGCACGCGTCTCTGACATTCGGGTGTTCGATGAGGAGGTTTTCCATGTCGACAGACGAAATCCATTCCCCACCGCTTTTAATAACATCCTTGATACGGTCAGTAATCTTTAGATATCCTTCCTTATCGATTACCCCGGCGTCGCCGCTTTCCCAGAACCCATCGTCAGTGAACGAATGTTCCGTTCGGTCGTCGTCATAGTAACTGCTTGTCACCCATGGACCACGGATGAGAATTTCTCCGGCGGATTCACCGTCGTGTGGCAGTTCCTCGCCTGTGGTAGGATCGACTATTTTCATCTCGATACCCGGGACAGTCAGTCCCTGCTTGCGCCGCATATCGAGCTTTTCTTCCTCAGAGAGGTCTTCTTCAAGCGACGGCTTGATGAAGTTCATCGTTACCAGCGGGGTCGTCTCAGTTGCGCCATATGCATGGACGATCTCTGCCCCCGTGAGTTCTTTGTATCCCTGCATCATGTCCAGCGGCGGCTCTGTTGCTCCAGACATCATCTGTAGATCGTTCCAGTTCGGGATATCGTCGAGATCTCGAATGTAATCGAGCATCGGCATAAAAATAGCTGGTGCCCCGTTTGTTACGGTCGCGTCCTCGTCACGGATGAGATCAACCAGCGGTTCGGGATTTTCCGCCTGATATCGGCCCGGGAACGCGAGCTTTGCGCCAGCGTACGTCGCAGCGTAGGCCAGTCCCCAGCCCTGTCCATGGAACATCGGCGTGATTTGAGCGACTGAGTCCTCATGTGAGATACCGACGGAGTTCGCCAACTGCATCGTGTGTAGGTAGATGTTCCGGTGGGAATAGTACACTCCTTTGGGACGCCCCGTCGTTCCAGTCGTGTAGCAGGCACTGTATGCCGATGTTTCGTCGATGTATGGCCAATCGTACTCCGGCTCCGCCTCAGTTAATATATCTTCATAGGAGAACGTCGGCTCGAGATCGGTTTCGACCTCGTCGAGATCGTTATCAGTCATGACGACGAATCCCTCTATGGAACTGACCTCGTGGGCGACACCTTCAGCGACTTCCAGAAGGGATTCGTCGACCACTAAGAATCGCGGTTCCGAGTGATTTAACACATACTGTAGTTGATCTGAATGCAGTCGGAGATTGAGCTGAAGGAAAACGGCACCGGTTCCGGGAATACCGAAATAGCATTCATAGTGACGGTGATCATTCCACGCAAGTACACCTACGCGATCTCCGGCCTCAACACCCAACTCTTCGAGGGCATTGGCCAAGCGCTGCATCCGTTCGTACGCCTCTCCGTAGGTGTACCGGAACTGGTCTTCACCTGTCCCTGAGACGATTTCCCGATCAGGAACGTTTCGTGCTGCCGCCTCGATGAATCTTGTCGTGTTGAGCGGATATTCGTCTCCACTAGTCGATGGGAATCCATCTATGACCTCCATGAATTCTTGTTATGTGCCCCCATATATATAGGTTCGGGGTAACAACCTATTCTGCTGTTGCCGATTGGGAAACAATTTTCAGAGGTGTCTACCGACAGATCTTCAGATAGGAAGGTGAAACCGAATATCTAGTAAAAACGAAAAAAGTTCAGCGGTTACTGAGGATCGTTACTGTCGATACGCCGCCTTCACCTACAAGTGCGCCACCCGAGTTCTGGGCTAATCCAATAGACGGATTTTCAACCTGCCGGGCTCCCGCCTCGCCACGGAGTTGCCAGACGAGTTCACAGATCTGGGCCACCCCCGTTGCTCCCACGGGATGACCGCGTGACTTGAGTCCACCACTTGGATTAACCGGAGTACGACCATCGAGCATAACGTCACCACTCCGGACGAGTGAAGCACCTTCCCCTTGATCCGCTAACCCGAGTCCTTCATAATGCATTAGCTCGCCGATGGTAGCCGCATCATGAACTTCGACAACATCCAGATCATCCGGGCCGATACCAGCCTCACTGTAGGCCTTTTGGGCCACGCGTTCGTCAAGTTCTTCACGCCAGAATTCGACCTCCTCAAGGTAATTGCCGCTCAACATTTCGGCAGCATCGACGTAGATTGGTTCTTCAACCAACTCTTCGGCGATTTCGGTGCGTGCGATGACTGCTGCTGCTGCTCCATCTGACATTGGACAGGCATCAAGCAGCCGGATAGGATCGGAGATTGGGCGGGATTCAAGGATGTCGTCGCGGTCAACGTTGAGCTGAAGATGTGCCCGTGGATTTTTAAGCCCATTGTCATGATTTTTGACCGCGATGTCGGCCAATTCCTCGCGTACATTACCGAACTGATTCATGTAGGCGTTAGCGCGCATCCCGTAGAGACCCATGAACGTCATCCCCATTGCACCCTCAACTTCTGCGTCCGCCGCACCAGCCATATCTTTGAGAGCAACCTCCGTCGGGACACCAGTCATTTTCTCAACACCCATAGCGAGCACGATATCGGATTCGCCTGATTGAACTCTCTTATAGGCCTCTTGGAATGCACAGGTTGAGCTGGCACACGCGTTCTCAACTCGGATGATCGGGATACCTGTTACCCCTACTTCTCGGAGTATTGCTTGGCCAATAACACTGGTTTGATCCTGAGCAGTAGTAGCGACATTACCGATATACGCTTCCTCGATATCATCTGGTTCAACGCTCGAAGACAAGAGCGCTTCACGAACGGCTCTGCTCCCAAACTCAGTTACGCGCTGTCCCTCCAGTTCGCCGAAGTCGGACTGACCGACGTTGACGACAGCTACTTCGTTTTCAGTCATTGTTCTTCCTCCATGGGGCGGAACATATGGCCAAACAACGGTTCACCGGTCTCCGTATCTGTCTTGATTTTTTCAAGTACCAGTTCCACTTGGTCGCCAACTTCGAGTGATCTTTCTTTCCACTCGGTGAAACGGGAGTAAATCTGTACGTTTTCCAGGTTCACAAAGCCGAATGCGTACGGCGGTTCGATTCCTTCTTGACCAGTATGTGCGACGGTGTAGGTCTCGAGTTGTCCTGTTCGTGCAAGTTCGACATCAGAGACGTTGTCCGAAAGACAATTGCGGCAAAACGGCCGAGATGGAAAGACAACGTACTCGCACTCGGAACATTCGGTCCCTATCAGCACTGGATTGTCATCGGCGGCAATACGAATCGACCCGTCAACGACGAGTCCCGACGACTCATTATAGTCGGGATGCACTTGTCGCATACGCTCCCAAATTGATGCTGTGCATATAAGTGTTTGGCCGGTAATGCGGGGTGCTGAGGAGTACTCGGGTGAAACGCAGAGCCTTACCCGCTGCTTCCTCCTTCTGATTCTTACGCCGCCTGAGTTACGTGATCTTCTTTCCGGGGCGGTAGCGGCTGTGTCGAGGACTCACCCAACACCTGCTCAAAGCTAAATGAGCCGTGGCGGTGAGCGAAGCTCTCCGCCGGCTCGCCGTTTGTGAACGTCGACATCGATTCACGCAGCGCCAACAACGATGTACGCGCGCGTGCCGCATGGCACCGCGCGTACGGGACTCCAAGGCCGTATTTCAGCCGCCAGTTCCCCCCTTCGATTGCATTCGTACTCACTGGCCCATTGAACTCTTCTTCGTCCTCGTCCCAGAACGATGGGTGCTCCTCACGGAGTGTCGCCACTATCTCCTCGTACGCAGTCTCGTACTCGTCTTCGAGATACTCCCGCAACTCCTCTAACTCGCCCGCCTCGTGCAGTTCGGACACGCGCTCGTCGCTGCGAGCGCGTGTCCGGAGCTTGTGGACGAGACACTTCACCCGATCCGGCAAGATGTCGTTGTAGCAGTCGTTGTCGTCGGTGAGCCAATAATCCACACCCAAGAGCGGGAAGACGAGCGCGAGCGCCAGCGCTCGCGCGAAGGCGGTGTTCCGACACTGGAGTCCGGCGAAACAACCCAGCTGAGTCAGATAGGAACATCCGACAGTGAACCCTTCCGGCCACTTCTTCGGGTTTTCTCCCTCCTGTTTCCGGCGCATATTTTCCTCGTAGAGGTCTTTCTTTGCGCCCTTCTTCGCCGGATAGGTCTCGTCGGCGACCCCGACGAGACCGTCGATGTCCTCGGCAGCGAGTTCGTCGGCGAACTCGGTTTTGAGTTCGTCAACGGTGCTGACACCGAACAACAGCGAGAGGAAGTTCATCGAGAGGATGCAGCCGGCAATCGTGACGCTGTGCTGCTCGGCGACTTCGTCGCCGAACAGCTCGGCATAGCGTTGGATCGTATCGCGGTCAACCTGGAGACCGTACTGATTCTGAAGAATCCGTTCGCACGCGTGGAACGGATTCTTCGCCGCATGGAACAGGCAGAGATCAACGACTGGTTTGGCGTATTCACAGTCCTCGTAGAACAGCTCCCCGATATCGCCATCGTAGGAATGTCTGCACTCGGAGCACTGATACCGCTGAATCTCGACAGTGATCTCGTCGAAGCCATCCTCGGTGATGAGGATGGCGAAGAGCCGATCCGTTCGGTAGCCGTTCTTCCAGACCGTGGTTTCACCGCACTTCGGACAGGGCCGCGGGTCTCCGACCCGCTGGCCCTGAAACCCGCGAAACCAACTCTGAAACGCATGAATTAGACCGAGTGGTACGAGGCTGTTCAGCGTCTTTTCTTCGGTTTCGTGCATGAGTAGTGGCCAGTAAGAGAGGGTGGTATTTCACTCCCGTTGCAGACACCACCGTAATGCGGTGGTGCAGTATCCATTGGGGGAACGCGCAGTCGCCCTGTTTCTGCTCGTTTCGGGACGCTATGCTGCTCCTTTCGAGAGACCGTGCTGACGAGACGGGCCAGTCGGTGACGCCGACTGGCTCATCACATCCTCGCAGGTGAAGTTCCCAAATCATTGGGTGAAACTTACCTGAGGACGCCTATTGCGGAACAAATCGTACATCGCGTGGAGCGCGAGTAGAGCCGTACGCACGTTTGGTACCGCGTGTACGGCGTTCGGAGTCCCGTATTTCAACCGCCAGTTGCTGCCCTCAATCGCATTTGTACTGACCAGACCACTAAACGTCTCGATCTTTTCGTCCCACAACGCCGGGTACTTCTCGCGGAAGACCATGACTCATTCCGCGTACAACTCTTCTTACACTACCGGGAGATAGCTGTGGTACTTCTGAACCTCTTGACAGCTCTGGGGGCTACGACAGCCCGTCCGATTATACGAACTGTCGCAACTCGTGGACGAGACACGACTCTTTGTGCGCAACCGTGTCGTTGTAGCTAGATTCACCACTGGCAATCCATTAGTCAACTCCCTCAAGTGGAGGCGACAAGCATGGCTGTGAGCAGCCACGCGAAGTCGGTGTTACGACACTAGAGGCTGGCGATACAGCCCAGTTGCGGGAGATAGCTGCCGGCGACGCAGAAGCCGTTGCCGGACGGCTTCTTCGGCTCTCCGGGTGTCTTTTGCTTGGCGTGCTCCTCGCGCGATGGCTTCTTCGCTCCCTTCTTAGCCAGGGTAGTCTCGTCCGCAACCCCGACGATACCGACCACGTCTTCGGCGGCCAGTTCGTCGGCATACTACTCACAGAATTCCACAGCGGTTTCCGTTCCAAACAGAAGCGAGAGGAAATTCAGCGAGAGTGGTTCGTCGGCGACCGTCACCCTATCGATGTAGGAAACATTTTGAGAAATTGTCGTTTTGAGTTGGTGAGTGTAAGTCGTTAACGTTGCGTTACGGGCACGGTTCCTCAAGATCATGTCTGAGTTACTACCGTGATGGTCGTTGACTCGGCCACTAAACAGTTCAGCGTACCGCTGGATTGTATCCCGGTCAACCTGGATGCCGTAGTGGATGTGGGGAATCCGTTTACTCCGGTTGAACAGATTCTCCGAGGCATGGTAGAGCCAGAGGTCGACGATTGGTTTGCAGTAGAGACAGTCCTCGTAGAACCGTTCGGACATCTCTGCGTCGACCCGTTTCTCGTACTGCTTGCACCAGTATCGCTGGATGGTAACCGTTACGTCCTCAAAGCCGTCCTCAGTGATGAGGACGGCGAAGCGCCGTGGGCGTGAATCATGTTTGCGGTAATCGCTTCCCCTGTAGTGTGGACAGGGACGCGGCTTGGCCAGCTGCGTCCCTTCGTAGCTTCGTATCCCGTCGTGAATCGAGTGGGTTAGCGGTAATGACACTAGCGCGTCGAGTCCTCTTCTCTGCCGGCTGTTTCATGCCCTCTAGAAGCCCACCGAAGATCGCACTTTCCACTACATCACCAGCAGCACCCGGTAGTACCTCGAATGAGATTAAACCACTAGAACGTGATTTTCCTATGGTATTGTGAGAGGCCTCGGAAGAGCAATAGAGCCAACCAATGACCGATGAAGCATTAGAGACTAGGGAAAATTATAACAAGGCCGGCGGAGACATCTTAATCACGGTGAAAAAATGAGTGCGTCACTAACCGAAAGTGTAGAGACTGTGACTGTCGTCGGAGGCGGAACAATGGGCCATGGTATCGCTCAAACCTTTGCGATGTCTGGATACGACGTTACGATTATCGACATCGACGAGGACGTCTTGCAAACCGCTCTCGAAAAAATCGAAGGAAGTCTCGAGAAACTCACTGAGGATCCGGATGCCGTATTAGCACAGATCGAGACGACGACATCAGAGGAAGAAGCCTACGGTGATGCCGATCTTGTCGTCGAAGCAGTGCCTGAGAACATCGACTTGAAACAGGATGTTTTTGGTACGATCGATAACCACGCACCGGAAAGAACGATTCTAGCGACCAATACTAGTACTCTCCCGATCACCGAAATTGCGTCCGCGACGGATCGACCGAGCAAGGTCGTCGGCCTGCATTTTTCCAATCCCGTTCAGCTTATGGACATCGTCGAGGTTATCCGGGGTAAGGAAACGGCCAACGATATATTTGAGGCGGCTGAAACAATCAGCGAGGCGATTGGCAAGACCCCAGTACTCGTTGAGAAGGATATCCCTGGATTCCTTATCAATCGGATCAATCTCCGATTCTGGCTTGAGGCAGTTCGTCAGGTTGACCAAGAGGGGCGAGACAGGAAAACAATAGACGCCGCGATCCGGCGAATCGGCCTTCCAATGGGGCCGTTCGAGGTTCTCGACTTCAGTGGTATAGATGTCGCTACCATGGCTGCCCACTCGATGCAAGATCGAGGGGTCGACCTGCACATCCCCGATCTGCTTGAAAAAAAGGAGGAGGCCGAGAATTACGGTATGAAGACCGGTGAGGGTTTCTACACCTATCCAGAACCAGGGGAGTACTCACGTGTTGAGATTCCACAGGAGCGTCGCAATGACTTCGATCCGAAACATCTCGTCGCGCCTGCTGTTAACGAAGCGGCGTGGATGCTGGCGAACGACGTGACCACGAAGTCAGAGATCGACAAGGCGATGCAAATCGGAATGAACTGGCCGCGAGGCCTCCTCGAGATGGCTGACGAGTACGGGATTGACCGACTTGTCGAGACGCTGGAAGAATTGCATGCCCGGTCGGGTTGGGATGAGTATGAACCCAACCCATCCCTTCGTGAATTGGTGGCGAACGAGGAACTCGGGCAGAAGACAGGAACCGGCTTCTACGAGTGGGAATACGAGCAGGCGGAGTTCGAGACGGTTAGATATGAGCGACGCGAATACGCTGCATGGATCACGCTCAACAGACCAGATCGACTCAACGCGCTTGACAAGTCGAGCTGGAACGGTCTGAAGGCCGCTCTCGAGAAGGCAGCGAATGACGACGAAGTGCGAGCGACAGTTCTGCAGGGAGCAGGACGAGCATTCTGTGCTGGCGACGACATCGCGGAGATCCAAAGCCTTGAGTCGACAGAGGACGCCAGGGAAATGTTCGAAGAGGTCCTAGGCCCGACGGTACAAACGGTTCGCAATCATCCGAAACCGATAATTGCGGCAGTTGAGGGAGCTGCTAACGGCGGGGGGTGTGAGCTCGTTCTACTTTGCGATCTTGCAGTCGCCTCTACGAACAGTAGCTTCGCGCTTCCAGAAGGACAGATCGGGGCGCTCCCGCCAATCGGACTCACATACGGTCGGATGAGTCTCGGAAAGAAAGAGATCATGGAAATGTCGTTGACAGGCGATCAATTCACCGCTACTGAAGCGGAATCGATGGGAATCGTCAATTACGCAGTTGATGAAACGCAGGTAGAAGATATCGTTCGTGAACTCGCTCATTCGACGACTGCATCGGGACCGAAGTCTATTAGCGAAATGAAAGACCTATGGACAGGGATGGAAGACGATCTGCTGGAAACGTGGTTTGACGAGGCGATGGACCGACTCGTCAAACGGACGCAGTCGGAAGAAGCTGAGAAGGGACTCGCGGCGTTTCTCGAAAAACGCGAAGCGGACTGGAAGCGATAGAGAGGCCCCGACGGAACTGCACGAATATTGACTGGTGGATACTAACGAATTCGGTCCCGGTGAATCGCTGGATAGCGTCGGTTTCTACCGTTAGAACTAGGGAGATAAAGCGGGAAACCGCCGATGATTATGTCAAAGATCCCCCGCTTCACGAAAAATATACGGAAAGTTCCGCGAACTCGACCTGATATGTACGGTTCACAACATCAGGCAGGCGGTGGCATAGTGAAATTAAACTACGTCCGACGATTCATCACAGCCATTTTAACTAATACCACAGGGGGTGGATTGAATACCGCATCAGGTCGCACCCCCTTCGTATTACTAAAGACTAATTTGCGCATCGTCTGATGGCAGCGAATAGGCTCACTACAACAATGGTCGGACCCTAGATTGTTGATATTATCAACACCAGCTATGGTCGGGGGGTGAATCTGTGGAATAACAATAGTACATTTGTTATTCTATGCCCATAGATGAGAAATCTCTAAGCTACTATTGTCGATATCATCAACAGCTACGAGCGTGCCATAGAATCCATCTCATAGCTTCTCACAGCCCGGTTCGTTTCCTCGCTCGGAGTTTGTGATCGCAACAACGAGTCCGAGGGACAGCGCAAGGAACACTTCTGTTCGTGCGTGGACGCGGCCTCGGGCTCGCGCGAGCCCGAGGCCGCAGTCCTTGACTACGTCGCTGGTTCGTTCGACCCCTATCCGGTTGTTATACGTCTCGTCCAAGATGGATTTTCAGCTGAACATCCTCGACTTGGTCTTCGACCCTGTACTCGATGGCTTTCGGGTCGTCAGGATTTCGCGGATTGTATGGAGCGATTGGCACGACCCCTGCGGCCAGCAGGTGGTCGTGCCAATCGAGGATGTCGTAGGCGCTGTCTCCAAGCATCCAGATCGGTGTATCGACGGCGAGCGCGTCACACGTGACGCGCATCGCCGTCTCTTGGTCTGCTTGTTTGGCCTGTGTGAACTCCGCCGCAATTGGGATCTTTGAACCGGTTGAGACGATCGTACAGCCGAAGCCGTAGTAGTACTCTTCAGTTGTTAGATCGTAGTTCCATGAGGCAGCGTCGTTGTACTGGACCGCCTCGATGTGCGCCGAATCGATGGAGTACGTCGAGTCGAGCAGGCTGCGGGCGGCGGCCTGCTCGACGAGCCTCTCAAAGATATCGTCGACGACGTGTTCAAGGTCAGTGAGAAACCGGTCAATCGTGTCTCTGGATGGTGGTTTGTCGAGTCTGCAGTAGTACCAGACGAGGCCGTGCTGGAGTTCTCGTGCAACCGGACGTGTGCCGTAGATGTCCTTGTAGTAGCAGTGCAGAAAGCCGCGAAAGAGGTCTGGTGGCTGGTGAACTCGTGTTCGCCCACGCTTCGAGGGGGCGAACACATCGTACTCCAGCAGAAACTCGAACTCAAGGTGCTCGAACAGCGGTACCGTCTCGGTAGCCGCGACATTCAAGAAGTCGTCTACCGAAGCTACGTCTTGCAGGGTTGCGCTTGTGTTGGACACACTTCGCGCCCCCTGCTACTTCGTACGTGACGCTTTCTATGACACGCTCTACAGCTCTCCAATCGTTCAACCGGATCGACCAGTCTGATTGCAGCCGAGGTCACCGAGAGCAAACAAGCCTCAGAAGAGGGCGATGCACGTGACACTCGACTCGCTTGCCGGTTTCTTACGCTGTCCTTTCGACTCGTCGTCGCAATCACCAACTATGAACGCGGAGAAAACTTGGCTGGGAGATGCTCAAAGCATTGATAGAGTTTATCACACGTTCGACGTTATATTAAGATATATCATGAAGCCCTCTGCATTTAGATTCATGCATCTCAGTCTCTCGCCGGAGCAGAAGCAAATCAAGGACATGGTCTCCGAGTTCGTGGACGAGGAGGTCGTCCCGCGGGCCTCGGAAATCGACCACGAGGACGAGTTCCCGAGGGACCTCGTCGACGAACTCGCCGACCTCGGGCTGATGGGGATGCCGTTCCCCGAGGAGTACGGCGGCGCCGGCCTCGACTACCACAGCTACCCGATGGCGCTCGAGGAGATCGCCCGGGGCTCGGGCGGCCTCGGCACCATCGTCGCCGCGCACATCTCGCTGGCCGGCAACATGGTGTACGCCTTCGGCGACGAAGCCCAGAAGGAGGAGTACCTCACCCCGCTCGCGGAGGGGGAGGACATCGGCGCGTTCGCTCTCTCCGAGCCGGGCGCCGGCTCCGACGTCCCCGCGATGGAGACGACCGCCGAGAAGGACGGCGACGGCTACCTCGTCAACGGCAACAAGCTCTGGATCTCGAACGGCTCGGTCGCGGACACCGTCACGCTGTTCGCGAAGACGGACCCCGACGCCGGCAACAAGGGCATCTCCTCGTTCGTCGTCCGCCCGGAGGAGGACGACGGCTTCATCGTTGAGGGGACGGAGGACAAGGTCGGCGACAAGGGCTGTCCGACCGCCGAACTCCGGTTCGACGACATGTGGATTCCCGAGGACCGGCTGCTCGGCGAGGAAGGCCGCGGGTTCGTCCACGCGCTCAAGACACTCAACGGCGGGCGCATCACCATCGCTGCCCGCTCGGTCGGCATCGCACAGGCCGCGCTCGACGCCGCCCTCGAGTACAGCCAGGACCGGGAGCAGTTCGACCAGCCCATCTCGAACTTCCAGTCCATCCAGCACAAACTCGCCGACATGGACACGAAGACCCGCGCCGCGCGCCTGCTGATGCACGACGCCGCCGACAAGAAGATTCGCGGGGAGAACTTCATCAAGGAGGCCGCACAGGCCAAACTCTACGCGAGCGAGGTGAGCCGCGAGGTCGCCAATGAGGGCATCCAGATCCACGGCGGCTACGGCTACACGAAGGACTTCCCCGTGGAGCGCTACTACCGCGACGCGAAGCTCAACGAGATTTACGAGGGCACCAGCGAGGTCCTCCGGAACACCATCGCAGAGCAACTTTTCCATTAATAAATGAAGCCGTGAGTTTCTGTTGGGACAAGATGGGGGCCATCCGTTCTATAGTAACCGTTAGAATTTTTTCTCGTAGATTGTCGTGCTGCGTTGAATAGTTGTTAAGTCACGGTTATAGAAGCTCAAACAACGGTTCGGTGTTCGAGATGGCGAACACCAGGATGATTCCCGGAGCTGGCCATTTGTGTTCGGTTAATCTTACTTCCGCGGTTCAGCTACTCAAGTCCAAATAGGCGATAGAACCGTGATTCAGCCGTATCCGAACGAAAGATGCCGCTTGCCGTCCGAAGCAGTACCAGTCATTCAGCAAACTAACGGGTATTTCTTCCGCTCAACAGATGTGTTCGCTCGGGCAAACGTCAGTTGCTCAGCTCGGTGGATACAGTACATTCGATCGATTTTACAGTGGCTCGGACGGATCAAGATTAAACCCCCGAAGTAGGATTAAGGCAGTAAGTGCCGATTTGCCAAGTCTCGAACTCTAACTGCAGGCGACCAAATAGCCGAAAGCAAGATTCTAGGCGGTGTTCGAATAAGGATGAAGAGTGAGGCGGAGCGAACTTCTAGTGGTCAATGCCAGAAATCGCCCGCCTCATCAGAGGTAGCGCCTGCTTCGAGTTAGATTTTCTGGAGCGAGAGGCGACACCCGAACCCGCGAAGAAGCTCGGTATCCGACTCCATCTGGCCTGACTATCACATTCTATTATAGTTCAATTCTTGACATATTGGGTGTCAAACGCTGTCGAACAACCGTTCACAACTGGGTGTAAAAGGCCAAACTACAGCCGCTCGATGGCGCGAACCCGGATCATGTCGCGGTTGACGAGACCGTGATCCAGCTGAACGACGAACGGTCCTGGCTGTACGCTGCTGTCGATTCCAACACGAACCGCTTGCTGAACGTCAAGCTTTCTCCGACTAGAAATCAAGCGATTATCGAGATATTTCTTATTGAACTCCGCGACAAATATCTCGTCGACGACGCGGTCGTTCTCGTCGATTCTGCACCGTGGCTGCAAGCAACACTGCACCGATACGGCCTCAATTACAGATACGAAAAACATGGTAATCGGAACAGCGTCGAACGTGTCTTTCAAGAACTAAAACGACGAACAAACCAGTTCTCAAACTGCTTCAGCCACTCCAAAGCAAGCAGCGTCGAAAATTGGCTTCAAGCGTTCGCTTTCGCATGGAACCAACTTATCTGAACACTACCGATTTCAGCTGCTGAGGTCAGGGTGGCATCCACCTTGGAAATATTACTGCCAGTGTTAACCGAACATCGATAGTGTGACCAGTATAAGTTCGTCTGCTGTTGCTAGTATATTTGATAATCATCCAGCGTTTGAACTCAAGTATCTAAACACTGCCTTGTCGACATCATCAACACTTAAATATTCACCACTGATAGAATTCCACATGACCTCCTCAAAATCGATAAAGTCGGTCCGAACCGCATTCGATATAATCCAACTACTCTCGGAGTTCAGCAATCTAACAGCTACGAAGCTTGCTGATGAGCTAGAGATGAACCGAAGCACTGTCCACGATTATTTACGGACCCTCACAGAGGAAGGTTATGTCATCAATTTGAATGGTGAATATTGTCTGAGTCACAAATTTTTGAACCTGGGAGGAAACCGACGGAAACGAAATGAGTTGTTTCGAACGGCTAGACCGGTACTTAGAGATCTCGCTACCTCAAAAGGTGCACCAGTAGTACTGACTATCGAAGAACGCGGATACGGTGTTGTCCTTTATACAGTAAGCGGAGAGAATATGCAGAACGCACTAATCCACGAAGGAACACATTTTCTTCTTCATTCAGCTGCACCTGGAAAAGCAATTCTCGCCCATTCCCCAGAAGAAAAAGTAGAGGACATAATTGAATCTCGGGGGCTTGCAGCGGTTACTGACCAGACTATTACTGATGAAAATGAGTTACAAAGCGAACTGAGAAACATAAGAAACCAAGAATACGCAATTGATCGCGAGGAGATTGGTATCGGATTACAAGGAATAGGAACAGCAATCACTGACTCAGAGAGTGGAGAAGTCGCGGGCGCAATATCAATGTATGTCCCTGCTAAGAAGTCACACCAGAAGGACATTATTGACTCTTTGTTAGAGGCCGCAAATGTTATTGAAGTCGAACTCTATTATCGTTAGTTCACATCGTTCCTGACGGCTAACTCGATTTTCCGGGGAAGAGAGGTTGGGTCCTCCCAGAAACTTGGACGACGGATGCGGAGATGGTTGTCTCACAGTAGTGAGAGCACAGTCGTCACATGTGAGAGTCAAAGCGGTCGCTCTCCAGAGAGCTACAACTGGATGTGGAGTGACTGACCCCCCGTTCAGTAGGCTATATATCGTAGGAACCCCAACACCATCGGTCAGAACTTCCCACTTCCGACGAAGCATCTCATCGAGGGCGTGGTCGATCCACCTCCAGAATACCTCAAAGCAGACGGATAGTGCTCGCCCGCCCCAGCGGGCAATCAGCCACAGATTCCGCAACAGGTAATTCACCAGTGTGAACACTAACCGAACGACTGGAGCGTCTCACCCAATCACTATAGTAGTCATTAGAAATAGCTACTCACTTTTGGAATAGAGAGTTGGTCGAGAGCTGTATCAATCGCTGTTGTCAGCTCGTCGAGTGACTTAAAGAGGCGGTTGCTAAGAGACGCTTGAAGCTGTCTCCAGCACTCTCCGACCGGGTTCAGTTCTAGCGAATAGCCGGTAACGTCACGAAGGCGGGGTCACGGGTGGTTAGGTCCGTGACGGCCGACGCCTAGAAGTACAGCGCTTCATCCAGCACCACGAGCAGGTCATCTTCGAACTCTTCACTTAATATAAGCATGATATGTTCGGCGTGGAAGGCGGTGACGTACTCTTTGAATTGGGAGAAAAAAAAAAAGGAACGCTCTTGTGAAGCACGTTGTTGATTTTCAGAGGGCAGCGTCGAGAGCATGTTTGAGTGCTTCGTCACCTGGTTTTCTGTAGAGTTCTTGCCGGAGCTGAAAGGCTCTGAGATACGGTGTTAGTTTGTCTTTTGACACTCCTCGGTGGGGCGAGAGCCACCGTCGCGTCAGCGACGCGTGGCTCTCGCAGGTATTGACGTGGATGTCGCCGTCAGCGTATTCTCCATCGCCGTGGACGACGTATTTGCGGGTGAAAGCGTCGTCTTCTTCGAGCGGATCGTAGGCCCGAAATCCGTCCGTATAGACGGTCAGCGACTCCTCGTCGTGGTCAGCAAGCAGGAGTCGAATCGTCGATTCGTCGGCGGATTTCGCTGGCACGACGTACCGGTCGCCAGAACCACGATCGGCCAGCGTAAACACCGGCGGTTTATCGCCGTCGTACGATCCTCGGCCACGCGTGGACAGGCCACGCGAGCGCGACTCCTGGTCGCGCTCGCGACCGCACCCACACGCCCGACAACACCGTGGCAGATCTGGCTTCACCTCGTTCATCCCGTTCTCACCGCTGTCGGATGGGAGGAGTGGCAGCGCGACCGAGACGTCCGGGAGTGGACGGTCACGTACACCAACGAGACATGCACTGTGACCGTCACCTGCCTCTCGCCCGCTCGCTGGCAGCAAGTAAGAGATGCACTCGGGGAATCGGCCCACCTCTGGAATCCGCAGGATGGTGAGATTGGCATCATCACCGACGGGTATCGGTGGGCGGTCGCGCGAACGGCAGCGGGGTCGGTGGAGCGACTGGCCGACATGGATCTGGCCGCGAGCTGGCATCGCCTCCGCCAGCGCGATGAAGCGATGGGCTACATGGCTGCTGTGACACATCACGTGTCACTACAACAAATCCGAGATCTCCTCTCTCCGAGTGGCTTAGGTCAGTGGCACCAGCGGAGTTGAGTGTATCTCCAAGCACCGGAACGACATCGCTGTTCGACACCCTCCTGCACAGGAACTAGCTCAGGTATCTTGAGCGCTTTCCACGAGGGAGTTCACGCAAGTATTCTTCCCATAGAACAAACATACTAAACACCTAATTTCCCAGCTGGTGTCAACCGACATTGCGAGTCTTCTACTACCCTACGGTGACAAACCGAATTATTACACGCACCCAGCGCTAGACGAGTTCTCCGGTCTCCATTGCCTGCGGATGACGACCCGGAATGACGGTCACATCGTGCGCTGGTAGGGTAAATCGATTGCCGATGATTATCTCGTCACTGACACTCGAAGCTTCGATGGTCGATTTATCGAGATTTGCGCTCGCAGCATGGGGCTCAACTCTGGACCTGAGGTAGTTGTCCCACAGTGGAGCACCAAGCCCAACAAGATAGTCGGAATTCAGTGCTGAGAGTTCTGCGTCGAACCAGTCGACATGTCCGGAGAGATTTGGCGAGGAATCGCCATCAAATCCAGTTGTCGCGAACTTGTAGAAGTTCGTCAGATATGCGTATTCTTCGCCACTAGTCTTCAGTTCGTCAGCAACGGTACTCGTACTGGTGGACGCATGTGGATTCGGAAGGTTCCCCTCAATGATGGCTTCTGCGAGTCGGTTGCGGAGTTTTGAGGCGTTCGCCTTCGACTCCTGTCTAAAGTATGAACTTCGGAGACATTCCTGCTCGCGTGCACGCATATCTGTTTCTGTGGCAAGCCGGTAGTTATCACTCTCAGCAATCCCCTCCGTTGCCAGTTGTGGATTGGTTAATGCCACCATCACAGATTTGTTGCCGACGACGATGGCGAGGAAGAAGTCTGCGAGGTCGTTGTCGCCCGTGAACAGGACAGCGAACTGCGCGACGATCGCCACGATCGAGGCGATGCCCTGTCCGAGTTGCATCGTGATGACGTCGCGGTTGTCGATGTGGGCGATTTCGTGGGCGATGACGCCCTCTAGTTCGTCGCGGTCGAGCAGCTGGATGAGTTCCCGAGAGATGACGACGGTACCGTTGCCGCGACGGCCAACCGCAAACGCGTTCGGTACGCCCATGCTGGCGATCTTCAGCGACGGTTTCTTCATATTCTTGTCGCGGCAGACCTGCTCGACGAACTGGTGAATCTGCGAGTACTGGGTCTCGGAGAGGTCCTCGGCACCGACGCTTCGTAAGGCAGCCCACTTCCCGATTTTGTACTGGATGCCGATGAGGAGGAGACTGCCGACGATGGCGATCGGGAGGATTCCCTGGCCGAACACCACCATCGCGACAGCAACAGCGACGAGATAGAACGCTGCGAGGATAGCACCGACGAATGCCATCCGGATCTTGAGCCCGAAATGTCTCATACGGGTTGGTTACGAAGTCAGTCTTATAAACCCGGTTACTACATAACGATTAGATCATCTATTGCTACGTCAGTGAAGTTCCTCGGCGCACCGGGTGCCTACGAGGTCGACTGGTGGAGTCCAGCACCCAGAGAGGACTGGGAGCCGGTCGAGTGTGGCGAGTTTGACGACTTCGAGGAGCTAGAAGACGTGTCACATCTGGCTTAGGGCGGCGGATTCCCTTTGCTAGATGAGAGGGCCACTTATCCGAGCAGGAAATGTAGAGCGTGGTGTATGCCCGAAGAAGTGCTGTTCAAATCCGAAAGCGCCCAGAGCCGGGACGAAATCGCGTCGTACCTCCGGAGCGTCGCCGAAAAGCTCGAACAGGGAGGTCCGATCACCCTGAAATCGGGGGCAGAGTCCGTCACGATGGATCCTCCAGCACGGCCGACATTCGAAGTGAAAGCCGAACGCGAAGGACCGACTGATGGCCCTGGAGAATTGAGCATCGAGTTCGAACTTGAATGGGACGAGAACAGTAAGGGCGGCGAGGGCAACTCTGGGAGTCTCGAGATCGAGTAGGTACGGCAAGGAGGTTCTAACGACCTTCACATCTCCGTTATATCAGTTCAGGTCGACACCTGCTGGTCGAGCGGGTCTTCGAGTTCGCCCATTACCGTTTCCAGAGCGTCGGTTGCGGTGAGGAGTCCCACGACGTCACCATCTTCGAGGACGAGCGCGAGTTCCTGGTCCTCGGCCTGGAACTGATCGAATGCATCGCTGACGTTCGTTTCCGCCGCGAGTGTCATTGGAGGGGCCGCGATCTCTTTGAAGGAGATGTCGCTGTCTACGAGATCCTCATAGTGGTCGATGATCGACGGTGCGTACACGATTCCGTGGAAGTCGGTCAGCTCCTCACCAACTAGTGGAAATCGGGTGTGTGGCGTGTTTCGGATGCAATCAAAGTTCTCGTCGACTGAGCGGGTGGTTGAGAGGGAGATAATGTCGTCTGCTGGAACCATAATCTCGCTGATCGAGAGTTCGTCGATGTCGAGTGCGCCAAGGACTTCGTCGCGGCGCTCCTCCGGAAGTTCGCCCTCTTCGAGAAGCGAGTGCAGGCGATTGCGGAGCTGGGCTCGTGATTCGAGGACCTCTTCTTCGGTTTCGAGCCACGCACCGGTCATCTCGACGCCGAACAGCTTGAGCGTGGCCTTGGCGATCCAGTCGCCGAATGTAATGAGCGGAGAGATAAGCCAATTGAACCAGTACAGAGGTGTGGCCCCGTACCGACACACCATCCGGGAGCGTTCAACGCCGAGATACGTCGGTGTCTGCTCGCCGTGGGTGAGATGCAGGAGATTGATGATCGCAAAGGCGATGATCGCACCTGCACCGATGGACGCCAGTGCGGTATTGGCAAAGTACGGTTCGAAGAGCGCGGCGAGAGCCGGCTCGGCTACGATCCCGACTGCGATACTGGAGGCCGTAATACCAACCTGGCACGTGGTCAGATAGATCTCCAGATTATTCGTCATCTCCCAGGCCCGTTCGAGAGTCGGATTTCCGTCGACGAATTCCGCTTCACTAAATTGACGCGCTCGTGTCAACGCGAACTCGATCGCTACGAAAAAGCCGTTGGTCAGTATGAGGAGAACGCCAGCAACTAGGCGGAGCGTCAGCTCAAGCGGGGTCATTACCCCACGCTACTGGATCAGGTGGTATATAAGCACAGGAATCTCAGCGAAATTCGGTGATTGAAACTAATGGCACCCTCTCACGTTTGATCCATCAGAAGGGCTATACCAGC
This sequence comes from Halorarius halobius, assembly GCF_024298865.1. GTDB lineage: Archaea > Halobacteriota > Halobacteria > Halobacteriales > Haloarculaceae > Halorarius > Halorarius halobius. The sequence goes on along the minus strand of NZ_CP101163.1, from coordinate 10,139 downwards.
TTGTTAAACAATGAGCAACGTAGGTATATGGTAGCGTCACTCGACACAGCCCACTTCGATATTGGATTCTATGCTCTCCAGGCCACTTCCAGAAATCTCTACTCCGAGATGTCGATCACGCTCATTGGAAGTGTGGTTCTCTTCGTGCTCCTCGTCCTCTCTGCGTTCTTTTCGTCCTCGGAAATTGCGTTGTTCTCGCTTGCCAAGCACCGCATTGATGCACTGGTCGAAAAAGGCAGCCCTGGTGCCATCACGGTTGCCGATCTGAAGTCGAACCCCCACCGACTACTTGTGACAATTCTCGTGGGCAACAATCTGGTCAACATCGCGATGTCCTCGATATCGACCGCCATCGTCGGCTTCTACTTCGACCCGGGGCCTGCGGTGCTCATCTCAACGTTCGGGATTACGGCAATCGTCCTGCTTTTTGGCGAAAGCGCCCCGAAATCCTACGCTGTCGAGAACACCGAATCGTGGGCGCTCCGGATCGCACGCCCGCTCAAACTCGCCGAGTACATCTTGTTCCCACTCGTCATCGTGTTCGATTACCTCACACGGCTCGTCAATCGCGTGACGGGCGGACGAGCGGCAATCGAGGACTCGTACGTGACTCGCGATGAGATCCAGGAGATGATTCGGACGGGCGAGCGCGAGGGCGTCATCGACGAAGATGAACGAGAGATGTTTCAGCGTATCTTCCGCTTCCGAAACACGATTGCCAAGGAGGTCATGACTCCACGGTTGGGCATCACTGGAATCGAGAAGACGGAGACGCTCCACGATGCGATCACCAAGTGTCTCGAAAGCGGGCACAGGCGACTCCCTGTCTACGCAGAAACGCTCGACAACATCGTCGGAACTGCAGACATACACGAACTGACCCGGGCACAGCAGCGTGGCACTCCCGGAGAGACGCTCGTTGGCGACCTCGAACTACTGGACCCGCCCCAGCATATGCCTGAGAGTAAGTCCGTCGACGAACTGCTCGAAGAGATGCAGACGTCGCGAACGCAGATGGCGGTGGTCATCGACGAGTTCGGGACGACGGAGGGACTCGTGACGGTCGAAGACCTCACGGAGGAGATTGTCGGTGAAATCCTCGAAGGCCGGGAACAAGCCCCGATTACGGAACTCGACGACACGACGGCGCTCGTGCGTGGAGACGTCGACATTGGCGAGGTCAACGAGACGCTCGAACTAGAACTGCCGGATGGGGAAGAGTTCGAGACGATCGCGGGACTCCTGTTTAATCGGGCGGGCAGGTTAGTCGAGCAGGGAGAAACGTTCGACTGTGATGAGGTTCGACTACGGGTCGAATCAGTTGACCAGACCCGCATAACGCAAGTTCGGATTCAAACGGGAGAGGTGGACACCCAATCGCGTGGCGGAACCGAATCCCGAGAAAAACTGTCCGTCGAGCGTTCGACCGGTGAGTAACCAGATGTATCCGTCACTCACCGTTGTGAACCGATTTTCCGCGAATCCGCGCCCACTCTACATCTCATTGAGTGAGGTTACAACCGTACTGCTGGAGTACGGCCACGCCGCCATTGATAGCGCGACGGGCTGGCCGGGATTGGGGATTATTTTCGTCTATTCGTTTTTGATTGCATTCGCGCTTCCCGGCCCAAGCGAGGTTGTGCTTGCGGCACCACTCGATCTCGGGCTACCCCTCTGGACTCGGTTGGGTGTCATCATGGGCGTAAGCGCGACGGGAAAGGCCGTTGGTAGTCTCGTTGCGTTTCACCTCGGTCAGGAGGTGAAACACGCGGGGCCCGTCGTTCGGTGGTTACGTCGCTCTCGGTTCGACATTCTCGAGTGGTCGGAACGGCGGACGATGACGCTCGCTCGGCAGTACGGATACGGTGGCTTAGCGCTCGCGCTGTGTGTACCCTTCTTCCCGGATACGCTGTCGATCTACGCGTTTTCGATCCTCGAAGAAGATTATGTGAAGTTCGCAATCGCGACGTTCATCGGTAGTCTTGGCCGACTTGTCGTCACGATAGGCTTCTTTGGCGGAGTTATCACCATCATCTAAGACGGGTATTTACGCGAATCGTCACGACTGGGAGACGTGAGCGACTGACGGCTACACCAGGAGGGAGAATATGGTTCATCGGTAGCCGACGGGGTGAGAACGAGCTGGAGCCTTCCATCGAGTGACCCCCAACGAACAGGGCATACTGTACAATTGCTCAGCTGTGGCTTTGGCGACGCAAAAAATCACGATCGCTGAGGCGACGCCCGGTGACGGCTATACAACTGAAGGCCGTGGTTTACGACTCCCTAGCGACCGTAATGACAGGTACCGGTGCAGACCGCGCTGTCTTCTCCGCGACGCTGCCGAGGAGGATTCGATCCGTCCCACGTCGCCCCGTGGTCCCCATCACGACGGCGTCAATGTCATTCGAGTCGATGCATTCGAGGATTTCCTCCGCAGGATCACCGTGTTCGATGTGCGTGACGGTGTTCCGGACACCATACGAGTCTGCTTCCGATCCCAGGTCATCGACAGCGTCGGTCGCGGCCTGTTCACCGTCCGATTCAGAGGCTGCTGAGCGGACGTCCAAGCCGAGTGAGGCGTCGTCCACGACCGACAGTGCGTGAACGGTCGCATCAACCGCCGCCGCGAGCGACAGACCGTGTTCAGCGGCATGTACCGCCCCAGTGCTTCCGTCCGTTGGAATGAGGATATTCTCATACGGAAACGCCAGTCGTTCGTCGGGTTGCATCCGTGCCGTCAGGACCGGGACCGAAGACAGACGGATGACTTTCTCGGTGACACTGCCGATGATGTAGCGAGAGAGACCCTCGCGACCGTGCGTTGGCATCACGACCAGGTCATAGTCGTATCGCTCTGCATACTCGGCAATCGTCGGTGCTGGGTTCCCCTGGATGACGTCCGTGTCGTAGTCGACACCTCGGGCTGTTAGTGCATCCGCCGCTTCCTCGACCGTGGTTTCGCCTTGCTGTGCGAGTGCGTCGACGGTTCGTCCCTCAACGACAGTCACGGAGTCGCGCGTCGTGTCTGCGACAAAGAGGACGTGAACCGTGGCGTCTACCCAGTCTGCGATGTCAGCGGCGTGCTCAAGGATGGCTGATGCACCGTCGCTCCCATCGTACGGGAAGAGAATGTCCTCGTACATAGTCCAGTACCGAGGGCTATGATGGGACATCGCTAATGGTTTTGCATCAACTGACCCCCCGAGACGTCATAGAGTCCATTAGCTGTATATCTCTTCAGGAGCAGAAGGAACTTCACAGAGAGCAGACTGTGGTATGTGAGGCTCTATTAGTCTAGAACGGAGAATATCAGTACCAATGGCTCAGAACGCGACATTCGAAGTGTTTCAGGACAACGCAAACGAGTGGCGGTGGCGCCTTCGAGGCGGCTATCGATGGCGGTATATCTTTGATCGCGATCCCAGTCGAATAGCCTACGCTTAGTCTCATTTTTCGACGTGGTGTGGTCCGCGATGAGTTCCAGGGAATCATCACGACGACGTGCTACTCCAACGACAGGGAATGGAGTCTGTAGGCCGTCTTCTGGTGGGACGAGCTACCCATATCCACGCGCTCGTCTATCGCCTCTGGGATTTCGATACAGTCAGGGTGGTTAACGCTCACATCTTGTTCTCACAGATCAGCGACTGTCATCACACGCATTGAGCAGTCGATCTCATCTCCCGAAGGGGCGTTGTTGCGGGGCAGTACTGAACTCCCACTCTTTTTGATCGTAAGTAGTTTCCATAATTTTCTGCTGAGGGGCAATACAGTTACCTGAAACGCTTAGCTCCAGACCAGCTGTTGACCATCATCAAGATCTCGATACGCTGATTTTGTCATCGCTATCGCAGTCTTGTATGAGTGGTTCTGAGACCCCCCGTACTAACTCGAGTCCTCGTATGCGCTACCTGTGTGAAGCGTACCAACTTGGGATTGCCATCCGCAATGAACTCGAAGGCACCGACCTCGTTACGGCGTTCGAGAACCTCGATCAGTCGATTGATGCTATCGAAGACGGGTATCCAGCGTGGCATCCTGCCCCACTCTCCTTACGCGCGATGGTGCTCTCGTTCATCTTCATGGAGATCACGGGCGACTCGTACGCAGCCTTCACCCGACGACTGAAGCAGCAACCGGAAGTAGTCAATCTTCTTGGGTTCAGCCGTGTGCCTGATGATTCGGCCTTCTCGCGGGCGTGGCGCAATCGATTCGACGATGCTGTCCAGGAATACGTGCAGACTGCGGCTCACTTCGTCGTCAAAGAGGTCCACGATTTCGACATCCCTGCACCCGAAGTGCGCCCCAAGGCAGAAATCGTCGACGAGCCTTCAGTAGAGGAGGACTCAGTAGAAGAAGAGTCGTTCTCCCAGGACGAGATTCTTCAGACGACGCGACTCGCCCGTGATCACGCTTTTGGCTACTTCGAGTCTGGCCGGGCCGCGAACGCATCTTACGAGGACACGCGGTTTTTCGAGTTACAGACCTTCATGGGGATGGTTGGATGTGGAACCGCCCAAGGCGCTGCCCGCTTCCAGTATCGACGAGGCGCAGACTACGGCCCGCATGGCGATACCCACCTCCGTGCAGTCAAACAGTTCGCTCCCGAGGAACTCGTGACCGGATTCAATGAGACGACTGATTGCTTGCTCTCGGTCATCGCCTCGGAAGCCTCGTTCCGCCGGCCAGTGACCGCTGCGATCGACATCACCACCATTCCGTACTACGGCGGTGTCGAGGAGATGCCGATGGTGAGCGGGACGAAAGATGATGGGAGTCGCGCGTTCAAGTTCGCCACACTCTCGATTGTCGGATGGAATATCCCACTCGTCCTGGCTGTCGAGCCGGTGCGAGAGAGTTCAGCGTGGGACGAGAACCCGCCGAACCAAATTCACCGGGTCGTCCGTCGGCTTGTCAAGCGGGCGAAAGAGCACGTTCCCATCGAGACGGTCCTGTGTGACCGGGAGTTCGATTCCATGCGCGTCTTCCAGACTCTCTCGAACCTTGATGTCAACTATCTCATTCCCAAGCGGATCACCAGCGCCGAACGCGAGGTGATAGAGCAGATGGACGAGGACGATCAGGAAGTCGCTGTTGAATCGGCGTCCGTCCATGTGGAGGCAGGGTCACACCCGATCCAGTTCCTGTACGTCCCGTCGACGAGTGGTAAGGGAACTACTGTCTTCGCAACGAACCTACGAGTAGGACCGGATGAAGCCGAAACGTTCTGTCGCCGGTACAGTCGTCGCTGGCAAATCGAGAACGAGTACAAGAGCATCAAGGGTGATTTCCTTGCGAAGACGTCCTCGAAGGACTATCGTGTACGGCTGTTCTATTTCGTGTTCGCGGTGTTGCTGTATAACATCTGGCGGCTGACGGACTTTCTCCTGAAAGCGGGCGTCGACGGAGAAATGAATTACGCGCCCGTACTGACGGCAGGTGAGTGTGTTGAGATCGTCGTTTCGGTGTTGATCCCACCCGACTAACCGGCTGAGTCCTCGTTGAGTCTGCTGCTTAGGAGTGGCGACACTATTCAGCAGCGCGTGAACCCATGCAATTTCTCACGTCTATCCGTTAGTTGCGCCCGTGAAGGTTCGATATCGACCCATAACCGTGAGAAGAATCACGAGTCGACGAAGATTTGAGCCAAATCTAGCCTATCCTCCGAAACTGTGGGAACCACAGGGCTGAATTTAGATATAGCGGTATATGGTTTATTCCCACAGAACATTATTCTGGTGGTTACTGTCCGGTTGTCGTTTTCTCACGCAGAAAACAGCACAGGACAACCTATAAGTAAATCGAACGAAACGCTCTATCCACCGAAACCACCTGACTTAGAATCGCTACCGCACGGAGCACGTCCGCTCCTACTGGCGGTTAACGCCGAGCGGGGATGAGCGAGATTCAAAACACGACTGGGAAAAGGTTCAAGGTAGTACATCGAATAGTAATACTATAATGAGTACAACCAACGAAGGCCGAATCGTGAACCTGAGTCAGAAAGGCCAGGCGACGATTCCCAAAGAACTTCGAGAGAAGCACGGAATCGAACCGGGCAGCAGGGTCCGCATCCGCGAAAACGAGCAGGGAGAGATCGTCGTTGAACCACTCCCCAGCCTCCAAGACTTCCGTGGAGCCGCAACCACGGCAGAGCGCGGGACGGCCATCCTTCGTGAGGAGCGGAAGGCCGACGAGGAGCGAAGTCAACGCCTCGAGAGAGACAACTAATGGATCACGTCGTATTCGACGCAGAACCGCTGATTGCCTATTACTGGGACGAGCCTGGGAGTGATGCCGTCGAAGCGATTATCGACCGCGTAGAAGACGGCCAGCTGAAGGGGTCAGTGAATACGGTGACGTGCACCGAAGTGCGATACGTATGCGGACGAGACGACCCGCAGACGGCGCAGGCATACGTAACTCGGATTCGAAACTGGTGTGATGTCGTTACCGCCGAAGACGTCTGGGAATCGGCCGCCGATTACAAACGCGACTACAACGTCGCACTCGGAGACGCCTTTACGCTAGCCACAGCAGCGATGAAAGAGGCGACAGCCTACACGGGTGCTGACGACGATTTCGACGACGTCGACGTGACTGTGAAGCGATTTCGCGAAGATGGTGTATGAGCGGCTCAAGTCCCTGACCCACACCAATGACCGAGGCGACCGACACCCCACGCTACAGCACGATGGATCTCGAGGACGCCGAGGCCTTCTACCACGACGAGATCACGCCGCAGATGCGCGCTGAGGCACTTGCTCCTGAGCACGAAGCCCCTACCTATTCGTGGCTCGAATCGCACTTTCCGGGGTTCATCAAACATCTCTCGCGGCGATTCGACCTCTCACCGGGTGACTTCTACGAGAAGATCGACGTTCCGGTTGAGTCCAAGCCGGAGGAGGGGCCGTTTGATTTCGTCGACGACGACGAGACGTGTGCAGCCCTCGAGGACTATCTCGTCGAGCTGCGCGATCGGCAGGGACGGGCGGAGTCGACGGTCGCCACACGCCGCTCTGCGCTCCGCCTGTACGTCCGGACGTACAAGGACGTCAATGGCACCGATGATCTGCTCGAACCACTTCACGACGACGCTGCGCGGGCCGACGAGATGGATCGTGTCGCGGATACGTTCGACGTCCTGCGTCGCCGCGAGGATACGCTGACAACGCACGCGTCGCGACGGAAGTATGTTCAAGAAGTTCGGCAGTTCTACACCCATCAGGTGACGTTCAAAGGCGCACGTCACAACCCGACCGACCAGCTGGAACGTCGCTTTGGGTGGGATTCGACGCCTGAGTGGGACAATCAGGCTCTTGAGGCTGATCAGATACGAACACTCTATCAGACAGCCACCGATCCGGTCGACCGCCTCATCGTGATTGGGGTCTGCGGGTGGGGGCTTCGACCGAGCGAGGTTGCGTCGCTACGCGTTGACCAGCTGGTTCTCGATCCACCAGAAGACGACACTGAGGCCGGACCGTACATCGAATTCGGGAGTGAGCGGAAAAACGGACCCGGGACGGTCGCACTCCTCACGGGTGTTGAAGATGCAACCGCACGGATCGACACCGTCGTTGAGGAGGCGGGCGACGACTGGATGGGCTCTGTGTTCCCGTCTTCATCTGCGGAGAGCGGGCACCTATCGACGTCGACGGTTCGACGTCGATTCAAGAACCTCGCAGAACGCGCTGGAGTGACTGTCGATGGGGAGGTTCCGACGCCGAAGATGGGGCGACGATACTGGTACACGGCGTACGGAGAGGCGGTACGCCGGGTGGCCGAGCGGTTTGCGGATGTCGCTGAGGAGCAGGGGTCGAAGTCGGCGGAAGTCGTCTTGGATAACTACCTCTCAGAAGCGGAGAAGCGCCGGCATCGCCGTGAGGAGATGCGAGAGGATCTTGAGGGCCTCTTCGCAGGGGCGGTGTTGGTCGATGACGAATAGAGATCGGAATAAGTACTCACACATTCTCCCAGCTTTTCTCTTCTCGCTTTTAGAACCGCTAAGACCGATACAACTGTCGATGTCGAGCTTGATCCACCCTGCAATCTCTTATTGGAAGAGGCTGCCGCACTCGTGGTGATGGATTTCTAAAGGTCCCTCGGTTGGACTGTCTTCCTGTTATCTTCTTCTGCACGTCGCGCAGCTTGCTCTATCAGTTCGGCTACTTCCTCATCGAGGGCCTCGTAGAAGTCAGCGGACACGTTGTGACCAGCCAGTTGCTCCTTCACGGCGGCTTTAACCACAAATCGCGGAGTTGCGCCGGACCCTGAGGAGATGGACTGCTTTTCCTCATATGGTCTGAGGTTCTCCTCCTCAATTTCTTGCTCGTCACCTTCTTCGGCGTCCACTTCTGCAGGAGTATGTGTTGGAGTACCAGATGTAGTGCCACCCGTTGGTTCTGGGTAGCCACCATCTCCAAGCAACGTCTCTCCATCGTAGATCTTGGCGACACCAAGGCCACCGAGTGCTATGAGGATCGCGCCTATATTGATCAAAACAGACGCGCTGATCAGGCCTTTATCTGGGAGAAGATCCATAATACCACCAAGAATCGAAAGAATGCCAAATACCTCTACTGCTATCATAAACAGCAGCAGACGGTTGGGATTGGCCATAATCGGATATGAGGTACTAACTCGTTAAATCCGTAAATATCTGTCTGATAGTCTATTTATTTGGCCGATATACGGACTCGCTGGTCTGAGGGATACCGGCTGAATCCCTTTTGTTGCTTTGCCAAAAAGCAGTGCCGGCGACAGTTAGTCGAGTTCTAGTTCTTCTTTCAGCTGAGGGCTCTGGAGTCCGGCCCGAAAGACGGCGTTGAAGAAGTCCTTGTTCTTCGAGAGATCCTCGCCATGTGCGGCGAAATACTCGGTATCGAGCTCCTTGTACTTCACACGCATCTCCTGATAGACGCTTTCGTAGAGATAGACGTTCACATTGTGAAGGTCGCGAACAACAAGACCCTTCGCGTCTGCGTCAAGGGCCATCTGCCGGACAGTCTCCCCCTCGGCTTGCATAGCAGTGTCGTCGATCTCATCTGCCGTGTCTGGTATATCTGAGGTATCTGCCGTATCTTCAGCATCTTCGACATCGGACGTGGCGGACGAGGATTCGTCGTCAGAGGTATCTTCTATATCTGAAGTATCTGACGTATCTGGGGCGTCTGCGTCTTCCGCAGTATTGGACGTAATGGATGCCGATTCTTCGTCGGCTGTATCTGAGGTATCTTCTGTGTCTTTCGTCTTTGTACCGCCGCCTCGAACTTCGTCCATACTCCAAACGTCGCTTTTCCGCTCCTCGAGTTCGTCGTCGCCGTCATTGCTGCTCATGCTTCCACCTCCGTAGTGTGACGTTCGAGCATTTTCGCGATCTCGGTGTAGGCTTCGCGTGCGTCCTCGGTCTTCGCGTCGTCCTCGTGAAGGAAGATAGAGACGCCGTTGTTCCAAGCACGCCGGATAGCGACGCGCTCAGGGACCTGGAAGACGTCGTATGGAGCGTCATTGAAGAACTCGATCATCTGCTTGGTATCGTTGTTCTGGACGCTCTCGACAGCGTTGATGACAATCCCAAGGATGTCGATGGTATCGATCTGGCCCGGGAAACTGTTTGAGAGATAGGCGATCTCTTCGTTCATCTTCTCGATCGCACGGATGGAACGTCGGGTTGGTTCAACGGGGATGAGGACTTGTTCGGCAGTGAGGAGGGCATTATCAAGGATTTGACTGAGATCAGGCGGGCAGTCAATGAGGATGAAGTCATAGTCGTGGTCAAGCTCGTCGACGGCAATTTTGAGTCGCATTTCGCTGTTTGCGACCTGAGTGACGAGCATATCTTTGAGCCCGTCCATTGCTTTATTGGACGGAATGACGTCGAATTCGTCGTGATGCTCGATAATTTCATTGATCTCCTCGGTGCGTGTTGGTTCGACCATCACTTGGTGGAGAGACGGGATCTTCTGATCGTAGAGGTCACGGAAGCCCGTGCCTTCGGTGAGGGTTCCCTGCGGGTCGGCATCGATGAGGAGGACATCGTGGCCTTGGTTCGCGAGCGCACCACCGAGGTTGATGGTGGTAGTGGTCTTTCCGACCCCACCTGCTTGATTTGAGATGGCGATTATCTGCGTCAT
>NZ_CP101162.1 GCF_024298865.1 Halorarius halobius | reverse complement strand
CCAATTACTAAGAATGAGTAACCACTCTTAGTCATCAGTCTTAGTAACCAGTATGAGTAATTGTTGTGGATGGTTGGGGTGATAAATCAAAATGGGCTACCAGACAAAACGTTCTAACCGCTATACGGAGGCCAGTCCGACGACATACCAGGCGGACGTTCACCTCGACTCAGTCCGCTGGCGCGACCTCGACAGACGACAGCGGAGTGTTATGGAGGTGCGGACCGATTTCGCGTCGGGCGACCTTTTCGGCGGTTGCTGGATCTTCGGCATCGACGTCGACCTCCAGGAATAGACCAATAAGCGCGGTCTCCGAAACCAGAAGAAGCGCGTCTGATCCGATTCCACAGCTGTTACACCCGATCTGTTGGACGTTGATGTCGACAGAGCGGATCTGCCCTCCTGTCGAACTGACTCGTTTTCCGACTTCACTGACAGCGATATTAATCGCGTCTTGTCCAGTCTCTGCTCCTCGAACAACCCAACCAAGTGAGAACACGACGGTGTAGCCGCCGGCAACACCATTCTCGTCCGACGATTCTGGATTGCGTTCTGAGTGACGGCTGTCACTCCGGACGGGGGAGTTCGCGTTCGTGGCCGGGGTAGAATTTGTCCTCTGTTCGGCCATGTCTACTTACACGGAAAGCGAATTGAATTATGCAACTCCTCAACCACCGTAACGAGTTGTGGAACAAATAGACAGAAAAACAACAACACCATCATCGAAGCTCAGGGCGTCGAATCAATCGGTGTCCAAGAGATCTGTGGAGTGGGATCCCCCTGTCTAGACTCTCTCGCGTGAGCTGTTTCAGTCGCTAGCTCCACGCCTTGGGCTGGTTTCTTGAGTTTGTGCTCGGTCGAGGAAGGCATGCAGAGGGGGTCGACCCTTGGCGTGCCAGGACTCGAAGAACGCCGTCGCCCATTCGATAATCCGTGGATCGGTCGAGTCGATGGCTGCCGCTGTGACATCGGTCACGCCCGTTGATGGCGACGGCGCAAGCATCACCCGGGAATCGTTACAGATAGCGAGATGGAGCGGGAGTGACTCGGGAACGAACAGGAGTTCAGCGTCTTGTGCGGCGATCCCCTGTCTGATATACGACCCGAATCCGTGCTCCTTCACGTAGTTGATGAACTCCCGATCAGTGTGGAGTTTGAACAGGACATCATCTGGGAAGACTGCGCTCACCTGCGTTCTGCTGCTGAGGACTGGTCGATAGGCATCGGCGAGTGTCGGACTCACGATGGTGGATGTTCCTCGGAAGGTGTTGAGGTCTGTATCTGCGGCACGGGTGAAAGCGCTCAGTACATTGTGAGGCTGTCCGGGAGAGTTCCGAATAATCCTCGATTCGGCAAGTGCTGAGACGGGGAACGAGTCGAGATCGCCCGGTAACCACTGCAGGAAGTCGCGTTTGTCGAGAGCCTGCGCAATCGTCGCCTTGAATCCGGTGTAGGCCTCCAGGAGACGCCGCCCTAGTTCGGTCAGTTCGTATGTTCCCGCCCGCTCGATGACGTACTGATCACCCACGAATGAGCCGATAATTCTGTGAATCGTTGTTCTAGATGGTCCGCCATCCTGTCGAGCGGTCACAGCGAGCGTCGCCTTCCGGGCAGGGGCCTTCTGGAGGGCCTGCAAGATCCACCGCTTGTGATCGGAGCGTGCGAGCTGAACGAGGGCGTCTCGGTCAATCTCCTCACAGATCTCGTGATAGGCTCGTAGCACGGCACCGCCAGAGCAGCTCAGCGCGAGCCCACCTTCGAGGGTCCGTATCAACCCTGCCTCCCGTCCGGGCTTGAGCGCTCTATACGCTGTCTGTCGGGTGACACTGATCCAGTCGGCGAGTTTCGTAACAGAGAGTACCTGTTCCCGTAGTGCTTCCAGGGCCCGAATTCTGGTTGGAAGCGTCGCTTGCTGTCCTGAGACGACGGCTGACTGCCCCCGTGAATCAAGAAGGGATCGGAGCAGCTCTTCGGGGGTCACATCGGGGCACCGTTCACTGAGAGGCTGTCAGAGGAAATAGCAGTTGCGCCAGAAAATCTGTATAGCGACATAAAGTTTATATTCGAGAATATGGAGGATATAACCCTCGTATCCAGTGAAAACGGGTGATTAGGGGACATAGTAGTTTACTGTGTCTTAGGGCAGAAAGACACACCAAATTGAAGTGGGTGCCCGCCGTCTGCGACTCCAACCCGATGACAGCCGCCGACCCCAGGGGTTCGACCGCCGAGACTGACCTCCAAGCCGCCATCGAGGCGCGACTAGCCAGCCTCGACTCGGGCAACTACCGAGCGAACAACCGGCTCGTCCTTGACGCCTTCGCGGAGTACCTAGAGGACCACCGGGACGTCACGGCCCTCGAAGACCTGGAGGTCATCGACTGCCGTCGATACGCTCAGCACCTCCGAGAGCGCGTCCACGACGACGGGGACGACCTCTCGGCGGCCTCGGCTCACGCGAACGGGCCCTACTTCACGATCGTCCGGGCGTTCCTCGGCTGGTGCGTCGACGACGAGCGCATTGAGTCAAACCCTGCTCGACCGAATCGTGTCAAGGAGGCACTTCCGGAGCACCACGGGGATCACGACCGACAGTTCTGGTCAGCCGAGGCTCGGGAGGCGCTGCTCAACTTCGTGGGCGAACGGGCACACGCCGCGCTCGACGAGTCAGCGGACGCTCGCGAGCGAGCCTTTCGGGATCGAGCCATCGTGACGATGCTCGCCCTCACGGGTGCCCGTGGAGCGGAACTGTTCGCCGATCCTCGCGACGAACACCGCAACGGTCTCCGGTGGGAGCACGTCAATCTCGAACGGGGAATCGCCGACGTCTTCGGAAAGACTCGTAAACGCCAGCCGATCCCGCTGACCGACCGGGTCGTCGAGAGTCTTGAGCGGTACCGGACGGTGCTCGACCCGGCGACCCAGGACTGGCCGGTATTCCCGACTCGTCATCATGCCTCGCTCGCGAAGGCCGCCAAAAAGGGCCTCGAAGCACAGGGGTGGAATGCGGACGACATTGAGGCGACGCTGGCGGTTTCGACGTCGATGGAGATCCTCCGGGAACACGGGATCGCGCCGCCGGCGCTCTCGAAGAACGGAGCGCGATCCCTGATGAAGCGTCTCTGTGACGCTGGTGACGTCGATATCGACGGCGAGTATCTCAAGCCACACGGCGGCCGGCGTGGACTCGGCAGCGATCTTTACGCACAGGATGCCGAACTCGCACAAGAACTCCTCCGCCACGAGTCGATCGAGACTACCCACGAGTCCTATCGGGAGCAGAACGTCATTGAGCGACGAGAGCGACTGGAACGGGCACTCGACGAGTAGGGCCCGCACCTTGCGTCAGCGCGTTCAGCTGGAGTTACCCCACGAAGAGGGTAAATCACACCTCGTGGGGTAACTTGGAACTTCAGAGAGGACGTCGTCACAGCCGGCTCGCCGGACCGTATTCATCAGCTATGATCTGTTTGAGGTCAATCTTCTTCCCGTCCCTGACCGCGTCGGCCACGTCACAGACGAACTGGAGTGCCTGAATCTCCGCTTCGAGGGCGGCGATTCGCTCTTCTCGCTCCTGAATCCTCGTCCTGAGTGTTGCCACTAGGTGAGTACTTGACGTATCCGACGGAGGATACGTCGATAGTGCTGTCTCCGGCAGCCGTCCGTCGGGACGGGGAATCCGTCCTGCGTCGAGTTCGAGCTGAACCCGCTGGAGGTGCTTGCAGGGTGTCGGCGTGTCGGGGGTCTGGTAGTCGGGACAAGTACACGTCTCGTCCAGCAGATCTACCTTGTAGGTGTTGCCCGATGCCGAGTCGACCTCGTAGCACCCTCCCCGGTGAAGCAGTGCGACGTCCATGTCGTCCTCCCGAGCCCGCTTGGCACGGGCATCATCCTGAGACTGGTATTCCTTTTTGCTGTCCTGAGTCGTCGATGAATCGATCACAGCCATTGAATCACACCTGTGGAGAGGGATAGACCGATCGTCCCCTCTACCGGATTCAGGCTGATAAAATCGAGAGCCTCGCTTATTGGTCGGATTTACTCAGTAGGCCTGTCTCTGAATCAACCAGATATGTGGTCGTCCGGCGAGTGAAACAGCTGTGTCGAGATCTGTTCAGATCGGTCATAGGTCCGGATTCATTCCTCAGAGGGTTCGCGCCATCGCTGCCGAGTGGTCCGAGAAATGAACGCCTCCCGTTGGCACGAGAACTTCGCTCAGGTCAAAGCCACGCTCGTCAAGAACGACACACGGCAAACCGTGGATTGACCCGTTGAAGTTGGCCTCGTCGCTGACGGTTGTCGAGACGAAATTGTCAAACGCTATATTTTGTCACTAAGCGCAGCATTCCCGGCTCAATATCTCGGAGTCGCGGGAAAGACAGCGGCCTATTTCGGACGCCCGGCGAGCTGGAACCTCTCGAGGTGGCTCCCCGTTGCGTCAGCGGCCGATCGTTCCTTGCCGAGTGATTGGCGCATCGAGGTTGATGGAAAACGCGACGAGAATCGAATCCTCGGTCGCGGTGACGGAGACATCGCTCTCGCCGGTCACGAGTGCGCTCTCGGTATACCCGATGGACTCCTCGCCGGCGTTGACCGCCCCCTCGAAGACATACAGATAGGTGTCCCAGCCCGTCCGGGTAGGAAGCGTAGTCGTGGCCCCGTCTTCGAGGTGACAGTCGTAGAAGTCGACGTCGTTGCGGACATAGAGTGGGGCGTCAGTGTCCTCGGGACCGAACAGGTGGCGCCACTCGTTGGGAACAGGGTCGGGGATCGGTTCGTGCTGGATGTTGGGTTCGAGGTCGAGACTGTGTGGGCGGACGAAGATCTGGAGCATCCGGAGCGGCGGGTCGTCAGCGAGTGTCTCCTCAGCGTGCCAGAAGCCGCTGCCGGCGTTCATCACGAGCAGGTGTTCGGAGTCCGTTACGAGTTTGTTCCCCTGCCGGTCGTCGTGGCGCATCACGCTCTCTGGCACCCACGAGATGATCTCTTCGTTGCGGTGCTGGTGCATTCGGATGAGTGTCCCCGGGTCCATGAACGATTCGACGACCATTGCGAGCGGCCCGTACCCGTGGTCGTCGTGGTCTGGGACCGCCCGGCCGGGTAAGTTGAAGTGGATCCGGAACTTGCCCTGATTCTGCGAGATCTCCGTTCGTGGCGCCGTGAAGATGCGAGGGTGGGTCTGTGCCGAAGGCGACTCGTCCATTACCTGCTGGTAGTCGTTCACCCGCTAAATGGGTTCTGCGCGACAGTGGCGTCTATGAATGTCACCGCGGAACGCGACAACAACTGATCAGAATTAAACTATCGTCGCGACGGTTGCTCCAACAGCTGCCCCGAGCAGACAAAGCAGGAGTGTACCGCCCGCATAGAGTATCGCCCAGAAGCGATCACCACTCTCCCATAATTGGACTGTTTGGACAGAAAATGAGGAGTATGTTGTGAAAGAACCACACGCCCCCGTACCAACAAAGAGGACGACTTCATCGGTGAGGGTGGCGAACACAACCAGTCCAAGGACGAAACTACCGAGAACGTTCACTACGAGCGTTGGGAAAGGGAAGCGATCGTGGGAAAATGCTAGCCCGACGAGATATCTGAGAATTGCCCCAATCGCGCCACCAGTCCCGAGCAGATGGGCGGGCTCCATTATTCACTCACCTCAGTGGAGTGGGCTGTTTCAGCCGTTATCCAGCGGGCTGCTTCGCGACCGAGCAAGACAGCTCCGAATCCCAGCGCATAGCTCCCGATGATGTATCCAATTGCGACCGTTGGCGTTGTTGTGAGTGCGTCGATGACGAAAGTACTGTAGGTGGTGAAGGAGGCGATGAATCCAGTCGCCATGAGTGTCCGGCTGGCTTCAGAGATCCGCCCCGACAAGAGATTCTCGTATATTATGAAACCGAGAGCTAGGGAACCTAGGATGTTGACCAGCATCGTTGCTGCCAGTGAGTTCGGAACATACAATTCAACGAAGTATCGGAGATTCGAGCCAGCGAATCCGCCGATTCCGACGACTACGACAGATTCCAGATGTTCGAGGGGATGTGTTCGTGCCATGGCTGATTCATAGTAGGAGTCATCAGCCGGGATGGCGGTTGGGACAGGCGGACTCCATCGCCCGAACAGCCCACAAGAGGGCGCTGTATTCGGTTTTCTCCAGTTGCTATGTTAAAATTGCGATGTTCGAGTTGTTTAGGTGGTAACTCCGCACGCAGTTTCTGTAATAGTCGGTCCGTGGCAGATAGACACTCTGTTCGCCGACGATTCTTATTGACGGGACATGGGAATTTCGTAGCCTACTCAAGTCTTGAGAGGTCGCTGCTGGTTGTCCAGCACCCGTTCAGGGGCCAGAAAACGGGACTACTTCGCGTTAACCAACTATAGGCAATCTTACGCCCGGATGGTTGGTTAAGGACTAGTCCTACTCTTCGTCCTCACGCAGCTCTTCAGGCTCCCACTTGAGCCGTCGCAGAATTTGCGTCCGATCCTGGGGGAGTTCTCCTAAGCAACACCCTCCTGGAGGGGTTCCATATCTGGAATTGTCTCGATCCCCGCCTTGATCAGGCGCGTGTTCAGTGTTTCCAGTCGTTTCTCCGGGGACAACTCGTCACTGTCCTGTCGTCAACTGTCCTCATCTCGAAAAGCCTCCAGCCCTGTGGGTCGATAAAAACGATTCTCTATACAATATCATCCTTTCCCGATTCGTTGAGCGGGAACTGCTCAATCGCGCGCTTACCAACCTCGGTGAGAGTGGTGAACTCGCTTCCCGGCTGTCGACCGATCAGTAGGCGGCCCGTCACCACGGCTTTGCCGGTCCGGTTCGTAGGTCGGCCCATGGCTCGCACAGCAGTTATTGCAGGTGTCGGTCCTGGACTCGGTGAATCGCTTGCACGGAAATTTGCAACTGAGGGCTGTCAGGTCGCACTCTTCGCTCGGTCGGAGAACTACATCGAGGAACTCGCTGAGGATCTTCCGGACCCCGGTGAAGGGCTTGCCGTCCAGACTGATCTCACCGACGTCGATCAGATCCGAGACGGGTTCGACGCGGTGCACGATGAATTCGGGCCGGTCGATATTCTCGTGAACCACGCCAGCGCCGCCTCCTGGAAGGGACTCATGGACGTGGATGCTGAGGAATTCGAACGGGCGTGGGCGGTCAACGGACGAGGTGCGTTCGTCTGCTCGCAGGAAGCCGTTGGCGACATGCTTGAGACGGGCGGTGGGACGGTCATCTTCACAGGCGCGACCTCTGCAGTACGGAGTCTTGGGGGCGCAATCGGATTTACGGCCGCGAAGTTCGCCGCTCGCGGGATGGCGATGGACATGGCACAGGAGTTCGGCCCCGATGGGATTCACGTCGCGCACGTCGTCATCGACGGACAGATCGACACGCCGGGCGTCCGTGACCAGTTCCCTGACCGGGAGGACGAGACGTTCCTCGACCCTGACGAGATGGCCGAGACCTACTGGCACCTCGTCGAACAGGACGATATCAGTACACAGCCGTTCGAGGTCCACATTACGAACGGCCCGCAGAACTCCGAATTCATCTGACTGATTCGCAATCACGACACGCACCGGTTGTGCTTGATGAGCACGACTGGGCGGCAGGACTGTATGCGAGAAGCTCTTCTACTGTACTATGGGCCGGAATATGCTCGTCGACGGGGAGTGGAAGACGGATATCGAACCATACACCGACGAGAGTGGCGCGTTCGATCGGGCTGAAACCTCGTTTCGTGACTGGATTCAGGACGCCCAGGGTAGCAAATTCCAGTCGGCCACCGGTCGCTACCACCTCTACATCGCAAGGAACTGTCCGTGGGCACACGGCGCTGCGCTCACGCGCCGACTCGCTGGGCTGACCGACATCGTCTCGATGGACATCGTCGACCCGTGGCGTGAAGACGAGGGCTGGGAGTTCACACCCGAGAAAGATGGCTGCACTCCCGACACCGTCAACGGCTGTGAATACCTCCGGGACGTGTACGTCGCGGCAGATCCCGAGTACACTGGTCGGGTGACTGTTCCGGTTCTCTGGGATCGGGAGCACGAGACCATCGTCAACAACGAATCCATCGAGATCATGCGGATGTTTGCCACCGAATTCGCCGACTACGGCGACGATGGCCGTGAGCTGTATCCGGAGGGCTACCGCGACGAGATTGATCGGATCATCGATTCGATCTATGATTCGATCAACAACGGCGTCTATCGAGCCGGCTTCGCGGACTCACAGGCCGCCTATGACGAGGCAGTCACCGACGTCTTCGATGCCCTGGACCACTGGGACGAAGTCCTCGCCGACCAACGCTACCTCGCCGGCGACCGGCTGACACTCGCCGACGTGCGCATGTTCCCCACGCTGATTCGGTTCGACGAGTGCTATCACACGGCGTTCAAATGCAACCGCCAGTACATCCACCAGTACGACAACCTCTGGCCGTATCTGCGGGACCTCTACCAGACGCCGGGGTTCGCGGAGACGGTACGGATGGAACACATCAAAGATGACGGCTACTACCAGGGGGATATCACACCGATCGGGCCAGGACTCGATTACGAACAACCGCACGATCGCGACCGTCTCCCGACTGCCGACGGAACGACGGCCCAAACGCCGTAGTCCTGGGCTGGTGAAATCTCTCGAAACGACGTACAGGCTGGCGAAGTCAAGGTTTCTGAACGGCGAGTCTTAGAGTTCGAGTTTGGTCGCCGATTCAACCTCAACTTGGAGGACTTCGGCCTTGTTGAAACCCTTCATCACTGATATTCGAAAGAGACGCTCTCCCTGCCGCCCACGACCAAACCCGTGGAAATGATTCTCTATACGAAACCGCAAGACGTGAAGAGGATTTCAACAGAGCCAGGAATTCATATTCACCTGCGAGCAGGTCGGAAAGCGCCTTCTCGAACGCTCGAAAGTGGTCGGTCTAGGAGTGGATCTTCAATTGAATGCCGTTTTCGTACTGTTCGAAGAATCGCCCAACGTTCGGCTCCGAGACGTTCGTGCCCGGCGTGGTAGTTGTCTGTCTCGGTTTTCCGTTCGATGGTTCCCACCGCGTAAGTCAGAATTCTGCTCTCGTCGATAGAATGTTAGCGGATGGTTTTTGTTCGATTTTTTGATCTCGGTACGGGCTTCTCGGCGAGGTCTTCTTGGGCAGGGCCATCGATGACGGTCCCATCCCTATTATACCGGGACCCGTCACAGGGACAGTCCCAGCTTTCCCCGGCGCCGTTCCACCGGAGCACGCAGCCACTGTACGTACAAGAACCGGAGACAGCGTGCCATTCGCCGCTGGCGTCCCGGTAGACACCGACCGGCTCGTTGTCTCTGGCCACGACCGTTCCCTCACCAGGATCGAGAGGCGGCAGATCGTCCTCCTCGCTAGGATTACGGTGCCCTTTGATGAACTGCTTCATCATTTTAGCGCCCGCGTTGGGCAACCGCTTCAGGGACTTCAATGGCGGCATCCGATTGGGGGTGTACAGCTCCGCCCACTCGTTGTCCCGTCCCGCAATTAGGTCACTCAGCAGCAGTCCGGCCACCGTTCCGTGAGTCATCCCCCACCCACCGAATCCAGTGACGACGTAGACGCTCTCGGAGAACGGCGAGATGGGCCCCATGTAGGGAACCCGATCCATCGTCATGAAGTCCTGTGCGGACCATCGATGGGTGATGTCCTCGACCGGGAAATGCGAGGTGGCGAACGACTGGACCTGTCGGGTGAGTTCCATGGTGTCTTCCCCGATCCCGGTCGGGTGCTTCTTCCCCTCCACGAGCAGCATCGTGCCGTTTTGGGTCGGAACCGGACGGAACGAATGCAGGTCCGTACCGGCATTGTAGTACATGCCCTCTGGCGGTTCGCCCTCGACGTTCACGGTGATGATGTGCTCCTGTCCGGGGAGCGTTCGCGGCAAGTACAGCATCCGCTTGACAAACGGGTAATGGGTCGCCACCACGATGTCGTCTGCTTTCACCTGACCCTCGGGGGTTTCGAGTCGGTGTGGAGGGCCGTATTCGATGTCTCTCGCGCGGGTGTTCCCGTAGACCCGTCCCCCTTCCGCCTCGAAGGTCTCGAGCAGGGAGAGGAGATACGCCCGTGGGTGAAAGTGAGCTTGCTCATCGTACCGGATGCCAGCCGCCACGTCGACGGGGGCTGGAACGTCCTCGACGTGTTTCGCATCGAGACCGAGACGGCGAGCCGCAGTTACTTCGTCTTCGATTTGCTGCGTGTCGTCTCCCGGTGGAACGTACGAGTAGGCCGGTGCCCGTCGGAACGCACAGTCGATACTCTGGTCGGCGACGCGGGACGAGACTTCCTCGAGGGCCGTCCGGTTCGCGTCCGCGTAGAGTTTCGCCTTCTCTTCGCCGAACGTATCGATCAGGTAGTTGTAGCGCAGTCCGTGGGCGACGGTCACCTTGGCCGCTGTGTGGCCAGTTGTCTTCGTTGCGATCCCGTTCGCGTCCAGGAGGACGACGGAATGTCCATCTTCGGCGAGGAATGTCGCTGTCGAGAAGCCGGCGATGCCCGCTCCGACCACAGCCACGTCCGCCGCGACATCCTCGGCCAGATGAGGATGTGCCGGTTGGTCAGTCGAATCGACCCAGTACGACACTGCGGAGTCGGGTAACGAGACGGCGGGCGTGTCTGGATGCATGGTGGGAATCGGAGTGAAAGAGAGGGTGTTAGTCGGTGCTGCTCGCGACCGTGGTACTGTCCTGCAATCGTGAAACGACGTCGTCGGTTTCGGCGGTTTCGTGGGCGATGAAGCCGAAGTTCGTCAGCGCCGCCTCGAGCGCCTCCCGACCGGCGGCGGCAGTGGCGTCGGTGACGGTCAGCACCTCGAAGCCGTTCTCGACGGCGTCGCGTAGGTGCGACTCGACGCAGAGGTTCGCGCTCATGCCCGCGAGCACGAGCGTGTCGATGCCACGCTGGCGCAGTTGGATCTGAACGTCGTTGCTCCAGAACCCCGAAAGCTGCTTGTGCGGGGAGAGCACGAACGTGTTCTCGTCCGGTTCGAGTTCGGGGATGATGTTGGCGCCATCGCCCGCAGCGTCGAACATTCGGGTGTCGAACATGATCTGGTCGATGTTGTTGAGGTGCTCCCACTCCTCGTACTCCGCGTCCTCGTACACGTGAGGGGAGTAGAACACGGGAATATCGCCTTCGTTGGCGGCATCTCGGAGTCGAGAGAGATTTTCGACGACCGCGTTCTCCTCCACGGTCTCGCCGACCTTGTCCCAGACGACGCTCTCGGGCTTCAGAAAGTCGACCTGCGGGTCGGTGATCAGCAATGCAGTTCTGTCGGGATCGAGTTCGATCTCGGCCATGGTTACGCAAACGCCTCCGGGAAACCGGGCATCTCCGTCTGACTGTCCGCAAAGCGGTTCTCCGTCTTTGTGTCGTTCCCGCCGTAGGGGAGGTATCCCTGGCTCCCGTCGCCGGAGTCGCTGTCCCCATCTTCTTCGTCGCCGTTTTCGTCGTGCTCACTCGCCTGAACTGTCCCCGGTTCTGGCGATGTTCCCGTGCCGGTATCTATCGATTTCATCAGGTTTCCACGTTCCATGTGTCATCTCCTCAGTCGGCGGTTCCGCCCTCTATACCATCTGTGAGTATAGCCAGCCCATGGTAATAAATTGTTGACAATTTTATCCTCATCTGGTTTTTGATTAGACGAATAACGGGTTCTGCCCGAAAGTCCTCTTGATGACAGATAGGCGGGAGGTGTTCGTTGTCAACTGACACGTTTAACCGAATCACACCGACACGCCCGAGTGGAAGCAGATCGACCTATTCATTCCAGGGGCTCTGTTGAGATTTCCCGTCAGTGACAGGTTTTGATTGGCGTACGAGATACAGCTCGCATATTGATCTCGAAAAGACGATGAACGGACAGGGTGAGCTGCTCTCGTCGACAGCTCAGAGACCCGGCTCGAACTCCTTGATTTCCTCCTCGATGATATCGCGCTCGAAGTAGAGGAGTTCAACGGCGATCACGACGACGGCGATACCAAGCACTACATAAAACGTGTTCGGCTCGCGAGTGTAGAGGTTGTACAGCATCAGCGGGAAGAACGCCAGCGCGCCGATTGCCCCGACTGCGGGAATGACAGCGTTCACCTTGTCGTGATCACGCTGGCGGAACGCGAGGTAGCTCATCGACCCGAATACGAGGATGAACGCCAGCGATGCGAACGAGGTGATAGCACCGAGCCCCCCGAACCACGTGAACGCCGCAGTGATCGCACCCAAGACGAGGACCATCCGCTTGGGAAGGCCGTCAGCGCCCGAGCTTCCGATCTGGTCGGGGAGGAGATCGTCGCTCAGCATTCCCTTGGCCAAATGCGCCGACGAAAACAGGGTGGCTGTGATGGCGCTGCCCGTCGAGAATAACGCCGACAGCGCGAGAACGACCGCTCCGACCTGTGCCAGCCCGTAGGGCTGCATCATCAGTGAGGCGGCATCCTTCAGCGCGACGTGCGGGTGGGATGTGAGCGCCTGTGGAACGAGGTTCACTGTCACCATTCCTACGACGATATAGATTGCAACGGCGACCGGGATAGAGATGTACACTGCCTTCCGGATGGTCTCGACGGGATCCTCAATACTTTCCTGGTCGTAGTACAGGAGTTGCCAGCCCTGGAACGCGACGAACGAGATGGCCGCCGCCATCAGGGGCCCAAACCCACCAAGTTGCCCACCGCCATATTCGAACCGCATACCACTGAACCCGAACGCATACACCAGTCCGAGAATACCGAACACGACAAGAATGCCGACCTTCAGTGCGACGAGGACGTTTTCAGCGGCTCCGGTGATCCGCGACCCGAGCAGGTTTAGCCCGACGAACCCGGCCACCGCCACGACCGAGATGAGCGGCCGGGTTGAGAAGCCCCCAACACTCCTCGGGATGACGGCGAAGGCGGCCGTGAACTCTCCGAAGGCGAAGGCGTACATGGCCATCGAGCCGATGTAGCCGAACAGGAGTGTCCAACCTGCCATCCCGGCTACCGTGGAGTTGCCGAGATAACACTGGACGAATGTCACACTGCCGCCCTGGTTGTCCGTGAGGCTGTTGAGCTTGTTGTACGAGTATCCTGCACACAGAGCGACGATGCCAGCGAGGAGGAACGCGAGCCATATGGCGGACATCGTGATCTCTGCTACCACGCCGAGAACGGCGTAGATGCCCCCTCCGATCATACCGCCAAGAGCCATTGAGATGCCCTCTTTCAGTCCAAGGCTGTCAGTCATGGCATCGTCTTCTTTCTAAACTTCTCCTCCCTAAGTCGTAGTGGCTTTCAAAAATTGAATCTTTGGCTCGTATCAATTTACTTGACTGGCCTCACGCACCCGAGGAATTGTTGTGGTAGTTCCCGTAGGTACGCATATCGTGGCTCCGGATGCGAATGAACACCTTGCTGATGCGCCACCAAGCGCCAAACTCGTCTATAAAACGCTGGAATACGAGGGGGAGCTGACCCAGAGTCAACTCGTCGATGAAACGCTGCTCTCAGCACGTACTGTCCGATATGCACTGACGGAACTCCAAGATCGAGACGTGATTTGCGAGGAGATATATTTCGCCGATGCTCGTAAACGCCTCTACTCGCTCACTTCAGCCGACGAGTCATCTGAGACCACTGGATAGGACAACCGACCCGGTGTGAAGGATTACTCATCACCCGACCGCTTGGTCTGTATATCCTGATCACGGATATGGCAATAATGGATCAAGTGAAACACTCATTGCCGCTGCTCTGCCCATTCGATGAGCGGCTCGAGACGCTCGCGCCCTTTCGGGCGGTCGGTGAGAATGGGGGCTTGTACCTCAATACAGGTGAGACAGTAGCAGCTCAACGGTGCCGTCGAGTATCCTTTTCTGGGTCGGCCGCTTCGTGGGTGTATGAACGATACTGAAACGAGTTCGTCTGATGAACTGTCCGTAGAAACGGTACTCGACCGTGTACGGACGCACGAATTCCACCCTGTTGATGAGACGAGCTTTACGGTCGATAGGACGCTCGAAGAGCACGGTATCGCGGATCTCGACGCCGACGATTGGCGCGTCCGACTGCTCGCCGTCCGTGACCTCGTTCGGCTCGGTGACGCCAAAACGTCTGAAATCGCCGTCGGACTCGAGGACGATGACGTACAGGTACGCTACGTGTGTGCAACGACTCTGGGAATTCTGCGAGCCCAGAGCGAGATCGAATCGCTCGAACGGGTGGTCCGCGAAGATCCGGACGCACTAGCACGATCGCAGGCTATCGTCGCGTTGGGGCAAATCGGTGCCACCCGGTCGATGGACTTGCTACGTGACCGGCACGCGAACGACGACTCGAAAGACGTCCGTCATCAAGCCGAACTCTCGATTGACCGCATCGAAAAGGGCGCGGTCGCCGAGCCCAAGCTGGAGGCCGCGTACCGAAATCTCGACGAGGACACGTTCGAACAGCTGGCAGTCGGTGAGTCTGCGCCCTCATTCGAATTGCCGGATACTGACGGACGGACGTGGGACCTCGAGGACTCGATTGGAGACGACGAGTGGACGGCTCTGATCTGGGTGTTCGCCGACTGGTGTCCTGTCTGTCACCGTGAGTTCGATGAACTGATCGAGCTTCGCGAGGAACTACAAGAGGCAGACGTCAATGTGGCGACGATCGAATGTCACGGCGGCTACCGCGGTAGAGTGATGGTCGGTCGGGAACTCGCACCGGAGTACTGGTTCGCTGAGGAGTCGTTTATTGAGTCGTACGCGGAGCAGATCTGGTGGCCACACCTACTCGACCGTGCAGGAGCGATCGGCGCGAAATACGGCGTTGATCCGATGGCCTATGCCGTCCACGCCGAGTATATCAATCGGCCTGCGACGATCATCATCGATCCGACCGGAACTGTTCGGTTCGCGTATTATGGAACATTTTGGGGCGATCGGCCGTCTATCGAAGAGACGTTGGAAATGATCCGATCGGAGCAGTTCGAGTTCGAGCATCCGGAACGACGTCAGATTGCGTCCGAATGATGCCCGTTGACCCAGAAACACACCTCGTTGCTGTGACGGCACACAAAGCCTTCTCGTCGCGGTCCTCCGACAGATACGATGCCGATCAGCGAATCAGGTATCCGGAACTGATAGAGTACCTCGTCCTCGCCACGGGTATTGTGGAAAAAGATCTCCCCCTCGGTTGGGATGGGGGGCGTTGACCGCCCTGAGGCTAAAACGACTCCGCATAAAGCACTGACTGATATCGGATGGAGTCCTCGGAGTCCCTATCGTCAGAGCTCGAGTTCAGTCGCTGAGTCGACCTCGAACCGGAGAACTTCGGGCTCACCTGCGAGCAGGTCGGGGAGCCGCTCTTCGAACTCTTGGAAGTGGTCTCTCTGCGAGTGTGCTTCGAATGCATCGGCGTCTTCGTACTGTTCGAAGAACCGCACGACGTTCGAGTCCGCGATGTCCGTCGCGGCGCGGTAGTCGACCATCCCGTCTTCCTGCTGAGATTGTTCGACGAGGTTTTCAATCAGATCGAGCGCTTCGTTACGGGTTGCCGGATCGAGTGGGAATGTCGCGTGTAAAACAATCACTGTGTGACAACTAGAGGGAACTCCACAATAAATCCTCACCGGATTGGTGCTTGAACCACCCGAACGAATTCAGTGACAGGCTGTTCTGTGGACGGTCATCGACGCGAATGGCGTTCTCTCAGGTAGGATTCGCGTCCGTCTGGTGAGTCGATCTGATTTCACGCATTCCCAATAGGGAGCGATATAGCGACTTACTGTGGTGCGATGCCTGGTTAGTGGATTGTAAGCGCGAACAGGGTGAGATTGTGAACCGCAGGGATGAGACCGGCGCCAGCGGCGATGACGAGCAGGCCGACGGTCTCTCGACCGAGCTGGTCTCTATCTATGTCGAGGGCGGCTAGGATGAGCATGGCGGCCGTTATTTTTACGAGGAGAAAGAGGACGACGCCGGACGGGCCGATGCCGTCTCCTACCTGAATGATCGTCGCGGAGATCGGATTCCGTTCGTTCGTCCCGAGGTACTCGAGTCCGATCCCAGTGGTCGTTGCGTCGAGGACGTGCGCGAAGAGGACTCCACCACCGAGCCATCCGTGGGTAGATAGATATCGATCCTGAACCGCTCGCAGAACGAGTCCGGTGATACCGATCGCCAACACGATTGCAACGGCGTTCCAGACGAGAACCCGCCAGTGGAGCGCCTCCGTTGCGAGAAGACTCACTCCGCCGACGGCGATAGCTGTGAGGACACCGCTTACGGCTGTCCATCGTGAGATATCGTTCACATCGGCGGCATCGAGTATCATCCACAGTCCTGCAACTAGCGCCGCAACCACGAGGTATACCGTTGGGCTCTGAAAAAATCCAGCGGCCAGTCCCGACAAGGGTGTCGAACGTCCGATAGCAACCGCGACGCCGATGACGGCGAACCACGGAAGTGTAGCCGCGATCTCGACGCCGGTCACGGCAACGTGGCGACGACGAAGGGCCCACGCTATCGCGACAACTGAAACACTGGCGAGGACGAATGCGATGACGGAGTCGGTCATTTTGGCGGTGTTGGACACCGGTGTGCGGAGGATCGCCGTCCTCGACAGTCGTCTGGAACCACGTCAGGCGTACGTGTTCTCAAGATGGGTGACGATGTCGTCGCTCTCTGCCATTCCCTCGATCCCGTGTTCGGGGTCGACAAGCACCGGTACCCCGGACTGACCGCTCACCGATTTCACTTCGAACCGGAGGAACCGGAAGGGGAGGACAGTACGCGATTTGTAGTCGAGATCGAGATCCTCCAGCGCGCGTTCAACTTTTGCACAGTAGGGACAGCCAGGGAGTCGATAGAGTTCCAGCATCGAATCTTGGTAAAGCGCAGGTGGGATCATACTAAACCCCGTCGCGGATGCGAAACGAAACTGCACGACCGTTGGACGGCTCAGTTGCGAGAGAACGGGATCGAACGCCTCGCGATCGGTTTCCAGACAGTGACCCGAGACGTGCTACGATGGCTTGTGAACGCCACCGGCAGCAGAGTTGATGCTTTCCGGAAGTGTTGGATGGATGTGCATCGTCTCCGCGATCTGGTCGGCCGTTGCGCCGAGTTCGATCGCGAGGACGAGTTCGTGGACGATTTCGGCACCCTGGCTTCCGACGACGTGTGCACCGAGTAACTCGTCGGTGTCGGCGTCCGTGACGAGTTTGACGAACCCAGCCGTCTCACCGAGTGCCTTCGGCTTGCCCTGGTCGGCGAAGTCCTGGCGGCCGATGCCCACCTCGTACCCCTCGTCCCGGGCTTCTTGTTCGGTCAGCCCGACGTGGCCGACCTGCGGGTCGGTGAACACTGCCCACGGAACGGTTCGGCCCTCGGTGCTGATCGCCTCATCTTTCGCGAGGTGGCGGTACAACAGGTCTGCGTCGTCGCGCGCGGAATGGGTGAACATCGGCGGCCCGCTCACGTCGCCGATGGCGTAGACACCGTCAGCAGTCGTGCTGAAGCTGTCGTCTGTCTCGACGAACCCCCGCTCGTCGAGTGACACGCCGACATCTTCGAGCCGGAGACCGTCCGTGTTTGGTGTCCGTCCAGCGGCGAGCGCAACATCCGAGACGGTGATGGCGTCAGTACCATCGGCGTCGACACGGATACCGGAATCAGTCTCTGAAAGTGCTGTCACAGGCGCGTCGGTTTGGACGGTGATTCCCTCGTCTTCGAAGGCGGTCTCGATGACTTCGCTTACGTCCGGATCTTCATCAGGGAGGAGGCGATCACCGCGCTGGAAGACGGTGACGTCAGCCCCGAATCGACTGTACATCTGGGCGTATTCACAGCCGACGTACCCTCCGCCAATGACGGCCAACGAGTCGGGGACCGAGTCACGCTCCAGCAGATCCGTGCTGTCGTGAACATTAACGTCGTCGAGACCGTCGATTGGCGGCTTCGTCGGTCTGGCACCCGTGTTGATGACGATGTTCTCGGCCGAGAGAGTTCGGTCGTCGACCTGGATTTCGTGAGGGGAGGCGAAAACTCCGTGCCCCTCGATGAAGTCGATGTTCTCGTTGCTCTCGACGTTCTCGTAGGCGCCCTCGCGGATGCTCTCGACGATGTCGTCTTTGCGGTCGACGATCGCGTCCATGTCGGCCTCGATGGCGCCGTCGATGTCGATGCCGAACTCCTCGCTGCGGCGGGCGAGGTCCGCGATCTCTGCACTCCGGAGCATCGTCTTCGTCGGAATACACCCACGATTGAGACAGGTTCCGCCGAGAAGATCCTCCTCGACGAGTGCCGTCTCCATTCCAGAATACGCGCACTTCATCGCGACCGGGAGGCCGGCCATTCCGCCCCCGAGAACGAGCAGGTCGTAATCGTATCCGTTACTCATCGTCCTGCCCTCGGGGCTGTCTGGTGTCGTCGGCTGCCGTTGCTTCTCGGGTGGTGCATAGTCCAGGAATCACTGTATTGTTAGATTCGGTCATAATTCGAATAATGCTGGTGGGGTTTTACTCGATGCAGCAGCTCATCGTCGACGTATCCCGCCGGAACGCCTGACACGCCTGCTTGAATGCCTCGCTGAACGTGGGGAACGGGTGGACGGTGTCGATGATATCGTCGACGGTGAGGTCGAACTTCACCGCCAGCGTCGCTTCCATGATCATGTCGGCGGCACGGGGCCCGACCATGTGGACGCCGACGATTTCGTCGGTCTCGTGGTGCTTGACGACTTGGACGAGTCCATCCGTGTTCTTGACGGCTTTCGCTCGCGGGACGTCTTCCATCTGGACGGTCCGGCAGGAACAGGTGCCGTGTTCGTCCATGTACTCCAGTTCGGTGGTGCCGACTGCGGCGACCTCGGGACTGGTGAATACGACTGCTGGGACTGCATCGTAGTCGATGCTGACGCCCTCGTTGCCGAACGCGTTCTTGACGGCATGGTTGCCTTCCTTGGCGGCGACTGTCTCCAGTTCGGGTTTGCCAATCACGTCGCCGGCAGCGTACACGTCCGGGTTCGTCGTCTGGAAGTGCTCGTCGACGTGTATCGTCCCGTCGTCGTTCGTTTCGATTCCCACAGTTCCGAGCCCGATTCCTTCGCTGTTGGGCTGGATGCCAGTCGCGACGAACAGCGCGTCGCCGGTGACTGTTCGCTCGGTGCCGTCGACGGTTGTTTCGACGGTGACGCCTGACTGTATCGTTTCGGCTCCACCGTCGGCTGCTGACGTGCGAACGCGCTGGAAATCGTTGCCAGTAACCACCTCGATGCCTTCCTCTTCGAAGGCGCGCTGCATTTCGCGACCGAGTTGGCCCTCCATGTCTGAGAGGACGCGCTCGGAGCGCTGGAGGATGGTCACGTCGACGCCTACGCGGTGGAGAATCTGGCCCCACTCTAACGCGATGTAGCCGCCACCGAGCATGACGATACTCTCGGGGAGGTCCCGCTCCTTGAGGATGGTCTCGCTCGTGTAATAGTCGACTTCGCCCAGGCCGTCGATGGGTGGCGCCCACGGTGAACTTCCGGTCGCGACGAGCGCCTTCTCCCCGGTGATGCGCGCGCCCTCGTCGGCGCCGTCGACGACCTCGATGGTCGTGTCGTCGACCAACTGGCCGTAGCCCTCGTAGATGTCAGTCTCGAAGTGCTCGGCGACATCGATGTAGTTCTCCTTGCGGAATCCCTCGACAAGTTCGTCGGTGCCGTCCAGCGCGGTCGCCCAGTCGACGGTCGGTTCGCCGTCGCTGTACTGGACCGCCTCGAACGGATTCTCCTGCGGTGTGGCTGCCTGTTCGCCCAAAGCGAGCAGGTGCTTGCTGGGGACACAGCCGACGTTCACGCAGGTGCCGCCGAGCGGCAACCCTGTATTCACCAAGGCCGTCGAGAGTCCTCGGCCACTTGCTTCGGTGATGGCAGCGAACGCGGCTGCCCCACCGCCGAGAATCACGAGATTGTAATCGGTTGACTCAGACATTCTAATAGTCGTTGTGTTGTTTGGAGCTTTAACATTCTGCTCTAGATGGCTATAGAGGCCATTCTCTGCCTCCTCTTCTCCGAAAGGACTATGACCAAATGGAAGTTTGGTTATTGTAATGAGTATCAATCTCCTCCAATCGAACGACGACGTGAACGAGGCCCGCGCGAACATCTTCAGCGCGCTCGGTGATCCAACCAGACTCCGGATCTTCCAGACACTCGTCGAGGCCGACGAACCGCTCAACGTCAGTGAACTGTGCGATCGCGTCGATCTCGGGACGAATCTGGTTTCGCATCACCTCCAGTGTCTCAAGAACTGCCAGTTGGTCGACGCGGAGCGCGACGGCCGCAAGAAGTACTACGAGGTGAGCCGGCCAGAAGCCGTCGAAATGCTCTCACTGGCCGATGACTGTATTCGCCAGAATATTGAGAGCGTCCTCGGGTGCGAGGTCGTTACCGAGGCTGAGACCGATGAGCGATGACGCTGACTCGTGGCTCCCGTATGCGGGAGTCGGTGGCGTCGTCGCGTGCTGTCTCGGCCTCGAGGTGCTCGGTGGGGCGGTGGTGGTCGGTGGCCTTGCGACCACCATCGGTCTCTCGATGGGCGTGACGTATCTGGCGGTTGTCGGCCTGGGCGGGTTGGTTGCGTTGGGCCTCGCTGCTGGCTATCACCACATCGGAGAGGCGAACGATGGCTTCCTCGGCTGATGGGTCGCCCTGGGGGCTCCTCGGACTTGCGGGGGCACTCAGTCTCTGTTGTATCGGCACTGCGACCCTCGCAGGCGGGGCTGCAGTCGACGGCGGAACAGCTGCTGGCGTGACTGCTGTCAGCGGTGCCGTGGGTGGACTCGGTGGAATTCTCGTGACCGCACTCGTGACCGCACTGCCGCTACTCGTCATCGGGCTCGTTCTCCGTCGGAGGGGGCGACAATGACGGGACGGGTCTGGTCTGTGGCGACGCTTCTGCTGTCGTATGCTGTCCTCCAGAACGCAAAGGGGGTAACACAATATGCCGTATGAGTGGGTTCGGCCTCCAGACAGATGCCACCGTATTCACCCTGTATCAATGATTTCGCGACAGCAGACTGACCGTTCGGAGAGCCATGATCAGCGTACAGCACGGAGGATGGATTACCGTCTCCTGATTCAGGGGCTGGTCCTCGCCGGTGCATTACTGTTCGTGCCACCGGTAGCCGCCCATAGCGGCAGTACCCACGCCAGTACCCCACACTGGGCGTTTCTCGTGCTGATCCTGGGTGGGGGCGTGGGTATGGGAGGCAGTGCGCTTCTCGGAAAGCGAGTGTGGAGTGACCACCCGAAACGGACTCTCAGCGGGGTTCTGATCGGGCTCGGAGTGGCGCTACTCGGGACGATTGCCATCATCCAGATCCAAATCGAACCCGTCGGGACGACCCCAACGCTCCACGCGTGGTATCCGCCACTTGCCGTGGTCACAGCTGGGTTGCTCACGACGGGGAGCCTGTTGCTCGGCGTCTGGCGGTGGCCCACTCGCCTCGAATACAGCGTGCTCGGACTGGCACTCGGTATCTGGGTGGGGTATCCAGCCCTGATGCCGAACAGCGGGTATCGACACCCGGTCGGGTACCTGCTCGTGGTCGTCGTCCCGCTTCTCGTTGGCTACATCCTGTGGGTAGATGTGTGGCCCGTGGTCCGGAGCGACGCAGTCGATCAGCTCGCTGGACACGTGGGCGGTCTCGTCGCAGCCATGTTCAGCGTGTTCTTCTTGTTCTCCGCGGGGTTATTCACCGTGAATCCGGAGCAGGGGGTAAACGGCCCGACGACCGCGTTCGTCACGACGGCGAGCTTTGCGAATCCGCTGGTTGTCTGGCCTGCCGTCGAATTCTACGTTCCTTCGATCCCGCTTGCGGGGGCGATGTCGGTCGGGACCGCACTGCTCATTGGCACGCTGGTGGGGCTTATCGGGTTGAATGCATCGTTGATGACTGCGGTCTGGCAGCACAGTATGGAGTTTTCCTCCTCTGGCGGCATTCTCGGTGGGCTTGCCACGACGGGCGCGACGGCCTGTTGCTGCTGTGGACCTGCGGTGTATGCGGTTGCAAGCGTGTTCTTCGGCGTCTCAGCAAGCCCACTCTACTGGGCGTTCATCGATCCGGCATCGCCGCTCGGATCGCTCTTCTTCGCGGCTGCCGTCATTCTCTTGGTTTGGAGTGTCACGAGATTTGCGACCCGCCTTTCTGAGCCCGCCGTGTGTCGAGTATCCGCTGACTGACGATGGAGATGAGGTACGAACTATTTTTAGGTGGGCCTCGACGGCCGAGGTACTGCAAACGAGTGTACGGGTGTGCAATGTAATCGCACGTCTGATAGTCTGTTAAGACGGGCCCGTTCCCTCTTGATATTGATGACTGATCAGCCGTCTCTTACAACTCAGAAGACTTCTGCTACCCTCCACGATCTCCCGCCGAGTGCCAAACTCGTCGCGAAAACGCTCGAATACGAGGGTGAGAGTACGCAGTCGGAACTCGCCGAGTCAACACTTCTTCCACCTCGGACCGTTCGGTATGCCCTCACGCAGCTTGAAGAGAACGGAATCGTCACCTCCCGTATCTCGTTTATGGATGCGAGACAGCGGATTTATTCGCTCGAATCGGGTGACAGCTAACGTATTGGCGCCGACGTCTAGATCAGTCCCAGTCCACCCCCGACCAGACGAAATCCAACGACAGTGAGGAGACCCAAGACGACGAGTCGGCGAGTGCGCTCGCTGGTAGTAACTCGGAGGCGCTTGCCTACAGCGACCCCGATCGCGGCTGGAACGGCAGCGGCGACGGAAACGAGCAGGAGTATCCGGCTCGGATACAACCCGAACAACCCCGCCACAGCAACGCGAATTCCGTTGAGTCCCAGGAACACGAGCGCGACGACGCCGACGAATAGTCCGTGGGAGAGGTCGAAGCTCCGAAGATACGCGATGAGCTGTACCCCGACGTTCGTCCCGCCGAACAACAGTCCTGAGATGCCGCCGACACCGAGCATTCCGACTCGCGTTCGTGCGAACGTACCGATCCCACCTGCCGACCAGTCCGGGAGTGGAATCCGTCGCTGAGCAGTCGCGACGAACCCGAGCGTCAATACTCCGAGGCCGACACGTAGGGGGCCGGTCGGAATACGACTGAGGATCGCCATCCCGATAACCGTACCGATCAGCGCGGCACCGATGAGTGGGCCAAACCGTCGACTACAGGTTCGAAGCTCTTCTTGAGAGAGATCACGGACCAGCGAGAGATTCACCGCGAGAATCGGGATGATCATGAAGACGACCGCCGTTGCCGGATCGATTACCGTTGCGAGCGCCATCGTCCCGACGAGAGCGAACCCGAAGCCAGCAAGTCCATTCGTCGTCCCGGAGACCAGAATAACGAGCGTCATCAGCGCGACTGTCGGCTCCCCGATGGCTGCAATCATTCGTCAGCTCTCGTGAGTTGCTCGTAGAGGACTGGGAGTGTACCGTAGCTGATGGCGTTTCGAACCAGGGCCTCGGTCGTCGTGTATTCGTCAGTGCCGTGCGCTGTCTGGGTGCCGAAGCCGAATTCGACCGTTGGAATCCCCTCGTGTCGAAGCACTTTGGCGTCACCGCCACCGGTTGCGCTCCGCCGGTAGACTTGGTCGTCGACGACGTGGTCGGCTGCCCGCGCGCTCGCTTCGACGATCGGACTCCCGAGCGGCTCGTACGACCCACGGGTCCACGAAATATCAGTGATCTCAATGCCGTCCATCCCGGCCAAGCAGTTCCGGATCCCGCTGAGTGCTTCTCTGGTGTCGACGCCAGCAGTCAGGCGGATATCAACTCTCGCGCATGCCGAGGCCGGCACCGTGTTGATCGCCGTTCCACCCTCGATGATGCCGAGATTGATCGTCGGGTACCTGTACAGGCTTCGGGTGGCGTCGGCTCCAGCCTCAGGCTCGTAGAAGGCGACGGACTCCTTGATGATCTCGTCCATCGATGGATCGACCGACAGTTCCTGCTGACCGAATTCATTTCGCAACTGCTCAATCGCCTCGGTCAGGCGATCGATTGCGTTCTCTCCGATCATCGGTCGTGAGCCGTGTGCAGCAGTCCCTGATGCTTCGAGTGTGAGCCAGATGTTCCCCCGATCAGCGACCGAGACGGAGTATCGGCCGTTCCGAGAGGTGGTTTCGCCGACAACGCAGGCGTCAGGGTCGAACTCGGTCGTCTCTAACAGCGTCGTGAGGCCGGCGTCACCGCCTGTTTCCTCGTCGCTCACGAACGCGAACTGGAGTGTTACTGGCGGTTCTGTCCCGGTCCGGGCGTACGCGAGTGCGACCTGTAACATCGCGGCGACGGCCCCTTTCATATCGGTCGCCCCACGTCCGTAGATGCGATCGTCGTTTCGCTCCCCGAGCGGATCGTACGACCAATCGCCCTCGTCGAACGGGACGGTATCGAGATGGCCGTTGAAACACAGCGTGCGGTCGGTCTGTCCGGGAAACGTGGCGATGAGATTCGGCTTTTCGGGGTCGACTTCGAAGCGCTCGACGGACAACGCCGATTCCTCGAGCGTGGTTTCGAGCCACTCGATGATATCGACGGTTCGCCCGGGTGGGTTCTGCGTATCGTACCCGACGAGCGTCTTCGTGAACTCGAACAGGTCCGTACGATTCTCGGAGAGGTACTCGGCAACGGCCGTGGGTAAATCGGATGTATCCATACTTGAAGAGGGACGTTAGTTAGCTCTGTTTTCGAACCCACTCTTCGAGGGTGAAACTGTCGTAGGGAGTGCTGTCGACGAGGGTCCACTCATCGGTGTCCCAGTCCGGAAAGTACGTGTCACCGTCGTACTCGCCAGGAATCCGGCTGAGCACCATTCGGTCGATGACGGGCTGGAAGAGGTCGTATATACCTGCCCCACCGATGACGTAGGCATGGTCGCTCCCGAGCGATTCGACTGTTGCGACCGCATTGTCGATGCCCGACGCGTGGTGTGCTGACTCGACGTCGAACGCCGATTCCGACCGGCTCAACACGATCTGTGCGGTTCCCGGGAGGTCATCGCGCATCGAATCGAATGTCCGTCGCCCGAGAATCACGGGCGACTCCGCGATCCGATCTCTGTATTGTTGTTTGTCGGCCGGGATACTCTGCCACGGTATTTCTCCATCTTGCCCGATAACACCGTTCTCTGCCACCGCAGCGACTGAAATGAGGTTCATTGGTTTGGTTTCCGATCGTTCCCGACACCGGCATACTCAACGCCGGTCAGGTCGGCAATGTCTTGTTTCCAGGTCGTCAGATCCCGGCGTTCGAATCCCGAGAGACTGTCGTGGCCGCAGGCCCGGGCCATCACCTTCATCAGTTTAATTGTCGCCTCGAAATAGTTCTGTAGCCCGTCAGCGGCCGAGTCGATGACCAGCCGGTTTCTGAGATCCTCTCGTTGGGTGGCGATCCCGACCGGACAGTTGTTCGAGTCACAGGCTCGCATGCCGAGACAGCCGATGGCCTGCATCGCGGCGTTGGCGACCGCGACGCCGTCGGCACCGAGTGCCATCGCTTTGATGAAATCCGATTCCGTCCGGAGGCCGCCCGTCGCGATGAGCGTCACGTCCGACCGGCCGCGCGCGTCCAGATGACGGCGGGCACGGGCGAGAGCGGCCATCGTCGGGACCGAGATGTTGTTCTTGAACACGTCCGGTGCCGCGCCGGTGCCGCCGCCGCGACCGTCGAGGATGAGGTAGTCCGCGCCGGCCTCGAGTGCGAAGTCGATGTCCTCCTCGATATGCTGGGCGGAGAGTTTGAATCCGATCGGGATGCCACCGCCGACGTCGCGTACCCGGTCAGCCATTTCGGCGAAGTCCTCGGGCGTTTCTAAATCTTCGAATCGCGAGGGACTCACCGCGTCTGTTCCCGGTTCGAGGTCGCGAACTTCGGCGATCCGCCCCTGTACTTTTTCGCCGGGGAGGTGGCCGCCGGTCCCCGTTTTTGCGCCCTGTCCGGCCTTGAAATGGAACGCCTGGACTCGTTCGACGAGGTCGATGTCCCAGCCGAACTTCCCTGTCGCGTACTCGTAGAAGTACCGGGAGTTCGCTTCCTGCTCCTTGGGAAGCATGCCGCCCTCTCCGGAACAGATGCCCGTACCCGCCTGGTCTGCGCCTGTCGAGATTGCGATCTTCGCTTCTTGGCTGAGCGCGCCGAAGCTCATGTCGCTCACGAAGATTGGAATCTCGAGTTCCAGCGGGTTCTCCGCGTTCGGGCCGATCACCAGTTCGGTGTCGACGGCTGCCTCGTCGTCGAGCGGCGTTCGGGCGAGCTGGGCCGTCAGGATCTGCAGGTCGTCCCACGACGGCAGCTCCGCGCGTGGGACGCCCATCGCGGAGATGTCACCGTGTTCGCCGATCCCCTCGGGCCCCTGCTGGGCCAGCGTTTGGATGTAGTGAGAGTACGGCTCCTTCTCGTGCTCGGGGTCGCCGTAGAATTCAGGGTTGACGGCGCCGCCATCAATGTCGTCGGCGGATCCTTGCATCGCCCCGTCGCCGCCATCCCCGGGCTCAGGGTCGTCATAGGGTTGGGGGTTGTCTGCCGCCCAGGCAGCTACTTCGGCTGCGTCGACGTAGACGGCGTCTTCGTCCTCGTCGACCCACGCGGAGAACGTTTCTAACACATGGGAGTTGTCGTACTCGCTGATCCCGGTGTCGACCCGGTAGTCCCAGCCGTGGACGCCACAGATGAGGTCGTCTCCTTCGACGTGACCGTCCCCGAGAAGCACACCGCGGTGGAGACATCGTCCATAGAGTACTGACACCTCGTCGTCGTACCGGATGACAACGAGATCCACGCCCTCGACGCGTGCGTGTACCGGCTCTCTGTCGGGGAGGTCGCTCCAGGTGGCGACGTGTTCGGGGCGGGTGTCGGATGGACTCATCGGACCCATCCGTCGCTTATTTCGGGGTCAATCGTTCGGTCGGTCAGTCGCATCAGGGGTGTTCGCTGTTGGGGGTCAGTTCGCGCTGCCATGCTCGTTTGGCTTTGGCGTTCCATCGCATCGGGTCTTGGGGTGCCCTGTCGAGTCGTTGGAGGCATGTTGTCGACTTGAGAAACCGTCATCCGGACGTCTTAGAAGGTCTATGCGTCCGTGTAAGTGAGCCCCACGGCCGATGTGACCCTATGTACCACGGTAATGAATGTGGGGTATGGCATCCGAATACCCGGATCGTCAACCAATCGACGAGATAGAATCGACTGTCGGCTCGATCAAGAAGATGCTCATGGTCGGTGCCGTCTTCGCCGGCGTGGGCTACCTGTTGGTCGGTGCGGCGCTGTTCTTCGAGCTGACCGAGTTCCACCCGTTGCTTGAGAACTTCTTCACGACGTACCCCGACACGAGTCTCGCCGGCGGGAGCGGCGGCACCCGCGGCGCCGCGGTCAACGGCGCACTCGCCGCGATCCACAAGTGGCCCTCGACGCTGCTGTGGCTCAAGCTCGGCGGCGTCGCCCACATCCTCGTGGGAATCTTCTTCTCGCTGGTCGCCATCGTCCGCGCCCTGAGCATCATGCCCCACCGGCTGAGCTACGAGATGGAGCGCGCCCAGGAGTAACGCGAGGGACTCAGAGCGGAGCAATTACTCTTTCCCGCACGAATTTCAGTATCGTATGGACACACACGAAATCGGCGGCGGTGCACTCGTGGCCGGATTCCTGGTAGTGCTCCTCGCACTCTACCGGGACCCGGTGAATGGGATAGCTGCCGCGACCGACGGAGTCGCGACAACCGTCTACTTCGTCGTGCTCCCGGTCGCTGGCCTCCTTGCCGGCGTGTACGCCTACACCGACGGCCCTTACAGCGTCGTCCCGCTGTTTCTCCTCGGGAGCTACCTCGGGATATTCGGCCTCGCACTGATACTCGGGAGCGTCCTGGGCCCGAATCCGGTCGGGCTCCCCCTGGGAATCGGAGTCGTCCTCCTGTCGCTCGCTCTGGTGGCGCTGGTGGCGGGCGTCCTGCGGACGACTGCGTCCGTTCGATCCGACCTCTTCCGGTCCCCTTCCAATTGATATGGATATGAAGAATACAGTGACCCATCGACGACCGGACACTCCGCACACGCGTCGAGGCACTCACGCGAGGCGTGTAGCGTGACCGGCTGTACCGTTCGGTACACCGTGGATGGGTCGGAGCGGTGCTGTCCACGGTCGGTGGCCGCCGATCACGACCGGTGCGTGTTCCACCTTACGCCCGAAGAGCGCGGGGCGGCGGACGTCACCTTGTCGGCACTGCGGACGGCGTTCCTCGCGGATGTCGACGCGGACGACCCCGCTCGGCGGGAGTACGTCGACATTCACCTCGACGAACTGGACCTCTCCGCCCTCGTCGTCGATGGGAGCGATGTCGGCCGTATTACGCTCTGTGACGTCACAGTCGATGGGACGCTCGACCTCTCTGGGGCGGTCGTTCGACACCCAGTCCACATCAGAGACTGTCACATTTCGCAACTGGACACTACTGCAGCGACCTTCGAGATGGACGTCACGATCGACGACACGGTGTTCGGGACGGCGTCGGAACCGTCGACCTGTCTTCGGGCTCGTCGTGGCTCGTTCGAACGCAGCGTCCAGATTAGTAACGCCCAGTTCGACGGGGGTCTGGAGTTCGCTGCCTGCGATGTGACCAGATGGCTGGGTTTCGACGATGTCACAGTCGCCGGATCGGCACATTTTCCCAACCTCACCTTCGGAACTGTGCAGTTCGTGTCCACGACGTTCGAGCAGGGTGTCGAGTTCGTCGGTGCGGACGGGACCCGGGCGATATTCGACGGGACCCGTCTCGATACCGCCGACGGTACGCTCGACCTCTCGGAAGGGACGTTCGACCTGCTTCGTGTCCGCCCCGGTAGCGACCTGACGTGCCATCTCCAGGACGCGACCGTTTCGGAAGGGCGGCTCGATCAACCGGAGGATGCCGTCGCCTGCTACGATCTTACGGATGCCACCCTCGGTGACGTGAAACTCGACTGCGAGCCAGCCACCTTCGACCGATACCGGTTCTATCGAACGCGGTTCGACGGGTTCCCCTTCGCATCCTATCGCACGGTCTTGCGGGCGAATCGCTGGCGGCTCCACGAGTACGTCGGCAGTCCCGTAGAGGCGGACACGACTGAGGGGCTGGAACACACGTATCTGGAAGCCAAACAGGGGGCGTCAGCGACGGGCGACAGCGAGACGGCATCGATGTTCTTCGTCCGCGAGTTGCGCTACCGCCGCCGGCGGTACGCCGCTCACGCCCGAGCGGGGGATCACTCCCTCGCACACCGGGTCGATGCCGCGGTTCGCTGGCTCACGAACGGGTTTCTCGATCTGATCGCCGGCTACGGCGAGCGGCCACAGCGGACGCTCGCGCTCGCGGTGGCTGTCATCGCGAGCAGTGCCCTTGCATACCCGGCAGCCGGCGGACTCGTCACGGGCGACGAGGTGGTGCGGTACGCGACCCACGGTCCACTCGCCGCGCTAGACGGGCTCTATTTTAGCGTCGTGACGTTCGCGACGCTCGGGCTCGGAGACGTCCATCCGGCCGGCGACATCGGCCGGTTCATCGCCGCCTCGGAGGGGCTTTCAGGTGCGTTTCTGACCGCCGTCTTCGTCTTCTCCCTCGGCCGCCGTGTGACGAGATAACCGCGTCACCCGCCGCTCGAATCGCCCAGCCCCAGCCGCGTCAGGACGGCCGGCATCAACAGACCCTGGACGACGATACTGATCACGGCGACGCCGAACACCATCACCTGTAGTTCCTCGCGGAACGGGAATCCCTGCGGGAGCGACAACACCAGCGCGACCGGCACGACGGTATGCAGACCGCCCCAGACCATCACGTGCTGGCAGTACAGGGGGACCTGCTGGCTGCGTATGAGATTGGTCCCCGAGACCAGCGGGTAGATTGTGGCCGCGCGGACGATAACGACAAGAATGGCAGCGGAGACCACGAGCCCGGCGTTCCCGAGGAATGTGTCAATCCTGATTTCGGCACCGATGAGGACGTACAGCATCGTCGTGACGAGGAACGCCGCCGTCGTCCAGAGCTCCTGAACGTGGGACTCGCTCGTGCTCATCTTGTGGTGGGTCTCCTCGTGTGCCCCCATCAACAGTCCCGCGCCCACGACCGCGAGGATTCCGCTCATCCCGAGAAAATGTTCGGCAAGCAGGAAGCTCCCGTAGGCGACCAGCACGGTGAGCAGGAGGATGCTCATCTCGTCGTCGAGCCGACGCATTACGATATGGGCGAGGTAGCCGACGACCATGCCCAGAGCGAGCCCACCGCCACCGACGATGACGATGTCGCCGGCGATGGCGATGAGTGCGCCTGGCGTCGCGAGCGCCGTGACCGATCCGGAGGCTTCGAACGCGCTGATCACCGCGGAAAAAATCACGACCGCGACGCCGTCGTTGAGGAGGCTCTCGCCTTCGATGGTGACCGCGAGCTGTTCGGCGACGTCGAGCTCGTCAAAGATCGACAGCACTGCGGCAGGGTCGGTGGGGAGGATGATCGTCGCGAACAGCAGGGCGACAAGCAATGGGAATCCGAACGAAACCGTGCCGACCACGCCGAGAATCACGACAGAGAGGGGGAGCCCGACGACCGTGAGAACCACGATCAGGCTCGTGTTCCGCCACAGCTCCCGAACGTTGATTATCGTCGTCCCATGGAAAATGATCGTCGGTAAGAAGATCATCAGGATCAGGTCGTCGGTGAGCGGAAGGTCAAACGACAGTCCGACTGCCGACACGATCACGCCAATAAAAACGAGCGCGCTCGCAAACGCGACCCGATCCCGGTTGCGGACCACCAATCGGACGACCAACGCCAGTGCGAACACTCCGAGAACGCTCAGGAGAAGCGATGTAAACCCGCTCACGTATTCCCTCCGGCCGACGCCTCAGTCACGACCATCCGAAAGATCAGATTGGGTCCGAGTCGGTGAGTATTTCGACGAGTGCGGGGCCATCGTGGCCGATCGCGGTTGTGAGCGCCTCGTCGAGGTCGTCCGGATCGTCGACGAAGACACCGTGGCCGCCACAGTTCTCTGCGAACGCGGCGAACTCCGGGTTCACGAGGTCGGTCTGCCAGACGTCCCACCCGCCCGTGCGCTGCTCCTTGCTGATCTTCCCGAGTTCGTCGTCGTTGAGCAGGACGTGCGTGATATCCATGTCGTATTTGACGGCGGTCGTGAACTCGCTCATATACTGGCCGAACCCGCCGTCGCTGGAGACCGAGACCACCTTCCGGCCGGCAAACGGCGACTCGGGTTCCTGCGTGGCCGCCCATGCACCGAGTGCTGCGGGGAACGCAAAGCCGATCGAGCCGAGATATCCGGACATGAGCACGGACTGGTGTTCCGGCTCGAAGTACCGCCCGAAGGCGTAGGTGTTGTTCCCCACGTCGACGGGAATGATGGCGTCGTCGGGGACGAGCCGCGTCATCGCTTCGAAGGCGGTGGCGTAGTTGACACCACGCTCGGGCGTCTGGGCGCGTCTCGTCGCTTTTTCCTCGCGCCAGATCTCCCACCGGTCGGCGAGTTCCGCGCGCTGGCTCTCCGCCTCTACGTCGTCGATGCGACCGAGCAGTTCGTCGACGGTGACGCCGATCTCGCCCCAGACGGGCACGTCGATACTGTGGAACTTCCCGAGGGTCATCGCGTCGTAGTCGACGTGGATCGTCGGCTTGTACTCGGCAATCCCCGTGTGATTCGAGAAGCTCGCCCCGAAGACGGCCAGCAGGTCCGCCTCGTTCATGAAGTGGCTCGCGATAGGCGTCCCGCTTCGCCC
The DNA here is from genome assembly GCF_024298865.1 of Halorarius halobius. Classification (GTDB taxonomy): domain Archaea; phylum Halobacteriota; class Halobacteria; order Halobacteriales; family Haloarculaceae; genus Halorarius; species Halorarius halobius. Next base: position 256,432 of record NZ_CP101162.1, on the reverse strand, counting down.
GAGGACGCCCCCGGCGAGCGGATGCGAATCGGGAATCTGCCCCTTCCCTTTGAACGTCGTCAGCACCGGACAGTCGAACCGTTCGGCGAGGTCGACGATCCCGTCCATCTCGAAGCGCGCCCCGTGGCCGGCGATGATGACCGGCCGCTCGGCGGTTTCGAGCAGGTCCACTGCGTCTTGGAGCGCGTCCTCTGGCGGACTGATGTCGCGCTCCGTGATGCGTCCCTCGGGATCGCCCGGTTCGACGCCTTCGGCGGACTGGGTCTGGATCTCGTCCGGGAAGATCAGGTGCGAGACCCCCTGTTCGAGGATCGCGGTCTTGGCGGCGCGGGTCGCGAGTTCGGCGTGCTGGCTGTCCGGCAGGACGGTCGCCTCGAACTCCGCGACGTCGCCGTAGGCGGCCTCGAGGTCGACTTCCTGGAAGTTGCCCGTACCGAGCACCTGCGACTCGACCTGCCCTGTGAGCGCGATAGTCGGCGCACCGTCGACGTTGGCGTCCCATAGCCCCGTGAGCATATTCGTCGCGCCCGGCCCGGCGATGGAGAAACACGCCGCCGGACGCCCGGTGAGTTTTCCGTATGCCGAGGCGGCGAAGGCGCCGGCGCCCTCATGCCGAACGCCGTAGTACGCGAGGTTCCCCTGGTCGGCCTCGCGGCGGAGTGCGTCGGCGAGGCCGAGATTTGAGTGGCCGACAATGCCCCAGACCTGCCGGACGCCCCAGTTGACCAGTGTCTCGGCGATGACGTCGGAGACCGTTCGCTCGTGGGGTTCCTCCTCGGGGAACCCGACGTAGATACCGTCTTCGCGTTCCTCGACCGGAAACGTCTGGACGCAGTCGTCGTGCGGGCCGGGTGTCTCGCCCGTCAGGGGATCGAAATCCCACCCGTGCCACGGACACCGGAGGTAGCCTGTCTCGATCGACCCCTCGCCGAGCGGGCCGCCCTGGTGGGGACAGCTGTTATCGAGAGCGGCATATTCACCGTCGTAATGGGTTACAGCGACGGTCGTATCGCCACAGCTGACAGCCTTGACTCGGCCCTCAGGTAGTTCGTCAGGAGAAAGCGCCTTGTACCACGTCGTGTCCCCGTGTGGCGTGTTCGGGGACGAGTTACCGGTCATATCTTTGCCAAGCGTGGAGAACAGGGTTAATCACGCCGTGCGCGTTCAGTCGTGTTCCAACTCACCATAGTATTTATATACTGAGTGTCGAATCCAGCCTGTTTTCCACAATATGAGTCTCAGGACTGACTGATTTCGAATCGCGCTCCTCCTTCCTCGGAGTCACAGACGCTGATCTCCCATCCGTGTGCCTCGACAATCTCGGCGACGATAGCGAGACCGAACCCGGTGCCGTCTCTGGTTGTTGTCTGCCCCCATTCGAATACGGTATCCTGCTCGTCAGCTGGGATTCCGTCCCCATCGTCCTCGACGTAAAACCCTTTTTTGTCCTCTGAGTCGAACGTTCCAACCCGGACGGTTACTGACGCTCCACCGTGAGTCGAGGCGTTCTCGAAGAGGTTTGCAAAGAGTTCGTGGAGGCGGTCTTGATCAGCGCGAATCGTCGTCGATGACTCCGTCTCGAGAGTTGCTGACTCAATTTCACAGTCGTTCCAGACATCTCGTGCCAGGGCCCCCAACTCGATTTCCGTTTGCTCACCAACGAGATCTCCTTCCCGAGTAAGCTGCAGGAGTTCGGACAACATCTCGTCCATCCGATCGGCCGCGTTCTCGATGGCATCGAAGTGTTCGGGATCGCCAGTCTCCCGAGCGAGCGTTACATGGCCCTTGATAACCGTGAGTGGGTTCTTCAGGTCGTGTGAGACGATGCTGGCGAATCGATCCAACCGTTCGATCTTCTCTTCGAGTTCCTGGCGGTGTTCGACACGATCAGAGATGTCACGCAGCATCGCGATCATCTGTGTTGGTTCGGTTTCATCTTCGCCTGCATTGAGTGCGGCCCCAGAGATTTCGGTTGGAACCTCTTCTCCGTCTTTGGTGAGGCAGGTCAGATCGTCGGTGAATCCCGATCCTTCTTGGTAGATTTGCGAAATGAACTCCTCCCGGACGCGCTCGACGTCATTGGGATGAATATCCTCCGGATGCAACGAGAGGAGTTCCTCGTGGGAGTATCCGAGCAGCTCACAGGCTGCGGGATTGACATCGAGAAAGGACTCGGTCTCCAGATCAACGACCATCACTGCGTCGTTGTTGTATTCAAATATTTTGCGATAACGCTCTTCAGGAGACGAATCCGTGGCGGAGGATTTACTCGCCGAAAGATCACTCTCAGAGTGATCGCGATCCCGGTCATCGGTCATCTTCCTAGCGTGGATACGGATGCTTTCAGCATATATAATACGCTCTCCGGTGTGCAATACACCCGAACCCCCTCGTGAGATTTTATCCACTTTGATTAGTACACCAACGTGATGGATACGGAGTCACACACAAAATTGACAATTCGAAATCAGACATGAAGCAGGAACCCACGAAAACGAGTCGCTACCGTGTCCTCCTCGTTCTTGCTGTTGCCGAACTGCTTGCGATGACGCTCTGGTTCAGTGCATCAGCGGTCGGGCCGGAACTCGCGGCTCTCTGGGATCTTTCGAGCGCTGAGACGGCATGGTTGACGAACGCGGTACAACTGGGGTTCGTCGTCGGCGCCGTGCTTTCTGCGACGCTCACCCTCTCGGATACGATTCCGCCGCGGTACCTGTTTGCTATCTCAGCCGCCATCGGCGTGGGAGCGACTGCACTTATTGCCCTTGCCGTGTCGTCCTTCCTCCCGGCTGTTCTGTTACGGTTTCTCACCGGTGTCGCACTGGCCGGTGTGTACCCGACAGGCATGAAAATCATGGCTGGCTGGTTTCGGGAAGGACGCGGGTTCGCTATCGGCACGCTTGTCGGTGCACTCACGATCGGGTCGGCGATGCCGCATCTGCTCCGGGCGATCGGTGGCGTCGGCCGTCCGCGGCTAGTCTTACTGGGTGCAGCTGGGCTCGCAGCTGTCAGTGGTGTGCTCGTTCTCTTTGTACGTCCAGGGCCCTATCAAGCTCCGGCAGCACCGTTCGATCCCGGAGCCATTCGGCGGATGCTCGGTGATCGTGGGACGATGCTTGCCAATCTCGGATACTTCGGTCACATGTGGGAATTATACGCCGTCTGGGCTTGGATCCCGGTATATTTGGCTGCGAGTTTCGCTGCCAGCGGCGACCCGGCACCGACGCTCGCTGCGCTACTTGCGTTCGGAACCATTGCAGTAGGGGGTATCGGTGCCGTCGTCGCCGGTGTGTTCGCAGACCGAATCGGACGGACGACCGTCACGAGCGGAAGTATGGTCGTCAGCGGCACAGCCTGTATTGGTGCCGGTTTCGTGTTTGGTGGGCCCCTGCTTATCCTCGTTCCGTTCCTGTTGATTTGGGGGTTCGTCATCGTCGCCGACTCCGCACAGTTCTCGGCGGCCGTCTCCGAACTCGCTGAGGACAGTTACGTTGGGTCAGCTCTGACGCTACAGACCGCCATCGGCTTTCTACTCACTGTGGGGTCGATCCAAATAACACCGATTATTGCTAGTTTCGTCGGCTGGCAGTGGGCTTTTTCGCCACTGGTTATCGGACCGTTCCTCGGGACAGTCGCCATGCTGTGGCTCCGACGGCTTCCCGAGGCAACCGCACTGGCTGGTGGAAGGGGATGACCCCGCTCTCGCGCTGAGATGACGATTCCCTCACCTAATCTCTGTCGGCAGCACGAAGACGAGTAGACCGGTCAATGCGCCCCAGACTAGATGTCCGATGAGGGACACGACACCGAGATTCGGAACTGACGACGGTATTCCGACGAGATTTAGCCATATTCCCATGACGATGCCGGCAGCGACGAGCCAAAGTAGCATCCCATACACAAGACCGAGCGTGATAGTCCCAGAGAGGGTCTCAGCATATTGTTCGAGTCTATCGACAGTAACCGCGGCAACGAACATTGTTGCGAACACCACGCTGTGGAACAGGTGGGTTATCCACCCGACAACGATCGACTGAACCCCATAGAGCGCCCCGATAATTCCCATTTCACCAGTGAAGATCTGGAGGATCAGACCCATCGCTACCCCCGCTACGACACCAGCGACTGTGGCGTTCCGAAGACTATCCGAGCTGACTCCCGGTAGATCACTCTTGGGAGCCTGCTCGGATGTTCGGAGGAGAGTCACGACAACCGTCGTACCTTCCTCTCTATCGACGACATCGATGGTCCCTCCAAACTGGGTCACCAACAATCGGATGATCGGTATATCGTAATTGAGGTTCTGATCCTCATAGTCCTGGATGCCTTCGAGAAGTGTTCTTTGAGCGCTTTCGTTGAGCCACCGACCAGGAGCGGTAACCGAAACGTCGACGGTGGTTTCCTCTGGGGAGACTGCAACCGTCGCTTCGCGCTTCGAGGCCCGTTCGAGTGCGCCCTCGACGAGTTCCGTAAGTACCGTTTCGAGGTGCTCGTCAGCGCGGACTTGTACGGAGTCGGACGCGTCGATCGTAACCGTGGCATCATCCGGAAACTTGTCGGAGCACTCCCGAACGGTGGTCGCCAAATCGACCGAGGTAAGACTCACCGCAGTCTCATCGAGAGTTCGAATGAGAAATCCTACCTGTGCTATCGTTTGTTCGATGCGATCGACTCCATTACTGATCGCGTCGTAACTACTACCGGTACTCTGTTCGTTGTGTAACAACTCTGCATGGCCCCGAATTGCCGTGATCGCGTTCAAAATCTCGTGACGAAGAATCCGGTTCAACAAGACGACCTGATCGGACTGTCTCGAGAGCGATTGTTGGCGTCGCTCATCTCTCGCAGATCGGATACCGACGACTATTCCACCTGTTCCACCCCCGAGGACGGCATTGGCGACGACGATATCTGAGAATAGCGTCACGACTGGATCTGAGCTCTCGACGGCACCCAGAGCAACCATCGCGAATATGCCAACGCTACCGACGAGAAACCATGTCGCGACGGTGCGTGCGTAGGCTCTGTCGTGGGTACTGACAGCTAGGCTCACGCCGTAAATCACCAACCCCAGTCCTATGACGAGGGGCACTAATTGGAGTAGCGTGGCCAAGATCGAGCTGGCTGGACTATTGTAGACCACCCCAACCAAGAGGGTTCGAGTAAGGACGAAGGCGATCAGGGCGATGAGAAATCCCCCGGGTTTTATTCGAAGTTCGTCACCGGCAGATGGAAACATGGGTAAGGTGTTATGTATTCAAATAGTGTACGAGAAGAGCACTGGATTAAGCCGGGGGATGTAGTCGGTACATTAGCTGATTATTCGTTTTCGGAGACTGAGATGGGTCAGCCGTTTTCGAACGTCAGAACGTGATAATCTCGTAATCGTCGTCAACGAGCGACCGGATACTGGGATGCCCGTCGTGGTCGTCAAGTCGCACCACGCCAGAATCGTTCACTGCATCATCGACACCGAATGCTCCCGAGCAGAAATCACACGCAGACGCATCATCTTTGACGGCCTGGTAGAGTTCGTGATAGTCACTGTCCGAATCTTCGAGTTCGGGGATCCACTGGGTTCCAGCACCGTCGAAGATGAGTTCGACTTCGTCTCCTTCTGTCTCTGCGAACTCCTTGGCGGTTTCGAGCCCATTCACGAGACGGCCAACGTTCGCGTGACCTTCCGTTCCAGCGAGAATCACAACTGCTGCTTTTGTCATGCGATTCCATGTAGAAGAGTCAGCCTGAAAAACTCGCGCGAACCGACACGTAACGGAGTTACAGACCAGTAATCCCGGACTCGACGTGATCAGTGCTGGTGCTGGTGTCCGTCGTCACCACGACTGAACTGGCCGGAAAACGCTCGCTGCACGACCTCTGGGAGTGCGGGATGGATGTGGACGGAGGACCGGATGTCTCGGACCGTTCCCGAGCCGGCTTTCATTGCGACGACAACCTCCTGGACGAGTGACGATGCGTCCGGACCGATGATGTGGCAGCCGAGAATCTCCCCCTCGAGGTCGATGAGCACCTTCACGAATCCATCGGCCTTCATCGCATCGCCCCGAGCCGTGTCCTCGTAGCGGTATGTGTTCGTGGCGTACTCACGGTTCGCTGCCTGGAGTTCTTCCTCGCTGACGCCGACGCCCGCGACCTCGGGAGCAGCGAATACGGCAAAGGGCATCGCCGTGTAGTCGACTGGCTGTAAGTCGCTACCGAACATATTACGGGCGACTGCCTGCGCTTCGTGGTTCGCGCTGTGTTTGAGCAGGTACTCGCCGACGATGTCACCGAGCGCCCACACGCCGTCGGTGGTAGTTCGCAGATACTCGTCGGTCTCGATGAACCCTTGCTCGTCTGTCTCGACTCCCGTCGCATCCGGGTGTAGCGTATCGGAGTTGGGCACGCGCCCCGCTGCGATCAGCAGTTCGTCTCCAGTTGCAGTCACGACATCCCCGTCATCCACCACGCCGCCGTCGTCTCCGTATTCGTACGGTCTGGCCTCGACGGTTATCTCGCCACCCCCCTCGGAGACCGATGTCGCCGTGTACCCCGTCTGGACGGTGAACCGGTCAGCGTATCGGTCGGTGAAGGCCTCGGCAACCTCACCGTCGGCATCCGGGAGGAGATTCGGCCGACGCCCGATAATCGTCACGTCGCTCCCGAACGTGCCGAAAAAGTGTCCGAGTTCGGCAGCGATGTAGCCGCCGCCAACGATAATGAGGTGGTCCGGAGGGGTTTCCAACTGAAGAGCCTCTGTACTCGTGCGGTAGTTCACGTCCTCGATTCCATCGATGTCCGGAATCGACGGTCGAGTGCCTGCAGCGATGAGCACGGTCTCAGCTCGAAGCCGCGTTCCTTCGTCGTCGCCGTCGACAAGTTCGACGGTTCGATCGTCCACGAACCGGCCCGTGCCCTCGAACAACTCATGCTGGGAGGACGAGCGCAGGCCGCTGCGGATCGACTCCGCGTCCGCGTCCACTTCTTCGTTTACCTCGTTGACGATGTCGGCGAATGCGACATCGGACACGTCCGCATCGATGTGAAACTCGCCGGCCCGTTCGATTGTTTCGAGGACATCAGCATGATAGAGCAGCATCTTCGAGGGAATACAGCCCCGATTGAGACACGTCCCACCGAGCGGCCCCTTTTCGACGACAGCGACGGATTGTCCTTGATTCGCCGCTACGTTCGCGACATCGAGCCCGGAGCCCGAACCGATTACCAGAAAGTCGAATTCCTCCATACGAGTAGTAACCGCCCCTGACTAATGAAATCCCACTTACGACTGAGTAACTGGCGACACGTGCTTCGATGACTGACTTTTGGGTTTCTGACGGCGTGACTAGTTCAATCTGATCCTCGAAATCGAACGATGACGTCTCGGTATTCGGATAGATCTCTCCCGGGAGAACTCGGCAACCAAGGGAAGAACACAACAGTTGCGGTATGGAATCGAGTGTCCATCAGGATATTCAGCTGGGTTGGTCTCACATCCCACTAGAGGCTGTATTCATTGATCCATTTCGCGTCATAATGAGGCCACTGGCGAGCATCAACACGGCGAGGGCGACCATCCCAGCGTCCCATCCCATTCCGGCAGTCATGCCGCTTCCCCCCATCCCGTTGTTCATTCCCATGCTACTGCCGTCATCCATCATTCCAGTTCCGAGAAGAGCCTGATTGAGGAGCATCACTACTGCATACACAATCATCAATTGACCACTGGTAGTCCCGAGTCGGTTCGCATAGTCCGTGAGAAGGAGTGCGCCGTGGACGAGCACGACGACGCCGAGCGCGCCCATGAGCCAGCTGCTGGTCATCATTCGTGACGCCGTGGACGCGCTCCAGAGTGAGTATAATCCAGATACGAACGCGATTGCTGCACCGTACAGACGCGTGTTGGAAACCATATTGACGTGAATAGACGCGAGCTATAAAGAGGGTCGTGACGCTCGGGTCCGTGTCTCGAAGTCACCAAGCGGTCTGGAACGCGGAATACTATCACTCGTGACGTCGGTACAGTAGATGATGGCTTTCGACACCGACCGTGTTTCGACAATTACGTTCGACTCGTACAGCACGCTCGTTGACGTAGATGCAGCCGAGAAGGCACTCGCTGATCGTGTTGCCGATCCAGAACCAGTGTCCCGCCTCTGGCGGGCGCGGTCGCTGGAGTACACGTTCGTCGCGAACCAAATCGACGCCTACCAGCCGTTCTACGAGATGAACCGTGACGCCCTCCAGTACGCGCTTGACGCGCACGGTGTCGACCTCACTATGGAGGAGCGCGACGATATCCTCGCGGTCTACCACGAACTCGATGTCTTCGACGACGTCCGCGACGGCATCGAACGGTTGCGGGATGGGGGCTACGGCTGCTACGTCGTCTCGAACGGAAACCCAGAGATGCTCGAGTCGATGGTTGAGCATGCGGATATCGGCGATCTGATCGAAGACACCGTCAGCGCCGACGAGATCCGAATGTTCAAACCCGCCGCCGCTCTCTACCGCCACGCTGCTGGCCGCACCGGGACACCGATCGACGAAATCGCCCACGTAACGGCTGGCTGGTTCGACGTCATGGGCGCACAACACGCTGGCATGCAGGGTGTTCGAGTCGATCGAAAGGGCGCGCCCTGGGAGACCTTCGGCGGTGAACCAGATCTGACCGTCGAGACCTTCTACGATCTCGCTGACGAACTCGACGTGTAACTTCTCTCTTGGTTTGCGGTCTTGCTCCTTCCAGTTGTTCCCCGAAGTTGCAGAGACGAGAATCAAGTAGCGCCCCTTCCTCGTGTGTGTACACAACAGATGGGTACTGGCACCGACACAAAATACGGGGGTCGAATCTACGACTGGTGGAGTCGACATCCGAGAGCACTCGATCTTCTGTATCAGATGGCATTTCTCGGCCGTGAGAAAGAGTTCCGCCACCTGGCTATCGAGACGCTCGATCTCACGCCGGGCGAATCGGTTCTCGAAATCGGCTGTGGCACGGGGAACAGCTTCGAATCGCTACGGCAATCCGTCGGTCCGGACGGGACGATCGTCGGTATCGACGCAAGTCGCGGTATGACGCACGCGGCTCGAGATCGGATTCGACGGAAGGGATGGCAAAACGTCCACGTGTTGCGGGGTGATGCACGGCGCCCTCCGGTTTCGGATGGCACGCACGATGCAGCCTACGCCGCGATGTCACTCAGTGCTGTTACCGACCCGGAACGGGCAATCAGGTCGATCGAGACCGCACTCCGGCCCGGCGGTCGTGTCGTTGTTCTGGATGCGCAACTCTTCCAGCGGATTCCGTGGACACTTCTCAACCCGATCATCACCCCAATCGCCGAATCGGCCACGAACTGGGTACCCCAGGTCGACTTGGTGGCCGCCCTACGGCGGGAGTTCGGAACTGTGGACGTCACTACGTTCAACGCTGGGTCGATACTCGTCGCCTGCGCTCGAAAGAGCCACAGGTGATCAGCCAGCTATCCGTGCGGTCGATCACGATTGGCTGGTCGCGACGATCGAGACGTAGCCGACCTGCCCTGCCTCGATGGCAGTTTCGAGTTGGCTGGCTCCGTCTCGGAGCTGTGTTCCCCGGTCACCGAGCACGTCAACGAGTCGATCAAGATCGAGCGCTTCCCGCAACCGATCACGCATTTCCAAGAGATCCTCCCGGTGCGTTTGCACGTCGTCGATCTCGAAGCCCGCACTCGCTATCTCCTGGCAGATGTCGTCTCGGTCGCGAGGGCCATCGAGACAGAGAAGTTCGTCGATCGGTGGCGGCAGGTCCGGTGTGTCGCCTGTGACCGTCACATCCGACAGGGCGAGTTGCCCGCCCGCGTGGAGAATACGGTTGACGTCACCCAGGGTTTGATCGAGAGCAGGCGAGAGACACAAGACACATTCCCCGAGCACCACGTCGAAGCTGTCGTCGCGGAACGGAAGCGCGGATATGTCGCCGCAGACGGCATCTGTACCCGGTGGCTCGCGATCGAGTCCGATGGCGCGAGCGCCCCGTTCGCGGGCGACGTGGAGCGAATCGCCAGCACCGCAGCCGATATCCAGAAGTCGTGTCTGCTCGTCTACTCCGGCTCGGTCCAACAGCGTCTCCGTGGCCTCCCTCCCCCCGGGATGAAGCGGCCCATCCAGTACCATCCCGAGGATCTGCCACGGATCACGGAGGATAGCGTCGAGTGGCTGTTGCATAGTGTTAGTCGTCCTCGGAACCGGTGGTGGCTGGCTCGCCTTCAGAGACAGGGGCCGTTGCACGTGATCCGTCTGACTCAACCTTGTCCCGACCACCCCAGCCGTGGCGGTTCCGGAGCGCGTACCGCCCGTCCTCGGTCGTCATGTTGTACGCGCAGAACGGAACGAGATCGCCATCAGGCGTCGGTACAGAGATACAACAGTTGTCGAGGCGGTCCACATCTGCTGCGTCGGCGTCCATGAATCCAGTGAGCGTGACGGGGAGAACGGGCCCCGCGCTGGGAACCTCGAATCCACAGCAGGTGCTCGCGACCTCGACAGTGTCTCGACCGGCCGCGGTGCCAGCGAGCAGTTCCATCCAGTCGGCCTCGTCGATGAGTCCAGAGAGCGTATCCCAGTTATCGAGGTCGAGCAACCCCGTGAGCGGGACCACTCCCTCCTCCCCGTTCGGCACGAGGGCCGTACTCATCTGACAGTACGACGAACAGCAGGGTACGGGCAGGAAGTCCTGGGGTTCGAGCCCGTCGAGCTGGTCGGCGACTCGCCGGGCAGCCTCGTCGAGCGAGAACCGGCCCTCGTTCTCGGCGTAGCGACCGAAGTGCGCGACGGGCTGGAAGTTGATCGACTGGACCACGTCGAGGTTGTCGAGGGCGAACCGGACGACGTCGCCCATCTCGTCGTCGTTCGTTCCCGGCACCACCGTCGGCACGAGGATAACGGGGAGGCCCGTGTCCCGGCATGCCTCGATAGCCTCGTGTTTGATCTCGAGGAGATCGACTGCCCGGATCGTTTCGTAGGTGTCGCGTGTGACACCATCGAACTGGAGGTAGATCGCGGTCACGCCGGCGTCGGCGAGCCGTTCGGCGTATCCTTGCTGGGTCGCGAGCTCGATGCCGTTCGTGTTCACTTCGACGTGTTCGAACCCCATCTCTCGCGCTCGCTCGACGAGTTCGGGAAGGTCGTCGTGGACCGTTGGTTCGCCGCCGGAGAACTGGATCGGACGAGTCCCCCCTTCGGCCCGCACAGTGTCGAGCAAGTCGACGACCTCGTCGAACGGTAGTTGCTTCCCGCCCGGGCCGGAGCTTGCAAAGCAATACGAACACGAGAGGTTGCAGTCCTGCGTGATTTCGACGACGGCGAGGCAGGCGTGATCGCCGTCGACCCGTAGGCCACCCCCGCTCGAACATGTCCCCCCACTACAGCAGCCAGTGTCGCTGGTCGGATCTCCGGTATCGGAGCCACCATCGTCGGCGACGTCAGTTTCGGGGCCGAACTGTCGTGCCCAGCGCCAGTGATCGAGAGATTCCCACACTTTTCGACTCGTCGTTCCGTGGTCGGGACACGATCGCCTGAGAAAGACGGCGTCGTCTCGGGCCTCGTAGGTGCCGGGGACGCGTTCGAGACATGTCGGACAGAGACTCGTCGTAGACGAAAGGTGCGTACGCTCTTCGGACATGCGTTCGACAATGAACACGAACCGGGTAAATGTGGGAGTTACCTGGAGGAAACTCTGTGTATGCGTCTTCGGAGACCGGCTGTCCTCTCACTGGGCCATCTCGTCGAACAGCGTTTCGACCCGTGTTTCGATGTTGTCACGGAGATCTCTGACTGCATCGAGTTCCATTGTCTCGGGATCGTCCAGCCCCCAGTCGATACTCGTCTCGCTCCAGGCGGCTGGGCAGACACCCTCCGCGGTACAACCCATCGCCACGACGTACTCGCAGTCGGCGAGCTCTTCCTTACTGATCTTCCGCGGTATCCGGTCGCGCAGGTCGATGCCGCGCTCGTCCATGACTTCGATGACCACGTCGTGGAGTGAGATTGCCGGGCGCGTCCCGCCCGTGACGATCTCGATTTCGTCTTCGAGCCCACGTCGCGACTGCTCGCGCTTCGCGAACGCGGTCGCGATCTGGCTCCGTCCCGCGTTCTGGATACAGACGAACGCCACGTTCATACTCGAGTTCTTCTGCGTATGAGGCAAAGTCGTTTCCCCGCTCGGACTTGTGGCGTTGGTGCTATTACCGACTGATGTCTACCCGTGGGTGTGAACGTCTGTCAAGTGATTCCGCAGGATGCGATTCCGAGCGTTGACGATCCGTCCTTCGGTGCCACGTACGACGGCGATGCCGACGATGTAGTCGTCGTGGTCGAAGGTCCCAGGCGACCCCGTGCGTACCCGGTACGGTACCTCCATTATCACGAAATCGTCAACGACGTACTCGACGCCGACGGGGAGACCGGTGGTGGCGATCCAATCGCTGTGACGTGGTGCCCGCTCTGTGGGAGCGCCGTCGTCTATGACCGCCGTCACGAGGGGCACACGTTGGAGTTCGGTGTTTCCGGAAAGCTTGCCGACGACGACCTCGTGATGTACGACCGCGAGACCGGCAGCGAGTGGAAGCAGTCCAGTGGCGAATGTATCAATGGTACCTTCGAGGGCGATTCGCTCGCTGTTCGTCCAGGAACGCTGCTTCCTTGGCAAGAGTTTCGGAAGTCGTACCCCGACGGCATCGTGCTCCAGCCACCGGGTGGAGAGAGCGAAGCCGCGAGCGCCGACGACTCGCCTGCATCGATCGAATACGACACCTCACCGTACGATGCGTACTTCTCTCGGGAGGGGTTCGGGCTCGCCGCACACCGGGGAACGGGTACCAGCCGCGAGTGGAACCGTGATGACGACCTCTCCCCGAAGACTGTCGTTCTCGGTATCGAAGTCGATGACGTCGTACTCGGGTTCCCGCTGACTCGCGTGAGAGCAGCCGGTGGTGTCGTACAGACTACGGTCGGAGACCGAGATATCGTTGTATTCGCGACTGAAGATGACGGTATCCACGGGTTCGAGGACCCTGGGATATCGTTTGAATTCACCGAGAACCAGGTCGTCGCCGACGGAACGACTTGGAATCCTGCAACCGGTCGCGCTGCGGACGGGCGGCAACTTGAGCGGCTATCAGCCCGGCGCTTGTTCGCGTTTGCGTGGCAGGACGACCACGGAGCCGATTCCTTCTATCAGCCTGGTTGACGACGTCCCTGCCACTGTGGTAACCGATTTCGGCCTATAGGAGGGCTGGATTGACTTGGCGACCGACTAACAGGAGGCTGCCGACGAGGAGGACGACTGCGATGGGTATCAGTAGCTGGAATCCCGTGATAATCGTGGCGCTGGCCTGTACGCCGATCACGAGAAGAATTGTCGGTCCGCAGCACGCAGCGCCGGACAGCAGTGCGGGGATGCCGGCCAGAATACCAGTCGAGGATTCCAACCCACAGGCGCGCGGTTGAACCAGACCGAGATACGTGAGCGCGACGTTCGCGCCGACGAGGCTCGAAAGCACGAGAGCGACAAGCAGATTGAGCGGCGAAAACAGGTACGTGAGTGGACCGAGTGAGACGACAGCGATTGCGCCGAACCGAAAGAACCCGAGGCTGGCGAACGCACGCGAGAGGTCGTCGACGGTTCGAATCGTGAGCGGACCAGTTCCGCCGCTGGAGAACGAGAGGTCGCCCACTGTGAGAAGATACAGGACGAGATAGCTCACTCCAGCCGCAAATAAAACACTGCGCGAATCCAATCGCCCTCCCGCAACTCTGAGGGCCGCACCTGTCCGACCGAATATCCCTACGTCGCTACTAATCATGGTGGGATGACTGGGTTCAGGCATATAGGGTCGTGTCGGGATAGAAGCCGCTCCAGGCGAACCACATCGCGTCGAAGGCGTGTATCCGTTCCAAGGGGAGCGCCTCTGGTGAATGAGTGTCCCCAGCGCCGTCTACAACGTGTCCGTCCTGGTACTGGACCTGTTGGCGTTCGGGATTCTGGTAGACGTAGCCCGTGTCGAGCTCAGGTTCGTAGATTGCAACCACGGGCGTCTCGCCCAGTTTGCCCTCGATGAGCTTCGTCTCTCTGAGCGTCCGCTTCTCGAAGGCAGCAGCGCCTTTATTCGTTCGAGCGCCGATGACGACCGTCTTGGGTTGGAGGCGATCGTCGTCGGAAAGTGCCGGAAACATCGGGGCTGCTTCCTGTGAATAGTATCCGCCGCGCGGATTGTAGGACCCGTACGGGTCTCGATCGTAGTTTTGAGCGTATCCCGTGTCGCGAGAGAGCACCTGCGTATCCGGGTGTTTGCTTACCCAGCGCTCCCACGTCGTCCAAATGACGCGAAACTCCTGTAGCGACCGGATTGGTGGGTCTTCGTTCCACGACCCGGGGATCGAGGTCGCGAGTACCTGTGGCCACCACGTCTCCGTCGCTCTGTCGTACATGATGAGGTTGTTGTTCACGAGGCGTCCGGAGACGCCGAACATCGTCTCGCCGCGCTCGAATCCCATCGCGGTTCCTGTCAATGGACAGTACGTGACGCTCACAGGGGTGTTATCTACGATATCGTTACAGATCTCGTGCAAGACGAGGATCGATTGTGGGTAGGCCTTCACCGTCCCCTCTGTCGCGAGACCGAAGACCGGATCATCTGGTTTGATCTGTCCTGAAACGTCCTCGGCGGAGACGAATTTTGGCTCGTCGATCGAGGGGATCCCGTCTTTCGGTGGCCCACCGGACACTGCGTGTTCTCGGAGCGATGATGGCTCCATCGGAAGCAGTAGTTGTTCTGCTTTCGTTGGCGGCATGTTCTCTCCAGTACGTGATTGCCCGCCCTCTTCCGGCGCTCCACTCGCCGACGTGTCCCCAGGGGTTCCAGGTTGCCTACTACCGATGCATCCGGAGAGGGAAGCGACTCCGACGCCAGCAAGAACGGCTCTCCGGGTCACGAGTCGCTGCATGTGTTATCATTTGTTCCGGACGGCCAAAACTCCGCCCTAACCACGACGTAACTCCATATCCACAGTAACGGGATGCTCAGTCCATTACTGGCTGGTTGCCGTGAGATTATACATCTCGAATACTGACGTAGACATGGAATCGGCAGCCAGTGTCACGCGCTCTGGACCCCCGATGCCGATTCCCCCTCTCCCCCTTCCCTTGTGCCCCTCTTTCACGAACCGCGTCCAGCTCTCGTCATTTGATGAGCGACGAGCTGATGGCAGTTTGTTACTGAGTAGGGGGGAGAGGACTCGCTCCTGACCTATTTTGAATCCCGGGGTTCGTTAGCCTCATCACCAGATCGCTGCTCCAGATATTCACCGAGCCGGTCGGTGAATCGATTAATAAACTCCTCCCAATCGTCTGTCGAACTTTGAGGAGTCTCCCAAATCCGCCCCCGGAGTATCTGAGCGTTGCTCATCTCACCGTTGGCAACCGTTAGCTGAATCACCTCGCCTTGATAGAGGACGATGAGGCGGGTCTCGTTTACATTGAGAAACTCTATCCCCTGTTCTGTGAGCAGCCTCTGTAGATTTACTGGCTGATCGAGGTGCTTCGTAAATTCGCGCATCTCGGGTCGTCACCCATCGGGTAGATCGATATACTGCTGTTCCCAGTCACGGCGGGCTTTCAGCTCTTGCTTCCCCCGACGCGTTAGCGTGTATGCATTCGTTCTATCGTCTATTTGTCCTTTATTGACGAGGCCTTTCTCGACGAGCGAATCCAGGTTGGGATAGAGACGACCGTGGTGAATTTCACCCTCGTAGTATCCCTCCAGTTCATCTTTGATTGCAAGCCCATAGAGTTCATCGAACCCACCAATAACGTAGAGGAGATCGCGTTGAAACGCTGTGAGATCGTACATCTCCTATCCAACAATCGGTAGCAACTGTCTTCAATTTCCGCTAACGTAGTGGTAACTCTCCAGTAGCTAGTCTTCCACTGTCCCGGTTGCAAATTGTACTCCCAGCTCACTCACATGGGCATACACGTCCATTACAACTGACTGACCCTCCCGCGTAATAGTTCCGTATTCTCAACAAAGAGCGATTTCGACTGGTATTGGAACGGGCGGACTTGCAATAGTGGATGACCCAGACGTACTCGTCGACGCACTCATCGGCTATTGACTCAGCGGCGACGTGCGAGACCCGGCCCGACAGCTGATTGAGGAGATGAATCGACAAAAGGTGTCGATCGTGTTACCGGATGTGCTCTCGAGAGTCGATGTGCCGACCGGTGAGACGCTTGGCATCGCGACGGAGCCAGAACGGGCGTCATCCCCGCACTTTTGAAATGGCGCTCACGGCTGTCACAGGGTCGCTGTATCGCCTTGATATCTGAATCTCACGCGCAGTCTACGACCGTCGGGATATCGAGTATGAGATTCCCTTCGGGACGCAGGAGTGGATCGAGCTCTAGGTGAGCAAGACGTAACCCGGTAACGAACTACACAGATTATCTTCAAGACGTTGGCCCTCATCTATGGTACTGTATGGCACACGATCACGACCACGATCACGACGAAGAGTTCGAATGTGGCAAGTGCGGAGCGACCTTCGATACAGAAGAGGACCTTCAGACCCACGCGAGCGAAGAACACGACATGGGAGACTAAATCCAAGTGGTGGCTCTAGTTCGTCAATCTCCACATCCTCTCGTTTCGCGACTTCTTCAGCGATAGGTACGCCGGTGATTCCACCTGTCCTGAAGTCGTGCGTCACTAGATCGTCTGTGCGAGTGTCTCCTTATTTTGCATCCCAATGAGGTGCTCTTCGACCGCCCCCTCTTCGAATACAAGGAATGCCGGAATCGAGCTGACGCCGTACCGCGCAGCGACCTGTGGTAGTTCTTCGACGTCCACTTTTGCGACCGGCACCTCGGTCTCGGCAGCGAGTTCGTCGACGATCGGGGCCATCAGCTGACAGGGACCACACCAATCTGCGTAGAAGTCGACGAGAACGCGGGCTTCGTTGTCGACCAACCGGTCGAATGTGTCTTCTCCCTCGATATGGTCCGCTGATGAGGCCGACTCATCGGTCGGCTGGGTGGAACTATCCGCCATCACACGTTCTTCGTGATACCGAGTGTTAGACCTTCGCGAACCCACTCGTTATTCCGTTACTGGACGGTTATCTGCCTGTCAGACCGTGTCTGCCGTCCGAGCTTGCCGTCGAATGAATTCTTTTGCTGTGACGTGTTCAAACCGTAGTTCATGAACGTGGTTTTCCACCATTCAAACGACGATCCGGAGCTGCATGACCGTGTAGTCGGGAATATTGCAAATCTCCTTGACGACGAGACTATCGATCTAGATGCGGTCGCACTCGTCGCGAATAGTGGCGGACTCACTCTCTTACTCGAAGACTCACCGCAGCGCGAACGGGTTGCCGAGTTACAGCAACGGGGCGTTCAGTTCAAACAGTGCAGGAACACGATCAAGGGAACGAGTGTTACTGAAGCAGATCTCATCGATGGCGTTGAACTCGTGTCGTCGGGTGTGGGCGAACTGTCCCGGTTACAAGCTGACGGATATGCGTATCTGAAACCCTGAAGAGACCGATTAGAGGAAGAGCGCTGGGATCGTGTTCCGAAAGATATTGAGCGAGATGAGAAAGAGAAGTCCGATGACGAACCAGTTGAATCTCTCCTCATCGATCTCCAGTCGTCGCAGGTACGTCCCGAGCAGAAGCCCGACAATCGTAACGACTGCGATGATCGACCCGAGCCAGAGGCGATAGGTCGTCATGAGATCTGTGAAAAACACCATCTGGAGAATCCGAACCGTGAAAATCGTCCCCAGTACCATCGAGAGTCCACCGATATACCGCTCGATGTCCCGCTCGAAGGTGTGGAAATAGGCCGGCAGCAGCGGACCGAGATTGGCGGCGGCCAGCAGGAATCCTTCGAAAAATCCAGCGATGCTGAGGCCGATCGGATGATGCGCCTCCTCGATAGTCACGAAGTTCTGCACGACCTGAAAGCCGACGTATCCGAAGATGATGAGTCCGATGAGGAACGGAACGATAGGACCTGTCTGGAACTGTGCGAGGAAGAATACGCCAAGGATCGACCCGATGATGGCGAGGCCCAGTAACACCCATTCCTCGCGAATGAACCCAAATCCTGTGTCGGTTTCGCCGATCTGGAACATGTTGATCATCCACGGTGGAATTGCGAGGACGACCACCGCGAGCGTCGGATCGATTACCGACGCGAAGATGGGCGTCGTGATAAGAGCATATCCGAACCCGATCATTCCCTTGACCGCACCGGCAACGATCGCGACGACGACGAACAACCCGAGGAGACCGACGGAGACGTTCGACTGCACGCCTTTCGTGATGTTGTCCACGCCGGGGAAGAACACGATCGACCCGGTGACTACCGCGAGGGTCGCCGCGACCATCATCACTTCACGGTATCGTAAGTCCCGCAAATTCTCAAGGAATTGTGCCGCGTCGAGTTGGGATTGGGGTGAACTCATATTGAATCAAAGCGTTTGTAGAACACTCAACTGCTGAGTGGAACACTTGGTCTACCATTCCAGATTATACTCCAGTACCCTTTTTCCTGTCTCCGCCGGTAATATACGGCCAAACCCCGAACACTAACAACTCAGAAAAGAACGGATACAGGTCATCTAGGGCCAGTTATTCGTATGAAACGGCAGAGAGAGAGTAGCATAGATAGCGGCAAAATATTGGCCACTCATGTCTCACCCATCGGTAACACGCTGCTCTGCCGTAATCAGAGCTGCTGACCTCACACTCTACATCAGTCACCTCGATTTCAACACATCTGCATCTGTGACCTTAGAAACTCTGCAAACTTCTGTGAATCACTACAAACAGGCGCCTACGCTTCCGATTCGATAGATTTCATCGATGCGTCGATCCACGACGTATCGACCTTCTACCAGCTCGATGAGGTCACTGAAAATCCCCTTAGCATTTCCTACGACCTGTGCGTCGAGAACTTCGCGTAGGTTGACGAGGGAACGACGGACGAGATGACTGGCGACGAAGCATTCGTGGCGGATCGTTCGTCCCAATCCTGATTTCGGAGTGCGGGTACGACGATGTCTTCGGATACAAGGAAATCCAATTCGTCCCCACACCACTCAACACGGCTCGACAATAGTCATCAGGGTAAACGTGGTTACTTCGACCTCACTCGTATAGTTACCTGTGTTCGACGTCACGACGTCCATATGACCGAGCCATTCGTCATCGTTGGTGGCGACGCCGCCGGCCTGAGTGCGGCGAGCAAACTGAAGCGCGAGAATCCGGATCGGGAAGTAATCGTCTTCGAGAAGGGCAGTTGGGTCTCCTATGCTCACTGTGGGATGCCGTACTACGTGAAAGGCGAGGTCGATTCTCTCACTGACTTGCTCTCGCTCTCGCCCGACGAGATTGCCGAACGAGAGATCGATCTACGCCGCCGCCACGAGGTCGTGGCAGTCGACCCGGCCGCCAGAACAGTTACCGTTGAGAGCGAAGCTGGTCGATTCGAACAGCCGTACGGCGACCTCCTCATTGCCACGGGAGCGCACGCCGTGTCTGCGCCGCTTGACGGAGTGTACCTCGACGGTGTGTTCACGATGCACAGCATGGACGCCGCCGGAGCACTCCGCGCGTATCTCACGCCTCCGGCGGACACCGAGGCAGCACACATCGACGGTGAATACGTCGACAGGGAGCGCGTCGAAACGTATGCCGCCATGGATCCGCCGGAGTCTGCCGCTATCGTCGGCGGTGGCTACGTCGGCGTGGAGATGGCAGAGGCATTCTGCGCTCACGACCTCGACGTCCATCTCTTCCAGCGCCCCGACCGGTTATTATCGCCGTTCGGTGACGCTGCTGGGGACCAAGTCGCGGAAACGCTCCGCGAGCACGACGTTACGCTCCATCTCGCCACCGAAGTCGACGAACTCGTCGGTGACGGACACGTCGCAGGAGTCGCGACCGACGACAAGCAGGTCGACGCCGATCTCGTACTGGTCGGCATCGGCATCCAGCCGAACACGGAGCTCGTCGGTGAGACGGCGATCGAACTCGGTGAGTCTGGAGCCATTGCGACCGACGACTACGGCCGAACGAACGTCGAGGATGTCTACGCCGCCGGTGACTGTGCAGAGATGTGCCATACCGTGACCGGGGCTTCCGACTGGGTGCCACTCGGGCTGACCGCCAACCGCGCAGGCCGCGCGATCGGACAGACGATCGCTGGAACCCCGACTCTGGTAGGCGATATCGCCGGAACGGCAGTCGTGAAAGCGTTCGACATGGAGTGTGGCCGAACTGGCCTCCTCGATCACGACCGAGCGAGAGCGGCTGGATTCGATCCTGTGTCGGAGACGATCACCGCGTCGTCTCGCTCGGGCTATTACCCGGGAGCCGCGGAGACGACGGTCACGTTGACTGCCGATTGGGACACTGGCCGGCTTCTCGGTGGCAGTATCGTCGGCGAGGATCGGGCTGCCATCCGTATCGACACACTCGCAACGGCGCTCGATCAGGATATGACCGTCTCCGAATTGGAGCGGCTCGACCTCGCCTACGCACCACCGTTCAGTCCGGTCTGGGATCCCGTGCTCGTCGCGGCGAAGGTGTTGAACGGCACGCTCGCCGACACGTGAGTGGGTTCGAGCGATGAGTGACCCCCACGACCTCGCAAAACTCTCTCACGAGTTTCTCGCTGCCGTCAAACACGGTGACGCGACAGACGCCTACCGATCGACGATCGCCGAGATGACCGAATCTCGACTCACTGCGCTTGGTGAGAACGAGGACGCTGCCACGGCGTTCTGGCTCAATCTCTACAACGCGTTCGTCCAGTACGACCTCGAGCGTGATCCATCTCTCTACGAGAGCAAGCGACGGTTCTTCGGCGAGGACCGTATCGATATCGCCGGGGCGGTGCTCAGCCTCGATGATATCGAACATGGGATTCTCCGGTCGTCGAAGTGGAAATACGGGCTCGGATACATCCCCCGTCCGTTTCCGAGCGACTTCGAGCGTAGTCACCGCCTCCCCGAGGTCGATCCTCGAATTCATTTTGCACTGAACTGTGGCGCGGAGAGCTGTCCGCCAATCGTCGCGTACACGGCGAGCGACATCGACAGCGAACTGGAGACGAGTACCCGGTCGTTCCTCCAACAGTCGTCGACGTATCATAGCGAGGACGACGAACTTTGGGTAACCCGCCTGTTCCTCTACTACCGCGGGGACTTCGGCGGCCGATCCGGCATCTACGAGTTTCTCGAACGGTACGATGTCATTGAGGCCGAAGCCCGTCCCCGCGTCCGATACGAACAGTACGACTGGACGCTTCACAAAGGGATGTATCGCGAGCAGATCGACTAGGGCCGGTCAGCGACCGACACTCGCCTGACATCGGCTATCGATCTTTTCGACGACGGAGCGTGCCGGCTCTCGGTCTCTCTCCGGAGCGTACTCGGACGTCGCGTGGTGGTCGCACTCGTACCGGAGTCGGTCCAATTCGAACGCGGTGAACGAGAAGTCACCATCCTCGATTTTCTCCAGGATCGTGATCTCGATGGTCGGCTGTGGCAGGTCGGTGTCGCCTCTCGTGGCCACCTCGATGTAATCGAGGAATGCCTGGTGGATTGCCCACTGCTCTTTCAGCGTGAACTCGAATTCGGACGCGGGTGCGGAGCTGGTTTCAACGGACATAGTTAGTTTCTCACCGTTATTGGATTACTTCTGGTAACTCATTGGAACCGGACGTACCTAAATCTGAGCCAACCTCATCGAAACCACGTTACTAGACGGTGAGGTGATGTCACGTCAGGCCGTCCCTTCGACGGTTTTCAGCTGATCGAGGGCTTCCTTGACCGCGGACCAGTCCGGTTGGACGGTCGGATCCTCCGTGCACCAGGCATACCGAATCGTTCTGTCCGTGTCGATGAGGAAGACCGACCGCTTTGCGATCTGTTTGTGGCCGTTGAATTCCTCGTAGAACACGTCGTATGCGTCGGCGATGCTCCCGTCACTATCCGAGAGGAGAGCGAACGCGAGTTGCTCATCCTCGGCGAACGCTCGATGACTGAACGAGCGATCCGTGGAGATACCGAACACCGAGATAGATTCATCGAGGTCGAACCAGGCGAGATCGTGGAGCTCGCACATATTCTCGGTACACTCGGGATGGAAATCGAATAGATAGAAATTGACGATAACTGGTCCCCGTTGGAGGGCGCTCTCGAGGGTGAACTCCGAGACCTGCGTCTCGTCCTGGGTCGGGCTCGTTCCGGGCAACGTGAAGTCGGGCGCTGTCGTACCTTCGTGTAGCATCTATGGTATCTCCTATTGTGGCGGTTGGTCGCTCTGGCCAGGGACTCCGCGACCGCCGAAGAAGTCTCCGGCCCAACTTCCAATCCAGATATCCTGATTCGCCGTGTAGAGCGCCCAGGACGTCGTGAACATGTCGTCGGCGACCGTCCACTCGTCAGCACTGGTGTCGTACTCGACGACGTCGTTGTACACGGCTGCCTGACCGTACTCTCCGCCAGCAGCGGGCGGGAGCGGGAGCGTGAACTCGGCAGCTTCGTCGCGGCTGTTCGGTCGTTCGGCTCGCTGGAGACGTCCCCTGTTGAACGTCTGATTGAAGTACTGGGCGTACACGTCCTGAATGTCCTCACCGAGGACGGCGTCGGCCGCGTTGATGCCTCCGGTGACGTCACCCGCGTCTCGCGAGGTGATGCGGTAGGTCGCGTCATCTGTTCCGGACGCGAAGGTTCCGGCTTGGTCGTCCCAGAGATCGTCCAGAAGGTAGCCGAGAACGTCAGCTGCGAGGCTCTGGTGGTCGACGCCGTCGATCTGAGACGCCCACAGGAGACCCTGTCCGATTGCCCCCTGCGTCGCGGCCTGGTTCTCGGCACCGTCAGCGACCTGCCCGTTGTCGGAGAGGTGTGCCTCCACTTCGGCTGCGAGGTTATCAGCGTAGCTTGCAGCCGACGACTGCAGGTCGTCGCTCCCTGAATGAGTGCCGTACCAGCCGATAGTGCCGAGCATCTGTCCAAGGTCCCTCGTGGATCCCATCTCGACGACGTTCGCGGGGCTGAACAGGTTCATCGTCGTCTTGGCTAGCCCGTCGGTCAGTTGCTGAATTTTCCCCTTGGGGATGAGCGGTTCCGGATTGGCGTAACCGAACCAGCCGTTCTGGGCGAGGCTCGTGAGATCGGAGAGGAACCACAGCATCGCCGAATGGTGGTTGGGACGGGCTGTCTCGTCGACGACCGTCCCGTCGGCCGGTCGGAACCCGGAGACGAGTTCCAACGAGTCGCCCTTCGTGAGTGCGCCGTTTCCGTCCGGACCGCCACCGATGAGCGTCGCATTCGTTCCGATCTGGGCGAGCGTGGTGAGCATCTGCGCGCGGAACTTTGCAGCGATCTCTGGCGGGAGCGTCTCGAAGTGCGACTGGAAGTTCTTCGCCCAGGTGACCCCTTTGAGGTGCGTCCACGCGACTGAGGACGGACTGACGACCTTCGAGGATTTCGACATGTCCCACTTCAGGGTCGACGCGTCAGGCCGCCCATCGCCTGCATCGAAGACGGGCTGTTGGGTAAAGTGCGGGTCGCCCTTCGTGAACGCGGCCATGTTCAGGTTCGGATTCTTGATCGGAGGTTTGTCCACGTCCGCGTGCTCGAGCATCGCGGGGACCCGCTGGTTGAAGGCCTGCTGTTGTTCCTCGTTGTGGGGGAACAGGACGCCGTTGCCGCTCATGGCGATATTGGTGCTCATATTGTATAACGAGTACCAGTAAGAGTCCCAGGTAGCGTCCTGCCAGGCGTACGCGTTGGTTCCTTCGCCATCACTGGCGGAGATACCTGCGACATCGAGCAACCGTGCGAGCTTCTGGGCAGCTGTGCTCTGTCCGACGTTATCCGTGGCAGTGGTTCCGGGTCCGCCCTGTGGTCCGCCGACGATGACGAGACCGACCATTCCGAGCCCCTCGTGTGGTCGGCAGTAGTAATTGTACACACCCTGCGTTTCGAACGTGTGTTCGAAGGTCTGTCCTGACGAGAGGATCCCCGAATCGAACGGCGCTGCGTTTTCTGGAATGCGAAGCGTGTGATCGTAGTCCGGGTGATACGCTGTGACTGAGTGGCTTCCCTCCGCAATATCCCACGTGACAGTCGCACCCTGCTCGATCCAGACGACAGCCGGAGTGTTCACGTACTGACCAGCACCTTGGTCAGACGATAGGACAGTCGCTTCCACCGTCGCGGAAGTCTGAAGATCGTTCGGGCCACCGAGCTGGTCTGCTCCCGGTGGCGCGTCGCCCCCGCTAGACGTTGATGTCGTCGTCGGGGTGGACGTTGCGGTCGTTGTTTGTGTCGGAGTGTTCTCGTTTCCTTGTTGGGTATTACACCCTGCAAGGGCACCGATTGCTGCGACACCGCTCAGGCGAAGCAACGTTCGTCGATCGATGTCGTCGAGTGACATAACTACAAGAAATCTAGTTAGGACTCGTAATCAACTTCAGCGAACCTCTTCCTCATGAGGTATTGCTGTGGATACTCGGTGAACTACCGGTTACGGAGAAACCAGAGGTGACTGGAGACATTTGCTCTCGTTCGAAGTCCGATAACCGAGAGCAGGATGAGAGTTTCCCTGTTCGTATACGTCCGAATTAGGGTCCTCAGTATAGCTACGGCTCTGACGACATCGCACCGTGAGTTCCTTGGTAGAGAATCACAACTGTCGGTGTATGGTGGACGACTCGTACGTCGGCGACTGGCGGCGTCTCGACGGCGGTCCAGCGCCAAACGGGGCGGCAGACCTGACACTCGCACATCTAACTGACCTCCACGGCCAGTTGACGCCATCACACCAGGTATACTACGACAATCCACAGTCACGACCCGATATCGAGTTCGAAGGGGACCGAACAGTTCGTCCTGTTCGTGGACTCGCGACCCATGTAGCGAAACTATCGCAACTTCAGCAGGATAGTGATGGAGACCTGCTGACGCTCGTGAGCGGAGATACCTTTCACGGGACTGCCGAGACGACGTACACGAACGGCAAGATACTACTTGAGCCGCTCAACGAGCACGTTCAGCCGGATGTCTACGTCCCGGGGAACTGGGATTTCGGCCACGAAGCGGTTAAAGATGGCAGTGCCCGCGAATTGATGGACGCAGTCGATGCGCCGACGCTCGCATGTAATCTTCGGGATAGCGACGGGGAGCTACTCTACGACGGAACCATCTGTTTCGAGCGTGGCGGTGTCACTATCGGCATCGTCGGGATGACGAACGTCTACGTCGACCGGATGGCTCCCGCATTCCACGCTGGAAAGTACCGGTTCGATAAGGACCCGACGCTCCTCGACGAGGCGGCGCGAAATCTCCGCGACCAGGGGGCTGATTTCGTCGTCGCGCTCACCGAAATCGGTCTTCCGTGGATGGTACAGGCGGCCAAGGATTTCGAGAGTATCGACCTCATGCTCAGTGCCCACACCCACGAGTACACGCACGCCCCGATCGTGATCGAGGAAACAGACACCGTTGTCGTCGAGTCAGGCATGGGGGAGGCACTGGGACGCGTCGATCTCCGGTTCGATACCGAGGGGATCGCGTTCCGTCACCTTCTCTACTGTTTCGTCGACGATCACGAGTACACTCCCGACCCCGACTCGGACACGCGTGAAACGATAGAACGACTCCGTGCACCTTTCTTCGACGACGACCCCGGGTACGAGCGCGGCGACGCGACACTTGACCGGCCACTCGACACAGTCGTCGGAGAGACAGCCCGGCCGCTCTTTCGACAGTCGTTCCTCGAGAGTGCGTGGAACACGCTCTTCAACGACGCACTCCGTGCCCACTTCGACGCTGATCTCGCGGTCGCCCACGGATTCCGATACGGACAGGCGATACCCAGTGGTGAGATTACGCTCGGCGACCTCTACACCTTCTTCCCGATGACGGCACCAGTCGCCGTCGGCGACGCGTGGGGGCAACAGCTCCGGTCACACATGGAAGACTACCTCATCGACAACTTCACACCCCACGTCTACGGACAGGAGGACGGTCGCGTTAGGAGCTACTCCTCGAACGTCGAGTGTGTGCTCGACCCAACCGCCAAACGGGGGCGTCGACTCGTCGAAATGCGTGTCGACGGCGAGCCGGTTGCCCCCGACGAGACGTATCGCGTCGCGACGTTCCGCCGACCAGGAGATCCCGAACGTGACCTTGGTGGCTGTGGATTCCCATTCCGTGACGTGCGAGTCGAAAATGAGACGATTCCCGTCGATGTCGTCGAAGCGTACCTCGAAGACAACTCACCCGTCGAGTACGACGTGATGGGTCTCATTGAAACAGTCGGTAAGGGGGCGCAGAATACTCCTGCCGACGGTCCGTATCCGTATATCCAACCCGGTGTCGATTATGCATCCGGAACTCGGTACGTCGAGACGAGTATGGTGCCACGGCGATACGACCATCCGAATAACCGCCCCATCGAAAATCGGGAGTGACGGTCCGTTGGATGCGTCTTCAGTTATGGGTGCCCGGACATCCAGAGAGGCTCAGACGATTGACGAACTCTTGTCGTCTGGTTCCGTGATATGTTCCAGGCCCCAGTCTCGCATGGCGTAGATAACTGGTTCGAGTGACTCACCGTGCTCGGTGAGCGAGTACTGGACGCGGACAGGCTTCTCGCTGATGATTTCACGGTTGACGAGCTGTTTCTCGCCGAGATCCTCCAGACTGTCAGAGAGCACTTTACTCGAGATCCCGTCCACGTTCTCCTTGAGTTCGTTGAAGCCGCTCGGCCCATGTTCGAGGAGTCGATGGACGATAACGGGGTGCCACTTCTTTCCGATGAGTGTTGCGGTGGTCGTAACCGGACACCACTCTTCACCAGCGCACCACACCTCGAGTTTGTCGCCCGCGTCAGTTTGCTCGGTGCTGCCAGACATAGTTGACTATTGCATCCCGGGCACCATAATAATAACCCATAGATACTGAATTACGTATAGTAACTATGGCGTCATATGACTAGGGCCAATATTTCCCGGTCTCCGAAGAGGCTACTCTTAGGAATTATCGTAGCCAACCGTATATTTCGATTATCGGAAGTCGGCGACGTGTCTCGACAACTAGACCGGGAATCGATGAACTTCTACGATAATCTCTATCTGTAGATGAGCAAGGCCCCCGGTTCCAGCCCAGAGTTTACTACCACGACTTCACCTGCGGATTCCACTCCAGATCAGGATTGTGGACTGTAACCTCACATATCCTAAAGCTCAGGATTTCACGGTCCAGTCCGTAGAGGATGTCAATTTGAGCTATGCTCTCGTGGGTCAACGACACGTTCACATGACGGACATTCCGCAAACACGCCGATCGAGTCATCTGCACGACGGTAAGAAATAAGCTCGTCTACCGTTCGGATGTCGTGCCCACAGTTTGGGCAGGTACCGAGGCGTCCGTCGTCGGGTGTCATTGAAAGAGGGGATGGAGCGTGTGACATCTCGCCCCATTCAGTAATCGGACTACCTGGAAAATAAGTATTCAGCGGGAATGCAACGCAACCACACAGTATCTAGTTCTGTGTCAACCGCCTCGGGGTCAAGCCCCGTGGCATCCGCCTCGTACCGGCTGTGAAACGGTTTCCTGCACCGGTTCGAGTCCATCGAACGGGTTGTCAGCCCAATCCGTAGAAACTCTCGCGGCCATGATCGTCCTGCCAGGCAAAGGCGTAGAGGCGACGGGCGGGGACACGAGTCAACTTCCGACTATCGCTACCCTCTCCAGTCGTCAGGTCCCACGAGGCGCCGTCTCCACGTAACGTTTCGTCTCGGAGTTCGAGCGGCTCGCCTGGATGCTCGAACGCGTAGATCTCACTCCCGTCGCTGACAACGAGAACATCGTGCCCTCCTACTGAATCGGAGACGATGCCCCCGTCGGCACGAACCTGTGGGATGGGATAGCCAACGGCTTCGCCGTTGAGGACGATCCCGAGCACTGTCGTCTTCGCGTCGATATCATCCCGTTCCCAGGTACGTTCAATCCCCTCACCGCGCATCGCTCGCAGCCCGAACGCGTCTGCAGCATCGTACTCGTTGTACCGAGCCATATCGTATGCCGCACGTGAGGACCGTCCGTGTTGGTCGTTTTCGCCGCCGTGGACGGGCTGTAACACAACACCGTTCGGATACACGGATCGAAACTGCCGCCACGACATCATAAGTGCGGGCACGACCTCCAGTTCGTGGCCGTCGAGTGGGCCACTGATAGCTTTCCCGAGCGGTTGTTTCCACTCGGATTCGGTTTCACGGTCGTACATCACCAGGGCGTCATCAGCAAGTTTCCCAGAGGTGCCAAACGTCAAGACCTGCCCATCGACTACACGGACGTAGACGGCGGCACTCGCACAGATCGGACACCAGGTCACTGCGATCGGTAGCTGTTCGTCGTTCGCGTCCGTGGCTGACGGGGCAAATTTCCTGGACTCGTGAGGTTCTTCGAGCACATCGTTAACGATCTCGTGATAACTGAGGATACGCACCGGATACGCCCGCGGTGGGTCGCTCTCGACGACGATCACCTCATCGTCGTCATCACCAAAGTACGCAGTACCGAACGACGGGTCGTCGACACTCGGAATCGCATCCCGAGGGAGCACATCCTGAATATCCATATACTGGGCGCACGGCTGGAACGCGCATAATCACTTGGCTCAGAGATCACTGGTCAGGAAGATCCCATTCAATCCGCTGGGGAGTATTTGTCCTTCCGCGGTGATACTGCTGATATGACGAAGAACCTGTTTCGAACACCGGCCGGCGGTGTCATCACTGCGGTGACAGCAGCTGAGATGCAGGAAGTCGACCAGGTCGCTGTCGAGGACGTGGGGTTACAGCTCCTCCAAATGATGGAGAACGCTGGTCGGATTCTCGCGTGGCACGTTCGTGATATCCAAAAAGAGGAAACCCCCGTCCTGGTCGTGGCCGGCAACGGGGGAAATGGTGGCGGGGGGATGGCCTGTGCGAGACATCTCGCGAACCGTGGGGCTCCTGTCCGACTCATCGTCGACAGGCCGCCCGACGAACTGTCCGGAGCCGCAGCCACACAGTACCGCATCCTCGACGAAATGGATATCCCAATCACCACCGATACGGAGCGGCTCTCTCAATCAGAAGGTCAGCGAGTGATCGTAGATGCACTCATTGGCTACGGACTTGACGGCGAGATCCGACCGCCAGCGAGCGGGTTGATCAAGCGCATAAATGGGGTATCCGAATCGGTCGTATCACTTGATGTTCCATCTGGTATCGACGCGACGACAGGTGAAACCCTCGGGATAGCAGTCACGCCGGATCGAACCGTTACACTCGCACTTCCAAAGACCGGTCTCGAAACGGTCACAGGGGCGCTCTACCTCGCTGATATCAGTATCCCTCAGACGGTGTTCGAACGGCTGGACATCGAGTATGACCGTCCATTTGGACGTGATGACTGGATCGAACTGAAACGATAGCACGCCGTTTTGCTCCCGTGTAGCCAGGTTGCACGGCTCCCTGTCTCTAAAGTCACCCGGTGTGGTACTATCCCACATGATACGAGTAGGACAGGAGGCACCGGACTTCACGCTTCCCGGCGCGGCCGCCGGAAGGATCGAAACGCACGGGCTCTCGGAATATACGGACCGGGGCTGGGCGGTGGTGCTCGTCTTCTATCCATTCGACTTCCATCCGGCCTGTACTGACCAGTGGTGTTCACTGCGCGACGCCGACTGGCTCACGTTGCTGGACGACGTGGTCGTCCTTGGCGTGGGGGCGGACGGGGCTTACGCCCATCGTGAGTACGCAGACAAGCACAACATCCAGTTCCCACTGCTGTCAGATACGGACGGACAGGTCAGCCGGGCGTACGGCGTACTGGCTGAGGAATTCGATGGACATCGCGATGTTCCGGGTAGAGCGACCTTCGTCGTCGGCCCTGGCCGAGTCGTCCAATTCGCATGGTCTGCTCGCAGCCCGGATGAACAGCCTGATCTCGACGCGCTCCGGAAGGCGACGAACTGCCGCGACGATCAGTGTACCATCGATGAATCCGACGAAGCAGTCTGACCACTTCGCGTAGGCTGAAACGGCTATTTTTCCCCGTAAGTGTGGAAGTCAACGGCTTGTTCGAGCAGTTCGTCGGGAATTCCAGGGACCTCCTCGGAACGCACTGGCCCCTGCTCGTCGAGGAGATCGGGGTCACGTGGGAAGTCCCGGAGCTGGAAGTGAACGTCGATGCCGGCCTTCGCACCTTGGCCGAGCGCGACGGGGATCTGATTGTGACCTGGAGTACAGTCTCCCACGGCGTAGACGTCGTCAACGGATGTCCGTCCGTGGTTGTCGACCTCGATCGTTCCGTCGTCGTTGATATCACAGCCGAGTTCTCGCGCGAGGCCGTTGTTGTACTCTGCGCCGTACATGGCGAATCCACCCTTGTACTCCCGCACGCTCCCGTCCTCGAACTCCAGAGCCTTCAGCCAGCCGTCCTCACCGTTCCGGACGCCCGAGACGTCGTCATGGACGACATCGATCGGGTGGTTCTCGAGCATTTCGGCGGTCTGTTCGCTCCATTCGGGGTCGTTCCCGCGCGTGAGCAGGTCGACCTCGTCGGTGAAATTCAGCATGATGGCCGCAACGTGGGCGGCGCTCTCGGCGTGGCCCATCACGTACACCGACTCGTCGACGAACATGTGGGCGTCACAGTGCAGACAGTAGTGGAGCCCGCGGCCGGTCCGCGGGAGCGGCGGCGCCGGCCGAACGTCGTTAAACCCGGTCGCGAGAACGACACGGTCTGCCTCGTACTCCGCGTTGTTACCGGAAAGTCGGATTCCGTCCGAGTCGGGCCGCGAACAGGTCGTAACCATGTCGCGGTGGATATCACACCCGTACGCCTCGAGCTGTTCTTGCCCGATGCCGAGAAACTCCGCTCCACTCGTCTCCTCTTTCACACCCAGGAGATTGTGGACCTCCTGCATCATCGCTGCCCGTCCGCCGCCCCGGTTGACGACGGCAGTGTCGTGACCGAGTCGTGTGCTGTACAATGCTGCTGTCATCCCGGCGGGACCGCCGCCGACTACGACCACTTCGTACTCGTAGCTATCTAGTGACTCACTCATACGTCCAAAAAGCGGAGCATTCTGGAAATAGCTGTGCCTACGAGAGAGTAGAGCCCGAACATTTCAGACTGGGTTTAATAGGTGAGTGTATTCACGTCAGTCCTTTCTGCGGGTGTGTGACTCCATTCAACGACCGCGTCGCGGTTTAATACCCGTCCTGCATCTGATAGAACTGAACATGGCATCAGTTATCGCCGGTTTGGCGGGTGGCCTCGTCGCAACGATCGTTATGACCATCTTGATGATGGTAATGGGTGACGGCGGGCCGCCGCCGACGGCAGCACTCGTTGCAAAATTTGCGGGCGGAGAGCCTGACGACTACGCGATGCCTGGGATGGTATTACACCTGATATACGGTATCGTCGCCGGAGCAGTCTTCGCTGTAGGTGTCCCGCTGGTTGGCCTGAGTCTCGGTTCCATCGGCGTCGCTACTGGCCTCGGTCTCGTCTACGGCCTCATCCTCATGATCGGGGGGATGATGTTCTGGATGCGGATGATCATCGGCATGGAACCCGATCGCGATATGATGATGATGTTCGGGACGGTTCACGTCGTCTACGGTATCGTCTTAGGTGCCTTCCTCGGGGCCGGCATTCTCGCGTAGAAGGTTCCGATCGGGTGCATCAGGACCGAGTACAAGTGCGGCTCCACCAGAGACACCAAAACTCATGTCACGACTTCCCCTACTCGAACTGGACGACATCCCCGAAGAGTATCATCACCTGTTCACTGACGATTACCTCGGTGACCGTCACATCTTCCGCGTCTGGGCGCACAACCCCGAGGTTCTCCAGGCCACGTTAGAGTATCTTGATACTCTCTACGACCAGCTAGGCGACCGGCGAAAGGAATTGGTCATCCTCACCGTCGCTCGGGCGCGTGACGCTCGATACGAGTGGCACCAACACGTCGATATCGCTCGCGACAAGGGCGTCACGCTCCAGGAAATGCGGGCAATTGGCGGTGACGACTTCTCGATGTTCGACGATGCCGAGTACGTCCTGCTCCAGTACGCTCGGGCTGTCGAATCCGGCACCGTTACCGACCAGATTCACGATGCACTCACTCGAGAATACTCCCCTGCAGAAATCGTCGCACTCGGACTCCTAGTTGATTTCTACGTCGGGCTGTGTAATTATATCGCAGCCGTCGATCTCCCGTTCGAAGGAGGCGAATTCGTCGGGTGGATTCCTGAAGAACAGGCAGTCTCAGAACTCTTCGGGTAGTATCAATGGTTTGTGAGAATCGCTCCGAACACGAGGGCGCGGTGAGTGTTGGTCCTGATCGCTGGAAATCCACGATGAGTATTACCAATAGCACCCTCCATGCCATCTCCCAGCTATGATCAGAAACCGACCAGTCATATTCAGTGGATTCGTCACTGTCGTCGGTTTGCTCGGCGTGTCGTTTCTGGACGGTTCGACGGGGAGTTTCGTCGCCATCACGGCACAATCGCTCCCCATCCCGACCGGCTTTCCAGTTGATAAGTTCCTGGCACACTGGTGGGTGTTCCCAGCTTCGATTCTCTTTGCGATGGTCGCGCTCGCGTCCGGCGTCTCGGGAGCACTGTTTTTCAGTCCGTTCTTTATGTTGATCGTCGGTCTCTCGCCCGCACAGGCAATCGGAGCCGGCCTCCTGACGGAGGTGTTCGGGATGGGGAACGGGTTGCTGAACTACGTCCGTCAACGAGTCGTCGACTACCAGACAGCGAAGTGGCTCCTGCTCGGGGCCGTACCGGCTGTTGTGATCGGGGCGTTAACCACCCACCTCGTTCCGACGACGCTGCTGAAGTTCGCCTTCGGTATCGGGCTGCTCGGGCTCGGCGGATTCCTCGTTTATTATGACCCGCCCGAGGAGCACGAGCCCGGTGAGCGCGAGGGCGCCTACCTCGAACGGAAGAACACCGGGGGCGGCAAGACAACCATCGAGACGACGGATGGCGAGACGTTCACCTACGACACCTGCTGGCGGCCGCCCGGCGTCGGCCTGGCGACCGTCGGTGGCTTCATCACCGGGCTTATCAGCGCTGGTCTCCCTGAGGTCACAACCACGCAACTGATCGTCCGCTGTCGGCTCCCGCCCCGTGTCGCAGTCGCAACGAGCGTATTTGTACTCGGTATCGCTGCCATTGCGGGTGCGGTCGTTCACGCACTCGCTGCGACCCCTGTGTGGTATATCGTCGCTTGGTCGATCCCCGGCGTTTTGATCGGCGGGACGATCGGCACCCGAGTCGGGAAATACGTCCCTAGCGAAATCATGGAACCGGCGCTCGGAGTCGTCTTCGCTATCGTCGGCGTGATCGTGCTCGCGAGCGAACTCCTCACGTAGTCTGTCGGCGCTTCCAATGGCTCTCTACCACCGGAGCAGTCCTCCTACCCTACGGTGAACTCGAACCGTGCGCCGCCACTCTCGCTGTCGGTTACGGTCACATTCCAGCCGTGGGCTTCGGCGATCCGTTCGACGATTGCCAAGCCGAACCCGGTCCCCCTGTCGCTCGTCGTAAAGCCGTGATCGAACACTCTCCGGCGGTCTCCTTCGGGAACGCCGGGGCCGTCGTCTGCCACGTAGAACCCATCGTTACTCCTTCCAACCCGAATCGTCACGTTTTCGCCACCGTGCTCGACGGCGTTACGAAAGAGATTTTCCAGCAACTCTTGGATGCGGTCAGCGTCCCCGTGTACCGTGGCCAGATCGTCGGCCACCTCCAACGTGGCGGTCGCCGTATCCGTCCTCTCCCACGCTTCCTCGACGGCATCCTCGAGCGAAACAGAGGTTTTCTCGTCGATCGTTTTACCCTGTCGTGCGAGCGATAGTGTGTCCTCGATGAGAACGTTCATTCGCTCCAGTGCGTCTTCGATGGCGTCGAAATGTTCGGAGTCACACTCCTCTCTTGCGAGCGACAGACGGCCCGACGCCACGGTCAGCGGATTCCGCAGGTCGTGTGATACGATGTTCGCAAACTCGTTGAGGCGCTCGTTCTGTCGTTCGAGTTCTCGTTCGCGGTCGCGCAGCTCCTGTTCGCGCTGTACGCGTTCGAAGGCCGCTGTCGCGTTCCTAGCGAGAATCTCGATGAGTTCGCGCGTCGCCGGATCGAACTCCTCGACAACACAAGAACCGACGTGCAACTGCCCGTGGCCGTCCATGGGGACCAGCAGCAGCGTCCCGAGTGGTGTCTCCGGGTGGGCTGGTGCGTCCATCTGCTGATAGTTTTCGATGAGCGTGGGCTCCCCCTTGTGGAACACCTGCATTTCGGTGGTGTCGGGGGGAATCGTCCCGATTTCATCGGCCGTGTCCTGCGATTCGTCTAAATCGTCCGCCGTGTCCGTCGCCGCGAGCGGGACGAGTTGTTCCTCATCCGATTCGTAGCGCCAGAGCGCGGTCAGCGGCTGATCGAGTACGTCAGCAGCCACGTCAACCGTGACGTCAGCGACCTCGACCATCGTCTCTGCGGTCACGAGCCGACGAGCCGCCTCGTTGAGGGCTCTGAGCCGCTTTTCGTACTGCTTACGACTAGTGACGTCCGAGAACACCCAGATGCGTCCGTAGTATGTCCCGTCGTCGTCCTTCGCAGGTGCCGTGTACCGCTCGAAGGTTCGCCCGTCCGAGAGGTGGATCAGTTCGTGGCCCGTTTCGTCGGGATTGTCGTAAAAGTATTCGACCGTCTGGAGGAATTCGTTGGGCCGTTCGAGTTCGGCGAGGACTGATTCGATCGCCCGCTGGTCGTCGCCTGACGCGACTACGTCGTCGGGAATCCCCCACATGTCGACGAACTGTTGGTTGTACGTGAAGAACTGCCGATTCTTGTCGACGACGAGGATGCCGTCGGGCACCGTCTCGACCACTGCCTCCAGAACCGATTGCCGGTAGCCGGGTTCATTCATAACGATACGCGACCCCTCTTGCTCTCCTATCTCCGTGGTCCACCATATAGTGAGGGTACGAAAACGCCGGCCTGGAACCGATCCAACTCATCAAGCGTCGTTCAAGTACTGTCCTCGGTTGGCCAGTCACGAGTGTGCCCACCGACTTGATGGAAACCCCTGTTGGGCTGTATTGCACACACGAAGTACTGCTATATCTGCCGTACTGCTATGCTCTCTCACGCATGCCCACCGATGAGTTCGCCATAACCCAACCCGATATGACGACGGACGACCTGCTCGTGATCGACGATCCACACTTCGACCCCGACACCGTGGCCGTCGTCACGGGTGCTGCATCCGGAATCGGGCAGGCGACTGCGGTCGCACTGGCGGCAAATGGACTCTCGGTCGTCGGGGCGGACATCGACGAGGACGGTCTCGAGCAGACGGTCAACCTTGCTGACGACCTGGATGCGTCTGGCACGATACACCCCGTTCCGACCGATCTCACCGACGACGCTGATGTCGAGGCGATGATCGATACCGCAGCCGATTACGGGGAGTTGCGATACGTCGCGAACGTCGCCGGGATGCAACATATCGCCTCCATCTCGGAATTCCCGATGGAGAAATACGATTTGCTTCTGGATATCATGCTTCGGGCTCCGTTCCTGACCGCCAAGCTCGCGACGCCCCGTATCCGAGACACCGATGATGGGGTCGGGGCAATCGGCAACATGTCCTCGGTCCACGGCCATTATGCCACACAGGACAAGCCCGCGTACATCACCGCCAAGCACGGTCTCCACGGACTCACGCGCTCAATCGCCGCCGAAGGCGGGGGAACGCTTCGGGGGTTCTCGGTCAGCGTCGGGTACGTACTCACGCCGCTGATGGTGAACCAGATTGAGGACACCGCCGAGGAACGCGGTATTTCCGAGCAAGAGGTCGTCGAGGACGTGATGTTGGGACAGGCCCGGACGAAGGAGATGATGATGCCTGCCGAAGTCGCGAACCTCTTCGTATTCGGCTTCTCGGGGCACGGCAAACACCTCAACGGTGGCGACTTGCTCTGGGACGGTGGCTACACAACGACCTATGAGTGACACGATGACCGATGGCGACGACCCCACGAGAGTAGCGATTGCCTGTCAGGGTGGCGGAAGCCACACAGCTTTCACGGCTGGCGTTTTGAAAGGCCTCCTACGCGAATGGGATGACGAGTACGAACTGGTCGGGGTCAGCGGGACCTCCGGTGGCGCGTTCAACGCGCTCGCGGCGTGGTACGGGCTGGTCACAGCCGACGAGGACAAAGCGATCGAACTCCTCGATGCGATCTGGGAAGACCTGTCGGCGTCCAGTCTCTCCGATCAGTTCATGAATAATTTCGTCGTCGGCCTGTCGCGGCTCGGGAGCACTGGGATCCCGATGCTCCAGGTCAGTCCGTACGATATTCCTGGCTCGGAAGTGGGGAAGGACGAAATTCGGGAGACGCTCGAACGGCACATTGACTTCAATACAATCCCGGACCTCTGTGGCCGGGATACACCCGAACTCGTCGTCGGAACGGTCAATATCAACGCCGGCATCTTCGAGACGTTCACGAACGAAGCAGTGACACCCAAAGCGATCCTCGCGTCCGCCGCCGTTCCGGCGATGTTCGAAGCCGTCGAGATTAACGGCCACTACCACTGGGACGGGCTCTTCTCCCAGAACCCCCCGATCGACGATTTGATGACTGTCGATGCTGGTCGCAAGCCCGAGGACCTGTGGGTCATTCAGATCAATCCCCAAGAGCGCGAGGGCGAACCCACGTCACTCGAGGAGATCGCCGACCGGCGCAACGAGCTATCGGGCAACATCTCGTTGAACCAAGAGTTAGGAGTCATTGAACGGGTCAATACGTGGATCGATGAGGGACACCTTCCAGAGAGTGAATTTTCGAAGACCGATATCCACCGGATTCCGATGGGTCGGCAGTATCACTGCTCAACGAAAGTTGACCGCAGCCCGGGGTTCATTCAGGAACTGATGGATCTGGGTGAACAACGCGCCGAAGAGTTTCTGGCCAGTCGCGCCGGATCACTACCAATCGAAACGACTTCGTGACCGAGGGAGGCGCCACGTCGCTGCAACTTCTCTCGGCTCGGTGTACGGGCTCGCCGTAACGACTGACGGTTTGACGCGGCGCTCGTAATCCCCCCTACCTCTTATTTGCGCGCTTGTTAATATCTATCATGGGAATAACGAGCGCCGATCCGACCGGTTCAGCAGTCGAACTCGAATTCGAGCTCCGGGATCGCGACTGTTTCTTCGTCGATGCATCCGCCCTCGCCGACTGTCGAGTCACCCTCGAACACATGGTGAACCGCTCGGACGACCGACTGCTGGAGTATTTTACCGTGGAAAGGACGGCACCCGATCGCGTTCTCTCCATGGTCGAGGAGGCGACAGTTATTGACGAGGCGCGGCTAATTAGCCGGGGGGTTGACGGAGGCCTATTTGAGTTCGTGGTTTCGGGCCCCTGTGTGACGACTACCCTCGCTGATACGGGAGCAATCGCACGATCGGTCCTGGCTGACGAAGGGATCGGTGAGATCATCGCAGACGTGCCGGCCCACGTCGACGTCAGGCGGGTCGCCGAACAGTTCGGAGACCAGTATCCGGAGTCGACGCTCACTGCCTGCCGAAACTCCGACGAACCGGTTCCGATCCGGACCGAGTCCGGGGTTCACGCGACGATGGCCGACCAGCTCACCGACAAGCAACAGGAGGTGCTCCGAACCGCCTACCTGAGCGGCTACTTCAGCTGGCCACGACGGTCCAGTGCCGAGGAGTGTGCCGACGCGCTCGGCATCGCGCAGTCGACGTTTAGCCAGCACATCCGGACTGCCGAGGAGAAGGTCATCGGGCGGCTGTTCGAAAGTGGCGTCGAGCAGTGACTGTCAGCGACTGACCGTCCGACAGGGGAGTTATTGTTGCTTCGAAACCGGCTGCTGTCTGGTTTGACTAAAAACCTATCCTATCAACATAGGGACTAGCGCTTTGCGCCTTTCTACCAAAACATCTGCGAGGGCAAGAGAGACGATGACGACAACCTACGACGAATGGACGGCGGCACAGGAAAGCACGACAGTCACAGTGGACGACCACGACATCGAGATGGCATTTCGCGACGAGGGCAGTGGTGACCCCGTCGTCTTCCTCCACGGCATCCCGACAAACTCGTACCTCTTTCGCGACCAGTTCGACGCGGTTGCTGCGGAACGGCGTGCGATCGCGCCGGACATGATCGGCTACGGCAGCTCCGCGATGTACGACGGGTTCGACCGGTCGATCCGCGCCCAGGAGATTGCGATCCGGAGTCTCGTTGACGAGCTCGACTTCGATACCATCGACTTCGTCGGGCACGATCTCGGTGGCGGTGTGGGTTTAC
Source organism: Halorarius halobius (assembly GCF_024298865.1). Lineage (GTDB taxonomy): Archaea > Halobacteriota > Halobacteria > Halobacteriales > Haloarculaceae > Halorarius > Halorarius halobius. The sequence continues at coordinate 217,942 of NZ_CP101162.1, read as the reverse complement.
GCTACGCGGCCCGGACGCCAGAGGTGATCGACCGGCTGGTCCTGTCGAACTCTGTCGCCTACGACTCCTGGCCGATCCAGACGATCACCGACCTCGGCCTGCCCGAGACGGCCCGAGAGACGAGCGTCGAGGAACTCCAGGGGATGCTCGACGGGTTGTTCCGAGACACGCTTTTTGGGGACGATCACGACGAGACGTTCCTCGACGGAATGAAGGCGCCGTGGGCCTCCGAGGAAGGCGTCACCTCCGTCGTACGCAACGCGAGTGCGACAAACACCAGCCACACGACGGAGATCGATCCGAGTGACGTGACCGCCGACACGCTCCTGCTGTGGGGCACCGAAGACGAGTTCCAGCCGATCACGTGGGCAGAACAGCTCGAATCGGACATCGATTCCTGTGAGCTGATCGGTCTCGAAGCGAACCATTGGGTTCCGGAGGATCGGACGGCGGAGTTCACCGACCATCTGACCGAGTTCCTGCTGTGAACCGCCTCGGGGTCAAGCCCAGAGGAACTCGGCCTGCTCCGCCTGTAGACGAGTCTCCGTCTGACACACCACTCGCTTGTCGTCTTTTATAACCTCGGCCCGAACAGGACACGCATGGAAAAGGTTCGCATCGACGAGGTCGACAACAGCGTCCAGCCGGCGGCGGTGATGCGCCATCTCACAGAGCCGCTCGGTGTCGCCGACCTCGCGATCAACTACTACGAGCTCGAACCCGGCGATAGCTTTGCGTTCGCCTACCACAACCACGAGGTACAGGAGGAACTGTTCTACGTTCAGTCGGGGACGGCGACGTTCGAGACCGAGGCCGGTCCGGTGACGGTCGACGAAGGCGAGATTATCCGGTTCGACCGTGAGGAGTTCCAGCGTGGCTGGAATCGGGGTGACGAACGCGTCCGCGCACTCGCGCTCGGCGCACCGCTGGAGTACGGGGAGCAGCACAAACTTCGATACTGTCCGGAGTGCGAGACCGACACGGAGGGGCGACTGGAACGAACCGACGACGAGAGTACAGTTGTCGCCTACTGCAAGCGATGCAACGCGGAGACAGGACGGTGGTTCCGGGGATCGATGGAGGGCGAGGTTCCGTAGTATTGTTCGATCCTCACCCTTCGCTACCTATGGGCGGATCACCGCTCGCCCCTCGATCTCACCATGTTCGAGTTTTTCAGCGACCGCGTTGACGTCGTCGAGGTCGTAGTAGGACGTGTGTAGGTCGACCTCGTCCTGCTCGACCAGAGCGACGAGTTCCTGAAGCTCCGAGAACTGCCCGACGATGTTACCTACGTAGGAAAATTCGCCGTTGACAAGTGCCTGAGCGGGTTCGTGGATGTGCCCGCCGTAGCCGATGATGTGGTGGTCGCCGCCGGCGGCGGTGATGTCGGGAGCGTACTCGGTCGTCACGTCCGCACCGACGAAGTCGAGCACCTGCGTTGCGCCTGTGCCGTCGGTGACGCTGTCGATGAACTCGCGGACGTCGTCGGTCTCGGGATTGACAGTATGGTCGACGCCGAGGTCCTCGGCCAGTTCGAGTGCCTCGTCTTTCAGGTCGACGGCGGTGATCTCTGCGGCACTCATCGCGTCGAGACACTGGACGCCGATATGACCGAGGCCGCCGACACCGATGACGGTGGCGTGGTCGCCCGGGTTCAGCTCGTCGACTGCCTTCTTTGCGGCGTGATAGGCAGTGATCCCGGCATCGGCGTGGGGTGCGATCTCTGCCGGATCGACACCAGCGGGCAGCGGGATCACCGACCGCTCGCTGGTCAGCAGGTAATCGGCGAACCCGCCGTCGATCGTCAATCCGTTGAACGACTGGTTCTCGCAATACATCGTCTCGCCGAGTCGACAGGGTCGACAGGTTCCACACGTCTGGACCGGATGGCAGATGACCTGGTCGCCCTCTGAGACGATGTCAACCTCGTCACCTGTCTCGACGACCCGACCGGCGTTCTCGTGGCCGAGCGTCATCGGCAGGTCCTGGTCGACGTACTCGTCCCACATTCCTTCGATAATGTGGTTGTCCGTCTGGCACCAGCCGGCACCGATCACCTCGACAAGGACGCCGTCCGACCGCTCGATCGTCGGTCGGTCGATCTCCTCGATCGTCAGTCCCTCGCTCATGTCGTCCGTGTACTCGTGGAGTCGTGCTGCGTGCATGTTACACTCTACCAATAGCGCCACTCTGCCTAAGAAGTACGCCTATAGTTATCGGTAAAACCACTATTGTCGTGTGTTACCACTATCCAAGAGCAATGTACACGCACAACGGCGAAGACGTGTTCGTCATCGATGGACACATCCACCTCTGGGACGCGACAGAGGAGAACATCATCCACGAAGGCGGCGAACAGTTCATCCAGTGCTTCTACGACTACCACACGGCGTTCACGCCCGAGGAAGAGCAGTGGGACATGGACACGTACCGGCAGTACGGGTCCGAACGAATGGTCCTGGACCTCTTCCGAGACGGCTACGTCGACATGGGCATCTTCCAGCCGACGTACCTGACTGACTTCTACGACAAGGGGTTCAACACGACCGATCAGAACGCCGAACTCGCCGAGCAGTATCCCGAACGGTTCGTTCTCAACGGGAGTTTCGACCCCCGCGACGGCGACGAGGGCATCGAGCATCTCGAGCGTCTCAAAGACGACTACGACATTCAGGGCGTGAAACTCTATACGGCGGAATGGCGTGGCGAATCGAAGGGTTGGCGGCTCGACAGCGATGAAGCGTTCCGATTTCTCGAGAAGTGTGCCGAACTCGGCATCGAAAACATCCACGCCCACAAGGGGCCGACGATCAGGCCGTTGAACCGCGACGCGTTCGACGTACGCGACGTCGACGACGCCGCTACCTCGTTCCCGGATCTCAACTTCATCGTGGAACACGTCGGCTTCCCCCGCGTGGATGACTTCTGTCACATCGCCACCCAGGAGACCAACGTCTACGGCGGACTCGCCGTCGCGGCACCGTTCGCCCAGAACCGCCCGCGAAAGTTCGCCGAGATGATGGGCGAACTCCTGTTCTGGGTCGGTGAAGACAACCTCCTCTTTGGCAGCGACTACGGCATCTGGGAGCCCGACTGGCTCGTTCCGGCAGTGATGAACGCGGAGTTGACCCAGGAGGAACGAGCCGAGTACGGCGTCGAACTCTCCCCAGAGGTCAAGCGAAAGATCATGGGAGAAAACGCGGCACGGCTCTACGATATCGATATTGAAGAAAAGAAAGAACAGTTCCGCGACGACGCGATCAGCCAGGAGTTCGGGCTCGGCGACAGCTACGAGGAGGCGTCGGCAGACTGAACCATGGCGACTACAGATCCGCCGGATCCATCGGGCTTGACGAACCACTCGGAGATCGCCAGCTGCTCGGTGACCACCGACAAGTCGGTCGATCTCGACGCCATCCGCGAGCGTCTCGACCACGTCCACGACCCTGAACTGGACCGCTCTATCGTCGAACTCCAGTACGTCGAATCGATCGAGATCGACCACGGTGCAGTAACCGTCGCATTCGTGCTTCCGACGGCCTGGTGTTCGCCTGCCTTCGCGTGGATGATGGCGACGGGTATCCGAGACGAAGTTGCGGAACTCTCCGGTGCCACGTCCGTCACCGTCCGTCTCTTGGACCATATGCACGGCGACGAGATCACGACCGGCGTCAACCAGCGTCGCTCCTTCGAATCGGTGTTCGAAGACGCCGAAGACGGTATCGAGGCCGTCCGCCGGAAACTCGACGAGAAGGCCCGATTCGCCCGCCAACACAGCGCGCTCACGACGCTCCAGCAAGCCGGACTCGACCCCGATCAGATCGCGCCGCTGACGCGGGCCGACGTCGATCTCGATTTCAGTTCGGACCAGGCGGCTGTGACCATCCAGAACGGTGCACTGACGGTAACCGTCGCGCGCGACCCGCTAGCCGAATATCTCGAAAAGGCTCGAGCGACAGGTCTCGTCACCGACGACAACGATCCTCTGTTCGCTGACCGCGAGGGCGAGACGCTGTCTTCGGACCCGAAGTCGTTCGAATCGATTGTCCGTGACGCACGGCTCGCTGCCGCGAACATCGAGGGCCAGGGAGCGATCTGTGAATCGCTCCATAAATCCCGGAACGACGTCGACTTCGAGTGATCCAGTAGCGGCTCTCTGAGGATACAGCCTCCGTTCGGCCACCCGCGAGTTTCGACGCGCCGGGCAACCCTCTGAGGTGGAGCCTCGAGAGCGCGCCAACGGCGGAGAAGAGTGCCAGCGGCGCGAAGGCCCGCTGCCAGCCGACAAGGTCGACGTCGAGTGGGATCAGCTGGAAGCTATCCGTGGTTCCTATGGGACAAAGACGAGCTCGCCGGTCGCTACCGCGACGACAACGAGATAGAATGCAGTCCCGAACGCTGCACTTGTCACGACGACCAAGTCGGGATCGCGCCGCGGCAGAGTATGCCGAACGAACGGAATGTCCGTGAGTTCCGGGCGCGTCAGGACGTGGTTCATGATGACTCCGAACGCGCCGACGAGAATCGGACCGAACATGATGCTATTGACCAGACGGGAGAGCCATAGCGTCGTGTCGTCACTGAGCGTGACCGTTGCGACGGGACCGAGTACCCTCGATGGGTGGGGAACCATAGACACTACACCGCCGTAACTGGCGTAGAGAAATACTGTCCCACCCAGGACGATCGCGAACAGTTTGAACGCTCCGGCTAGGTGGGCGGGGAGAACCCGAGGGAGGACGAACACGCCGACGAGGAAGATCACGTTCATCCCGAACCAGGGCCCGAAGTTCTGAATCGCCAGCGGTAGTCCCGTGGCGAGAATTCCCATGCTAACCCAATCGAGGCTCATCAGCGGCGAACTCGGACACGAGCCCGCGAGCACCTGTGTTCGATGGGTCGGGTGGAGCAGGTGGGTAATCACCCGCGCGAGCAGGAATGTCGGCACCAGAAGCAGGTAGGCCAGCAGGCGCACCTGGAGGCCGGCCGGCGTTCCGACCGCGCCGATTGCGACCGCGGTCGAAAAATCGAGGACGCCGTTGACAAACCAGAACGTGAGCAATGACGGCGCGAACAGACACCCGTTCAATATCGCCGTGAGGTAGCCCGTCGAGTACGAGAATTCCTGTGAGAACAGGGTTTGTCCCAAGGTCGACAAACGTCCCGAATCGCTCTTGTGTCGTTTCCTGACTCATAGTTCAGAGAGGATAGGATGCTCTCGTCGTTCGTCTGTAGGCTCGATAGCTAGCGACCGTCCCTTTGGAACGCCGAATTCGTTTACGCGGTCACGTCCCGGAACGCCGACTCGACGATCTTACTCAGGGTCGGGTGGGCATGGATCGCGTTCGCGACTTCGTCGACGGTCACGCCTGTCCGCATCGCGAGGATAGCCTCGTGAAGCAACGTCGATGCCTCGTATCCGATGGCGTGTGCACCCAGAATCTCGCCATCAGGGGCTGCAAGAACCTTCACGAAGCCGTGGTCGAGTTTCTTGGCTCGCCCCATCGCCGAGTCGCTGTACTCCGCCTGCCCGACCACGTACTCCGTCCCTTTCTCGTCGAGTGCGTCTTCCGTCGCGCCGACGCCGGCGATCTGCGGTTCGGTGAAGATCGTGTGCGGCATTGCCGAGAGGTCGAGTGCTTGCTGCTCGCCGTCGATGACGTTCGCAATCGTGTGGCGGGTCTCGTAGTCTCCCGAGTGTTTGAACAGCGCATTCCCTGCGATGTCGCCCTGCGCCCAGACGTTCACTGCGGAGGTCTCTAGGTATTCGTTCGTCTCGATGAACCCGTTGTCGTCGACGTCGATGCCTGCGGCGTCGAGATCGAGTGTATCGCTGTTGGGGCGGCGTCCGAGCGCGACCAGTACCTCGTCTCCTTCGACAGTCAGTTCGTCGCCGGCCTCGGTTTCCGCGTGGACGGCGTGGCCGCCTTCGATCTCTTCAACCGCTGTCACCCGGTGGCCGGTGTAGACATCGTGGCGGTCGGCTGCGATATCGGTGAACGTCTCGGCGACAGCCGTGTCCTCCCGCGGCAGTAGCGTATCCATCATCTCCACGATGGTCACGTCCGTTCCCAGCGACTCGAACACGTAGCCGAGTTCGACGGCGATGTAGCCGCCGCCCATGATGACGAGACTCTCCGGTGGTTCCCGGAGGTAGAGAGCGTCCTGGCTCGTGAGGTAGTCGATCTCGTCGAGTCCCTCGATCGGTGGCACGATCGGACGACTCCCCGTGGCGACCACGACCTTCTCGGAGGTGACGGGTTCGCCATCAAGTTCGACCGTCCGTTCGTCGACGAATTTCGTTCGCTCCTTGAACAGCGTGAGGTGCTCTTTCTCCCGATACCGCGCTTCCATGTCTTCGGCGATACCGCCCAGCAGGTCGTCCATCTCGTCGACAACGGCAGCGTGATCGATCCCCTCTATGCTTGCGTCTACGTGGAACTGTTCGGCGTTCCGAACGTGATTGATTGCGTTGGCGGCCTGGATAAGCATCTTCGAGGGATTGCAGCCTCGATTGAGACAGGTGCCACCGAGCGGGCCTGGTTCGACGAGGGCTGTCTCTAGCCCAGCGTCCGCTGCGGCCGCAGCGACGTTGTTGCCTGTCCCGCCACCGATAACGAGTACATCGAAGTCAGCCATACGTAGTATAGACCGAATCAGGGACTAAGAACTTCGTGCGGTAATTCAAGCAAATTACACGGGCGGTGAAGAGCGGAGCGGGGAATCGAACCACATTCTCGACTCGTTTTATTCATCACCAAACGAGTCCCAGAACACGTCCGGTAGCTCTTGGTCGGGATTCTCATCGTGATAGTCCTGCTTCATCACGTTGGCGTCCTCAATGAGTGCGGCTGCTTCACCGGCCCAAACGTAGAATCCGATGAGCGTCTCACGCCGCATCCGCTCGAGGTCAACCGAGTGATACACGTTGACCACGCCGCCTCCCTCACGGTTCAGCTCTGATCGCCGGAGCAGACCCAGTTCCACGAGTGTATTGAGATAGCGGGTGACGGTACTCCGGTCGTAGCCCAACGACTCGGCGACCTCGTTTGCGGACAGCGGCCCCTCACCAATGACACACAGACAAATATCGAGGCCGGCTTTCGGAAGGCCGAATGCCTGGAGGAGTACCTGTTTGACATCCGGCGGTTTGACACTCATCTCTACGTCTGTCACGCGCTCCATTGGCCTGTCGTGACAGGACATCGGCGGTTCGTCACGACCGAGTGCGAGGACGACGTTGTCGCAGTCGGGGCATTCGTAGAGATCGTATCGACTTGACTCCGGATTGTACGCCACCTCTTCGGGTTCTTTTTCTTCTGGCTGGTTTGGTTCGTTTCTCGCCATTAGCTATCTCTCTCCATATGTTGAACAATTACGCGGGCTGCCGATAAATACCGGTCCTCTCATACCCCTGCGCTCGGCGTTGCGGAGTCGACGATCACCATCTCATCAGTGTCGAGCTCCAAGAGTTCTTCACCGGTAATTGTCACCCGCACATCCCCATTTGGACCTACTCGAGCCAGCTCACAGGCTTCCAGGCCGTGCAGATGCGATTCGACTGTGTGTTCATCGGCGTCAAGCGTAGCTGCAAGCGCTTCGATGGTAGTCGTCTCCTGTCGCTCAGCGTCGCTTACTGCAGCGAGCTGTTCCAGGACAGTTCGTCTCGTTACAGACATTCTAATCGTCGGATATCCCAGCCAGAGACCACCGATTTCGTGATCTCTGACATCCTCGGATTCGCTGTTTACTACGCACTGCCGGTGGCGGTTCAATACTTCGATAGCGGGGTGTGGAGTGCATCGTACTCATAGTACTCATTCTTCGACAGTTTGGCTAATATCCAGCGTATATGCTTCGAGAACGTCCCGGCCGAGCAGAACTGGATAGGTCATCTCCGACCGATCGGTAATGCTGGCCGTGACTGTCCGCCAACGGCCGTTCAGACAGAGGTTGACGTCGACGAGCGGTCGTGTCTCAGTCTCGCTCCCCGTCCCAGACCGCACTTGGGTTGTGCCGACGAGTGGACCGACACCGATCCGACCAGCAAGGTCAGTATCGATACTCGTTCGTTTGGCTCCCGTGTCCGACTTTGCGACTGCTTGTTCTGCGCCATCCCGGCCGTTGATCCGTATCCGAGTCGTGTACCCGAGGACCCCGTCGTCGCCCTCCTCCTGGACGAGTGGCGGTTTACAATCGGGCACGGAATCGTCAAGCGTCGCTTCCAGCTCGACGACCTGTGAAGTCTCGACGCTGCCCCCCGCACGCTCGATAGCAAGGCGAGCGATATGTGGGGCCGCCGAGACACCTGTCGCGGAAAACAGACCTTTGAATCCTGCAGTGGCATTGACTTCGAGGATGTACCACTCGCCTTCGATGGGCATCAGGTCGACGCCAGCCAGATCCAATCCAAGGATGCTCGTTGCTTCTTTGGCGAGACGGCGCGGTCTCTGATCGAGGTCGTCAGTCACCCCTTCGACTTCGCCACCAACCGCGACGTTCGTCCGCCAGTCGCCCTCGGGAGCGTGGCGTCGCATCGCACCGACGATTTCTCCACCGACGACGTACACACGAACGTCGGACGGGCGGTCAGCGGGATCCTCCAGAAATTCCTGGACGAAGGAGTGTTCGTCGTTGATCATCGGGCTGACGGGCTCGTTCGGCGAGACGATCGACATGTCCTGCCCGTTGGTCCCGATAGTATGCTTGTGCGCGGCGTCGTTTGGGAGGTATTCCGGCCACTCTTCGAACGTTCGCGATGACCGACCAAAATAGGCGTCCGGAACCGGAAGGTCGGCTGCGGCGAGCTTCGCACCGGCGCGATACTTGTGGAGCGTGTTCGCGACGGCTTGGGGCGGGTTCACGACGGGTGTCGTCTCCTCGTAGAGTGCGGCCAGCTGGAGATCTTCGAGTTGGTGGTCGCTCTTCGTGAGGAGCATTCGGTTCACGAGGACATCGACGCGTGGCGAGAGCTGGACGGTGCCGTCCTCGATCCACGAGGTGATGTTCTCGTCGCGGATCCAGACGGGTTCGTGCCCCAGCACCCGAACCGCATTCAGGATCGCTTTGGTCTCCTTGCTGTTGTGGGGGCTCAACACGCCAACCCGCTGTGTCCCCGCGGCGGTCTGTGCACTCTCGATGCTTGAAGACCGCGCCGAGTCCGTCGCACCCTCTGGCCCGGGCGAATTGGAAGAGGCAGTCATTAGCGTTGCTCTGGTACTGATTGGGGATAGCCGTCATTACGGGTTCTGCGTGCGTGTAACACAGTTACAACCGCTCTTTCGATTTAAGCCGATAGGACCCACCACGTAGGGACTGATGACCGCGCAACAGGCAGAGGCGTTCACCTTTGATGGCGGCCGAGTGGAGCCGGGCGAAACTGAGGAACTCCGGTATTCAGTGAGCGAAACCTATCTCGGCGATCCAGTTCGTATCCCAGTTACGATTATCAACGGGCCACGACCCGGACCAACCGCGTTTCTTTCGGCTGCGATTCATGGCGATGAACTCAACGGCATCGAAGTCGTCCGGGAAGTCGCACAGGAGTGGAATCACTCAGAGGTCTGTGGAACGCTCGTCTGTTTGCCAGTGTTGAACGTCCAGGGATTCACCGCGCAGGAGCGCTATCTCCCGATCTACGAACGGGACCTCAATCGTGCCTTTCCAGGGAAACAGGATAGTACGAGCTCGAACCGGATCGCCTACCAGATCTATCACAATTTCATCGAACCCTGTGATTTCGGTCTCGATTTCCACACGTCGACCCGCGGGCGGACGAATATGTTCCACGTCCGCGCCGACATGGATGACGAGGGAGCAGCGCGACTCGCTCGCGCGTTCGGGACGAATCTCATCATGGCTGGCGAAGGCTCGGAGGGGATGCTTCGTCGGGAGGCGACGGACGATGGGATTCCAACGATTACCCTCGAAATGGGTGAGGCACATCGCTTCGAGCGGGAGTTGATCGACCACGCACTTGAGGGCGTACGGAGTGTCTTTGCCGAGTACGGTATCTATCAGCAGGAGACAGTTCGCTGGCCGGGGTGGCGAACCATCATCGATGGGTGGAGTGAAAAGACATGGCTTCGGGCGGATGCCGGCGGTATCGTCGAGATGCTCTACGACCGAGGCGACCTCGTTCACGAAGGTGAGACAATTTGTCGGATCACGAATCCATTCAAATCGGCGGAGACGACTGTGGAGGCACCGTTTACCGGACTTCTCGCCGGCGTACTCGAAAATCCAGTGGTGTATCCCGGAAATCCACTCTGTCATTTCATCAAGGTCGGCGAAATGCAAGAACACATCATCGAAGAGCGAACCGGGAACACCCACGAGTGAAAGACCATGCAACTCGCCGTCGAGATGGAACTCGATGTTCGGGACATCCCGTTCGAGGCTACCATCCGACCACACCCGAAATACTCGACGGTCTACTCCGGAGGCCGCTTTCGAACTCGACCGATGGTCACGCACCCAGCCACACTGAATCGCGGTTCGCGGTGGGATTATCCGTTCGGCCCGACTACTTTCAGTCCGAAACCGAAGGTAACCGTTCCGATCCGCACCGGAGTAGGACGTGAACGTACGAGCACCAAGACCGATTCAATACTCTACAAATGAAAAGCAGCAATCCAGCGACCGGAGAAACGGTCGAAACGTACGACGAACACACCGAATCCGATGTCGACGATCGGCTGTCGAACGCTGAAACGGCATTCGAATCGTGGCGAGAGCGACCCGTGACGGAACGCGAAACGAAACTCGCAGCGGTGGCAACGCTGCTCCGGGAGCGAACCGAGGAATACGCGGAACTGATGACCCGAGAGATGGGCAAACCGATCGCACAGGCCGAGGCGGAAGTCGAGAAGTGTGCGTGGGTCTGTGACCACTACGCCGAACACGCAGGACGTTACTTGCAGGACGAACAGCATCCGAGCCCTCCGGGATCGAGCGTGAAGACAGTTCACGAACCGCTCGGGCCCGTCCTGGCGGTGATGCCGTGGAATTTCCCGTTCTGGCAGGTATTCCGATTCGCTGCCCCCTACCTGACGGCGGGCAATGTCGGGCTTCTCAAACACGCCTCGAACGTGCCAGGATGTGCGCTCGCTATCGAAGAGGTGTTCCGCGACGCTGGCTATCCCGAGGGTGCGTTCCAGTCACTGCTGATCCCATCCGACCGTGTCGACGATGTCCTCTCAGATGACCGTGTGAAGGCAGCGACGCTGACCGGGAGCGGCCCGGCGGGACGGGCGGTCGCTGGCACGGCCGGCGAGAACCTCAAGAAGACCGTTCTCGAACTCGGGGGAAGTGACCCCTACGTCGTCCTCGATGACGCGGATGTCGAGGCTGCCGCGACGACCGGCGCATGGGCGCGTAACCTGAACGGGGGCCAGTCCTGTATCGCGGCCAAACGGTTCGTCGTCCACGATGCCGTTTACGAGGAGTTCATTGAACGGTTCGTCACCGAGATCGAGTCGTTCACTGTCGGCGACCCGATGGACCACGATACGGACGTCGGACCGCAGGCACGACAGGACCTCATGGAGGGGATTCACGAACAGGTGACTGCGAGCGTCGACGCCGGCGCGACGGTACTCACGGGTGGCGAACCACTCGACGACGATGAGCCGTACTATCCCCCAACGGTGCTCGCGGACGTTCCACCGGGCTGTCCCGTCGACGCCGAGGAGGTGTTCGGTCCCGTTGCTGCCGTCTACCGAGTCCCCGACGAGGAGGCCGCCGTCGAGAAAGCGAACGACACGGAGTTCGGTCTGGGAGCCAGCATCTGGACGGACGACCTCGATTGCGGCGAGCGGGTCGCCAGCCGTATCGACGCTGGCTGTACGTACATCAACGAACTCGTGAAATCAGATCCGAGAGTGCCGTTCGGCGGTGTAAACGAATCCGGCTACGGCCGTGAGCTCTCCGAAGCCGGGATCAAGGAGTTCGTCAACCGCAAGACGGTATGGAGCCAGCAAGCGGAGACGAGTGACGACGACGAGGTACCGACCGAATGAAAGCCTCTGATCTGCTCGTGCACTGTCTCGAGGGCGAAGGCGTCGAGCACGTGTTCGGTGTTCCTGGCGAAGAGACCGAAGATCTGCTCTTTTCGCTTCGGGACTCGGATATCGAGTTCATCCCGGTCCGACACGAGCAGGGAGCCGCGTTCATGGCGAACGTCCACGGCCGGCTCACGGGGGACGCAGGCGTCTGTCTCGGGACGCTCGGTCCCGGTGCGACGAACCTCGTGACGGGCGTCGCGGATGCGAACCTGGACAAAGCACCTCTCGTCGCGATCACAGGACAGGGTGGACTGGAGCGCCTGCACCAGGAGAGCCACCAGGCGCTCGACATCGTCGGCATGTTCGGACCGATCACGAAGTGGAACACGCAGCTCAACGATCCTGACATCATCAGCGAATCCATCCGGAAGGCGTTCAAGGTCGCCGAATACGAGAAACCCGGCGCGACGCATCTCGAATTTCCCGAAGACGTCGCCGGGTCGGAGACCGACACCACCCCAATGGACGCTCGTGAGCGTGTCCGACTCGCATCTCCGGACTCGGACCTGCTCCAACGAGTCCAGGCGTTCCTCGAAGAAGCCGACCGGCCGCTGATCATCGCGGGGAACGGAGCGGTACGGACAGACGCCACGACTCGGCTCCGCGAGTTCGTCGAGACGACCGGCATCCCCGTCGCGTCGACGTATAGCGGGAAAGGGGCGATCTCGGATCGATCACCACAGTCGTTGCTGACCCTCGACTCCGGCGATCACCAGGAGGCCTCCGACGCGATAGAGATGGCCGACCTCATCCTCACCGTCGGATACGACATCGCCGAACACGACCCGGCCGGCTGGAACAAGGGCGCGGACACCGTTATCGTGCACATCGACAGCGAGCCAGCAGAGGTGTACGAGGCGTACAACCCGAACCTCGAACTCGTCTGTGATCTCTCGACAGCACTCGAGAAACTCACCGAGCGGATGAACGAAAGCGAGACGCAGTTCGACGAGACGTGGTACAGCGATCTCAGGGACCACATCCTCGAAGATGTCGCCGCCGACCCATCCGGAGATGATCCGTTCACCGTCCGGACGGTACTGCCGGTGTTACGGGAAGTGATGAATGATGAAGACGTCCTGATATCCGACGTCGGAAGCCACAAGATGCAGATCGCACAGAACTTCCTCACCTACGAACCCAACACGTGCGTTATTTCGAACGGGCTGGCGTCGATGGGAATTTCGGTTCCGGGAGGGATCGCGGCCGATCTCGCGACCGACGCAGAGGTCGTCGCAGCGACCGGTGACGGCGGATTCCTGATGAACGGTGCCGAGATCGAGACCGCAACGCGGGTGGGGTGTGGCTATACGATCCTCCTTTTCGTCGACGACGATTACGGGCTGATCTCAGAGAAGCAGCACGCGCATCGCGGGGAATCGTTCGGAACGGGACTCACGAATCCCGACTTCATGACGCTCGCCGAGAGCTTCGGTATCGAGGGGTATCGCCCCGAAGAATGGGACGAACTCGAGGAGACGTTGCGGGATGCACTCCTGACAGATGAGATGTCGCTCGTCGAGATCCCAGTAGAGTAACCTCGAACTCACTGCGGTTCTTTTCCGGCTAGCCCACATACTGTTGAGCGATGGCTCGGAACGACGACCACATCACAGTGTACTCCGATTACGTGTGTCCATTTTGTTATCTCGGGCGACGCTCCCTCGAAGAGTATCAAGAGACTCGGGAACGTGATCTCAAAATTGACTGGCAGCCGTTCGATCTTCGGAGTCAAAAACGAGGCCCCGATGGCGAGATCGATCACTCGGTCGACGATGGCAAAGACGAGGCGTATTTCGACCAGGTGCGCCAGAACGTCACCCGGCTGAAAGACGAGTACGACGCAGACGAGATGCTTGACCTCGACGACCTTCCGGAAAACGTGGATTCGTTCGAGGCACAGGTCGCCTCGTTCTACGTAAATACCGAGTATCCCGAGCAGTGGCTCGCCTTCGACGAAGCGATCTTCGAAGCGCTGTGGATCGATGGGCGGGACATTAGCGATGTCGACGTTTTGGTCGAGATTGCAGAAAACACTGGATTGGACGGCGACGAGATTCGAACGGCAATCGCGAACGAGGACCTCCGCGACCGTCTCCGGGATCAGTTCACCGAAGCCCAGCAAGACGGAGTCACAGGCGTTCCGACGTTCGTCTACGACGGGTACGGTGCTCGAGGAGCAGTTCCGCCCGAACACTTGGAACGACTCGTCGAGGAAACGTGACCCATCTACTGCAGTTGGGTTTGCGTCTCGCACTCCGCTGTGTACCCACGGCTCCCACAAATCAGAGATAATGTCAGTGAACGTTTCGAGGTTCGAACTGGAGAACGCCGGTGCTGGGACGTCTTCGTTCCGCCTCGAGGACGCCCCCTCTGACCCTAATATCGAGGCAGTTGTCCTGTTGCTCCAGCGTGATTACCATTGCCGACAGTGTCGCCAGCAAGTTCAGGACATCACCGCACGGTACGACGAGTTCGAAGCCGAGAACGCACTCGTCGTCTCCGTCCTCCCAGAGCCGCTGGATCGAGCCCGCACCTGGCAGGAGTCCTATAACCTCCCGCTCCCCCTCCTCGCGGACCCGGCGAAAGAACTGGGCGACGCCCTCGACCATCTGTCCCAGTTCGGTGTCCATGGGAATCTCCACGACATGATCGGACGGATGCCCGAAGCACTCGTCATCGACGTCCGGGGCGACGATCCGATCGTAACCGACATCCACGAGGGAACGTCGCCATCGGACTGGCCGTCGATCGATAAACACCTCGAGGAGGTCCGTCAGCTCTCGGAGACTGCTGACAGCGCAGTACTTACCTGTGAATCGACCCAATCCAACCCAACTCGATACAATCAACGGCTGAACTCATGAGCGAATCACCATCCACCGACGACCCGGCGATAACCTTGTACCGACTTCAAGCATGTCCGTTCTGCGAGCGTGTCGTTCGCAAGCTCGACGAGTACGACCTCAACTATCGGTCGCGCTTTGTCGAGGCGATGCACTCCGAGCGTGACGTCGTCAAGCGCATCAGCGGCAAGCGCACCGTGCCGGCGATCGTCGACGAGAACACCGGTGTGACGATGTCCGAGAGCGCCAACATCGTCGAATACCTCGACAACACCTACGGAGCGGAGGCATAGCGGATGGACCTCGGCTTCGATGTCGTCGAACTCGACGAGTCGGACCACCCCACGGAAGATGAGCAGGCACCCGATTTCGTCCGCCCCTTGGTGAACGACGAGTACTGGGAGGACGTTGCCCTATCGGAGCTCACCGCCGACGGGCCGGTCCTCCTCATATTCTACACGATGGACGGGGACTTCCCGGCGACGTACATCTGGAACGAGCTGCGTGACCGTGCGTGGGACGACGAGTACGACGTCACAATCGTCGGACTCTCGATTTCGACACCGTACGAGCACAAAACGTTCATCGAAGAGCGAGAGATGGACTATCGGCTGTTCAGCGACCCACAGAACGGCGCCGCCGAGGAGTATGGGATCGTCAACGACCTCGACGGGATGACCGGCATCAGTGAGCCACGGCCCGCCGTGTTTCTCCTGAACGAAAACCGGACGATCGAGTACGCCTGGGTTGCACAGGAGTGGCCGGAGTTCCCTGATTACGATGAGATCGAGGACGAACTCGCTGGCCTCTGAGCTGATGGTGGTTCGTTCTGTGGATGGCATCTCCGGTTGTAGAACTGAAAAACGGAGAGCGGTGGTACCGCCGTCGTTCACCTGTTCGCAGGGAATGTGAGCACGTTCCGAATAGCGCCACCGGGAAGCCCGATGACGCCGCGGGCAGCACCTGCACCCCAGTCGTCGTGGGACAAGTCGCAATTGAAAGCCTTAGGACCATCGAGATAAACTAGGATCGGATCAGCAGATTTGAAATCCAACACGATCGGCGCCTCCTGATCGCCCATTTTGATATTATAATTGCCGAAAGCGAGAAGCGATGGCGCATCGATCTCAACCCCTTCCTCCCCGCCGTAGGTGCCATGCAGCGTCATCGGCTCTCTGATCGTGACGTGCCAGCCGCCATCCCGGACTTTCCCGGTTCGCATCTCGTCGCGGTTCGTAGCGTCCTCGTCGTATGGGTTCGGCATTCCTCTACCCGAAACCACGTACGCATGATACCCGACATCTGGATCTTGATAGGCTGGGTTCAACACTGCCTTCCCGTCGTCTGTCGTCTTCGGTTCGAACAGTTCGTCTTCGCCGTCGAACGATTCTAACTCGATGCCAAATCGCTCTTCGTAGAACGTTTCAGCCGTCCGCCGATTTGCCATAATCTCGTCAGTCGTCCGATCCATGATCTCACGTTGGAAGTGTTCGGCTTTCTCAACGCCGTCCCACTCACCTTCGATCTTCGGTTCCGCCAGGTAGACGAGTACGTGGTCGAACCCGCCAAGATCAGGCGTGGCGAGGGTTTTCCGACCGTTATATGCGTTGACTCGCCCCGGGTTTTTCGGGCTTTCATCGTTTCCATCACCGCCTTTCGAAGCACTTGCGGTGCCCAAGCTGGCTGTGGCCGCTACACCGATCGATCCGAGCGCTTTGAGGGTGTTCCGTCGGTTCATAGTTTTTCGAGTCCTCAAACGCGCGTCCGAGGACTGATAGACATTTACACGCAAGGGGCATAGGATTAAGACAACTGATAGGTGACGGAGTCACGAACTGGAAACTTACGAGACAGTCACTAGAGTACTTGCGCCTCACCGCCACATACAAACGTTGGGAACCTTGCTATAATCCCTCCCTCGGTTCAGGGTTCGATTTCCCGTAAGGAGTCTGACTGCCTACAGTAGGGACACTGGAAATCGTCGACTGTGACATCGTCAGGCATATCATACGTGTAGTGGAGTTCGGCCATATCCAGTTCACAATCACCGTTTTCGCACGCAATTTCAAGTGTCGCAGGCATAGTCCCCTGTTACGTGAGCGCTCAAATAAATCAGGGGCTCGCGGCAGTAATCTATTGTTCCGTGCTAACAGTCCACTGCAGGATTACACCTGTACTAACGTAATAGTAACCGGGTTACTAGTTGCTCACCGAAGTCGATCTATCTGAAAAGACGTGTCCAGCTTCGGCTATGGGGTCGTATTGGGTGTTCGATCCGAGGTAGACGTATGAAAACAGTTCCTTCTAATTATCTTCCAATACCGGGAATAGACCACCGAGTACGAGCCCGTAGATCAGATGCCAGAGAAGTAGCGGCGTGGTAACGTTCGGGATTGGAGGGGGCGTGGAGAACCCGGTAACCCCCAACCAGATGGGCATGATGATCCCCGCACCGACCACCGCGAGCATCATCCCGAAGACGATGCCGGCAACGATCGTTTTCCAGTACCACTCAGTAACTCGGTACAGCCCGGGGGCTGACAGCAGGAGGGCGAAAATCATCCCGAATAGTGTTCCGTGCACCAAATGGGCGACCCAGCCGGCAATAAGATTCCCAGATTGTCCGTAGAGACCGGCAATGGCGAGCTGCAACGTCGGTAGGTGCATAACGCTAATGACTGTACCCATTACCACCGTGGCGAGGAAGCCGGCGATCCCACCACCTTTCCACGCCCACGTTGCCTCGAACGGAGTTGCTGTTTCGTCTCCGATACCCTGGTCGTGGTCGTTGTTTACGCTCATAGTTCTGGCTTCGACGAGGAGTTCCGGGTATTCTGTGGCCAGAATAGTAACGGGAAGTGCGTCGTTAGAAAACCACCCTGCAGCCACAACGCGCTACTCCCTCGAGAACGGATGGCTACCCGCAACGGTATTCCTTGCATCGGTGGGAGCGAATGTAGCATGGATGGGCCGGGCTGGCTCGACTACCGGAGATACGACGATCTCCAATATCATCCTAGGACAACCTTCAACTCAGTCGGTTACAGCCCGGTGACCCCTATCAGGAGGGATCACAGTCGGAATTCCGGTCAGGTTTCTGCTACCAGTTCCCCGTGGAATCTTATCTTCTCTGATTGTGCGGTTACAGCCACGTTTGCCCTTACGGGTATCAACACGACCCAATTCGTCGATATCACGAATGGACTGGTCGACAGCTCCTGAATCCATATATTGGCCACCACCGCTCCAACCTTGACCCTAGTGTACTGACCCGATCGTTCTGGACGGCCAGATAGTATTTTGTGCGTCTTGGCCATCGCTTCGGTCATGGATAAGATACGGATTGACGAAATCGACGAACGCGTCGATTCAGCCACTGTCCAGCGGCCGTTGACCGATGCGGTAAACGCCATGAACGTGGCACTGAACTACTACGAACTCGCACCGGGCGATAGCTTCGCATACGGGTATCACATGCATGAAAAGCAGGAAGAAGTGTTTGTCATCCAAGAGGGCCAAGTCACCTTCGAAACCGAAGAGGGGTTCGTGTCTGTTGGACCAGACGAGGTGATACGGTTTGCACCTGGAGAGTATCAGCAAGGGATCAACAAGGGTAATGAACGAGTTATCGCACTCGCTATTGGAGCACCGCAAGAAGCGGGGAAGTCAGAGATTCGTCGTGCATGTGAATCATGCAGGGAACGCACGCCCAATACAATCGAACGGAGCGAGAACGGTACAGTGAAAATCACGCGATGTCTGGAATGTGGAACAGAGACCGCTCGTTTCGAGTGAAGCCTCCGTATCCTCGCCAGGATCACCAGATTAAGTCGGCATCAAGACAGCCACAGCAGATCGCGAAGACTGTCCGCGTCGCGGCTCCATCAATTCGTGGCGGACACTCGATCAGGCAGACGCGATCAGACGCTGATGTTCGGGTTTCATACACCGATTCTGGACGACGCGCAGCCCGGCTGCTTCCGCCCGAGCGACAGCCTCGTCGTCGTGAATACCGAGTTGGAGCCAAATGACCTCAACGTCGTCGCGCGCAAGCGCCTCGTCCACGATTCCTGCGACTTCGGCACTGGGTCGAAAGACGTCCACGATATCGATCTCTTCCTCGACATCGGAGAGTGAATCGTAGGCAGATCGTCCCAAGACAGTATCTGCGTTGGGATTGACCGGGATGATCTCGTACCCCTGTGCCTGGAGATATTTCGGGATTTCATGAGCGTCCTTTCCCGGGGTCGATGAACACCCGACGACAGCGACCGTCTTTTTTCCGAGTATCTCTCGGACTTCAGCATCAGTCTCAACAGGCATACGATTCGTAGGATGCCAAGGACGAAAAGGCCCTCGCCGTATCCAACCAGCGACGGCTCATGCGACAGAGCCCTATTCGATATCACCGCTCATTCACAGGTGCCCTCTGGCTGTTGATGTGCACCATCACCGTTTTAGAACTCACATGGATGTGTTACTGTGGCACGTATCGCAGTAATCGCCGGCGTGGGGCCCGGACTCGGTGAGTCACTTGCCAGAAAATTCGCGTCTGAGGGGTGTCGCGTCGCCCTGTTCGCACGTTCGACGGAGTCCATCGAGGAACTCGCGGTCGACCTACCAGACCCGGGAGAGGGACTCGCTGTTCCAACCGATCTCACCAGCGTTGAGGAAATCCGGGAGAGATTCAAAACCGTCAGAGATGCGTTCGACCCCATCGATGTCCTCGTCAATCACGCCAGCGCGGCGTCGTGGAACGGGCTGATGGATCAGGCTCTCGATGCCGACACTCCTGTGGAGGTGCTGAACTAGACCGTGCGCTAATTCGTAAGAGCATTCTCGTCCTCGCATAGCAGCCCAAGAACAAAGGGGAGTCTCGTCGTATTTCCGACTATGCCTGGGACTGTAACGGAGAAACTCATCGAAGATCACCTAGTTGAAGGGCAGATGGAACCGGGCGAAGAGATCGCGCTGGAGATCGATCAGACGCTGACCCAAGACGCCACCGGCACGATGGTCATGCTCGAACTCGAAGCTATGGAGGTCGAACACCTCGAAAGTGAACTCTCCGCGCAGTACGTGGACCACAACCTGATTCAGGAGGACAACAAGAATCCCGACGATCACCTGTTTTTGAGAAGCGCCTGCGAGAAGTGGGGCATCTGGTTCTCGCCCGCCGGCAACGGCGTTTCGCACCCCGTCCACCAGGAGCGGTTTGGCGTGCCGGGCAAGACATTACTCGGATCGGATTCACACACGCCAGCCGCTGGTGCGATGGGCATGCTGGCGATCGGATCTGGCGGCCTCGACGTGGCGATGGCGATGGCCGGCGAACCCTACCACGTGAATATGCCCGAGGTGTGGGGCGTCGAGTTGCACGGCGAACTCCCAGACTGGTGCAGCGCCAAGGACGTGATCCTCGAGATGCTGCGACGTCACGATGTCGACGGTGGCGTCGGGCGCGTCATCGAGTACTACGGACCTGGCTTGGAAACCCTGACTGCGATGGACCGCCACGTGATCGCGAACATGGGTACCGAATTGGGTGCCACCAGCACCGTGTTCCCCGCCGACGACGCCGTCAAGCGGTTCCTCTCACGGCAACAACGCAGGGAAGCGTTTCAGACGTTGCAGCCCGAGGATGACGCCGAGTACCACGTGACGGAGACGATTCACCTCGATGAGATAGAACCGCTGATCGCCAAACCCTCCAGTCCCGGTAACGTCGTTCCGGTCGCGGACGTACAGGGCGAGGACATCTACCAGGCCTACATAGGATCCAGCGCGAACCCGGGGCTTCGCGACTTCGCGGTTCCGGCGATGATCGTCGATGGACAACGGATTCCATCCGAGATCAGTTTCGATGTGAACCCAACCTCTCGACAGATGCTTGAGAACTTGACGGAGATGGGCTATCTCCGCAAGCTGATCGCGAGCGGTGCCCGCATCCACCAGGCCGGGTGCAACGGGTGCATCGGGATGGGCCAGGCGCCGGCCTCTGGCCAAAACAGCCTGCGAACGGTCCCGCGGAACTTCCCCGGACGTACCGGCACCCGCGAAGACAGCGTGTTCCTGTGCAGCCCTGAGACCGCGGCTGCAAGCGCGCTCACAGGTGAGATCACGGATCCACGAACCCTCGAGGAAACGCACGATATCGAGTACCCAGGCTGGACCGAGCCCGAGGAAATCATCGTGGATGAGACGGCGCTGAGCGCTCCCCCCGAGACCCCCGGTGGCGAGCTGGAAAAGGGCCCCAACGTAAAATCCTTGCCAGATTTCGAACGCGTCCCGGACGCTATCGCCGGTCCCGTGCTGATGAAGGTCGGCGACGACGTGTCGACCGACGAGATCATGCCCGCCGGCTCGGAGGTGCTTCCGTACCGGTCGAACATCCCGAAGATCAGCGAGTGGGTATTCGACCAGGTTGAGCAGGGATTCTACAAGCGAGCCCAGAAGCAGGGAGCGCCGTGGCTAGTCGTCGGCGGGTCGAACTACGGGCAGGGGAGTTCACGCGAGCATGCAGCCCTAGCGCCCTACTATCTAGGGATGCGGGCTGCGCTGGCTGTCAGCTATGCTCGCATTCACTGGCAAAATCTCGTGAACTTCGGTATCGTGCCGCTCGAATTTGTCGACCGAGCCGACTACGAAGCCATCGACCAAGGCGATACCCTCGAACTTCCCGCGATTCGTGAGGAGATACAGAACGGTCACGAGGTCACCGTGCGAAACGCCACGCAGGACACGACGTTCCAGGCCGAGCATAGTTTGAACCCGCGCCAGGTCGAGATCGTCCTGCAGGGCGGATTAATCGAGGATTATAAGGCGTGAGGCTCTATCCAGAGTGGCTGGTTATCAAAGAAGGCAGTGGTTTGCAACCCTGAATCAACGGTTTTTGGTTCGGCATGACAGAAGAGAACATTTCGGAACGAGGGTTAGTGAGGACGACGCCATCACGGTGAGGGGACCCCATGAACACATGGCCAACCATGATCACATGGGGCGGATGCTACTGGTCGATCACGAGACGGTCCTACATAGTATGTCGGTGACGAAGAATTGCCTGGCATCCAGCGGGAGACGGCCTTCTGGAGTTCGGGAACGGGGTTTGCGTCTACATTCATCGCGATGGTGGATCATTTCCTCGACGGGGCCCCCGATCGGCATTAGGAAGACCACCATTTCGATCCAGCGCTAGCAGCTACTAGGGCGTCGGTGTTGGCTCGATTTTATCGACAGCATAGCCGAGGTCGCTGATCGTTTGCCGGAGCGTTTCGGTGCTGATCTGGTGGGGGTTAAACGTGATCTCGACGTGTTGCTCGTCGGCGTCGGCACGGACTTCTCGGACGCCATCGCGTTCGTCCAGCGCGTCCGTGACTCGGTCTTCACAGCCGCCACAGTGCAGGTCGACGTCGAACACCACCGTCTCGCGGGCCGGCTTCTCGCCATCGGCAGCTTCGTTCTCGGACTCCATCGCTGTCTCCTCGGCCGTCTCGGCTTCCGTCGGCTCCTCACCGCCCACGCCGTCGACCGAGAAGTCGGTCTTGATGCCCTCTCCGGAGAGCAGTTGGCCGGCGAAACTGTTGGCCAATACCGCCGACACCGAGGCGACCATCGCGAGCATCGCAAACACGGGATGAACCAGCCCCGTCGTCGCGGCCGCGACACCGATCCCGTTGAAGCTGAACGCTCCAAGCAGGTTCTGACGGGTCTTCTTGTAGCTCGTCTGAGCGATCTCGTAGGCGTCCATCACTCCACCGAGGCGGTCGCCCATCAGGACGATGTCCGCACTCTCGATGGCAATGTCCGTCCCCGCACCGATGGCGATGCCGATGTCGGCCTGCGTCAGTGCAGGTGCATCGTTGATCCCATCTCCGACCATCGCCACGCGCTCGCCTTCCTCTTCCTGGAGACGGCGGATTTCATCCCGCTTGTCGTCAGGAAGTACCTCAGCCATCACCCGGTCGATTCCGACCTCGTCAGCCACCGCCTGGGCGGTGCGTTCGTTGTCGCCCGTGATCATCACCGGCGCTATCCCTGCATCTTTGATCCGCTGAATGGTGTCCTCAGCATCGGCCTTGACCTCATCGCCGATCCCGACTAGCCCGACGAGTTCGCCATCGACAACGACGCCGATCGTCGTCAGCCCGCGACGTTGGAGGTCCTCGATCGCGTCCTCGCCGGCACCCAGATCGACGCCCTCCTCGTCGAGCCAGCCAGGTTTCCCGACGAGCACCTCGTTGCCATCAACAGTTGCCGTAACACCCTTGCCCGTGACCGAGTCGAACGTCTCTGGATCGGGGAAGCTGACGTTTTGCTTGTCAGCATAGTCGAGGATAGCGTCGGCAAGCGGGTGCTCCGAGAACGCCTCCGCACTCGCCGCCATCCGGAGGATCTCGACCTCGGCGTGTGCATCGATTCCGACGACGGTGTCGACGGCAGGTTCGCCCTCGGTGATCGTCCCCGTCTTGTCGAGGACGATCGTGTCGACGTCACCGTACACCTGGAAGGCGTCCCCAGAACGCATCAGGATCCCATGTCGAGCAGCTTCACCCCCACCACGGATGAGTGCAAGCGGCGTCGCCATCCCGAGCGCACACGGGTACCCGAGCACGAGCGCAGAGATGGCAGCGAACACGGCGGTTTCGACTTGCGGGCCGCTCCCGAGAACGGTCCCCGGGAACACAGCCGGGACCACTAGCCAGAAGCCGAACGCGGCAGCCGCAATCGAGAGCACGCCCGGCACGAAGTATTTCAGGACGCGGTCGGCGAGCTGGACGATCCCGGGCTTCATCGCACGGGCCTCCTCGATCTGCTGGGCGACCTGATTGAGGAACGCGTCCTCGCCGGTCGCGGTCACCTCGATCAGCAGCGTGCCAGTCTCGTTGACGCTGCCGCCGATCACCTCGTCGCCGGGCTGCTTGTCGATCGGCGTGGACTCGCCGGTCGCGACGGATTCGTCGACCGCGCTCTCACCGTCGATGACTTCGCCATCGATCGGCAGGTTTTCGCCGGGCTTGACACGGACGTGGTCACCCACCTCGAGGTCGTCGACATCGACCTCCTCGACGTCACCGTCCTCGGTGACGCGGCGGGCGGTGTCGGGCTGGAGATCCATGAGGTCGTTGACCGCCCGCGAAGCGCGCGTCCGGACGATGAGGCTCGTGTATTCGGAGAGGATGTGGTAGGTGGTGATGAACGTCGCGACGATGAAAAAGTGCACAACGGGAAAGCCCGATCCGGTAAAGACGAACCAGCCGAGGAAGCCACCTGCGAGGCCAGCAAATGCACCCGCCTCCAGGAGGACGTGTTGGTTGAAGATGCCCCGTCGTAGACTGTTGTAGGCCTTCTTTTTGATGTAGATGCCTGGCCCGAACATCGTGACGAGCGCAAGTGCGAGTGACCCGTACCACATCCACTGCTGGTCGGTCTCGGCGAAGATGTTCCAGCCGTTGCGCGCGACCATAATCCCCATCAGTACCAGGGAGAGGATGGATGCGATTCCGCTGATGAGGAGTCGTCGCCTGCCGTCCTCGAGTTCTTCCTGCTGTTGTGCGAAGCGTTTCTCCTTATCGGGGTCCCGGATCGTGTACCCGAGGTCGCGTAGCGTGTCCCGCAGGTCGACATCGGAGACGACATCGTCGTCGTACTGGATCAGCACCTCTTCGTGCGCGATGCTGACGTTGGCGTCTTCGACCCCATCAGTGCGTTCTAACGCCTTGTTGATCGTCTCGGCGCAGAACGAGCAGCTCATCCCGCCGACGTTGTACTGGACCTGCGTGGCTGCCATGTGCACGAATCTATGGTCGGGACATCCTTAACCATTATGACGAAGTTTGTACCGGTTTAATCCAATTCTCGCTAGTCTTATGGGGATAGACCAACTACCCCTTCGTAATGAGTCTCCTCAAGGAAGACGTTCCCGTCCGGAACGTCATTACGACCGACCCAGAGAAGGCCAAAGCACTGGAACAGGACGTGCGGGCGAAAATTCTGGACATGCTCGCCGATGAGGAACTGACGATCAAGGAGATTCACACGGAACTCGACCGGCGGGGCGACCAGAAAGCGGAGACAACCGTCCGCCACCACGTCAACGTGCTCAGAGATGCGGGGATGGTCGAGATCGCTCGGCTCGAAGAAGCCGGTGGCGGCACGCGGAAGTACTACAAATCGAACACCCGCGTGTTCTCCTATGAACTTCCAGACGATGCCGAAGACCGTCTTGAGGAGGCGAGCGTCCAACTCCGCGACGACCTCCACGCTGTCATCGCCGACCTCCTTGCAGAGCACGGCGACGAGATCGAAGCGGTTGCCCGCGAGATGAAACCCTGTGAGTACTGCAAGACCCAGCACTACGAGGAGTTCATTATCCGGGAGTTACTCAACCGAACGGTCACTGACCTGAGCGAGGACGGTGATCTCGACGCACTTCTCGACTGACCAGAACTATTGAGATTGTACTGGTACAATATTCCCCGTAAGACATACCACTCAGCCACTCCAATCTCATCGTGAGTATGGAGCAATACGAGCTCACGGTCGAGGGAATGTCCTGCACGGGCTGTGAAGAGACAGTCTCGAACGCGGTCCGCCAGGTTGAGGGAGTCCACCGCGTCGACGCTGATCACGAAACTGGTGAGGTAGCGATCACCGCCGATGAAGGGACTGAATCCGACGTCAGACAGGCGATTCACGACGCCGGCTACGATCTCCCAGCCTGATAGAGTCGGAAGCGACGTTCACCACAGAATGAGCAAGAGGTTCGTTCGATGACCCGGACCGCCTGCCGGAGAGTATCTACGCGGGTGCAGATTCGGCGGGCTCGACGTACTGGTGTTCCCACTCACGACGAGCCTCGATTTCACGGCGGCCGCGACGAGTGAGCGTGTAGACGTTCGTCCGCCGGTCTTTCTCGCCCTTCTCGACGAGTCCTTTCTCGACGAGCGTGTCGAGATTCGGGTAGAGTCGGCCGTGATGGATCTCTTTCTCGTAGTAGTCCTCGAGCTCCTCCTTGATGGCGAGGCCGTGGGGCTCGTCGAGTCCAGCGATTACGTACAGGAGGTCGCGCTGGAAGCCGGTCAGGTCAGGCATCGTCCTGCGTACTGATACGTATCGCTGGGCCATACGTCTGTTGCCCCTCAGAGGGCATTAACACCCCACAGACGCCGAATCAGATACCTGTATGTTTATACAGAGGACGGGAGAACAGCCGCTGCGTATGGCAGACCTGATCGTCAAATCGGCCGTGAAAGAAGCGCTCAACGACCACAACGTCTCGGCGGATTTCTACGAGGCGCTTGACGACGAAGTCACAGAGGTACTCGAAGATGCAGCCCGTCGAGCCGAGACGAACGACCGGAAAACTGTCCAGCCTCGCGATCTCTAGGTCGCTCGGAACGTACCATCCCACCGCTCGAATTCACTCCCTGTTTTAAGAGGATCGTGACTGGAAGGTACACCTATGAGTGTCACAACGGAGTCAATTCAAGTCGAGAACGTGGTTGCATCGTCCGATATCGGTCAAGAACTCGATCTCGAAACGCTGTCTGAGGACTTAGGAGCCACGGACTACGATCCCGATAACTTCCCTGGCCTCGTGTATCGGATGCACGACCCAAAGGCTGCAGCCCTCATCTTCCGCTCGGGGAAAGTCGTCTGTACGGGCGCAAAAAGCGTCGACGACGTGACGACCGCGCTGGAATACGTCTTCGACGAGCTCCGTGAATTGGGCGTCGATGTCGCTGCCTCACCAGAGATTGAAATTCAGAACATTGTATCGAGTGGGGACCTCGACCACACACTCAATTTGAATGCGATCGCTATCGGTATAGGACTTGAGAACATCGAATACGAACCCGAACAGTTTCCGGGGCTCGTCTATCGGCTTGACGATCCGGACGTCGTCGCACTTCTCTTCGGTAGTGGCAAGCTCGTCATCACTGGCGGGAAGCAACTTGACGATGCACAACGGGCACTGGAGGTGATTGAGGACCAACTCGATGAACTCGGACTGTTGGCTTAGTTGGGGTCCTAAGACGATTGTCTGCGAGTTTCAACCGGGAATACTCACGCAGGTTCTCCGGTCGGTTCACGGTCCTCCTCTGCAAGCAGCTTCTCACGGGCGGAATTAATGTTCGATCGGACGGCATCTTCGGTCACACCCCGGATATCGGCCCACTGAGCAACGGTGTAGCGCCCGGCCTCCTCGACAACGGTCCAGTCGACGGCTTCGTGGAGCGAGAGGTCACCGGCGATGAGTTCGGCAATCCGTTCGAGGAACTCCTGTTCTTCCCAGGCGAGCACGACATCCTCGAACTGGTGGCTCTCGCGGTCGTAGGAGGCGAACATCTGGACGGCGCCATCCTGCTCTAGGTCGGCTCGAACGTGCGCTGGGAGTGACTCCAATGCGGGGTGCGGCAGTGGGTATGCCGGGACATCGTGTAGCGAGGCCACGTCGAACGGGGTTAAGCCGCGGTGTGAAACGTCGCCGAATTTCATCAGGTAGCCAGTCTCCGAGGCGAGCTGCGTTCGGCCTTCGAGCAGGTGCTCGGTGAGCTCGGGGTAGTCGTCGCGATCGACTGAGCCGGTCTTGAAGATCGTCACGAAGTCACGGCCGCCGCTACTGGGGGGATGCGTTGCCATCGGTCGTTATCCTCCGTTGTATAACTCAGATTCGTCTTCACGGATTATGAGTCTGCCTCTGGGGTGTAGAGCCCTCAGCGTCTGTTTCACGGAGCGTTGCGGCGCGGTCGGCGAGCATCCGGAGGACCCAGCGCCGGCGTTGATGCTGGTTTTCGTAGCCGACGTACTCCCGGACCGTCTCGACGTCGTGCATACAGGCAACCCCGCCCCGGATGAGCCGTCGGTTGTCCGTCTCAAGGAGCGTCGCAGGGGGGAGCGCCTCCAGAACCGACTGGGATGGACGTTCGGACATGGGGGGCTACTGGCCCGGTTCGGACCGGCGGTTACCCCACAAATGAGATTCAAATACCGTTGGTGGGGTAACTCGGCCGACTGGAGCCATCGTGGACTGGAATCCCATCGACACTCACTCCTGGGCAGTATCCGATCGACGGTTGGACCGATCACCGAACAGCGGTACCATCGACGCGTCGCGACCGTCGAGTGTCCGCTGGCCTGGGTTCGGCGAGGCGAACAACGGCTCCTGCTCACTAGCGTCCACACTGCTGTCGCTCGTTTGCGGCCGGTCGTCGACGAAGCTCTCGCTCGTGGGGATATTGAGTCGGGTCGACCGCTGATGGCCGACCTCGATGCCGTGATCGGTGAGCGTAGTCTCGACCGCACCCGTCTCGACCTCCAGTCCCTCAGTCCCGAAGACTGCCTGGCGGTGGATAGAGAGATCGAGTCGTGGATGCTCGTCTGTCGGTTCGTGATCGGACGGTCGTGAATCGTCGGTTGGCATGAGGTGGTGAGGGAACTGGCGTTGCAGAACCGCCAGCTTCCCCGCTCCATTCGAGATGATAAATTTCGCACGACTGCGGCGTCGTTGCTGAATCTCTCTCCCATCTCGACCATCCTTTCGGTCACACTCACAGTTTCGTCCTCGCGTACGCTCCTCCCCGGGGACCGTCACCCTTGATGTACTGTCCCTCGAGGTGAACCTCCAGCGCGTCCGGCCGTCCACCTATGAAGCGCCCGGTCACGGTGAAGGGGGTGACCCACGGCCCTCGCCCTTCGTCGTTGTCGCTGGTTCGACACGCGTCGTTGGGAGTGGCTTCGACGTACACCTCGGCCGTTCGGTCGTCGACGAGGACGTGGGCGAGCGCGAATCCATCACAGTCCCACTCGAGGTGGCCTCGCCCGTGGACGGTGAATCGGTCGCCGGCGACGGTAATCGAGAGTTCGTCGGGCTCTGTCCCGAGGAAATCCCGAGTCCGGTCCGTGCCAAGAGTGAGAGTCACGTCAGCCAATCCCAGCCCGTCAGCAGGATCGTCGACCCAGGGATGCTCGTTGGTCGGGGGGCTATCGACGGGACCATCGATAACCTTGCCGCTGCGTTCTGACGGCTCTCGGCTGGTCTCATCCTGCTCCCCATCACCGGGGGTCGCCGCCGGGTCTGCCGTGTCGGTCGTACGTCCCGAACTCGGGCCACCGGGACCGCTCCCCTCTCCGTCACCGGCGCTAACAGCCGGGACACCGCTCTCCGGTTCTGGCTGACCGAGGATACTTGCACAGCCCGCCAGCGATACCAGTGTGGCTGAGGAGACTGCCGCGAGAACGTCTCGCCGCCGCCACCTGCGTCGCTGGAATCGACTCAGATGCTGGTGCGGGTGATGTGTGCGGTGCCGACGACGCGAGGACATATCTCGTCTACTTCCTCCTCAGCGGCCATCCACTAAGAAATTTCAGAGGGTGCGCGAAACGCAACTGTGCGTTGGCCCGACCGCCGGTTAGGGCCATTCATCGCTCGGGAGCCCAGGAGTATGGACGCTCGCCATGGCAGGACTGACGAACCGGCGGGCACGATACGGGACATCCAGTCCGTCTGTCACGGGTAGAAAGAGCGACTCTCGGGCACCGAGGACGATCGCTGCGAGCAGCTCGTGTTTGCAGAGTACTCGCCACGGTGCGTCGGCCTTGAACGGGCATGTACAGACCAGCCCGTCAGACCACGGAACTAATGGATACCGGCTCCCACTCGCATACTCGCCCACGAGAAGCGGGGCGGGCAAGTCGAGTCCGTACTCACTTGGAAGCGCTCCCGCTTCGCTCTGGCCGCAGGAAAGATTCCGTTCACGAACGACATACTGCGGGGGAAGGCTCCGCTCTCGGGCGAATGCTTCGGGATCGGAATCAGAACCGAGGACGACCGCTCCAACGAAGCCGTTGTGTTCGAGGAGTGTCTGACCATCGGCCGTCTCGGCGGGACCGTCGTCGATTAACGAGCCGTACGAGGAGCGTTTTAGGACCGAACGGAGGTTGAGCTTGGGAATCAGCGTCCGGTACCACGTCTCTCGACGGTCGCGCTCCGACCGGACGGCGGCTTCCGGAGCATCCGCTGAGCGACACTGCCGAAGGCGATGGGCGAGGAATGCTGGGGCATCTGAAAGCGCGTCTTCGTCGTCATAGACCTCGTAGTACGGTGCTTCCTCAATGAGACGGTGCTGGCAAGTTCCCTCTGCGTACTGGACCCCAAGCGGTTTCGCTCGGCCTGCCCGGTGCCAGAGATCGGAGTCGATTGCATCGCGCTCTCGGGAAGTGGAGTTCGTCAGGAGTTGATCGTACCGAATCAGCCCGCCGGCCATGAAATCGAGGCGAATGCGATGTTCGACCGGCTCGATGGCCGGCGGGTCGGTTTCGACATCGTAGTCGTGCACGGCATCTATATCTGCTATCGCTCCCGGAGGGAGCTTCAGTGGCGGTAGCGTCGACGAAGAGGCGTGAATGTGTCTTCGAGGCATGGGAATCTCGGGGCGGGTCTGAATCGATCGCACCCCATTCGGGTGGATAAAGCAGGGCGAACACCGCCTATATTCTCAGAAGCCGATGAGGAGGCTGGCGAACTGATCGAGCCGGTCATCCAGTCGCTCCCCGTCGTACACCGTGGCCTCGCGCTCATAATATGCGGCGAGTTCCGAGGCGTCAGTAGAGAGACGTCCCGGCTGGGTATCGGTGGCGATAGTAAGCGAACAGACGGGTCCGTGGGACGCCCGAATCTGGTCAATGACGTCGTCGACACTACTCGGCTCGCCGTCGGTCACGGCGACGATGAGGGGCTCGTCGCGGTGATCCTCAACGAGTTGGCGTGCAAGTTCGAGAGCGTCCGCCAGCGGCGTTCCCCCACCACAGTCCGTGTCGAGTAGCGCCGCCTGGACGTGGCGAGTCTCGACAGAGAAGGGCTTCGCGAGTCGAGCATGACCGTCGACGAAATCGACGATCGCCACCTCGATCCCGAGCCCCTCTGCGGCGACGGCGAACCGCGCCAGCGCCTTCGTCGCGACCTCGATCTTCGGGGGCTCGCCGTTTCGCATCGAGCCCGAGCGGTCGAGGACCAACACCAGTGCGTAGCGTTTCTCGCGGCCCGGCGTGTCGACCTTGCAGACGCGTGGGTCGCCGATCAGAAGCCGGTGGCCCGCAGTAGTGTCGTATCCACCGGCGGTCAATCCTCGCCGGATACCACGCTGACGGTCAAGACGGAGCTGTTTTTCGAGCGTGCCAGCAATCCGGGCAGCGCCCTCTTCGATGTTGGCCCACATCCCCAGTGGTGCAGGGTCATCAGCGATAGGGACGAACTCCAGTTCGTCGAGCTGACCCGGTCCCCCAGAAGTCCCGCCGGCCACCTGATCGTCGTCTGAACCACTCCGGTCAAGCCGGTGAGCGAGATCATCCAGCTCACGCTCTAGCGCGTCGGTGTCGATGCCCTCCCGATCTGCCTCGTCGTGAGCCGCAGTCCGGTCTGCGGTGAGTGCTTCCTCGTAGGTGTCCGTCTCGTCCACGGGATCTCGATCGAGCACCTCAGCGTGTGCCGGCTCGGGATCGGCTGCGGATTCCGATCCGACCCCAGCGGAGGTACTCGTGGTTGGAGACGTGCCTTCGGATTGCTCATGGTCGGAGTCGCGGTCCTCGTGAGAGTCAGTCGTTTCTCCAGCTGAGCAGTCGTTACGAGGAGCGCCGCTGGCGTCGAAGTCCCCGATGGTCGACTGTTGTGCGGTATCAGAGCCGCCATCCATCTCGTCGCCACTGGAGGCACGTTCACCGTACGAGGACTCGGGTTCTGTGTCCGAGCACTCGATGGAGCGAGCGAGTGCCCGCGCTCTGGAGTCGAGGGGATTCGAGGTCGGCGACGGCTGGTCTCCATCGCTGCCTACCGATGGCGATGAACCGTCGGAGTCTGATCCGGGGGTATCGGCAGTGTGGGGATTCGGATCGTCAAGGCCGGGTGTCTCGTCGAGATCCCCAGCAAGCCGATCCGGCGTGATTGCGGGCTGGTCGAGGACGTCCTGGAACGGATCGTCCGTTGCGCTCCGTTCGACCTGCGGGCGCTCGTTGCCCTTTACGTCAGCCCCCTCGTCGCTCGATGGGTCAGTTTCAGTCTCAGGACCAGCTGCTTCCGAGCCGTCCGAGTCCGGCGACGAGACGGAGTCCGCAGCGGTCTCTTGTTCATCGCCCTCCGTTGGCGACTCGGCGGATGCTTCGGAATGGTTCTCGAGGAGCGGGAGGATCGCCGACTGCCAGGTCTCTACAACGAGCCGAGCTCGCCGTACAGATGCGGTCTTGTCGTGGCTGTGGGTGATGTCGTCGCGCTCGGCGCTCCGGATCACGAGGGCATCCCGCGCTAACCGCTGGAGTGCCTCCTGAACAGCATCGAAGCCTGTGGCATCCGCCTCCGACGCGAAGACGATCCGCTCGTCGTCCTCATCGAGGAGTACCTCCGTGATGCCCGTCGGATAGATCGCCCATTCGTAGAGAGCGCTCGTCACGGCGTCCCAGAAGGAGAACCGAACCTGCTCTCCGTCGGGAACGTCATCGGGAACTTGCGAATGGATCCGGCGGGTGAGTTCGAGGCGAATCTCGGCGTTGTTGCTGAAATTCGCCCCCTCGATCGCCTCCTGTTCGATGGCCCCATCCTCGATGATGTTGACGAGATCGTGGACCTGTCGGCGATGGTCAGGATCGATCTCGGTTTCGAGGAGTTCTGCGATGGGGCCGATAGCCGTCTTGAGGATATGGAGCAGTTCGTGAAAGGCGAGCCCGAACTGGTGGGCGTGATCGGCGGTCAGTTGATCGTTCACCGGAATTTGGTCCAACGGCGCCGGTTGGGTCGTCACGAGGACGAGGAACTCGGCGTCAACGTTCTCGAGAAGTTGTTCGGCCTGCTGCCGCTCGAATTCAGTTGCGTCGCTGGCCACGAGCGCATCGAGACTGGCAGGAAGGACCGCAGCGGTTTCGACAGCCGGCGTGAGAACGACTTCGACATCGATTCCCGGTGGCAGATGACCACGAACGAATGCACGAAGCCGCTCTGTTCGTCCAGATGACGTCCGCACTTGAGCAGTTACGTCAGGGACGAATCTCTGTGCTGTAGACCCGGTGGACGAAGTGATATTGAACATGGTGATACACGAGAAGCGCGTAGCCTCCTCGTTCATTTACGGGAGATAAACTCATCTATAGAGCGTTACCCCACGGGCGGGTCGAGTCTAACTCGTGGGGTAACTCTACAGAGCGCTTAACACTACAACAAACCGAACACGAACACAGGTGGTGTAGATGGACTACGTAAAGGGAGAAGACGTCACCAATAACGAGCATCTCGCAGAGGCCATTGATATGACCAGAGAGGGCAGTGCTCCAGCCGATGGAACAACCGGCTATGATGAACCGGGAAGCGCCGGTCCTGATTTCACACTTCGCGATTCATGCTTTCACGTCGCTATTGAGGAGCTCGAAAAGATCAGTACAGCCCCAGGGGATAGTCAAGAAGAGATAGATCGGGTGTTGCGCATGCTTCGAGAAGCGAGGAACGCCGATGATCGCCGCCGCGCTCAAGTCATGGCTGAGGCTCATGAAATTCTACAGAACGTGTGGGTTCCTCCTGAGTAGCGCTCCGGTATTCCGTTCAAGGCTGACTATAGACGACGACCGAGATGGCTCAGTTTTCGGAAACAATCACAGATAGTCGTTCAGCGTTTCGTAGGTGTCCTCTGGATACTGATTCGGCTCGGCGACTGCCCACACCTCGTTCTTGACCGCCGCTTTCGGGGAGGCGCCGTCCTCGATGTGCTCACAGAGGATCGTCAGATTTCGCGTCGAGAGCGTCGGCCAGTTCTCGTTCTGCCGGGTCTGGTGGGCGAACTGGACAATCTTCCGGAGCGTCACCCCGTCCACGACCTCGTGACTGGTGTTCACCTGTGCATCCAGCGTCGTGACCTCCTCGTCGACGTCCTGGATGTAGGGCTGTTCGAGTGCCCGGAACCGACCACGAGTGGCCGAGTTCATCGGCTCGGAATCCCGGTACTCACGGGTCGGCGGATTCATCGTGATCACGATTCGCGCCGACGGATGGGGTTCGACCAGCTCGCCGTGTGCTTTCACGAGGAGTTTGCCCTCGTTGAGCAGGCGATGCAGAGACATCGCGGCGCCGGCACGCATCACGGGGAATTCGTTGAGCACCAGCACCGACCCATTCAGTAGTGCTTGCTTTGCCGGCCCGTTCCGGGGCGTGATCAGCCCGTCCTCAGTGGGCGTGAGCGGTCCGAAGAGATCCTCCGTATGGGTCGCCTCGTCACAGTCCACCGAGACGTAACCGCGGTTCGTCCGGTGACACAGGTACTTGACGAGGTAGTTCTTCCCGGAGCCGCGTGGGCCAACCAGTCGGACCGGAACTAACCCACGGGCCAGTTTCTTCGCGAGCAGTTCGTCCAGTGGGAGCTGGAGACGCGGCTCCGTCGGAATCGCCGGCGGAACCACTTCCCCCGACGCATCGACCGGCAGGGCATCGTCACCCGCCTCGGGATGCGTCGCGGCCTTCGGGACATCGGGATGGTCAGGATCGTCGAGGACGTGTAGACCTGTCGGCACCGGGTCCTGTTCGTTCCGGCCGATATCGGAGACGTACTGGGCCTCGACAGCGTCCGGCTCGAGCCCCTCGGATCGATAGCGGGGTTCGCCGACGGGCTCGGTGGCCGCGGTGATATCGACCACCTGGGCGGTCCCGAGACCCGTCGTCTCATCCACGCGTCGACCGTATCGGACATCGGCACTCCGGGCGAGCCACACGCCAACGGGGACATGTCGGGGTGCTGCCTGGATGATCGCCTCCGCACGACTCTCGGTTAGCGTCCCGGTTACTCCGGCGAGATCACCGATGTCGGCGTCCGCGAGATCGGTGAACGTCGCGTAGCCGGCGTCACGGAGTGCGGCCGCAATGCTCTCGGTGACGACCTCAAGGGATTGAAAATCGGCAGTCTCAGTATCGCCAGCAGGGCCGCCGAAGGCCTCCGTGATCACGGCCGGCTCCTCCCCCTGGGGCGAGACCCCGACGATGGTCGTACTTCCACCGGTCCCCCGGTCGAGAGTGAAAACCCCCTCGGCAGCACCAGCATCGATGAGGTCTGCGGCCTCCTGATCGCCGATATCGACGTAGTCGCTGACCCGGAGGGTCACGCGTTCGAGCGGGACACTCCCTCCCTCGCGCTTGAGCAGACGATGGACGAGGTGTGAGAGGACGACGAGCGGTTCGGGCCGGTCGACAGCTGAATCTGACTCGGATGAGGACATGGGTAGGGGACAGAATCCACGCGGGAATCCCGCCACCCAATTGTGGGTCGGTAAATTCGGCGGTCAGGATGCGTCGTGGAGATCGTCGAGCCAGCGCTGGATGCAATGGTCGTTTGGTTATACGTCTCCAACAATTCGAACGGAGCGATTACCCTTGGAACTGATACCGATTTTCGACCGCCTCGACGAAATCGAACGCCCGGACCAACTGGACGCGATCCTCGTAGCCATGCTCGGTCAACGCCCGCTCGATTCCGCGAAAGGCGGGTAGATCATGCGTGTAGACGGCGACCGAGTCAGCGTCACCACGTTCGAGAAGCATCGCCGTCGCACCACCGACTTCGGCATCGGCCTGTTCGATGTCGTGTTCGGGGCGGTCGTCAGCGGCAGCAATGTATCGACGAACCATATCCATCGTCGCCGAGACCACGGGGTTCGTGTAGTCGACGTCCTCGAGGACCTCAACCCACCCAGCCTCACTCGCGTCATCGACCGGCGGCGTTCCATACGGATAGTTCGCTGGCGTCAGTTCCTCGTATACCCGTGGTGGCAGGAGGAGAACGACATCGTGGGCTCGGACGGCTCGTTCGAGCAGGTCGACAGTGTCGTGTCGCTCGAAGGCGACGAACAGATTCGTATCGATGACGTGTGCCTCCACGTCCGGAAAGAGCGAGTCCGACACGTCGACTCACTCCCCGCTACGTTCGTCGACTGCCGCGTCCAGTTCGTCGACGTCGGGGCTCTCTTCGAGATCGGGGTCGACATCCAGGAGCACGTCGCGCATCTCCTGCAGGATCGTCTCGGCTTCGAGCACGGGAAGGTCCTGCTCGCGCGCCATGATGCGGGCATTCATTCGGCCCTGGGCGTAGTCACGGGCGTACTCGAGAGCGGTCGCAAGGCCGCTGACACCGTGTCGGTCGAGAAACAGCTGAATGTTCTCGTTCGTCTCGCGTCGGGCGAGCGCGACGAACAGCGCCGGCGTAATCTGATAGGAGTCCTCGTCTGTCCCGACATGGAGGTCGATCCGGCGGGCCCGGTATCGATGCGGCTGGGTGTCCGTCACGCGCTCGAGAATGTCGCTCTCGACGAGGTGTTTCACGTCCTCGTATACGGTCGTCGTCGAACTATCGAGCCCTTCAGAGAGTTCCTCGACCGTCGGCGTATCGAGCGTGAGCACCCGGGCGTAGATCTTCGCATACCGCTGGTTCGTCACGACATCGGAGATAGCGAGCATCGCATCGAGTGGATGTGAACCCCGGGAAGCGGCGTTGGCCATGTATTTCATTTTCCGCGGATTCTATAAAACACTGTCGGCGGACCCCCTCCTCAAGAATTAATCGAGATCGTCGAGCTTCCGTTGGACACGGTCGTGGAGCCGTTGTGCGCCGCCGTCTGAGAGATCGACCTCAGTGTCGACCTCGATGCCAGGAACGTCGACGATGTCCTCCAGCGCATCGCTGAGGGTCTGTTGACCGTCTGCGAGGACACGTTCATCCGGCTCCTCGACCTGCCGGTCGTGTTCTTTCAGGGCCAGCTGAATCATCATGGCCGGTTTGCGGAGGAGTTCACCAGCCACCTCGATGTACTCTTGATAATTCTTGTTGGTAATACGACTTCTTTATCAATTGTTTGAATAGCATCAGAGATGATCAATTTGCCGTCCTCCACGAGCATGGCCGTCAGTTGTCTCTGCATGGTCGGGGACTGGGATGACGCGGAGTTCACCGAATCCCATCCGTGAGTGCGACCCGATCCGAGTGAGTCCATTCCGAGCGGTCTCTACCGGACGATCACCGAGATATTCAACCACTTGTCCGTGATCGATCGTCTCCAAGCGATATGGCTCACCGGACGCCAGTAGGCGCTCCTCTCGGAACCGGAGGTCACCACGATCTTCTGCCCACCACCGTGGGACAGCCACGTCGTTCGTACCGGGATAGTCACTGGCAGTCACGAACGGAGTAATTAACCGGATGAGATGGGCGTCGGCGTCATCCAGCCGGGAGTACTCGAGCGCCTCAAGTTCCACCACTCGAGTGTCTTTCAGCGTGGCCTCGCCGTAGCCGTAGGTGCGCTTGCCGCCGAACTGCACGTCCGAAAGGGTGGCCTCGCCCAGCGGGAGCGCCGCGGGGTCATCGGCATGGAGATACGCGTGGACGTACCAGCGCGTCGTTTGCGTTTCATTCCGGTGGTCCCTCGGGCGCCCCATAATCGTGCGACACGCCAGAGTCGGATGGCCGGCATCCGTTCGGAGTCCGTGTGTATTGAGCGCCTCTTGAGGGCAGGATTCGAGCAGCCAGCGATGATCCGGTTCTCGGTGAAGGAACAGGTCTTCGTACGCATTGACGTCGGGGAGGCCACCTCCGAGGTAGGGCTGGACGCCGGATTGACTGTGTTCCTCCGGGAACCGTCCGAACTGTCCCGGAACGAACATCCCATGCGAGGCATGGAGCGTTCGCGAGACGCTTGAGTCGAGCGATGGTCTCAGCGCGTGCAGGATAGCGTTTCCCGAGACGTAGTACGGGTGCCCGATGTAGTCCATCTCCAACTTCCAGAGTACCTGCTGAATCCGGGTCACTGTTCCCGCCTCCATCTGGTGAAGTCTTCGAGGTACTGTAGAGCTGTACTCCACGCCCAGATCCGCCGGAGGTTAGCATCCAGCGCCATGTCCCACTTGTCGTAGTCCGTGTTCAGTGGGTGGGCGGTAAGCCGGTTCCACGTCGAGGCCCACGAGCGCCACGGCTGACTTCCGAGCCGTGCTGAGGGTCGACTCCCATCGTGGGTGTCGATCCGGAGCGCGAACCGATCACCCGAGTACACAGTGCGGTGGGGAACGATTTCGTCGGCAGGGTCAGCGACCAGATGCAGGTCCTCGAACGAGAGGCCGGCACGGTAGGTGTCTGAGAGCGCCGCCACGAGAAGCGTATGATACTTCAGACTCGTGTAGGGGAATGCGACCGCCTCGTTGAACAGCGTCGCCACATCGCTGTGTAGCCAGCATTCATGCGCACTCTCGGCGTCGGCCACCGTCAACAGGTCCCGCACGTCGTTTTCGACAGCTGCTCGAGCTC
This sequence comes from Halorarius halobius, assembly GCF_024298865.1. Classification (GTDB taxonomy): domain Archaea; phylum Halobacteriota; class Halobacteria; order Halobacteriales; family Haloarculaceae; genus Halorarius; species Halorarius halobius. The sequence continues at coordinate 179,719 of NZ_CP101162.1, read as the reverse complement.
GGCTGTCGGGTATGTACACCGGATCACCAGTCAGTAACGAGAGCCGGTGGTGTATCTCATGTGTCGGGACAACGGGATCGTGTCGACCCGGAGGGCGGGAGAGCGCCCCCGCGTCGGAATCGGCACCGTACGGGACGGCCCGGTTCACGGGGATCCCGGCGAACTCCTCGGGGGCGTCCGCGTGGGATTGCCCGTGGAATTTGTGCGCGTCGTGACGATAGACGTCGATCATTCTGGTCGCCTCATCCACCAGTTCGGCCCTCGATACGACTGCTAAGTGCTGAGCGGAACTCCGGGAGGTAATCCCGCTCCCACTGCTCGTCTTTGTCGGCCATCGCGGCAGTATCCTCCCCCCGCCGGTCGAAGACCCGCCGCAACTCTCGCTCGGTGTAGAGAGGATTGATGAGTTCACAGTCCACGATTCCACCACCGAAATTCCGGGCGCCGCCTAGCTGATGGAGAAAGTCCGTCTGATGTTCGCTCAAAAAGCGAACCGCTTCGGCCAGCAGCCCGACGAATGCCGGTTTCTGCTCTCGAAAGCACAGGTACCACGCGCCGTCGAGGTTCGCCACAGCATCCATCTCGACGACTCGGAGCGATTCGCGACCGTCATTTGGGTTCCGGGAGGCAATTTTCCGGGTCAGTCGTCGGTAGTGTCCCTCCGCTTGCCCACGAGTGTAGTCGACCTTGGATCGGACCGGGTTGAACTGGATGGGTCGACGCATGATCTTTCCCGGTCGGTTGCCGATTCCGCCGAACAGATCGAGAATCAGGCAACCGTCATCAACGCTGTCGAGACACGCTCCCTTCTCATGGTAGCCCGCCTCCAGGTCACGGCTGTACACCTCCTCCTTTCGGAAGTTCGCGTTCGCTTCGCCAGGGTGGCACGCCGTCGCCCCATGTTCCTGAACGACGCGTTCCATCCCGTGACGGAGCCACCCCGACAGCGAGAACGACGGGATGATACCGCCGATCTGGTTCTGCGGATCCGTTGGGTCGTAGTTGCCGTTTGAGGCGTGGTGACGATCCGTCAGGATGCTATCCCCGATGATCAAGAGGTCCGCTCGCAGCCGAACGAAGAACTCCGGATCGAGTTCTTCAGACGCCATCCGGGTCCTCCGACCACTCGGGTGATGACGGGTTAGCCCACGATCTCGGGATGTAGCCGTGTCGTTCGATGCGTCTGGCATACGAGCGCAACAGCGCGATCAATACGAGCTCGGGGACGCCGGCTCGTGACTGGATGGCGAGCCAGCACCTCAGATTTCGGTCAGCTTGGTCGATGCGGTGTGTTTCAGGGTTCATTTCGGTGACCTCGGGTGGCTCGTTATCGTATATAAGGGTCAAGAACTGGCAGGAGTCATCTCTATTCGTCGCGGGTAGCGACTTCGGAGAGCGCGGGGAAAACCCAACGTGGGGCAAAGGAGCTATTCTGGAGACTGTAACTCCGTGAGTTTGCGCTGAACCCGGTTGTTGAGTCTCTGGGCTTCCTGATCCGACAACTCCCCTTCGTCACCGACCTCAATCCCTGGAATATCGACGATGTCTTCGAGCGCATCGGACAGCGTCTGTTGGTCATCGGGGAGGACGCGGTCGCACTCGTCGTCGGTCTGACGGTCGTGCTCTCTTAGCGCCAACTGAATCATCATCGCTGGTTTTCGAAGTAGCTCCCCGGCGGTCTCAATATACTCCTGGTACGTATCCGACGCCAGCGAGCCCTCGTACGAATCGAGGAGTGCGATCAGTAGCGACAGCTGAAGATTATACACCGTCGGTCGTGACGGCGGCGAGGCGAGAGTCGTCGCCCGGTCGGCAGCGGCCTCGGCGTACGTCGCGGCCAGGCCCCAGTACTCATAGCAGGCGGCCACATCGAACGGAAGGACCTCGAAGTCGTAGGCGATGGCCCGGGTGCGGCGAATCGCCCGGTCGACGTCGACGAGTCGGTCGGCGATATCGTCGTAGATCGCCTTCCACCACTCGTTGATCGGCACACGATCGTTCGCCCGCTCATGAGTGGCGTCGGTCGCCCGCCCATAGTGCCGGCGCGTGTAGCGCCTCCCCGTATCGGGAACGACGGCACCAGTCTCGGGGAAGTAGAGGATGGGCTTCGCCCACAGCGTCTGCGTCCCGCGGAAGTCGTAACCGGTCTCGAACCCGCCGTACACGACCAAATCCGCCTCATCCGAGTCACCAACGCTCGTCACGCCGTCGGGGTCGTCATCGAACTCTGTGTCCCCACTCCCGGAGACGGTGTGCTCGAGGCCCGGACAGACAACGAACATCTTGAGGAGGCCACCCCAATCCCGGTAGCTCGCCCAGCCGAACGCCGCAGTCTCACCGCGCTGCTGGAGCGCACCGATGATGGGGAGATACGCCTCCTGTGGGTTGATGATCGAATATCTGTCCGAGGCGATCTGCCAGCGGAACTTGACGTCGTAGCCGAGGGCACACAGCGCCTTCCGCCGCTCGTCAACGATGTCCTGGTGATCACGGATTCGAACTAGCGGGTCCGACGACGCCCTCGTCGCAAGATCGCCGAGTGAACACCCCGCAGCGTCCTCGAGCGCGTCGACATCTAACCCGTGGATATCGCAGATCGCCTCGGTATCGACGGTTCCGTCCACGCCGACGAACTCGTTGGTCGCCCAGAGCTCTCCGGAACCGGCCTGCGGGAGCGTCGCGATGACGTCCTTCAGCGGCCGGGGATCGGGATCGAGACACCGAGCTTCCGATGAAACCGCATCGGGGTAGTCGCCTTGGTCGGCAGGAGTGAGGCCAGCAAAGGAGAGGGTCGTCTCACGGGCGAGCAGGTCTGCGACCGGAACGGTCGCCGCCATTGAGCGTGGCCCGTCGTCAGCGGTGGCTGTGTCTGGTTGTGGTGGTGTGGACATGATGATCGAAGGCGAACCGCGGCTCTCGATGAACGGAGAACTGAACTAGTCCGCCCCTCACCCGATTCAGGAACCTAAATCACCAAGGGCGAACAAGTCGCAGCTATCCAGAGGCGGTAATCGAAGGATCATCCTCGGCTGCTTCCTCGTTCCCGTCATCCTCGTCAGTGTCGTCAGTCACGAGCGTCTCCTGGTCGTCGTCGTACTGTGGAATGTACTCTTCTCCCCCGAACCACCGGACGAGCGTCGGTCGGAGATTCCGAATCGTCGTCGCCGTCGATTCGCCGACGTGGTCGACCGTCGTGAGCGAAGTCGCATAACAGGCCCAGGCGGCGAATTCGCCCATCGTCTCGAACTCCTCTCCAAGCGCTCGTTTGGCAGCCGACGAGGTGAGCCGTCCATGTGTCGAGAGCCACTGCTTGGAGAACGGCTCGGCCGCCGGGTCACGCTCGCCACGTCGGATCGCCTGGAGTCTGACCAGATTGCCGCGGGTGTTGCCTTTCTTCCAGAGGACATCATCATACCGGCGGATTAGCGCGAGTTCCTCGGCGTAGGAGATCGTGTCCATGTCGATGGATTCGATGTCGACGTCCGCAGGCTCTGGAGCGGTATTCTCCGGATACTCCCGGTGCATGTACTGCTCTCGATAGCCCGACTCGCGGAGGTCCTGGAGACGAACCGACCATTCATCGCCCGTGAGTTCCCGGCGGACGAAGTTCTCGGCGAAGAGATGGTAGTCGTCGACGGCGACTTCGAGTCCGAGTGTTGGCGCGAGCAGCGCGATGGCGAGTTGGCAAGCACGTTCGGGAGCCGCGTCCGGGCCCCAGTCGAAGCCGCCGGGCGACACTGGATGGACTGTGAGGTGCTTATCGAGGAGATCGTCGCCGGCGTAGACGAGACAGCCTCCGAGCGTTCGCTCGCCTCGATACCGTCGGGCTCGATTCGTCGACCGTGAGTAGCTTGTCTTCATGCGCGATGGATGCCGAGAACCGTGGTCACGTCTCGATCCGTGGCGCGAGCATCCGGGTCATTGACCCGTCCCCGTCGCCGAGATCGTACGAGAGCATCACCGGGAACTCGGTCCCGAAATCGATCCTCACAGCGGTTCCCGCGGGTGTCGTCCGGACGATTTTCTTCATGTAGTCCAGGCTGAACAGCGAGGACGCCTCCGCGAGGGTGACCGCCCCCCAGTCGTCGGCGTCAATCCGGAAGTCGACGCTATCCGTATCGCCCTCGGCATCGATCCGGAACACTTCCTCCTCGGGGTCCATTCGGAAGCCGACGTGGTCAGCAACCAGATCGGCCGCTTTCACCCCCTGGCGGAGCGTGTCGCGGTCGACGGTGACGCTCGCTGGTAGCTCCAGTTCGGGAAGCGTCGGTTCCGACCGAATCGTCGCCGGGTCCAGACAGGCCATCTGGAACTCGAGGCCAGTGACGGCCACGACCAGCTTCCGGCTCTCCGTGTCGAGGTGAAGTTGGACGAGGTCACCTTTGTTTGCGAGCGAGACCGCATCCCAGAGCCGGTCGAGGTCGACTCCAATGACGCCAGGCGTCGCCTCGTAGGACTTGAAGGCGCTCGCCGAGAGATCGAGGTCGTCCATCGCGACGTTCGCGGGATCGACCGCTCGGACGCGGAGGCCCGATTCGTCGATCTTCACGCGAGCCTCGTCGACAGTCGCCCTGAGTGCCCGCAGAATGTTCTTCAGTGGCTCCGACTGGATCGCCGCCCGGAACGTCTCCGGCGGACCTGTGGACGTCGGGTCGTCCGTCTCTTCGTGTTCGGACGGAGTGGGGGCTCCCTCGTCATCCGGTGCTTGGTCGGTCGTCGGTTCGTCTTGCTGGCTGGTCGCTGACGGATCGACAGGCGAATCCTCGCTCTCGTCGGTGTCAGCGCTCTCTGAGGTTGATTCTGTACTCATAGTTTGTGGTAAGAGCAGCCACTAGGAGTGGAGGATAAGAGTCTAATCGAAGATGAAGCAGATCGACTCTACCTCTCACTCGATCCCTTACGGGATGATAAATCTCGGCTATCGATCGCTAGCCCCGAGGTACGGTCCACAAGGACAAGACAACGGGCTACCAAGGGTCACTGGAGCCGAACAGTAGCCCCGTCGCACTCGAGAATATGCTTGTCGACCAAGCGATCAATAGCATCGTCGACTGCGTGCTTCTGGTCGTCCGAGAGCATTCTCACATTCGAGAGGACGTGCTCCCGGATTGCCTCGACATCGTCTATCCCATCATCAACAGCCCCCAGAACAGTATACTCGACCTCGAACTCCGTCGCGAAATCCGCGATACGGGACGTAAATGTGTTCGGAAGCCCTGACAGAGAATTGACCGCCATCTCGATAGTGAACAGCGGATGGGATCGGTCGCGGATCTGTCGTGCTTCAGTCGAGCCAGTGTTGAAGGGTCGCTGTTCGTCAATCTCGGTCAGAATCGACTCGTAGTCGAGCCCACGCTGGGCGTACTTTCGCATATCCTCGATATCGCGTCGTCGGCCACTCGCCAAGTCACCGCCGGAGACCGCTTTCAGTAAGAACATATCTTCGTCAGAGAGAATGAATGCCGTCGCAAAATTGCCGGACCAGAATATCTCAGCACGGTCGTGCATTCGATCGGTAATCCACACCTTCCCGACGACTTGCCGTTCGAAGAGATCCACCCGGAACCCACGCTCGTCATGCCGGAGTTCAACGGTTTTTCCCACACCCTCAAACGATTCCGTTGGTTCGTCGACCACCGCGAATTCCTGGGACTGCAGCGCCTGATAGACGTGTTCGAACTCGGAAACAACACCCAGGGCCAGGTCGATATCCTCGGTCTGATCTTTCAGCCCCCGTATCGTCATCGCGGACCCTCCAAGGAGGTACACGGTAACAGGCTCCGAGAGCCAGCTGTCGAACTCTTCGAGAAACGCCCTGATCGCCTCACCTCCTTTGAACACGGTCATGATACCTCGTACTGCTCTTTGAGGGCCATATATTCTGATTCACTCGGGAGGAAGACAGGGAAGTTGTCCGAGGCACCGAACTCTCCACGAAGCGGCCGGTACAATGCAGTCACCGTTGTCTCTAGGTCGTACCAGCGCGCGGTTTCTGTCAGCGTCTGCTGGTCGATATCCAACTTCTCGATCAAGAGCATGGAATAACTGACGCGGCGCGAACCACTGTCGAGGACGAGGGTATGGCAGACAACGTCGGTAGGCGTGAGTTCTTCATCGGGGGCATACCAGAACGCGGGTTCGCCAGCGAGGAAGAATTGTAGGCCGTATTCTTGAAATTTGGCGAGCCCAGTCAACTGCCATTCAGCGGCTGACTGCAGTGCGGTCGTATCATCGGACGTCTGTACACGGACGAGCGCCCGCTTCGAGTCGCACCACTCAACGGTCGCACTCGGGGCAATCTCCCGAACCCGCGATCGGTGGTCGTGGCGTACGACGGCACGAGCGAACTCGAGCAGCGGCGAGAGGTCGTCGCTCAACGCATACTCGGGACCGGACGGCGACAGCATCGCTCGATGCTTGAGTGGCGATAATGCGTTGTGGACGCCCTGACGAGTGATATCGAGTCGTTCTGCAATTTCGGAGGCACGGCGCGGTTCGTCGAGATACCAGCACACCCGGAGCGTAGCGGGCGAAAGAACCTCAGTCCAGTCAACGTGACCGAGCTTCGACCGGAGATCTCGATACGCTTCGACGACCGGGTGGTCGGTCGCTCGGACCCGACGCTGGTTGTGGGACGCTCGGGTTTCGGTCACCAGGCCCTCGGACTGCAGCTCGTCCAGTATCTCATAGAGATGGGGTTGAGAATACTCAGTCTCTCCTGCGAGTTCAGACGGAGTTGCTGTCCGGCCAGCACTCAGTGCGTCCAGTACAGCGAGTCCGGCCTTGGTGAGCATCGGTGTAAACTATAGTACTGAGTCGTATAAATACGTTTGTGGAATTTTGTTTACAGTCTGTTGAAGTAGTTCACACGCTCCTTGCTACTGCTCATAGAGAGCAAACTGCCGGAAGCCAATCGCACTCCGGGCAGAATGCGTCGTACACACCGAGTGTTTCGTCGAACTCCCACGATCCATCCGAACGGAACCGCACGCCTGCCCTGACGATAGCGTGAACGACCGAGTGACCACACTCTGGACAAGGGTTGCCCGGACGCCATCCGACTGTGGACGGGTCGAGCATAACCTCGATACGTTCCTCTCGACCAGTGATCTCGTCGGTAGTCATGGAAATCGTTCCTATTTTCGGCAGTAAACAGCAGTCCTCTTAACGAATTGAGAACAACTGTGTGTCGCTGGGCCTGACACGGAATTAGATTTACTGCTATTGTTTTTCGTCTCTGTCGGGGTGACAGCGGGCGCGATAAACGCCGACCCGCCACCAGCAGTCACATCTTGCTCCGACTGTTCGGTAAACACGATAGGTGCTTCACCGAACGCGAGACGCGAGCCAGCGGAACGGCTTGCTGGCACGATTTCAAAGCCCTCCGTATAGGAAGACGTGAAATCGTGGTCCAGCGTTGCCGAGTTGCTGAAGAACACGCGAGCCACGTTGACTGCACCAACGTAGTCCCGGTCGGCTTGGAACCCACACCGGGCGTTGTCACAGCGGAAATGCCCACCCCACCACACCTCAAACGAGTGGTCAGGAGACTTCGTAGTGTGGCCAGTCGCGCCACACCGTGGACACGACCGAGACGTGTTTCCCGGACGTACTCGCTTCATGTGCAGTCCGACGATGTCCGCCCGGTACTCGATTTTCGAGATTATCTCTCGCCGTGCCCATGAGGACAACTCCCACGAGAGTTGGCCTTCACCACGAGGCGGTGAGAGGCTCCGCAGGTCTTCGTGGATAATCGCATCAACGTCGTACACAAGAGCGAGTGCGAGGATTTGGTTTGCGACATCGTGAACGAGTTGTTCGCGCTTGTTCACGATTTTGTTGTTGACGCGCTCGTACTCTGCGTGGACGTATGTGAACGAGTCTGTGTGATCGAGTCCTTGTCGTCGCAGATACGCGAGTTTGGAGTTGAGTTGGTTGCGTTCCCGGGCAAGATTCTTCATCCGCTCGCGCTCAGTGTTCTGGATGAAATACGGGACGGAGAGTTGTTCTCCGTCTTCGGTCACGACGACTGCGGTGGCGTCTTTTCGGATACCGCCGTCAATCGCTAGAACGGTTTCAACGTCGTCGGGTTTCTCTGCGTGTTCGACTTCCACCGGGAACGAGAGTTCATAGTAGTCATCTCCTGTTTTGGTTCGTGTAGGTTGAAACGATGGGGCAGAGAGACTACCTTGTTCGAGAAGTTCGTGAAACGCTTCGTAGCCTTCCAGTTCGTGTTCCGTCCACGTCCAATCCCCTCGCGTTTCAGGTTCGACGGTATCGGGTGTTTTGAGTTTGACTGTGAGTGTCTGTGCGTCTTCGTCGTACTCGTATTTGACAGCCTGTCCACTTGTGTGGCCATCATCTGCGGAATACGGGAGGACGCCTTTCGAGTACGCGGGACACTCTTGCATCTCGAAGTACGATGCAGGCAATCGACCGTGGCGGTCGTAGTAAGAGTTGAGTTGCCCGATGAGCAAGTCAACATATCCTGATGTGAGGTATCCTTCAGCGCCCCAGAGTTGTTCTTTGATTCTACGGGTGTGAATGCGCCGAATCTTGTGGTCAGGGAGTACGGACTGGATGGACTGAAAGGCTTCGCGTTTGTCTGCGTGGCTCCGTAGTGTTTCTCCGACTTTCTGCATCACACACCGCTTGTACCGACTCGGGAGATACAGGTCAACGTCAGCGAATGCTTCGGCTTCATCAAAGTATGTCCACGCTTGATAGGAGTAGTCGTCAATCCCGGTGAGGTGTTCTGGCGTCCAGTATTGTTCGATAAGCGTGTTCGCCACGCGGGTTGTGAGTGTGTCCAATCGAGCGTGGCGCTCTCGCTCTTCGAATGGTAAGCAAATTGGGAGTGAGAGGTATGTGGACGCCATAGTGTGTTACTCGTTGTTTTCCGTTTCTTGTTGTTCGAGGCGGATAACTGCGACTGTCTCACCAATCCAGTCTTTGGGAACATGGACGTGTGCCCCACCACCAACGGGTTTTGCTTCTTTCTCAAGGGCTTCCCGCCCCTAGAACGTGAACTCAGCCATATCTATAATATATACTCAGTATCTATGGAGCGTTTGGATTCGATTGATATGAGAAGGCTGCTGTTCACTGCTGATTTTTGTAGCAGTCATGGAAGCCCCCGTTCGATTTCAGTTGAGGAATTGGAGGATTCAGCGGACCAGGCCGGTAACTCTCGATCCTGGAGATCCTGCCAGACGTGCTGGAGACTGACCTCAGAGATACGAGCGGCGGTGGCGAGCTGCTCTTGCGTTACGGCACCGAATCCCTCCAGTTCACGACCGGCGAAGTAGAGACAGCCAGCAGCGACACCGGCGGGTTTGCGCCCGTTCGCGAGGTCGATGACCGCGTCCGAATCGCACAGTTGTACCGCTCGCTCTCGAACCCGCTCTGACGCCTCGACCGAACTGGCGAGTCGTGGGAGATAGCCCGCAGGCATCGCCGGTGGAATCCGTAGCGACAGCTCGCGATTGAGCACCCCATACGCCAGCCGAACCTTACCGCGGTCGACCCGAGCCGCCTCAGCGACTTCGTCGAGAAAGCGTGGCAGTCGACGACGGCGACACACTGCGTACACCGCCGCACTCGCCATCGAGTCGAGGGATCGACCCCGAATCAGATCCTCGGACTGTGCCTCGCGAAACAGCTGACTCGCCTCCGCCTGGATACCCTCTGCGAGGTCGAGCGCCCCGCCGATCCGTCGAACCTCACCGAGTCCGTGTGCGAGATTCTGGTCAGCTTTACTCTCGAAGCGTGCTCGTCGATTCCAGCGGCGGAGTCGACGCAGGCGGGCCCGGGTCGCAGCCGAAAGCTCGCGACCGTGTCCGTCTCGGAACAAGCCGATCTTGGCAGAGATGCCCCAGTCGTGACGCATCGGCGTGACGGGGCCACCGACTCGGCGCCGTTCCGCCTCGTCATAGGGCGTCCACTCTGGACCGTGGTCAAGGCCGGCATCCTCTACGATCAGACCACAGTCGGGACAGTACGTCTCGGTGTCGTCGCTGACGAGCGGCACATCATCGCACTCTGGACAGCAGTTACGCTCGTTCGAAGGCGATTCGTCGACGAGGTCGACACGCTGGTCGGTCGGGACGGCGGCGTAGCTGGGTGAATCGAGGTACATTTTGGAAAGTGGCCCGGTGAGGGCCGAGGATCGATCTTCGGTCGGTCAGTCGAGGTTCTGGTCAGCGAGATCCGGCGGGAACGGTGGGTCAAACGTGTCGTGGAAGGCCAGACAGACCCGATCCTGCCAGGCAGCGTATTCGTCGGGAGGCGTCCGCTCGAACCGCTTCACGCCGAGGCCAGACTCGCGGGCGAAGGCCTCGAGATCGACCGCGTCGATGCTCGTGATGGCATCCGTCGCAGGCGTCGGCTCGGCTGCTGCGGGAAGCGGTCGCTCGATCCAGCCGTCGAAACAGCCGTCCGTTGAACTGATCACCACGACGCCGTCGGTCGCACCGACGAACAGCCGCGTCGTAATCCGAGCGAGGTTTCGATACAATCCAGGTGGAATCCCGAGCACCAACTGGTCGGTATCGATCATCTCGACCCGACCGTGCTCGATGACGCGTCCGTCGACCCGCCAGTGCTGGTAGTCGTCGAGCCAGCCACCGGTCTGGAGTCGGCCAACGGCGGCCTCTAGAAACGCGAGGGTTCGGTACTGAATATAGCCGGCAACCGTCGCGTAGAAGCTCACAGCCCCCTCCACGAGTCCTCGCGAGTGTCGAGGCCCACGTCCACTTCGAACGGGTGAGGACGGCTGGTTGAGCCGAGGCTCGCCACTGGCCGGTCAGTAGTGGACATCGGTGGGCACCACCCAGAGCGAATCGGAGTCCCGGTCCTCGACGTAGCGGTCGACTGCACTCCGGGAACGGAGCCCGGCGCCGTGCTCATCGTAGATCCAGACTGATGGGCCTGCGAACTGTCCGAGCCGATAGCAGTCGTACCGGGCGAGGTCGACATCGTCCATCACGTCGGCCGGTTCGAGCCTATCGAGCTTCTCATGAAGCGTCGCGACGGTTTCGATGAACCACGTTGCTTGTGCCTCGATTGCGTCGTCGAGGAGTTGTTCACCGGTCGCGGACGACAACCGATGGGCGGGATCGAGCCCACCGTAGCGAGGGTGGTCGCGATACCGGGCGGTCGATTCGTCGAGCGTCTTGTAGTAGTCGAACGCAGTACTCGCGCCCTCACCGATCCCGATCAATCGGTCGAGCGCGAATCGTGCGGCGCCGACCGCCTCTGTCGCGTCGGCTGCGGGGACGAGTACGCGTATGAGCATGTGCATGATCGCCGTTCCTCGCCCCCTTCGGGCAGATAAACTCGCGTTGTCTACCCCCAGACGTCAAGAGAAGAGGAGTAGTTCGGTTCAGTATATAACTATCTTCGATAGCCGAACGTTCGGTTAGATATATAAGTATAGGCAGTAACCTAGATAGTGTGCTGCTCGAAAAGCCGGCCCGTGAACGCGGGTTCAAGAAAGAGCGTCTCCACCGGACCCTCCTCAATCATCCTGACGGGGAGCTGAGCCGGTACGAGATTACGCAGCGGGCCAACGTCTCGAAAGGGTGGGCCTATGAGTACTTCGAGCAACTCGAGTCGGAAGGGTACATTCACAACGCAACCGTTCAGGATCCGGACGGGCTGTATCGTCACTGGCTCGAGACGCGAATCGAACCGAATGCAGTCCGGGTGTCGTTTCAACAGCCGCTGAATCAGATCCGTGAGGCTGATCTCGACTACGCACTCACTACCTATGAAGCCGAACAGGTCCACCAGGGGTTTCTCTTCAGTTCCTCGACCGACCTGTACGTCAGGGAGGACGATATCCCGACGTGGCTCACCATCATCGAGGAAAATGGCCTCATCGGCGGCGGCAATACGGAGTTCCGGGCGACCGACGAGCACGTCTTCTACAACACCCAAACCGTCGATGACGTCACGACCGTCTCGGTCCCACAGCTGATCGTCGATCTCCTCGATGAAGACGGGCCTGCGGCCGAAGCCGCAAACCGACTCATAGCCAGGTATCACGGAGAGGACGATGAGTAACGCTGACCGGAGCCAGTATGCCGAGGCCGTCACACGGCTCTCCGAACAGGAGCTCCAAGACGTCATCGCTGTCGCTGAGCCGCCGACGTGTTTGCTCGGTGGGTGGGCGGTCCATCTGCACGTGACGACCGGGGTTCAGGACGCACACGGACGCCCATACATCGGGTCGCGAGATATCGATCTCGGCATCCATATCGACCCCGAGTGGTCGGTCACAGACCTCCAAGCAGCACCAGTTGCAACGACACTCGAACGGATTGAGGCTGATCTCGGCTACAACCGTGGACGATTCGGATTCTACCAGCAGTTTCACCGCGAAACCGGTGACCGACTCTCTAATGAGGCCGCCCGAAGCCAACCAGCACACAATATCTTCCGGGTCGATATCGATATCATCCCAGATACGACGAGGCTCGATGAGTTCCAAGAGACGTTCGGCTTCCGGCCTCCTGCTGAACCGCTTCTTGCACCGGTGTTTGCAGACGACGAAGGAGAACCGCTCGGAGAGTATGTCTCGTGGACGACACCGGAAACAGCCCTGATTGCGCCTCCAACAGCGCTGGCAGCGATGAAAATCCGAGCGTTTCCAGAGCGTGATAAGAGCCACAAGCGACTGAAAGATCTTGCCGACCTCCACGCCCTCCTCTGGTACGTCGATGAGTATGGAGACATGCGCTCGGCTGTTCGTGACCGTGTTTCGAACGATGGCGTGGAGACGTTTCGAGCAGCGGTATCAGAAGGGCTCTATGAACAAACAGCGAGCCTCATCGGTGTCGATTCGAATATCGTCCAGCAGTCGATCGAGCAATTGTTCGTATAGACCGGAGTACGCCAATTCACCTCCTCGACGTAGGCCGATCAGTCGGGTTGTTCCGATTCGCGATAGGCCACGTCGAGATCAAGGTCGTCGTACATGCGATCGAGCATCGCCAGCGCCGACTGGAACTGCGCGTAGTGTTCGCACATGTAGGCGACGGTCTCGTCGCGCGGGACGACTGGGTAGCCGTCGACGTGGTCGATTTCGAGCGTTGGTCGCGGATCAAGGACGATCTGAAGCGGGTCATCGAGTCCGTCCCGCGGCTGTCGCTCGAACGCCGTGGGTAAGTCCGAACCGCTCGAAAAAGCCCTGCCACGCCTCGACATCCTGCTCTCGGATGGCGAGAAACAGCGGATAGTCATCCGGGTCGCGACCGACCTGATAGCCCCCTTGTGTCCAGACGTAGACCGCATCAATCCGGGCGAATGCGAACGGCCAGTCGCCGAACTGCGGGAGGACATACGCCTCCTCGATAGACGGCGGATTCACGGCGGCACTCGAGGCCAACAGGTCTCGTACCGCCTCACGGACGCATTCGTCGGTAACGAACAGACCGTCGTTGTACCGGAGAAACTCACCATCCTCTAGTTGCTTCACCGTCTGTCGAACCGTCTCGTATGGCGTCTGGAGGCGCTGGGCGACCCGTTGGATCGAATCTCCAGGGTCGACCGCAAGCACCACCCCGGCGGCAGTTTCGTCGAACGGTTCGTACATCTAGTAGATACCAATATCTCAGTATCAATCAAAGATATTACTATACCTTCGCTAGGGGAGGGCTCATCCAATCCGTTTGATCGAACCAAGTCCAGTGACTTCGGCAAGTCGATCTCTCATCTTCGCGTCGGTCATCGTCGTGGTCCACCGAAGAGTAATCCCGACGGTGATGACCGTAGCCGAAAGCTTCGGATCGATACGGTGTAGTTCATCAATCGTTACGTCATCGGCGTTTCCCGCCCGCGAGAGGCGTTCCTCGCCGTCGGTAACGAGATCACCGTCGGCGCCGCATGGGATACGGATCGTCACGACAGCAGTTGTCGTCGGTTCTGGGTCCTTGGGATTGGTTACCGCCATGATATCATCTCCGTTGAGGAGCACCTCACGGGCTAGTTGTTCCACGAATTGTGCTCTGAGTGCGCGAGGGACGATTCGAACGCCCGTCTCGGCCGTGGCACGACCGCATGCTGCCGAACTACACCACTCGCGCTCAAGGAAGAGAAGGAGAGAACAGCGCTATACAGGCTCGAACGTCTCGATTTCATCGATTACCTGCATCGGATGCTCTTATCACGATCCTCGCGTTCTTCGGCTGTCAAGAATTCAGCCCTGACGCATTCTTCCAACAGGGCAGCCTGAATCAGATGGCTGTGGTAGCGAAAGCCGTCGAACTTGTGCTTGCGGTGTGTGCCGGCTACCTGTATTCACAGAATCCGTAGAAGGATCTTCTTTTCGTCACCGACATCCACCTTCTCGATCAAACCTACGTAACCGCGTGTCGATCCGAAAGGTTAGGCTACTGCTTCCTGCATACTCGGCGGATCGCTGGTCGGATCGGTCGAGTCGAGTGTCCGGTAGAACGCCACCGAAAACACCATGAACAGGCTTCCCAGCAGCCCGAGGACGACGTACCCGAGGACAGTCAACGCCGCAGCAACTGGAAGTGCGACCTCGGGAAGCGGCAGATCCATAGGTGCATCCGTCATCTGCATGGACAACAGCATCGACGGAATACTACCTAATAATCCGAAGAACATCCCGCCCGCAAAGACGAGAACCGAGTAGCCGAACACCGACACCAAGTTCCGTCGCACCAGTCCGACGCTGTGCTTGAACCCGCCGATAGCAGACTTCCCATCAAGGACGATAGCCTGACCGTAAAACTGGACGAAAAACAGGGGACCGAACAGGAAGATCAGTGACACTCCCGTACCGATGAGAAACATCGCAATAAACGCCGGACTTGCCGTCCCCGACACCCCACCCGATGCGATGCCGAGCCCTGCTATCAAGACGAGGCTGACGATGCTTCCAATAATCCAGAGGAGGATCATTCCACCGAGTAACAACAGATACGCACCAAGCAGCGATATGTAGTACTGTTTGCCAGTTTCAACGAACGTATCGAACGTTGTTGTGCCGGACAGTGCTTCGTCAGCCATGCCGATCAACCCGCCGAACACGAAGGGTGCGACAATCACTGTGACAACGGTGAAGCCGAGTCCGAGAACTGCTGAAACCAGCGGATCTGCCAATTGTCCGAACTGGGTTGGCATCTGAAGCAGCGTAACGACGAGGACGATGCCAGCGATTATCGGATTTCTTCGAAGGGCACGGCTCGCAGACTGGAGGGCTTGGACGACAGCCATAGCTCATATCACCGAGGTCGATGACGAAAAGCATTACCGACGATAAAATCGGATTTTCAGTTACTAGGGTTCCGAATAACTGCGGTATGCCCTGAGAAGTAGTCGAGAAGTACGCCGCCCGATTTTATAACCTATTCCTGAGTAGGGCAGCCAGCGAATGGCTGCTCCAGTAGAATCCCTCCAAATCGAGAACGTCGTTACCTCGACCGGGATCGACCAAGAACTGGACCTGGACGTCCTTGTCGACGATCTGGATAACTCCGAGTACAACCGCGACCAGTTCCCCGGTCTGATATACCGCAGTCAAAGCCCTGCTGCCACCTCGCTCTTGTTCCGGTCCGGTACAATCGTCAGTACCGGTGCTTCAAGCCGTGCTGCAAGCAGAGAGGCGGTGACACAGCTCTTCGAAGAGCTTCGGAGTCTTGGAATGGATGTGCCGGCAGAGCCCGAGCTCACGGTTCAGAACGTGGTGAGCAGCGGCGACCTCGGACAAGACCTCAACCTGAACGCAGTCGCCATCGGCTTGGGACTGGAACACGTCGAATATGAACCTGAGCAGTTCCCCGGCTTGGTCTACCGTCTTGACGATATGGATACGGTAGCTCTGTTGTTCGGCAGCGGCAGAGTCGTTATCACCGGTGCTGTTAGTGTTGAGGAAGCTGAAGAAACTGTTACCAAGGTTCATTCAGAGCTGACCGATCTTGAGCTCATGGATTGAATTCTCAGTAGAGGTAGCGAATCAGACCTGTAAACCCGGAATATGAATATTTATCGGGAGTGCTGTCACTATACACGTCCTGTATGGCAGACCTTGTTGTCCAATCCCAGGTCCGTGAAGCACTTGACGAGAACAACGTATCTGCTGACTTCTTCGAGGCACTTGACGACGAAGTCGCTGAACTTTTGGAGGATGCTGTCCGCCGAGCTGAGGCCAACGACCGGAAAACGGTCCAGCCACGCGACCTCTAAATAGACTAATTCAGCCTCGTTTAGACGCGGAGAGGTAGCAGATTCTTTTCCGCTGATGACGATACGAATTCTCAGCTCAGTTAGACTGTGTGTTCAGCATTATATGGGCTCGACACCGGTGATCTCGAATCGCGCTCCACCATTCGTTCCATCCGTGTGCTGGATTTGCCAACCGTGTGCGTCGGCTATCTGCTTGGCGATATTCAACCCCTGTCCTGTTCCGGTACATGTCGTCGAATTACCTGCCTCGAATATCTGGGCGCGGGCAGTCGGTGGAATACCCGTCCCGTCGTCTTCGACGTAGAACCCATCCTCTAGGTCCCCCACGGTCACGGTAACAGCCTCTCCACCGTGTTCGACGGCGTTTCGAATGAGATTTTCCAGTAGCTGTCGGAGACGACTCCGATCCGCCAGCAGCCACTGGTCAGTATCGGTCACGAGGGTTGCATCGGCTGTCGGAACAGTTTGCCAGCAAGTCTCGGCAAGGGAAGCCAGTGGAACGGGCTCCATTTCGGACACCTGTTGACCGACTCGTGACAGCGTCAGCAGATCGTCTATCAGTGCTTCCATTCGGTCGTGTGCACCGACCACGTCGTCGAGATGGTCGCTTTCACACTCTTCCTGTGCCAGGTGGACCTGAGCCTGTGCCACGTTCAGTGGATTCCGGAGATCGTGGCTGATGATACTGGCGAACTCTTCGAGACGTTCGTTCGTGGCTTTGAGCTGCTGTTCTCGCTCTTTTT
This sequence comes from Halorarius halobius, assembly GCF_024298865.1. Lineage (GTDB taxonomy): Archaea > Halobacteriota > Halobacteria > Halobacteriales > Haloarculaceae > Halorarius > Halorarius halobius. The sequence continues at coordinate 162,761 of NZ_CP101162.1, read as the reverse complement.
GGGCGGAAATATCACGTGTGTTGACGACGTAATATCCGCTGGGTGTGGGATTTCCCGATGCGACGGATTCGACCCACTTGTACGTCCCATCAGCCTGTTCGTGCCGGTACTCGACCGCCTTCACGGTAGAATCATCACTGGTGACGATGGTCCGAAACGCGGTCATAACTCGCTCGCGGTCGTCCGGATGGAAGTACTCGGCAACCTGTTCGTCTACGAGTTTCTCCTGCTCAAATCCATAAATACGCTGGATCGCAGGACTCTCGTACTGAATAATGCCCTTCTCATTGAGGACAGTAAGGAGATTCGTCGAGTGTAACGGCAGCACATCAAGCGCAACCCCCGGTTCGGAACTCGGAGAAGAAGAGATGTTTGCGCCGCAGTTGTTATCCATACGATTCTGTTCCAGCGATCATGTATGATTCTTGCCCCGAGTTGTTGACCTCTGATATCGACGCATCAGCGCAGGCTGTGCAGTTCGAATTAATGTGTTGTCTGTATTGACCGAAGTCTGGGAGTTGATTAGCCAAAAACAAGGAGTAGTTGTTTTAAGCGGGAGCGGCTTTCGGCAGCGTGATTCGGACGATCGAACCGGTGGGCTCGTTGTCGATAATACGGAGTTCGCCGCCGGACTCGATGATTGCAGCTCTCACCACCCACAACCCGATCCCTTGGGAGTGAAACAACGGTTTCTCCTCACCCAACTCTACGACTTCTCGTTCTACCTCTGGGATTCCAGATCCATTATCCGCTATATCTAAGTCGATTGTGCCTTCAGCATCTGATTGAACTGAAATCCAGATCTGCGGGTTCTTGGAGTCGTTGTGCTTGACAGCATTCTCCAATAACTCATCTATCGCAGTATCTATCTGGTTGTGAGCGCGGACAACACGTTCACCTGTAACCTGTTGATGCACCTCCACATCCGGGTACTCCTCTTTGAGGCTCTCAACACAATTATTGAGTAGTGAAACCAGGTCAACGGGTTCCACCGCATTCTCTCCGTTAAGAACAATGTTTCGTAGATGCCTTGATTTCTCACTTAACTCGATTAAGCTGTCGACGTTCTCCTTGATGATTTGGATTTTCTTGTCATCGGATAACATTTCGTAGTCCTCCAGTAGTTTGACGTGTCCTTTGACGACGTTGCAGGAGTTCCGTAGATTGTGGCGGAGAATCCTGTGTAAGACCTCGATCTGCTGCAACGCTGTTCCACCTGGCTGTTCTGTTCGGCTAACTCTGCCTCCCGGCGAGACATCAAGACGTAGATGAGGAGAGAGGAGGCAGCGACGAACGCCCAGCCTTTCCCTGTTTGAAGCTGCGTATACAACTCTTGGTCTGCTACCAGTACTGCGAGTAATCTGTCGGAAAATGCGATCCAGCCTCCGCTAACCACAGCATAGATAACTGTGATACTGAATGCTGACAACGCGTCAAACCCGTGGCTGTTTCGCGTCTGATTCATGTCTTTCGTAGACAAATTCAGCTGGAAGCATAATACATGGTACCAAGTTACGGAGTCTGTCCGTCTGCGAACCCTTGTCATTAGACATGCTGGTAGAATCCGTCAGTAGCTGTGAATGACGTGTCTAGGAATAAGTCGCTCTTTTTGGATCACTCCAACTGGTAGATGCGTTTCTGGTAGCGTGATGGATCCTGAACGTGTATTTACCGCTGAGGTCCATCTGGATAGAAGCTGATCAGATCGATATCTGTATCGGAAGTCGGTGGAGCGGTGCTCACCTACAACCAGTCGTCAGGGAGTTCGTCCGAATACTTCTCAATGAGCTCCAGAACCGGTTTGATTTCTTCGAAATTTGGACCTTTTGTGATAACGTTGTTCTCTCGATCGTAGTCGATGAGCCCCTTATCCTCCAGCTCAGGTAGGTGATAGTGCCGAAAATCAAGAAGGAGCTCCAACTCCTCGTCTTTCGGTTTCGGTTCATCGTCGTCGACAGGCGTATCGTCTTGGGGATTCGCGTAAAGTAACTCTACTAACAGCCGTCGCTGTGGGCGGTGGGACAACGCACCCAGCTGTGTGCCGAGCGTGCTAACCATAGTCAATCTCGTTATTGCTCCCATATAAATGCCATATATTTTCATAATGTTTCTGAAATTGTTGGGACTTTCTTGGAGTCGTGTGATTTCGCATAGATGTACCGGCCTTTCTATACCTGGGTGCATCTGGTGACCTTGACGGAGCTTGAAGAGGTACTAATGGTTGAAACGTGGCCTATCCCGTGATGAAGGCCTCCTATCCGGAGCCTTACGTCACGAGACGGATGCTTCCAATGGGATGATATACAGGTCTGGGACGCACACAGATCGGTATGGTGCCATCGACACGACGCTACTCGACAGGGTTGCCGTTTCTCGATCGGTGTATCGATGGTGGGCTCCCAGCAGGGTCGCTCCTCGCCATCGTCGCGCCATCACACTCGCAAAGCGAACTCCTCCTCAAACAACTGGTCCAGACCCGGCGAACCACGTTCGTGTCAACGTATCGTCCCCCGGATGAGGTCGAGCGATGGGCTGAGTCCAGTTCGACGTCCATCGACGACTTCACAGTCACCCAGCGGGATGTGTCGGCCCTTCTCGAGGAGTTTCCGGAGTCTGTAGACCCGATCCCGGCCGAGTCGTTCGTCATTCTCGACCGCACGACATCCCTCGAAACCGAATCACGGGACTCCTATCTAGCCTTTCTCGACGCGTTCAAACGCGAACTCGACCGGACCGAGAGCACTGGTATCCTTCACTGCCCGACTTCGACCGCTCCACCGGCTCGACGAGACCTCACGCTCAGTCGAGCCGACCAGGTCTGGCAGCTGGAACTTCTGACGCTGTCCCGTGAAATCAAACACCGGCTGCTGGTAACCAAATCGCGGTACTCCCGGGCGAGTCGGGAGCCCATTGATCTCCTGTTGACTGACCGAGTACAGATTGACACCAGTCGCCGGATCGCCTAACTCGATCGGTCCTACGTCCCGAAGATGACTGTCAGGATCGGTAGAGGTGTCGCCCCATCAATACTATATACAGCCAATAGATAACACGGGAATAGGAGATGGCGACACACATGGCGTCCCGCCTCGAGGAATTCTTCACACAGCAGGCGGGCGAGCACCTCCGGAGCATCGTTAAATACGAACACTCCACGTTCGAACTGGTGTATCTCCGGGAGGACATCGACGATCAGTATACGGATCGCGAGATCGAACGAGCGATCGATGACTCACGGATGGAATCACTGTCGACCTCTTTCTACGGTAATCTCTTCTCCGAGGGTCACGGCGACCTGACCTGTCACGTGAAGTGCTTCGAGAACGTCGTCGAGATGAATTTCGTTCTCGCCGATGGTGTCGGCGCTGTCGTTGCGCTCGATGCCGATGCGATGAGTGAAGCCCATGGGCTTGTCGCCGACGCCCGCGAGATCGTCCTCGAAGAACGGTGAGACCGCACGCGGCGAGTCCAATACCCACAACTGTCCTGCCACGGGAGACATGTCCATAGCGCCATTACACGGGTTACCAGAATCGAGAACAGTCGTAGAAATTTATGATTCTCGGTCGTTACAACTATGTATGGCTCAGGATTCGAGATCGGGGAGTGACTCGATTTTCCTGACGCGACGGCTCAGAGAACGGAGTGCACTCGTTGTCTCCACCGTGATGTTGATGGCGCTTCTGAACGCCCTGTTCGCCGCCTGGAACACACTCGGCGTTCAGGTAACCGTCTACGATCTGCATCTGATGGTGTGGGCGTTCCTCGTTGTGGGAGCCGCAACCTTGGCGTACTACTCGTACAAGCAGACGCCGAGTGCAGTCCTCGGGGTCGGGTGCTACGTGCTGGCCGTTCAGGTGCTACTGAAACCTGTTATCCTGTACGGGTCACAGCTTGCCGCCGGACGGCAGGCAGCTGTCGCGGAAGGGTCCAGCCTCTTCCTCGGCGGAGCGATCGGACTCTTCCTCTGGGTCCCTGTGGCAGTCGTTCTCGCCGCACTCCTGATCCTTGTCGGCCGGTTCTTCCACGTTCGAGATGAACGGGTTCGGCTGCGGAGCTGGCGTGACACCCTGTATGCCGCTGACGACTGATGGTGACCTCCGCACACCTACTGAACGGCTAGTTCGTCGTTTTGCGGATTGAAATGAACGATGGCGGGCTGCTGATTACACTCGCTCTATGCAGCACGCTATCCTGACAGCTACTGAGGAGATAATTCGGTACGTGCTGGATCCACAGCACATATTCAGCGGGATGGTGCTTATCAGCGATTTCAATTTGACATTTTATACGTGACCGTACTCAACAGCAACGTAGTCCATGTCTCCTGATGCAAGGGAAGATTCGAATCTCCGGGGACTCATCAAAAGTTCGCCGGATGCGATTGTGATTGCTAACCCCGAGACGGGCGATATCGTTGAGGTAAATCAAGCGGCTGAAGAGTTCTTCGGCTACACGCAAGAGGAGTTACGCTCGATGGACATACTTGCTCTCCACCCGGCCGACGAACGGGAGCGGTATGAACACCTCTTCGAAACGCATTCTGAGCGGCAACCAGCGGTCATTTCCCAATTTGACGATGGATCACCCGTGTTCGCAGTCACGGCTGATGGCGACCAGATCCCAATCGAGATCAATGCGTGGGCTATCGAAGACACAGAGGAGGACCAGCCGCTCTTCCACGGCGTATTCCGGAATATCTCGGAGCGGCTCCGTCGGCAACGTGAACTCCAGCGCCAGAACGAGCAGCTCGATGAGTTTACCAGCGTTGTCTCACATGATTTGCGGAACCCGCTGAACGTCGCGCAAGGTCGAGCAGCACTCCTTGAACAGGAATGCGAGAGCGAACATATCGATTCACTACAGACTGCATTGGATCGGATGGAAGAGATCGTTGAGGATACCCTGACGCTCGCTCGTAACGGTCAACGAGTAGGCGAGATGGAACCGGTCAACTTCGTGAGTACGATTGGCAAGTGTTGGGAGATGGTTGACACCTCCGAAGCCACGTTGGAAATTGAAGACGACATCACGATCCGTGCGGATCCCGACCGAGTACGGCACATCTGTGAGAACCTGCTTCGCAATGCCGTCGAACACGGTGGAGACGATGTTACTGTTCGGATCGGCCAGGCAGACGAACATTCGATCTACTTTGAAGATGATGGGCCGGGCATTCCTGAAGGTGAACAGGATGCGGTCTTTGATCCAGGGTACTCATCTGCGTCTGATGGAACTGGATTTGGATTAGCTATCGTACAGCGGCTCGCGGAAGCACATGGGTGGGACATCGCTCTGACTGAAAGCGAGTCCGGTGGCACGCGATTTGAGTTTACTGGCGTCGAAATCCAGTGATTGCTATAGTCTCTGTTTCTCGCATGTTACTTCTGACAGTGGTAGGTGAGGTCGGTATTGTCCGTGCTGGATATAGGACGCATATCTCTCACGGCATTCACTCCTGAAGCTGATGTGAACCGCATGCTGTCGCCATCGGGGCTAGTCTTATTTGTCTGACGCCACTGTTGAATAGCAGGGAGAGCTCTTCAGTGAACCACACCGAGAGTTCCGGTTCTCTTACTGATGAGGAAGCGCGGAGCGAACTCTATGCGCTCTTGCATCAACACCAGTCCCGAAAACAGGCGATAGACCGTGTGGTTGAACTCGGGGCGAACTATCTCGGCATCGAACATGGACACATCACCGATATTGACGAAGAGGAGAACCGGTGGGAAGTCATTGGCTCAACGGACTCGCCTGATGGCCCATATCCAGATGGTCTCACCGCAAAGCTAAGTGATTCGTACTGCCGTCGGACAATTCAACAGTCTACACCGCTTGCGTTACACGACGCTGGCAATCAGGGCTGGGCTGACGACCCCGCGTATCAGCTCCATCAGCTGGATACCTACCTTGGGATACGCATTGATGTATTCGGTGAGCCATACGGGACGATCTGCTTCGTCGATCCGGAGACACGGGAAGAGCCCTTCTCTGATGCTGAACTCATTTTCATAGAGTTAGCCGGGCAGGTGCTTCGGAAGGTACTCGAAGAATCTCAGTATGAAAAGGACCTCAGCAATCGGAACCGTTTGATTTCGGTGCTCAATCGCGTGCTCCGCCACAACCTCCGGAACGAGTTAAATGTCGTTCAGGGGAACGCGCAACTGCTGAAAGAGCGTACGTCCGGAGAGGAAAACGGGTTTGCCTCAACCATCGAATCGGCGAGTACGGAGTTGCTTTCTCTCGCGGAAAAAAGCCGGGAGTTGGAAGAGTTGACGCGCTCCGTTCCAGTCGCACGGCCGATGGATATCGTTCCGTTAGTAAATGAGGCGGTCACCGAGGTTCGTGATGAACACCCTTCAGTGAACATCTCACTCGATATCCCTGAGGAAGCCAATTCATTTGCAGCTCCACAGCTTTCAGATGCAGTTTCCGAACTACTATCGAATGCGGCCAAACACACCGGAAGTAACCCGGCAATAGCGGTGGATGTCTATCGCAGGTCCGATCAAACGACGGTGCAGATCGAGGATGAGGGCTCTGGACTACCTGCAAGTGAACGCCGAATCCTCACCGGTGCGAGTGAGACAGCATTAGACCACGGGAGCGGTCTTGGACTCGCGCTTGTATACTGGATAATAACCAACCTTGACGGTGAGATCGACGTAACTGCAGGGTCGTCCGGGACGACGGTTGAACTTCATCTCCAGCGGACCACATCTCCTTCTTCCAAGTAAAGTGAATGAGCCGGTTTGTAGATATGAACGACTTGACTACTAATCTAGTTCTGCGGAGTCATTGGGAAAATGCCTATATTTCATTATGTCGTATGATCGGTAGTGTCTGAGAGCTGGCCACCAACTGGGTATACTAACCCGAGACCTTACGAAATCGATAACAAGCTGATAGTCGGGATCGCGCTGGTGCTAACCCTACCAGTCGTTGTTTTAACACGGTCGGAATTAGTGGAAGGTGCGTCAGAATTTTCGGCTATGAGTATTGAATTCGGGAACAGACTCGGTCTTACTGAATATCCTATCGCCTTCTTGCTTGGTGTTCTTCTCGCACTCGTTATCTGGCTACTTGCTTCTGGTTCCGTGATTATTGCTTTGCATGAGGGGGTTCACTATGCTGTCTCAGCACTCGAGGGCTATAATCCGCGGTTTGAGTGGAGAAGCCATTTAGGATTGAAGAACCCGAGCATAGTGATCTACGCAGAGAGCATTACCCGGAGAGAGAACATTTTGACACTAATCACTCCATTCGTTTTGTTGAGCATTCTCTGTGTCATAGTAATGTGGTTCACGAGCGGAATTCTGGCAGCAACGGCAGCGACGATGTTCTGTGCTAACACTGTACCTTCTTGTGCCGATATCTACCATACTGTCCGAATTGCTCGAATGCCGAACGGAACCCTGTTTGCCAACTTCGACGATGATGGAGACCTTCGCTCGGAGTTTGCAATCCCTAACTCAGATCCCGTATAGGATTGACAGGGATTTCCACGGAGTCAGTTTAGAATTTTAGCGACATAACTGCTGAAGCGCTCAAGAGTCACCTACCTAACCATTATGGAGCCGGTGTTTGAACCCACGCGAATGAACGTGTTGTCGTGGAACGTTCAAGGAGCGTTTCCCTACCACACACCAATTGAACGGATTGAAAACCAGCTCCAGTATATCGACGAAAACGCTGAATGCCCCGATATCATCGCACTAAACGAAGTCAACCGGTTTCGGCGTGATCTCTGGGAAGAGGACTTCCTCGGCAAGACCGGGGCGGGAGAGCTTCCCGTCCTCCCAAGCCTTGAAGGAGTGGTTGAAGTCTTCTTCCAGTTTTCCACTTCGTCCGGGTAGGCTTCTTCGTAAGGATTCACTGACCTTTCACTTCTCTGGCTGCCTTTCTGTCGGCTTCGTTCGCTAAACGGATTTCAACAATCCTGAGATGACTTACTGAATCAAGCCTGTGGTCGTGCGTTACCTTGTCAAGAAGTCCTTCAGGATCGTCCTTGGTGACGTGGTCGGGCGTACTCGGTCTTCCACTCATCGGTTCCGGCAGGTCAACGAAACAGTTGGCGTGGACGTTGAACACTCCGTAACCGTACAACTCGTTGCTCTCGTCTAACGATAATGTATCGCTGCTGTCGTCCGGTACTTGTTCTTCTTTCACTGTTCATCACCTCCAGTCTTGGCGCTCTCCGGTTGGACAAGTTCGATTTCGTCGTTGTCGTTCCAGATGTAGGTGTCGTGGATTGAAGGATAAGCATAGATGGCAACTATCACCTTGCCAGCATAGCCCGGTGATTCACTGATGTAGTTCTAGAAGACTGCGTAGGTGTAGTTCTCTGCTAAATGCTGTGCAGATTCAGTCATAGCTCTCACTCGTGTCTCCGATAGGGGAGCGTCGTCACGTCGAAGGCGTCATAATGCCGGTCGTACGTGAGGATGTGATCAACCTCTAGCTCGGCCATGTGTGACGCGACGATGAAGTCAGTCAAGGATGCATCGAGGTCGGTCCACTCGATGAACGTGTCTGTCGCATCACTGAATACCTCTGGAGTAACTGATTCGAGTTGATAGAGATCACTCTTATCGAGCGTCGTCAGAAACGTCGCAGCGTTTCGCATCGATGCCTGTTTTTTGAGTCGGGTAGCAGCTTCGTCGACGATATGGTCGTTCACGACCAGTCGCCGATATGGGAGGTCGCCGTCGCGGACAAAATCCATGAATGCACGTGAGACGGGATGCATCTGATCCTGCGGATTGAACAGCGCATAGAGAAACTTCGGGCCACAGACGGCCTGATGACGAATCGAACCCGGTCGAAAATGTTCAGCAGTGACCGTCCCAATCGGTGTCTCAACTGGGTCTGCCATCAGAGTTAGGAGTTCGAGGCGGGTCCTCAGCGAGAACGAACGATTCATCGTTGCCGTGCCACTCGTCAACGAGATCGTCTTCTTCTCTGGCGTCTGTCTGTGCCGTCCGTGGGAGCGACGAATCATCGAGATCATCGAGAACCGTAAAGGCTGCATCATTCGGATTGGCCTGTTGCTGGCGTTCGACCCACTCAATCAACGCCTCGTGACTGGCTTCTTTGAGCGACAGTCCGTGTTCCTCAGCGAACTCCCGAAATCGCTCGTACTCCTCCTCGTTCAACTCAGTTTGGACGTGTTTGGTGTCGTTGCTACTCATCCTGACCCTCCTGATGTTGTGTGGATGTAGCGTCTCATGGAACATAAGATGTTCGCATGTAATGATTCATGAAGCGGGCTTGTCCATGAACTCGGCCTCGAACCCGTCCGGGTGAGCAGTGAATCCACCACTCGGCGTCACCGTTCCAGACCTCAGGGCAAGTTGAAAACATCCAGTCTGTATCCGTACCGTCTACTCGTCGCCAGTCATCGAATCCACCTCGTGCCATCTCGTAGTGGCTGGTGCCAAATTAATGGACTTTTCCGGGGGACTCGGTTCTAATCACGGGAGTGTTACCCCACATAGGCCGTCACTATCGCTATGACAGTTATACCGGTTGGGTCCTAACACGGGCATATGGCAACCGATAGCGTCTCCGACCGAGTGCGGGAACTCGCCCAACACCTCGGCATCGATGAATCCGAGGTGATTCAACAGGCCGTCGAGACGGGCGTCGAGGCGCTCTACCGCGATATGATTATCAGCCGATACCTCGATGGCGACCTCACACGTGAGGAGGCGGTCGACGAACTCGGCGCAGATGTTGTCGACCAAGTCGACTCCGCTCGCGACGCGATCGAAGAAGACGTGGAGTGGGGCCTCCACGCTTGAGCAGACTCGTTGTCACCGATACAGGGCCGCGGATTCATCTGGCCGAAGCCGATGTATTGCATTTGCTTGAGTTGGTCGGAGAAATTTGTATCCTAGAGACGGTCCTCACAGAACTCGAACGCGACTCGACAGACACCTCGGAATTGGAGTTCACCGTCGAGCAAGTCGAGTATGACGACGCGACGTATCCGCACCTCGATTCTGGTGAGACGGCCGCGCTGGTGCTGTGTGCGGATCGAAATGCCGTGCTATTGACCGACGACTTGGACGCTTGGAAGACTGCACAGGAGGAGGACATCGAAGTTCACGGGTCAGTAGGTGTCATCCTCTACGCATACAGCCACAGCGAACTCTGTAAACTACCCCTCCCTACTCCCTCAGCGCATACGCGCCTCGGTCCTTGAGGGAGGAGTTTTGATGTGGACTCCCGGCGATCAACTCTCGGCGGGTGGCCGATAGCCGTCGCCGTTCAACGTCCCACCATTTATACGCACGTCTACTGGTGCGTCTACGCTCCCCGACGTGGGCGAGGAACGCAGGCTGTGCTGTCGCTTGCGCATATACCGTAACCCGATGTTTTTCGCGCCGTTATAGTCCGCATTGAGTTCGTACCCACACTTTAGACACCGGAACTGCTCGCCATCCCGATTGGCTTCGTGAGTGAAACCACAGTTGGTGTGGGAACACCGCTGGCTCGTGTGGTCTGGTTCCACCTTCTCAACAGTGACACCGCGTTCTGGAGCTTTGTACTCAACGTACTCGACGAGGCGGCGGAACGCCCAGATATGATGCCAGTCAGCCTGAGGCAGTCGCTCTCGGATATCAGTCAACTCCTCGAACACGATTACGTCACACTCGTGTTCAACCGTCTCCGAGACAATCTCATTGGCAACCGTGTGGATGTACTGTTTTCGCCATGCTCGTTCACGCTTTCCAAGCCGAAGCAGAGCGTTGTGGGCGGCCTGCGTACCGCGCTGTTGCATCTCCGTCCGACGTTTCTCGAACTCTTGTATCCAGTGGTCGTACTCGTCACCACTCCAGAACGTGCCCGTGCTGGCGACGGCGAGACTGTTTACACCGAGGTCGACACCGAGGACTGTCTGGTGCTCAGTACCGTCGGACTCCTCAATTTCAACAGCCTCGCCTTCGTCAGTTACTTTCCGTGTTTTGACGTGGAAGTAAAATTCGTCAGCAGCTTGGTCGTACTGGAGTGTACTCGTCCGAAATTCGTACTCTTCGGACAGCACGTACTCCTCGTATGGTGTTGGACTATCTGCTGGGAGTTCAAACTCACACTCAATGCGTCCGTTCACCGTCGAGAGCGAGATCTTGTTCCGATAGAACGTGGCACTGCGTTTGTCGTAGACCATACTCCACGATGTGAACGCTGGCTTGTTCGTCCGTTTGCCCTTCTTCCAGCGATCAACACCGCTATCGACAGCGTGAACAGCGCGACGGATGGCTTCTTGGACGAGGTTTGCCGTCAGGTCGGTTTCCTCGCGGAGACGGTCGTAGAGTGCGTCTCTGGCTTTCGTATTCGAAGTGATGCAGTCTTCGTAGTCGGTGTTGTCCCAACAGTAGTCACTGGCCTCATTGGCGCAGTAGAGAAATTGCTCGGCAGTTTCGTGGAGGTCCTCGTGACACTCGTCGGGAACGACGAGTTTGACCGGCGCGGTACGTCTGACCTCCATACTTCAGATGTGTGTCGATGGGTACTTAATAATCCGGAAGTCGGGCGGCTACTGTACCGTGGTTTGTGTCGCGGAGTGTCGGCTTCCTCCCGGGCCTACTCGCGTCGTGGTTCCGACGTATCGGAAGCCCTCGCTCCTTGAGGCCGAGGGCTCTGCCTCGAAACGGCATGAGATTCTGTAAGTGAGAGAGAACCAACGAGCCGTGCTTGCTGACGGTAGTCGGTGTGGGATTAATGTGGGGAAAAGCTCGAATTCGGGCGAGTAGAGGCTTCTAGCGGCGATACACCTATGCGTCGCTACGCGGTGTTGGAAGTGAGGCTGACTAGAGCCTCACGAACGGAATTGGTACAATTCCAATGAACAGTAGCAACACCGAGGATAAGAACCTACCGGCGACGGTAGAGGCGACGACACACAAAGACCCCCATGGGACCGCAGACTCGCGGACCGACGCCCGCCGCTCTCCCTACTTCCGGACCTACCGGGAGGAACAGGAGCGCCACCGCTCGACCGACACGGCCGAGACGACCACGCTGGTCACCAGACTGGCAGGGTTGCTCTGGGCCATCGTCGACCAGGCGACTGCAGACGGCTCTTCCCGCGACACCGACGTCGCGACGGAGCTCGACGCGGATCGAGAGCGCTTCACGGAGCGGACGGCTGCGAAGACCGACTTCGGAACGCGAGCGGAACCCGTCGACGGACTGTACGGCTACACCCCCGACGGTGACCCCGTCGTTCCCGAGCGAGGCCAGCTCATGAGAGCCCGGACCAACGCGAACGGCCAGCCCGCAGACGCGCTCCTAGAGCCCGATGCGGCCGGTGACCTCGCGACCTGGACCCCCGGCAACGCCAGCTCGAACTTCGTCGATCCGACCGGCGAACAGATCGTTGGCGTCGCCAGTGGCCTCGATGAATCCGCGACCCGAACGGCTGCACCGGAGACGACCGTTTCCGCGGCTGTCGACGACCTGCAGGCGTACGACCGACCGGAGGACATCGAAGACGACGACACCACGACCGGCATCGAGACCGCCGACCTGGAGGTCCTGACGCCCGGTGGTGAGTACGTCCGTCTCGGTGACCTGCTCGCTGAACCCGAGCAGTTCGCCGGAACGTCACTGGAGTCCATCGAGCGCTCGCTCGCACTGGAAGCCGAGAAGCAGCGCGTCACGGATGGAATCTGCCGCCCGGGCGAACTCAGCGACGAGATCGAACTGGTCGGACACGCGAAGTGGCTGAACAACCGGTTCGACGAACTCGCCGCGCAGCGCCCGTTGACGACAGAGATCGCCGCGGCTCGCGCCGAGGCTGCCAAACAGGCCCGTGATGAGCGTCTGCGTCCACTCCTCGAGCTGGACTCGGACACGCACGACGAGGTCTGTACGATGGCGAATCGGCTGCTGAGTGAGGACTTCGAGAACGTCCACGAGGTGCGCAAGCAACCGCTCACCCTCGCGATCGCGCTTGCAGAGCGTGTCTCCCGAGGTGTCGAGCCAGCGAGTGCACTCCTCAGACAGGCCGAAGCCGAGGCGAACGATCCCCGGAACATCCAGACGATCGGCAACGTCCGATACATGTCGACCCGCCAGACGAAGGGGCGATTCTCGACGCAGGGTCGCGTGGCGATCCTCTTCGGGAACACGCATCCCGGAATCAAGCAGGCCGGCGTACTCCAGGACGACACCGGATCGATCAAGTTTGCAATTTGGAAGAAGAGCGAGTGGGATGAGACGCGACCGACCCCGGATCCGACGGACGTGAGGGGCCGGACGCTGATTCGTTCACACCGCTTCCCCGAGTTGCAAGTCGGCGACCTCGTGCGCTGTGAGGAAGTCGTGAAGGGATGGTACAACGACACCGCGACGTTTGAAACGCGCCGCGACAGTACGTTGACCATCCTCGAACGTGCCGACGCCGCCGAGTTTGAGGTCAACGGTCACGGTGAGAGTCAAATAGGCGATGACATGGTAGCCCCCGAACAGTAGCGAATCGTAGCACCCAGAGTCCAGTACGGACTCAGAACTGTAACCCCTCTTTCCGAACTCCGATGATCTGTATACCCAGCGTAAGGTGAGTAGTGTCACATTCTGCTTTCGATAACGGTTCACATGGTGGCGGGAACCTGAAATACCTGAGCCGAATATGATCTTATCATGAGCAACAGGGTGAAGATGCAGCACTATGTCCCTCGATTCTACCTTCGGAACTTCGCTGCTGACACCTCCGCGTCTACACCAACCGTTCACTGCTTTGATAAGCCGAACCGCAGACAATTCACGACCTCAATCACCAACGTTGGTGGCGAGAACTACTTTTATGACATTCCCGAAGATCCAGAACAAGAGTTTGAATCCCAACTCGCCGCGATTGAAGGCGAGTTCAGTGACGCATACGCTTCTCTCCTCAGTAACGGGGATCTTGGTGGGTTAGATGAGAACGACCGGAGTGCAATTGCCTATTCCATCGCTATTCAAGAACTTCGTACACGCGAAAACCGCGAAAGGTTCCGAGAGATGGTGTCGAAGCTCCGTGAACAGCTGGAGGGAGAAGCTATGACTGACGAGATGGAGGAACAGATGGAAGAGATTCGGGAACTCGATACCGAGGAAGGGGTCAGCCGGTTCCAACGAGAATTCATTCAGGACAACGCGTGGGATCTGGCTGAGATCATTCTTTCGATGAAGTGGATTCTATTCGTCAATGACACCGAGATGCCTTACTGGACCTCGGACCATCCAATTGTCCGTCACAACCATCTTGATCACAGTCCGTATGGGAACCTGGGCCTCCAATCGGAAGGGATTCAGGTGTACTTCCCGCTATCTCCGACAGTCTCCATAGCGTTTTGCGATCCGGTGATGTTCGGACACCTACCTGCAAAATCGTCAGTCGATAGAGATCATGTCCGATTTCAGAACTCGTTACAGATAAGAGAGTCAACCCGACACGTGATTGCGAGTACGAGTGAATTCTTAATGGCGAACGCATTCCTTGAAGACTATCCACAGTACGCAGAACTCAATCGTGATCGCGTATCCGTAGAGTAATTCCTGAGATATCTCGATTGTACGTACAGGCTCAACTATACCGTAATACTCACAGGTTCAACATAGGGTTAGTCGAATTCAGCCCAGTACCCGCAGGAAGATACGATTCGCGATCTTTGACGTCCACTGCAGTCCAGCACCACAGTTCCCCGTGTCAAGACACACTCGCACGGGCGACTTACGGGTTCGTACGCTGCTCGTTGGGATTTGCCCACGCTGGAGCGTCCGTGGTGGAACGCCACCGATGATTGTCCCACTTGAACCGCACGGGCTGCGCCATCAGCCGTGGTCGGTCTGCTCGCTCTCGGTCTAACAACGTCCGGGCTGCCGTCAGATCCGCGTGTCCATCGTACCCGCAAGGACAGGTAAGCCGTTCCCGGTTGCGATCCGTCGCCGCCACTGCCCCACAGTCAGGACACTCCTGTGAGGATTCGAACTCCGAGACCTCCAACAGTGCGATCCCGTGTTCCTCACAGAGGTCTGTAAGCCGGTCGGTGAACCGACGGTGTGCCCAGAACTCCGTGAGCTTCCGGTTGGTGCGCTTCAATCGAGTACGCTGGATCACACCAGTGAGGTCACCGACGTAGATCGTCCGGATGCCCGCCTCGGTCAACCGTTCGATGAGGTCGCGGAGAAGTGCGTCGACGCTGTGGTCACGGCGCGCACTCCGACGACGGTATAGCCGACGAATCCGCTTGCTCACATACTGGCCCTCGGGGAGCTTCGACTGGGCTTCCGATATCGTGTCAGTGGTCGCCTCGAACTGTTCCCACGGGACGCCACCATCGTAGAGGAACTGTGATCCCTCGGTCGTCGCACAGGCAACGAGATTGATGACACCGATATCGAAGGCCGCCGCCTCGCCGTCGTCCCGGCCGGGAGTCGGAGGAGCATCGACAACCACGGACTGGTACGCTCGGAACTCGTCGGCGAGATCGTCGTAGGTGATCTGGAGTTCGCCTCGTCTGCCCTCACGCCACGTCGGATTGCCACGAATGGGAACTCGAGGGCGCTTGTTGGGCGTCAACCCGTACTCGGGCTTGATTTCGCGGCCGATGGCGAGTTCCACTCGAGAGTACCGCCCCCACTGGAGCGTGTAGGCTTGATTCTTCAGGAATATCTGGAGGTCGCGTCCCTCGTCCTCGTTTCCCCAGTAGCCAGGTGGTTGGGCAGACGGATCGCCTTCGTTACGGGCAAAAAACGACCGCCACGCCCGATCATTGACACGGGTCATTGTCTCCGTCGTCGCGGAGCCGAGGAGCCCCTTGTATTCGTCGTAGAAACAGTCTGCCTCCCAGATGTCGTCGTCATCGAAGAACCGCTGTCGACGAGCGTAGGTGAGCTGGTTCCAGAGACTCGCAGCACCATCTAATAACCGATACAGGAGTTCCTCGTACGCCTCGGATTGGGGAACGACGACGAACTCGTTCGTCCGGATCATCGGCACGACCCGCTCTGTTCGTGATGGTATTTGAAGGCGAACATCCCGCATCCCATTGGGAGTGATAAAATCCATCTCGTCTCTGAGCAACCGGAAACAATAGTCATCGGTCAAGTCTCTCGGGAGGATCCGTACAGCAGTGATTTTGGACTCGTTCCAGAAGGCCGACCCTCCCGCAGAGCGGGCACTCGACCAACGGTGTCGACGGAAGCTGGCGGCACTCCTCCAGCGCCGCCTCCAAGTGGCGTTGAACGTCGGGGGACTGTGCGCGAGTGAGCGCCTGTGCGAGGTGCATTTCGAGGCGTTCTCGTGCTGTCGACCCATCGGTCGATGATTCGTCGGTCATAGCCCTATCCCGTTGTGGTGGATAAATTGCTGCTGAGGGCGTGAACAGCCGGGCGTGAGTATACTATCCGTCCCGGCAGAGAGATCTCTGAGTCCGTCTAATACGGGGACGAGGCGACCTTCGAGACCCGTCGGGACAGTGAGCTCACGATCCTGGAGCGAGCTGGCGACGACTCGGAGGACGACACGGCCACGTCCGAGACTGCGACGACCCACGAACGACGACCCAGACACCGTCGGCGGACTGGTCCAAAGACGACTGGCACACCTGTCCCGAAGAACCCGATCGCCTACTGGCGAGGGAGCGAACGATGGGTGTTCCCGATCACGGACTGGACCCCCGACTGGTGGCTGGCGCAGGAGAATGTCGAGACTGTCGAACAGGATCGGTCTGAAGTGTCAGTGATGACTGGTAGGAAGGTGACCCCCGAACAGTAGCGACCTGTAGCACAGCGAGTCTCCATCCGAGACTCAGAACTCTAGAACCCCTCTTTCCGAAGAAAGGTCACCGAGAGAGAGGAAGATCAGTTACCCCACGAATGACACACCCCTGTGCTGTGGGGTAACCGAGGTGGTCGGGCGTCTGGCTATCGCTCTCTTCGCGAAGGGCTACATTCCGAGAAACCGTTCATTCTCGGTCCCCAAGGGATACTGGATATGGATCCCCTAAATTAGATACCTGCAACCCCATGCCTCACCCCAGACAGGGGTCGTGTTAACTTTGGCATCGATTCCACCAGACGGCGAAGGCTTGGAGCCACGATTCCGCGGTCGGTAGTTTGACGTTGCTGAACGTATTTGAAAACGAAGATGTACGTCGTTTTACTTCACGAAAGACACGTTCGACGGCATTCCGATTTCCGTGGCGAGTCCTTTGAAATCGGAGGCCGAGTCGGTCGAGTGCAGCTTTGAGATGGGCCGCATCATCGACGAGGAAGGTGGCCTGTTCGACCTGCTGTTTGTCGCGGAGTTCGCGGAGAAACAGCACGGTGAGTTGCGTGGTTCTCGTCTGAAACAGCCTGGCGTGGAGAAATTCATTGGTTTGCGGATCGACGGCAGCGTACAGCCAGTGGCGTTCGTCGTTGATCCGAATCACCGTTTCGTCAAGCGCGATCTGATTCGGGGCCCCGTCGCCGGCCGGCTGTAGGTCGGCCTTCTGTACCCAGTTATGAATAGCCGTTCGACTCCTCTCGACACCCACCATCTCAAGATATTGTTTAGTATTCGAAAGCGATAGACCAGCAAGATGGAGCTGAATACCCACTTCAACGATCTGCTCGGGTGTCCGCTCTCGCTCCATAAACTCCAAGTCTATCCAGTCGCTACACCAGCTGAGGCGGTCAGTTTCGGGCATAGAGCACTCAAAACTTGACCGCCTCGCTCTTAACTTAACACGACGCCAGACAGGAGTACCTAGTTAAAAATGGAGTCGAGTTCGTCCGCATCATCCCCAAGAATCGATTCGAGATGGCGATCCGAGGAACCCGTCCTCTCCGAATTCGTGGTCTGTGCTTCACTTCCGATTGATCGCAATTCGTGAAGTCGATCAGCTCCCGAAAGACCAGAGAACAGAACAGCGACTGCGACCGTGTTCGACCCTGGAAGTGGGTAATCGCCACCCCGTATCGAAAGACACCCGGTTTGCTCTTCTACCCATGTTCGCCCACGTTCGATTCCTTTACGAGTGAGACAGTCACTGGGACCAGCGACAATAACGAGACCGCGGTCAATCGAGACGTTGGCGGGTTCGACTGGGAAGGTGAGACGACCAAGGGTTGCACGGCGAACGAGACTTGTTATCCGATTCGTTCCCCCAGCTGAATCCGGGGAAGACCCACTCGTAAATCGGGAGAGGAGGCCGGGGGCCTCAGTACCATCCTCCTCGTCGAGTGGCTGTGAGGCGTATCCAAGTGTGGAGACACCACCGCCCTTGAGAGTGTTTATGATTTCGCTTGCATCGACGACACTTTCTGGATTCGCAGTTCCCGTGTCAATGTCTCCCGCCCCGAAGAGGACGCCAAGGCGAGTCGCGAGCTCACGATTGATCGCTGCGTATCCGCCCGTCAGTGACTCGTTTGCCTGTCGATGGGCATCGTTATCGAAGACAAGGAGATTGTCCAGTTCCCGAACAGCAGTCTGTAAGGAGCGAGCGGCATTGAGTGAATAGAGCCCGCCTTCATTGGTGCTCGGGAGAATGCCGAGTCCATAGACCGGCTCAGTATACAGCTGCTTGAGATTCCGGCCGACGACGGGAAGGGCACCACTTCCGGTCCCTCCACCGAGGGCAGCGACGAGGAGAAACGCATCGATTTCATGGACAGGAATCGTGTCGATGGTTTGTTGGATTTCGGTGATATCTTCGGTTGTGATTGTGGCACCAAGCTCGTTATCGCCACCGACACCTTGCCCGCCGACCTGTGACTGCCCGATGAGTACCCGTGCGTCCGCTGGAACATGCTCGAGTGCATTGAGATCAGCCGTTGCTGTATTGACCGCGAGTGCATCATAGACGATGTGGCTGTTCGTTCGCTGATCGTACTCAAGGAGGGCATCAACGATTTTCCCACCCGCTTGGCCGAGACCCACGACGCCGAGTTTCATATGGGACCACCCTACCTACCCGGTAGCAGTTTGTAAAGCCAGTTTCCCGGTTTCGGGTAGTGAAGCAGTGTACATCTCGGGCGTTGACCCGATGAATTCTGTCTCGTGTCTTCGGTCACGCAGTGTGGCTCTTCGATCCGGTTTACAGGTGGTCGGAGAGAATGCCCGGGGCGTGACCACCGAGGCGATTCACTGGTCAGACCTTCGATCATCGTCCCAAGATCTCCGAACTGTCGAAGGTAACCGGTTGATACAATTGTGGCAGTATCGATATCCGACAGGATTCCGTGCGCTACAGTTTTGGCAGACAACAACCCAGTCATCTGCTTTTGAGGTATCCTGTTTCGCTTTCCGTGCTTTGACCGCAATAGCAGGATGGGAACGGCGGCGACGTCGTAGACGGGGAAGAACGAAGAAATACCCGAAGACGAGCAGTACACCGATCGCAACAAGGGCGATTTTGGATTCATCCGAGACCGTGATTTCGGACATCCATTGGCGAACAGCACGAACGAACTCAGTCAGCATTTCGTCTAGAAGTGAAAGCTTCGATATGACATCCTGCACGGGCACTATTCGTGCAATCGTTCGCCAATGGTATCTCCGTTAAGCACGGTTTCGGATAGCGAAGCCCAGAGTCCCATTAACAAGGAACGGACTCAAAAGCCAATTTGGGTATCAATGGTATCTGGGTATCCTCGACGAAGGGCGGATATCACGATACCCCAAAGGGCGGAAAAGAATGTGGTCAGGGGCACGATGTAATCGTCGCGCCCACCCCTCGTCTGTAGCTCCCTTCCCCACCCCTGCCCCTTTCCACTACGGAACCCGACACTATTAGGAAAGATTGATACGACAACCGTAGCAAAAACTGAATACGCTCAGTTGCGGGACGTCTTCGGACCGTGAAGCCAATCCCGCAATCGTACATACGCAGGGAAGCAACACGGAGGTGGCATGGACTGTGAGCAAAGAATGGGAGCCAGAGAACGTGTTCGACGTCCTGGGGAGCGAGGTTGCTCGGAAAATTCTCGCGTTAGCCAGCCTCAAACCCCTGTCAGCCACCGAACTTGCTGAACACTGTGGGGTCTCGGAGCCAACGATCTATCGACGGATTCACGCACTCCAGGAATACGATATGCTGGACGAACAGATGGAACTCGACGATGAGGGCCATCACTACAAACGATTCAGAACGAGCCTCAAGGAAGCACGGTTCCAAGTTGACGAAGGACAGTTCGATATCGATATCCAGCTCAAGAAAGACTACTCTGACAAGTTCACGGATTTCTGGACCGACCTCGAAAAGGGAGCAAAAGAGGTTTCGAACGATACGAACGTAGACTCTCGTCACCGTGATAGTTCGTCGTCTGATCTCAGTGGTGGATAATCATGGCTGAGCCGCCGGAGTTCTGGAGTTTCCTCGTAGCCAATTCACTCCTGTTCATCGCCGGAGGAAGCTTGACCGCGCTTAGCTATCGTGCCTACCTTCGCGTCCAACAACGCAGCCTCCGCCTCGCAGCAGGAGGCTTCGCACTCATCACTCTCGGTGGCCTCCTCGACATCATCTATCAACTCGGTGTTCGGCAGGACTACAATCTTGCCGCCCGTGAATCGCTCGCGCTTCAAACGATCGATAGCCTGCTTATCACTGCAGGACTCGTCGTTATTTTCTATGCCCTGTCTCGCTACTGACTGTTTACAACGGAAGGCTGTCGGACGCTATGTTCCGGACTTGGTTAATCATCATCCGTTGTATTAGTCAGTTGTTGTAGGTGGGGATGCGTTCGATGACCGGTCATCTTCGTTTAGAGCATCCGGTTGTGGGGCTTCTCCAAACCCGCAACTGATAATGCGGATGAGGGCATCCTCAGTGGATTCGTCAAGTTCTGTTACGTCCTCCGTCTCAAGTTCGACGACAAACCCTGTTGTGATGTTCGGCGCCGTCGGAATGAACACTACATCACGTCCATCCGACGCACGATTTCCAGTCTTGAATCCAGTCATATACATCCCGGGCCACGTTTGAACTCGTACTGGCGTGCGTAGGTGGTCAGTGCCGTCAACAACCGTCTCGATTCCCATTTTCGAGGCGTTATAGACGATCCGCAACCCAGGGATACGATTCACGAGCGTATCCAGTGTGGCTTCAACGATCGTTCCAGTCGTCGTCCGCATTAATGAGCCGGTGACCAAGACAAGCCCGGCGAACCCGGCGAGAACAATTGCGACGCGAACGATTGGTGGCTGCACAGCATTCAATACCGGGAAACTAGCAAGCATACTGTATATCCATATGACAACATACGCTATGACGAGAAGCGGAGCAAGAACAACGAGACCACTCGCCGCATCTCCTCGCCACGTTGTGAGCCGGCCAGGCATATAATTAATCCAGAGACCCCCAGCAGTCATCGCGTTTGGTGGAGATGAGAGTCATGACGTGAGACGGCAAAATATCCACATCGATTTCTTGGAGTGAATTGGCCCTGCTACCGGCTCGAAAGCAGAGATGAGTCATAATTTCTCGTTCATAGTTTCATTCCCCGAAAGCTAGGTACCACATAGCGACCAGCTTCTCAGTGGCTCCCCACAGTTTCGGTATATGTAGCTCTCCATCTCTTTCCTTATCGGCACAACGTGAGGTCCCACGTGGACGATGAACGGAAGAAAACTTGTTACTAGCCTCGTAGTCATAATGCTCCTGGTGGGCGCAACACCAATGGGCGCCCTTGCGCAGGGAGCATCAGATCCCCAGCCAGTACTGCTGGACCAAGACACGACCCACATTGCGGACATCACCGTTGACGGCCAACAGTACAGCGTCTACGAACACAAGAACGTCTTCTCCTGGGCCAGTGGCATCGACATCTATACGAATGGTGAGCGTGTCACCTCGGAATCGACTGCTGAAGCGGTCCTGACAGCACTTGCACAACGACGGGCCATTCAAGACCTCGGAGCGGAGGACATCAATCAACTCCGCACGACGTCACAGAACGCCAGTACGGCAGCGACCAACGTATCATCGACGGCCACTGCAATCAACGAGACGCTCGTGTATATGGAGCGGATGAAAACGGTCCGCGAGAACGGGACGACGGTCTATAACGCGTCAGTCGAGGCAGCACCCCAGATCACCGAATTCAATGAAACCGCACGCGAACTGCACCCGCAACTTCGCTCCTTCGAGAATGCTTCGACTGCGTACCGATCGAATGCAACAGCCCTCATCGACCTGCTCGAACAGCGGGAGAACGGAACTGACGTCGATCCCCAGCGGCTCTACGCCCAGTACGCAGCAACACTCGACGCGAAAAACGACGTCTCGGATCATCTCGGATACAGCAGTATTGCCGAACCGCTCGGCGAGGTGGCCAGCACGAGCGAGACCATCGCGATGAACGTCTCGTCAGTTCCCGAACGCGGAAACGAGACGGCACAACACTTCTGGCGGGTCCATAACGAGTCGACTGTCGCTGCAAACCAAACTGCAGCACTCGGCCTCGACGACTTTGAGCTTGATGACGTCCAAGACCGGGCCGAATCACTCGAAGAGGACTGGATGGAAGGCTGGGACGAACGGCGGAGTCCCGCGTCCACAGTCTATCAGTCGATAGCTGCCATCGTAGTTGGTATTGCTGCAGTAGGTGGATACATCGCTTGGCGTCGACGCTGATTTCGTCACCCTCCCGCTCAATCGAAAGCTGTGTGAATCAGGGCGGTAGAACACAGCTCACTCTGATTGAGTGAGTTCGGACTCATCGCATCCACCATCGAAATCCTGCCCCAGAAACTCCTCGATATATGCTTTCCAGCACTCTGCACAGAGCCGTTCGAGACACGGTGGCTGTGGAGTGTTGACGAAATCTCGCCGAACAATCTCTGTGTGTTGTGTCGTGATCGGAAAGGCTGTTCCACAGCGCGAACAGGTGTACGTCGTCAGATTTCGTTCCATGTTTTCACATCCGAGTCCATTGCAGCTGCGTGAGCGACTTCTCCCCTTACCGGTCTGAAGAAACGAATGTTGGAATGATAAATTCCCACATTGTCCAAGAGAACGCGCCAATCGTGATTAGCCAGAAGAGCAATCCGAGTAGTAAGAGTGGGAGACTCTCCTCCAGTGTCTCCGCGTACCATGACTGCGAATAGATGAGTAGAGTCGTTCCACCACCAACACCACCACCGTGGACAAGCACTTTAGTCAATTGCTCTTCTACTGAAAGGGAATTCGTCTGTTCTTCAGCAGTCGTCATTTCGAGTGACTGTAACCGTCTATTGCCTTTGGATGTGGAGTTCGCCTTCAGAAGCCGAAGGAGAGAATCCGTTCCGCCCAGAGAAACTCAAGACACTCAAAGCCCAATACTAGGAGGTTCAGTCGACAGACTCCATACTGTCGCTCTCAGCCTCTGCCAGAAGGTATGTACTCGACTCACTCCGAAGTGAACAAATAGCCTGTACGTGAGTTGCCATCGATTAGACCAACACACTTCAGATCCTCTATTGCAGTGGTGAGGCGCTGGATAGACGGTGACGCTCCTCTTTTTGCGAATAGAGAGTACAGTTCATCAAGTGTCCAGGGACCGGACCTGTCGTCGTATTTCACAAGCGAGTAGAAATCGAGACCATGAGTTCTCGATATCATAAAGAGTCGGAGCGCATAAAAGAGCGACTGGGACTTCTGAGTCGCTTTGAACATCATCTTTTCTCGGATCACGTCGCCCGTGATCAAGCCCCGCTCTTCCAGTTTCGAGAGTCGTTCGAGTGTTTTCTTTTGATTCTTCGCTAATGCGGACGCTATTTCTTGTGGACGCACCCATTCTTGAGTAGAATCCGACAGATAGTGAACGTCTTCAACCTCATACGGGGTGTAAAACTCTGTTCCGTCAATTCCATCCCGAAATGCTACTGCTTCGCTTCCATTCCAGCCCAAATATTTCTCGACATCCAGCGACTCCAACGCTCGTTTGCCCGTATCGGTTACCCGATATCGCTTCGGGCTCTTCGAGAACGGTTCCCACCACCGCTCCAAGAACTCCTTTTCACGTAACCGTTCGGCAGCAGCCCGGACATTTGATCGCGATCCTCCGAGCTGTTCACTGAGATCTGCAGCGTCGAAGGCGTTCACCTCGGTCGCAAACTCACAAATCGAGTACTGTTTCGCGGATCGTAACTCGCCGAGCGCAGAGACCAGATGTGGCTCTAACGCAATATCTGCGGGCTCATAGACGCCATACCCAGTCTTCTCAATAAGACCGACGGTTTGTAGCTTGTCCAATGTCGAATACGTAACTGATTTCGAGACATCAAGGTCGCGCCGAATCGCTTTCGGTCTCGTCTCCTCGTGGGTAACGATGTACTCGTAGATCTCAGGTAACGCGCTCGGTTTGTGTGTGACGAGAACCGTCGGATCGAAGTCTGTCGCAGGCGTCTGTGTGGTTCCCTGCTCTCTCGGGTCAGTCGCCATAAGCGATCTATTCACCCGGATTCGATGTTTCAACAAGATGTCTCAGCCCCAATTCACCGACCGGAGATGAGATAGTGGCACATAGTGGCATACCCTGATGGCGTGTTGGTGAGGTACAGTATGTAACTACGCTGGCTCAGTTTCGCGACGCGAAGCCAATGGTTCCCGCCTCTGTTCCGAATGTCCGGCAGTTGGGTCGATTACCTTAGCTTTCCCCGAGGCAGTTCATCAAAATCATCCGGACAACAGGCGTTAGAACCTCTATCCGAACTCGCGGTGAGAGTCCCCCTGCAGGCAGATGATTGATCGTTGCTGACGGTATGAAGATCACGGTTGTAGGGGGTGGAACTTTTGATAGAGAATGTCGCATTCCTATTCCCACGGAATTCCCTTTACGCAGAAAGTCGTTGAATGACTGGCAGATAGCGACCGCATCATTATCGAGGGAAGTAATCTGTCACCTAGTTTCAGAGATATCGCTATTATTCCGTGCTGAGAGTACGACGCTGTCTGCGTCGGCTCGCACGGTAGCATTCGTCGAGCCGAAGATGAACCGACGAAGGCGACTTTTCGTCGGGGCTCCAATAACCGAGAGTCCATAGTAGCGCGATTGGTCGATGATTGCCTCGGCGGTATCCGGTGCCTCAAGTACCCAGGTGGCAGTTGTTTCGGGGCGGGCGATCCGATGGTAGATGTCCTCAACGAGCGTCTCGGCCCGTTCTCGCTGGTGATCGGACGCCTCCTCGTCAATGACGTGCAAGATGTCGATCCACGCATCATAGTCAGCAGCAATAGAGGTTGCCACGTCTGCGGCTAATCCCGAGTGAGGGCCGCTAGCGATCGGAAGCAGAATCGACGCTGCCTTCGAGAATCCTGCCTGTCCGTTCACGACGATGACGTCAGCATCGGCGTGTGTCGCCAACTGTTCGGTCATCCTCTTACGAAAGCGGCTCGTTCCTGAGCTGCTCGGTACCAGCAGCGTATCGACATCACGTCGTCGGACTGCCTGGAGGACGCCCCGCACAACGTCCCGGGCGTACAGGAAGTCGCTCTCGACCTGCGGGAGTGACTCGTCGGTCTGTTCGAACACCCAGTCAAGGAGTGAGGCATCCTCGCTATCCGTGACTTCGTGTCGGTACACTTCGGTCTGCTCGGGAGCGGGAAACGGATTAATGACGGTCAGAGACGCGCCAGTGACACGTGCAAGCGTGGTTGCGACCTTGAGTTGGTCAGTCAAGACAGGCACTTCACGAGTAAGGAGCGGAACGAGGACATGGTCGCCATCAAATTGCCCTGCGACCAGCGGTGTCTCGGCGGATGTCTGCCCTTCATCTACAGGACATCTCCCCGACGACTGAGAAGGCATATATACTCAACCAGAGCCATTCTACAAAAATCAGACGTCGAAGTGTCAGAGGGCGAAGTTCGATTCTATCATCCGGTACCGTTCTCATCCCCACGTACCAACCTTCTCCCGGTGCATCACTTGACCTCTATCTACCGATAGGTGACACTATCCACTGCTGGTGCGTGAACGGTTATCTCCTGTAGATAGTCTATCTTACTGCGAGGAGAGACTCCCGCCGTGTATACCCCGGAGACGATCTCGCCGAGTCACCGAATCAGCGGGTCTCGATGCATCCAATAGAGATGCAGTCAGGTATAGATCTGGTGGGCGATGAACGCAGCGAGTGCGAGCGAGGCGACACCAAGTCCACGGACGATCCATGTCCACTGGTCAGGGATGGTATCGTCAGTGCCGTAGTCACCGCGGCAACGACGGGTCAGGCTTATAATCCGGGGGCTACAATCTAATCAGATCGTCAATTGCTACGTCAGCGAAGCCGCCACCACAGACCGTGCATTCGGGTAGGTGATCGGGAGCGGAGGGCCTTCTATGTGGAGGGCTCCAAATTCGGCCAGACTTCGAACTGTGACTCAATCATACACCCGAATCATTGACGCCGGACAATCTCTTTAAAAGAACACTGCCCGTATGGGCCCGTATTGAGAATATGTACGAAAATATCCTGTTCCCCGTCGACGACAGCGAGGACAGTAGTGAGATTCTACACCATGTCGGGGAACTCGCGAACTGGGCGGACGCAACGATCCACCTCTTGTTCGTCGCAGATACGACGCGCGACAGCGTTACCGTCGTCGAAAACACGGTGGTCGACGCGCTCGTCCAGGAAGGCGAAGGAATCGTCGAGGATGCAAGCAAGACCCTGTCGACCCTTGGTGTCGAGTACGAAACTGACGTCGTGCAGGGGAATCCAGCCCCCACAATTGTCGAGTACGCTGATCGGTACGGGCACGATATAATCGCGATGTCCACCCACGGGCGAAGGGGGGTGTCACGGTATCTTCAGGGCAGTGTCAGCGAGAAAGTCGTCCGTCTCTCTTCGGTCCCTGTTCTCACCGCGAGAATGCAACCCGACGAGCAGCTGGTATTCCCCTACGAAAATGCGCTCATCACAACGGATGGCAGTGCTGACGCAACCCGGGCAGCACAACATGGCTTGGCGCTCGCGGAGTCGCTTGGGGCGACCGTCCACGTCCTCTCTGTCGTTGACGACGCGTCGCTCGGTCTCGATATCCGGTCAACTATCTCTGGGGAGGAGCACGAACAGGCAGCAACGGAAGCCGCCAAGGAGATCATCGAAGATGCGGAGACATATGGCGTTACTGATACGGTACAACATATCGAACAGGGAGATCCAGCGGATGTAATTCTCGACTGTATCGACGCCAATGACATCCACGTTGTCGTGATGGGGACGACGGGGAGGCGCGGTACGGATCGGATCCTCCTCGGCAGCGTCGCCGAAAAGACGGTCCGGTTGGCGCCAGTGCCCGTGCTCACGATCGGTGGAGTAGAGTAGTACGTCGACGCGACTTCGCGACAACAACGAAGGTCCTCCCCAGTGGCCGTATGAGCCGGTTCGATTGGATCGGTGCATTCGAGCGTCGAGACAGCTGAAGTCTGTGCCTCACTCGATCTCTAACGGACCGTTCCCACCGCCACCGTCACTACCGTCTTCATCCCATTCGAGTTCGAATTCGATACTCAATTCACCGGGCCCGTTCGCCGGGCCCTCGCGTTCGGCTTTGACCTCGAACGTCGGACGAGCGGGCGGATCTAGCGTCACGGATTCGCTCCCCGATTTCAGCGTAATCGCGTCTCCGTTTTCGAGATTGTCTGCGACTCTCCGCAGCAGTGCAGCAATTTCTCCCCGGGACTGGCCGCTCTCGGATTTGAACAAGACTTCTTCGGGCATACAATATCGGATAGGCTCGGAGGTCCCATAAGTGACCCTCTAGCTCGACGTTCTGTCTCCGAGAATCTCTGGTATCCTGCTAACTGTTCGAGAACTCGTGGAGTAGTCATAGCCGGACTGGCCAGTCTCCGCTTTGGGTGCGGTGACTAGAGTGACCGATATCCCACCGTGTGACAGACGCGTGTTCGGTGGATAAGCGGACGAGTAGCGGTTGTGGGGGCAGTCGTGTTACGTGACGCTGTATCCATCGTCTAAAAGTCCCCCGGAGGAAAATCAGGCATATGGTAGACTTGATTTCCGTCGGCGGGTTGCTTCTCGCGTTCTTCCTCGTCGTCATGAACGGCGTGTTCGTGGCCGCCGAGTTCGCCTTCGTGAAGATACGGCCGACCCGAGTGAACGCGCTCGTTGACCGCGGGAAACCCGGTGCGGGGCTGGTACAGGATGCCATCGAGAATCTGGATGGCTATCTCGCAGTCAGTCAGCTCGGGATTACGCTCTCCTCACTGGGTCTCGGGTGGATCGGCGAACCGGCTGTGGCAGCACTTATCGAACCAATTCTCGGTGAACTCCTGCCCGCAGGAGCGATTCATCTCGTCGCCTTCGCGCTGGGATTCGGCTTCATCACGTTCCTCCACGTCGTGTTCGGCGAGCTCGCGCCCAAGACGTTCGCCATTCAGGAGGCCGAACGGGTGGCGTTCCTCGTCGCCCCCCTCATGAAGTTCTTTTATTATGTGTTCATGCCGGGTATCATCGTCTTCAACGGGACCGCCAACTACTTCACCAGCCTGTTTGGCGTCTCGCCAGCGGCAGAAGGTGAAGAGACCCACTCCGAGGAAGAAATTCTGATGATTCTCAGTCGCTCCGAAGAAACTGGAGAAATCGATCTCGACGAGGTCGAGATGATCGAGAGCGTCTTCGAACTCGGCGATACGATCGCCCGCGAAGTCATGGTTCCACGCCCCGACGTGGATACTGTCTCCGCGTCGATGAACCTCCCTGAACTCCGGTCTGTTGCCGCCAGCGGAACCTACACGCGATATATCGTGCTCGATGAGGACGGGGAGCAGCCGATCGGATTCGTCCACGCAAAAGACATTCTGAAGGCGAGTGAAACCGAGACAGATGACGACGGCCCGATCACTGCACGTGACCTCGCACGCGACGTCCTCGTCGTTCCGGAAACGCGACGGAACGACGCAATTCTCGCCGAGTTTCAGAAACACGGTGGTGGACAGATCGCTGTCGTCATCGACGAATGGGGTGTCTTCGAGGGAATCGTGACGATCGAGGATATCCTCGAAGAGATTGTCGGCGATATTCGAGACGAATTCGATACGGAACCGCAGGGGCCCACGATCGAGGAGCGAGATGATGGGACGTCCGTCGTCGACGGCGGGGTGCCGGTCCAAGAAGTGAACGAACGACTCGGCGTCAAGTTCGAGACCGACGAGGTCGAGACGATCGGAGGCTTCGTCTTTAGCCAGCTCGGACGCGAACCCGAGGTCGGGGACGAGATCGAGCAGAAGGGATATATCCTTCGTGTCGACGCCATTGACAACGCGCGAATCGAACGGGTTGTGATCCAACCCTCAGAACAGTCTCAGAAGAAGCATACAGAGGAGGGATAGTCCTCCAACGGGGATGGCTGTATCGAAGCAGAAGAGGGGTCCGGTTCAGCCGGGTGTACTCCGATAATGATCTTGAAATCGTCGGACGGTACAGTATGGCGCGGTTCGAGTTCCTCTCAACGCCTTTGAATAGGAATGTCTCTCGCGACGATGAGCAGCACGATACGTTACCCCACATTTCGTACCTTTATCCACCACCGTGGGGTAACTTCAGCAAAGCGAGCGCCCGTCGATGAGCCACTGCCTCCCGGTTTCTAAATTATATATAGGATACCGAGCCAGACCGGCCCGATGAGGCGGACGATAACGACGATCGACCGGCAGTCAGCAGCGCAGGGCAGACGATGAGTCGCTCCGAACAGTACTGGGTGACGCTGTCGGTCCCGTGGCTCGTTCGAGGAGCCCACGCGGTACAGGACGCGATCAATATCGCCGTCAGTGAGGCCGGAAAGCGAGTGAGTGAGGCGGATGCCCCACACGTCCATCACTGCGACATCAGCATTCAGACGCTTTCCTGTACGGCCTGTGGGACGCCGATGGAGGCAGTGCTTGTGGTCGCCGAGACAGCACTCGTCGGCCTCACGCTCGAGTGTACCGTCACGGCACGATCAACCGAGGACGCCAAACAGACGACCCGGCGTGAACTCGGGGCAGCGTTCGACGGGACGCCGCTCGTCCCAGTCGGGACTGTCAGGACAAACTCCCACCCTGACGAGGAATGAACCTCAAGCAGAGGACTAGAATCGCTCAGGCGGCCTCTTCCGGGGCAGCAGCCGAAACCGCCGCTTCGGTCGCGCTCACATCTTCGACGTAGGTCAGAGATTCTACGATGTGTCGATACTCTCGATCTGCCCATTTGGGTCACCGAAGATGTTGAATTCAGCATCCACTCCTTCTAACCATTCCTTACAGGTGAGGAGGGCTGTATTCACATTATCATTCGATCTCGCATCTTCGTAATCCAGACCGGGTTGGACGATGCTGACGGTGAAATCCCACTCCATAGGCAAGAAACTCTCCTTGAAATCGCCGAACCAAGCTTGTCCAGAGACGAAGTGAGGATACTCAGTATTTCCTTCCCGATACTCAATTTGTCCAGGAAGGCCGCTGTATTTCACCCACGATATACTTCGGTGAACCTGATCAACTACCTCGCGGACATCCGCCAATCGTGCTCCACTGTCCTCGTCCTTGTCTCGAGATTTACAATGGTAGAACGTGATCTGTTTGTTAGATGGTTCGATTTGAATGTAATCCGCGATCTCTCCTTGCGTGTGATCGCAGAAGACTATCTGCTCCGCCTCCCCATGCTGTTCAACGAACTCCTCAACCCACCCGAAGATATCGATCCGTCTCTCTGGAGTCACTGACTCCCCATCTTTCGTGATCCCGAATTCGCACCAAGTCGCACATTCACTCCAGTCGATACTGGATTCATCTACGAAACAATCATCGGGTACCGTCGCAAGTTCGTGTCTAATCCGGTGCCCCTGGCCATTCGAGACAAGCGTGCCATCACCCGTGTAGAAATACAGCGGGAATCTATCGAAAAATCTCTCACCCAGGTACTTTTGTTCCCCTTCCTCACTATCAATGAAATACACACACTCCGCAATATCCCCTCGCACCTGGTTCGCTGCAATATCGTACTCTCCAGTCAAGACTTCGTCGCCATCGACAGGCGCATACTCGAACTCAACGATAGAATCCGATGACGGGCGGTGAAGCGACTCCAAGGTAAGTTCCGAGATCTCTTCTCGACCACCCGCCTCAAGCACAGAACTAGTGTCAATAGCAACATCTTGTCGGCGGAGCTTTGGGTTTAATGTACCAAAAATAGGCGACCCAGGAAACGAGTCGACAGCGATTATTTCTCCCAGACCCAGCCGTGGTGGCGTGGTTTGGCTCTCGAACCGGGAAAATTTCTCGGCGAGGCCCTGACACCACTCGATGAACCCATCGATTGTCCGTCGGCCAGATGACCAGACACGGCCCTGATCGTTGCTGATACCCACCGTCTCACCATCCACCGACGCGACTGCATGTCCCTGCGTAAACGCCTTCGCGTCCGTCTGTCTCACAGCGCCTTCCACCCGGTCACCAAGCAACATCTTGTACGATGGGAGGCTCCCTGAACTCCCGAGTGCATTCGCCAGCCCAGCAACCTGATATTCTACAGCTTCGTCTCCTTGAATAACCTTGATTAGAGATTCACCTCCATAGGATTCAACGTCTTCATCAACAAGCGATTCTCGAATAGTACCTATAAGAGAAGCCGACGCAGACGTTGACTCAAATAGCGTCTCCGTCGCCTCGTGATAGTAGAAAAGATGGAGATCGTATTGACGATGCTGGAGAGGGGTTCTCGTCCCCCACGTGGGTCTGTCCGTCTGTTCCGTGATCACACCCACAAAATTCTCCCTCGAGAGCTGTAATCTGTAAGAAATCGTCTCGTCCCCGAACTCGATGATATTCTCTGGCTGGAACTGTGATTCCTGCACATGGAATAGGCGAGTGCTAAGATAGGGTTCGAGATCCACCTCGTTCACTCCCCTAAGGACTTCACTCTGATTCCCTGTTGCGAGGGGACTATGTTGCTCGGTATAGTCCGCAGCAAGCTCAGGCACGAGATCTTCCCAACCCTCGTCCTCATGGTATAACCGTTTCACCTCGTCTTCCACCCCTGCATCATGTAGGTCATCCGGGTCAGCGATAATCTGAGCCTGAACCTCCTCGTTCTCGGTTGGCCGTGTCACGCGACCCAGCAACTGTAGCGTGAACGCGAACGACTTCGGAGGATCGTGAAGAACCGCAATCTTCAGATTCGGGATGTCGATTCCTTCCCCAAGCATCCCTACCGCAATGACCCCGTCAATATCTCCCTCTCTGAGTGCCCTCAGAACCCTCGCATTCTGCTCTGGCGTCCGTCTGGAGTGAATCGCCCGCACATCCAAGTCTTTGGAAGCATATATGTACT
The DNA here is from genome assembly GCF_024298865.1 of Halorarius halobius. Classification (GTDB taxonomy): domain Archaea; phylum Halobacteriota; class Halobacteria; order Halobacteriales; family Haloarculaceae; genus Halorarius; species Halorarius halobius. The sequence continues at coordinate 130,477 of NZ_CP101162.1, read as the reverse complement.
CCAACCCCCGAGCGTCACTAATCCTCTCACAGCGGATGAGCATCTTAGCTTCCGAAAAGGATTCCCGCATATCCTCTAATGCTTCCTTCGCACGACGAGCGAATATATCGGCTGAATAGTCTGCTCCTCGCGCTGGAATTGTTTGAAGTGACAGTGACTGATAGAGGTTCTCCTCGATCGCGTTGCTTAGTGGATAATGATAGACCAGTCGCCCGGGCAATGTTTGGCGATCCCGACGGAAGGGTGTCGCTGTTAGTAACACCTGATTCGCGTCCCGATGCGCGTCGACCAGTCGCTTCCAACTGGGTGCTCGGCTCCGATGAGCCTCGTCGAAGAATACAAGATCGAACTTCCCAGTAGGCGGGTCGACGATGTCGTCATACTGGTCCATGTTATAGGTACTACTAATATTGTGAGGCAAGGCGACCACAACATCTTCATCGATGTCCTCCCATTCTGATTCGTCTGTAATCCGCTTCTCGATCACCTTCACAGACGGGCTAATAGAGCCGTCACTGAGAACGCCTGCTTCCTGAAGACCGTCCAGTGTCCGGAACTTCTTGGCGGTTTGACTTCGAAGTATATCAGAGGCGGTGATGACTAGAACCTGCTTCTCGCTGACCGCGAATGATAATAACATCATCAGTGCAGTTTTCCCCGATCCCGTCGGCATCGAAACTAGAGCTGGCTCCTCAGGATATGCAGTGAAGTGACTCCTTACAGCCCAGAATCCACCCTTCTGACACTCCCTAAGTCCTCCTTCAGATTCCTCAGCAAACTGGTCAAAACGGATAGCATCCCGATTCTCAGAAAAGAATTCCATTCGTTGCCATGTCGTTCAAATTCCCTGATGATGAAACTATTCCCCCCAATCCCGGTTCTCTCCAACTACTGCCGTTTACAGGACGCCGTTCGGTGTAGTATCGCGCCAGCACTGAGAGGTAGCGGAGATTCTCGTGGAAAACATCCGAACCCATATTGACAAAGCGGACCGTCAATCGGAATAAGTGTACGTAGTTCAGTGACCGTCACAGACCATCTACCGCCCCACATCATAATCAGCTCTCGTATGAGATTATAGCTAATTGGTTATTGAACCGCCTTTCGATACACTCGCCGAATAGTCGGCCACCCCGCATCGTCGTTTTCAACCAACAGCGAGGTCTGAAGTGCGATATAGAACAAGACTGCGAGCAAGGCAAACGCCACGGCGGGCATCACTGCCCAATCCAGAGAAACCTCAAATACACCGTCGGTCACCTGGAGACCACTCAACCAATCGAGGAGATACAAACTGACGAAGGTGCCAGCGTATAGTATCGCGAACGTGGTCAAACGATTAATCCTCGCCACTGTTTCGGCCATGCGATCGGTAGTCTCGGATAGAGAAGGCTCTATATCGCTCGGTACCGGCCAGCTCGATCGAGGGTCGTTGAGCCAGTAGATGTTCGTCTGCTTGCCTGCCTCCGCACTCAGTAACACCCCTCTATCAACCAGAGAGTTCAGACGCTTCCGAGCCCCCTCATCGCTGAGGCCAGTCATCTCAGCGACGGCCGATTTGCTCAGAAACGGCTTGTTCACTTTCACGAAGCACCTCAGTAGTGCCTCATCTGGAACTTCGACCGTCGAAATATCACGGAGGACATCCCGGTCAATGAAGTCCGGTAGTTCCGTTTCGCTCATGAGTTACTGTCTCTCAGTAGCGGCACCTATTTGAACTTCCTTCCGAGTCGGCGGCTGCCAACCGCGAATTTGCGGTCACCAACCGGCCACTCAGCAATGCGTATAATCCCACATAACGTGACACAACGAATCGTGAACCCGATGACCATCGCAAATTTAATCATGGCATTGACAGCCCAAGAATCAGATCGAGATACGTTACAAAAATATTAGTCAGCCAACATATTCATATGGGACTAAGTAAACTTCACCGCCGAATTGAAGAGACTAAATACAAGCCGTGGCAGGTCTACCTCTTGGCCTCCTCTCTTCTCACTGGTTTAGGGCTCTACTTTAAAATCGGAATCATTACCTCACTGCTCCTAACGATAGAGGGAGCCACATCTGGCTTTGGCTGGTTAGTGATTCTGGGCATTCAAGGGGTGTTGATTGGGTTCGTTGCTGAGTACTTGTATGAACAGGGGGATGAGTATGCCAAGTCAGCTAGCCACCTGTTTGGATCAAAAGACCGAACTCTATTTTTCCGAATCGGAGTGATGACTGTGGTATCTGGGATAATCACGAAGGTGGTACCAACTGTTCTCGAAAACGCAACGGAATATCTGGTTATTCAGACAACAGGTACCGTGATCGCGCTAGGGATTCTGCTAGTTCATGAGAGTTCAAGCGACTGGAATGCACGAACTGAGTGGCCCGCGATTGTCGCCGGATTCATTTTGGCGATTACACCGAGTATAGCATAGAAGCGCAGGTTTGAGGTTCGTTATTCGGCTAATTCCCCGTTGAGCGAATCGACAACTTCGAAGAGCGCACCTACGTCATCCCCATATACCTCTCTAGATCGTCCGCCGAATGGTGCCACTTCCTCCTCAAATGACTCGAGGCGCTCGCGGGTCTGGCTGGCCGTCTCGGCGACCCACGCATCTCGGGTCGCTTCGTCGACCTCGGTGATCGCCTCCGGTTCGATGGCCACGTTCGTCCGGTCACCCCGCTCGTAGGTCCGCAGCTTCCCGACAACCGCGACGTATGCTGGCGGCTCCGCTGCTCGCAGCACCCCCATCGCCTCGGGCTGGTACTGGCCCGCGTAGACGTAAACGGGCGAGTCAGCGGCGAACACCTTGCCCTGCCAGTACTCGGCGTCGGAGCCGACGTCGGCGGTTTCTGCAAGGGTTCCGACGACGAGCACGCGGTTGACGCCCACGCCGGTCGGGGTCAGCCCATAGACAGGCGCCCGCTCCTCATCGGATTCCTGGAACGTCTCCGTCGTCCCGTTGAGTTCCTCGGCGAACAGCCGCCGAGCCGGCTGGCGGGCCGTGAGTGCCGGCTCAACCGCGTCGGCGTCGAACCCGTCCGGGGCGTCGTTCGTCTCCTCGGCCTCGTTCACGAGGAAGTACGTGCCCACGACGCTCCCGGTCAGCCGGTGCCGCCGACCGACCAGCTGCGCGCTGATCTCCTCGGCGACCACGTCCGTCGAGAGCGCGTCCATCGCCATGTCAGTCGCATCACTCAGTGAGATGCCGGTCACTGCCTCGGTAGCAGCGGCGTCGAACAGGGCGCTCAGGGAGCACTCACCGTCGTCGAGGATCGCCTTGATGCGGAGATCGAACTCGCCGTCGCGCTGGCCGTGCTCCGCACATCGGCCGTTGCGGAGAACGCGCGTGCAGTCGTCGGCCCCGCACCGCTTGATCAGGCCCGAACCCTCCTGGATGTCGACGATGCTTCCGACGACCGCGACGCTCCCGTCGCTTGCCGCGACGACGTCGTCGGAAGGACTGATCGCCGTCGCGGAGTTACAGCTCACCGAGAACCGGCCCTGGTACTCGTCGGTAACGACGCTCTCGAAGCGGTAGGCCTCGCCCTCCTCCAGTTCGGGGAGGTCGGCACTCGCCCACTTGACGAACTTGAGGCGGCCGGACTCGTCGCCGAGCAGCCCGACCTGGGCGATCTTCTCGTTCCGGGGCTCCCAGAGTTCGACGACCTCGGCGACGACGTCGATCCACTGGTCGGCCCCGTCAACGTCGGCGAGCATCGTTCGGGAGAACCCGCGGGAGCGCCCACCGTAGCCAGCTAGCCGGGCGATGTCATCCGAGAGATCGGCTCGCTCGAGGTCGGCGTCGCCACATGCCTTGCGAAGAAGCGTCCGGACGGCCTCGTCCATCGGGACTCGGTAGGCACACAGGCGCTCCAGCTGGGCGGTCACGTCCTCGGTGTCGAGGGCGAACGCGGGTTCGGCTCGGCTCTCGTCGAAGGCGACGAGCGCGTCGGTGATGGTCTGTACATGGTCCTGCAGGTCGGGAGTGGTTGCACTGGACATTGCGGAACTCCGAGGATTCGCGAACGCGACTCGCTGCCGAAGCCGGTCGTCGTCAGCACGACTGACTCGTCGCCCGCTCTCGCGATCTCCTCACCCCCTTCGGGATGATAAATACAGATGCAAGGGCTGGAACAGCCACGTTTGCGGTCACGGTACAACCAGGGTCATCAGGAAAACCAACGACGGAACCGACGGGACAACCCGGTGGATGACTCCGTCTCCTGTTCGGATGAGTCCGCATCGACCTCACGAGTGTCCTCGTTTTCGTCGGTGGGGGTCGGCTCGTGGTCGTTGTCCCCCCGACCGTTCGAGGATGCGGTAAAGGATCCCTCAACGTCGTGTCCGATAGGGCGCTCGTTCCAGAACGAGGAGTCGTCCTGCCCCCCGTTTCCTGCGGCAGCATCGGCTATTCCGTCATCCCTCAAGCGAACACTGTCGTCAGGCTGGTCGATTCCGAGAACGGCTCGGTACTGTCGAAGCCGGGCTTCGAGTTCCGCGATGCGATCACGTTTGGCGTCAAGTTCACGCTGCTGGCGCTGTACCTGCGCGGCCAGCCGCCGGGCGTCCTCGACTGCCCCGGCGTCGATCGGTGCCGGATCGCTAGAATGATCTGACCCGGAGGAGGGAGAGGTGCTGGACTCGTCCAGTGGCCGATGTCTGTCGTCCGATCCGGACGAAGTGGCCGGTGACGGTGGCGTGTAGTAGTCGTCGATGGTCAGGAGTGTCCGAGCGATACAGACCGCGCCGTAGGTCGCCCCGTTAGCAAAGTGAACCTTGTCCCACTTCCCCCGCATGAGCCCTGAGTCGCGGAACAGACGATCCATCCGGTCGGGATCGCCGCCAGTCCAGAACGCCAGGTAGAAGCACAGGCCCATATCGGCCTCCGACTGCGACGGATAGCGGCTGTCCCGCCCGCTCCAGAGCTCCGAGCGGCCGTCGTAGAGCGCCTCGATGACATCACCACTCTTCGAGTCCATCGCGCGTTCCAGTACCGTCTCGTCGTCGAGATCCACGCCAGAACCGGCGATGTCATCCATCGAGGTCGGCAGCGGTGAGGGAAGCGCCGACGGACTCAGTCCGTGCAAGGCGGCCTCGAGACCCGGGTCCTCGATATCCGGATAGTCCAGTCCGTATCGGGCGTACAGTCCCGAGTCCGATCCGAGTGCCGTAGCTGTCTCCGAGGGCTCTGTCTCGCCGGCTGTCTCCCCGGCTGCTGGTTCGCCGGCCTGCTGCTCGAGCTCGTCCGCTGACGAGTCGGCACGAGGGGTCCTCTCGGAAGCCGCCTCAAGATCGTCCGGCGCTGTCTCCGCGTCAGGGGGTGACTGGACGTACTCGTAGTGGACACCGAGCAACGCATCCTGGCGTCGCACGAGGGACGTTGGCGTCCCCTCGATGTGGTCGCTCGTGACGGTGAAGAAGCGAGCCTCATCGTACACCTCGACATCACCACGCCGATTCCGACCTGACGGGAGGTCACCCTCAAGGATGATGTGAACGCCCCGCCCCGAGGGTGAGACTTCGGTGTAGGAATCCAGCCGATCGACGATGTCCCGGGCCCACGATGCGAGTTCGCCCGTCGTGGGATCCCGACAGTCATCCAAATCCACACCGACGATGGGCGTCGCGGGAGCAAACACGAAGCCGATCCCGTTGGTCCGGACGCGATCGCTCTCGTGAAACGCGAGTGCACTCTCCAAGTCCCGCCAGTGGCCGGGCTCTGTCGCGCTGGCGTTCGGCGTGCCGTTGGTGTGGTAAGGCTTGATGGGAACTTTAGTCGCCTTCCCGTCACGTTCTGTCTCTTGCCAGCAGATCCACTGCTCGAGGTCGGCCAACCTCTCGGGAATCAGACTGACGTCGATATCGTTACTCATGATGCTCGTCTCTGGTGGGTGAACCTGTGCCGGACACGCCCGATTCGAGGCGTCGATAAATCACCGTGCATCGCTGTGCGCCGGGACGGGCGGTGGGTGCGTGTCCGTGCGCTCGAAATCGCAAGCCCGTGCGCCCCTGGTGCGGACATGCGAGCCCTCCCCTCCCAAACTACTAGTATAGGTATCGAGCCGACTGGCCCAGCACGGATGGAACGAGTTCGAGAGCAGCTATCGAGCGCACCGTGCGCCCAACAACTAACCCAGATCGTCACCGGTCAACCTCCCCGTCGGTCCGGTCAACTATTCGGACGAGATTCCGCCCCCCGACGAACCGCCACTCCCGGGGATTCTCGAATACCTGTTCGGAGAGACGTACATAGTTCTCGATATCTCGATGTGGCACCGTCTGAAGCCGTCCAGCATCGACCAGTACTCTGATAATTTCGTGCGCAACGTCAGTGTGAGGCACCACCCACATTTTCCGAACGCCGTCGAAGCTCGCGAGGTCGTCGTAGTGTTTGATCATCAGGTCGGGACGGATGTTCGTCACCACCTCGGCGATAACCGCCAGCGTCCGCCCGTCACCGTCGCCGGGGAGGAATGCAGCGACATCGAAGATCATCCCGCCGGCCATCGGCTCGTAGTACGTCTCGACCAGCAAGCCCTGATTTCGGAGGTGGCGAGCAGTATACTCGACGTACACCTTGTGGATGGTCTTCTCGAACGGGTCACCGTCGTTGCGGCCCGAATAGATCGTCCGGTCGGCCGCGTCCTGCCCTGCCGGAGTGACATAGTAGTACTTCCGCGTGTTGACCGACTGGAGTTCGAGGTAGCCCATCTCGACGAGCCGGTCCTCGACAATCTCACCGTCGACACCGTTCCGAATCGTCGTCATCGACTGGGTGAGGTCGTACCCCTCCAGTTCCCCGTTGATCCCTGCGATGACGTCTTGGAGGAACTGTTGCTCTGCTGGAGTCAGCGAGTGTGATTCTCCATCGGCTGGGGGGCTCTCTGAGAACGCATCCGCGGCAGCACGACCGTCGTCTATCAGGGGACCTACAGCAGAGTCATCGGAAATCTCGGCAGTCGAATCCGACGGAGCCGGCGATGGACCGCGCGGGGCGGCCCCTGTTCCAAGAACGGTCCCGAACTCGTTCGAGGCACCACCGACCTGACCATCCGCTCGGTCCTCGTTGGAGGAGTCATCACGGCTGTCCGCAGAGTCGTCCCCGGGTATCGTCGAACCAGCCACTAAATCCCGCTCGGTCGTCCCCGAGAACCTCTCACGATCTGAATGAGAGGAGTTAGCTGTCGGCGGGATCGTCGACGAATCCGACAAAGATTCCGAACGGATCGCCTCACTGTTCAATGGTCCTGTTCCGTATCGCGCGGCTCGCTGTGCAGCGTCCGGCGGGCTGTTCACGCCCGGCACGAGACAGTAGCTGAACCTGGTTCGCGACCATTGGAGTTCATCCGCCTCCTGGTAGGTCATCCCCGCGTCGGGGCTGTACGTCCCGACGTCGACCGGGTCCTCGCCGTCACTGTGACCCGATGGGATCGGGAGCGGCTTGAGCGTCACCAGCTCTGGCGTGTCGGTCATGAACCCCGTATCCGGGAGTTGAGCCAGCCACTCACCCCGGGGGAGGGAGGCGATCCGGTTCGACAGTTCGATGGCGTCGAGTTCCTCGTGAAACAGCGTCGTCGCGAGCTCGTCGTCGATAGCGAGCTTCCCGATCAGCTTGGTGTTGATGTTCCGGAGAATCTCCTTGTACGCTCGCGTGTCCAGCGCGTCGCGTTTCACCTGTTCGGGGAAGTGAACGATCAGTTCGAACGCGAGTGCGAACTCGCGAGCGTCGGGGATCATCTCATCGCGAACCAGGCTTGCCTGCATGATCGGCGCCGCCTCATCGATGATCAGGTTCACACAGTATCCCTCGTCGGGGGCGGGAACACCCCGGTTCCAGCGCTCGCGAAGGCGAACCCACGACCAGAGGTAGTCCAGCATCAACACGGTGAAGACGTTGCTCGAGGCCGGACGGAACTCGCCCGTATCGACGAGGATGACCTTCGACGAGTCCAGTAGCCGATCCAGGTCGAGTAACATCTGCTCGTCGGCATACTGGCGAGTGTCGTCGTCCCACTCGGGGACGAAATTGAGCATCCGCCAGATGAAGTCCCGCTCTTTGAGCTTGGTAATCCGGTTCAGCACCGCATCGATGGACGTGGCGAACCGGCGTTCGTCCCCGCTGAAGTGCCGACTGAGCGTGGCGTGAAGCTCGGGGTCGCTCACGTCCGGAATGACCTGTTCGGTCTGCATCCGCGTGGCCGCCTCAAGCAGGTCGCTGATTGCGAAGGCCTCGTCCCCGTACACCGGGTCGAAGAGAGCGACGATGAGGTTCGAGAGGATCTCCTGTGCCACGAACGCCTGGTTGTGCTGTTCCTCGCCGAGGACGTACTCGAGGAGTTCGTTGTAGCGGTCTACCTTCTCCTGAACCGCCGCCTCGCGGCTCATCCCTGCCGCCACCTGCGGTCGGATGTCGAAGAACGGGAAGGCTGGAAGCTCGCCGTTCGGGCCCGGCACCGGGAGATGGATCACATCGTCCAGATCCCCGAAGCGGCGGAAGTGCGCCCGCTTGTATTCGGTGGCCATGCTGCCGCCCTTCTTGTCGAAGATGAAGATCGGCCCGTCGAGTTCCTCGTAGGCACTCAACCCGTCGTTGACCATCGCGGTCGTTTTTCCGCTCCCCGTCGTCGACGCCCGGAGGACGTGATGGGTGAGCTGCTCGGCAGTCAGGCTGATCGGAATGTTCGGTCGGTCCGGTGTGGCAGTCTCGGCTTCACCGATACACATCCCGGTGTCGAACTTCGCGAGTAGTTCCTCGTCTGTCGCGGTGAGCGGTGACCGTGCGTCGGGGGACCCGCCGGACGCGCCGCGACTTGCTTTCGGTAATGCCCCCGTGCTCGGGACAGTGACGAAGTTGGCGAGCTCATCGGGGCTGGTGACGATGATCGGATTGGTGTTCCTGAAACGCTCACGGATGCCCGTCTGACCGAGACGTGCGCTACAGAGGTCCTCGAACTCGCGATCCACCGCATCGACGGCCGCCCCCTCGACGCCATAGTATGGTCCGCTAAGGGCAGTGAATGCGCCCGTCACACCGTTGATGACGCTGGGCTCGCCACCAGCCCGCAACGAGAGGTCGAACGTGACGGTCGGCTGTTTCAGATCGATCTGCCCCATCCGGCTATGCCGAGTCGAAGGGCCGTCACCGCCGCCCGAGAGGGTTCCACCGATTTGCTCGGGCGTGTCGGGACGGTGACGCTGTCGACGTTCCTCTTCGGAGGTGCCGAACAGCATCGCGCCCGCTTCCTGCTTGAACGCACTCCACATCCCCGTCGTGCCCATCTTCAGGTTTCGCTTGTGGGCCTCCGCCTCTTTCGTCCAGTCACGGCGAGGGGTGAACACCGCCTGGAACAGGAACGGCTCGTTCGTCTCGGTGGCCTGTTCGAGCAGGACGCTCAGCGGCGAGCGGAATGCCTCCTCGATGTCGACGGATACTTCGCTGAACTGCGAGAGCAACGTCATCCAGTCGTTGTTCTTCGTCTCGACGCCGCCCCAGCGAACCATCGCCGGAGGTGTCGGATCATCGCCGTCATCGGGACCGGAAACTGGCGCGTCTGGATCGTTCGCACCGTCCAAGAGTCCCGGGTCAAATCCCTCCAGATTCGCGAGCTCATCTAGCCCCTCGAACGACTCGAGATCGGCGAGGGTAGCTCGATCGGGCTCGGCGTCGTCGACGAACACGGCGCTGGTCGCGAAGGGGACGATCTCGAAGCGGAAGCGTTCGGGATACATCGCCCGGACGTTCGCAGCGAGATGTTCGACTGCCTCGACCTCGTAGGGATGAACGCCGAGATAGAAGTCGAACCGCTGTGTGGCCTCCGGCTTGTGGATCAGGAATTCGAAGGAGTGGTGCGTACTCACGAACGAGAGACGTCGCTCGACATGGAACGGGAGTGTGCGACCACTTCCCGCACGGTAGAGTCCGTAGAGCCCCTTGATGACGTGATCGGGGGTAACCTGCTCACGAGCAGGGGTGATCTTGATGTACGGTCGTGGACCCTCACCGTCCGAGTCATCTCCAGGATGTTCCTCCGACTCTGACGGCGCCTCTGGATAGGTCGGTTCATCGGCGTTGATCGTCTCGGGCCCCTGGTGTGAATCTTCCTCGGGTGACCCGCCCCGCGACTCTGTGTCGTCGGGAGGGCCATCACCGAGTCGTGTCGAAAGGGCTCGCTGGATGTCAGCCTCGTCGATGCTCGGGAACCGCGGGTTGCGAGATGATTCACTCCCACCCCGTCGGTTGTTGGTCGAGCGACCGGTCATCGAGTCCGGTCTCCTGTCGGTGAGAGGCGAGCCGACCAGTACTCGAGAAGAGCGGGTCGATGGCTCGACGGACAATACGACTGGTTGGCGTAAATGGGGTACATGGCTTGGAACGAATGAAGCCCGTCGAGGCGTGGGTCGCATCCGGTTGTCCTGCGCTCACTATCGGCGAGGATAGCGGGCGACCAGGTGGCGCTCGGACACGAGTTACACATCGATGACGGGGGGTGTGATCGGACGGGATTTACACTCCGACGACGGGGGTGGGTCGAACGCGGTTTACACTTCGATGATGGGGGGTTGGATGGTAATCGAACCGTTGTCCTTCGGTACCAAATGAGAGGACTGCGCCGCGGAACGATCACCCGGCGATGAACTCGAGCAGGGAGACGAGCGCTCCGAGCCCGAAGTAGGCGATCACCATCGCGCCACCGCCCATCGTGAGTTTCATCCCAGTCTCGGATCGCTGGGAGTTCCGGCGCGCGGTGAGCCAGACGATGAGTCCGAGGACTAGCACTGTCAGGCCGGCGTACTGGAGCGTCGTGTAGACGACGTCGTACAGGTTGGTGAGGATGGTTTCCCAGCCGGCGACCGAGCCGCCACCCCCACCCGTGGGACCACTAGCCTGAGCGGCGGCAGGACCGACAAACACCAGCAGCGACAGGAATGCCGTGATGAAGACGGTCTCGAAGTCGAGGGCGCGGCGAAGCCGACGAAGCCGGCGGCGATACATGTCGAGGTCGGAGTCGGTCATAGTGCTCGTCATTGCACACCGGTCGTTCGACTGGTGCTGTAATGTTTGTTTCAAGAATGCGTAAGTCGCAATCTTACGCCTCGCGCACGGTTGCGTCGGACGCACAGATGCGCGTTTATCAGCGTGTGGTGGGGTCTATGTGGGATCGAGGGAAACAGTTATGCTTGTTACCCTCTCGCATAAAGACGAGCAAGTAGTTGCGGTCCCGACTTGTAGCCGACCGAGAGTGACCGCCATGACACGACCAGACACATCTGGGACGGCGAACAGCCACGGGGAGTGCCCGCGATGAGCCGGTACTCGATCCCCGTGAAAGAGAACACGCGCGACCGTCTTCGTGCGTTCAGCAACCGGAATCTGCTCGATCGGCAGTCCTACGACGAGGCTGTGAACGAGCTCCTCGACCAGGTCGAGTTCGCGACTGCAGAAGAGCTCAACGCCGAGTACCGGCCTGTGGGGAAGAGTCGAACCTAGGTTCGATTCTCTCGATCCGGGTCCCGATATTACTGACTACGTTGAGATCCGATTCGTCGACACTATCTAGCGTCCACGGTATACGTCCCGCCGGAGTTGTCCTCTCTATCCGATTACGTGGAGGGACTCATCACCGCGTTCCTCGTCCGATTTTCTCAACTCAACTGAGGAAAATGGGATTCTGAATTCATCCGGAGGATGTCCTCGAGTGTTTCGAAACGAGACACTCGACTTTGGTACTTACGACCCTCTTTGAGTAAGTCGCTGTATGGAGCGGTTCAGGTCGAGTTTCACAGGCACGAATCAGCAAATCGGATGCCGTATCGTCACAGGTGTCTTGATTGCAGTCGGTCTATGGATCTGGCTTAGCCTCGTTCAAACAGTCCTCGGACCACGAAATCCCGTAATCTTAGCTGGTTTCCCAGTTGTTCGTGATGTCCTCAGTCAGCTACTTCGGGCACTCTATGCAGTAGGAATCGCCCTCGTTGTAGTCCGTGTTACTGACGTTGCACCCCCCGTTGAATGGGTAGGAATCCGTCGCCCCGTTGGGCGAGAATGGGGATACATTCTGCTTGGAGTGGTTCTCATGCTTGTAACCCTGATCGGGGCGCTCTTTTTGATCCAAGCCCTCGGCTTTGAACGGACAACAACCGGATCGTCACTCAATACGGCTGTTCTATATTCGCGGATTATCACGCTTCTCGTCCTTGTCGGTCCAGCGGAAGAACTGATTTTCCGCGGTGTCGTGCAACGTTCTCTGCGCGGCACCATCGGGAGTTGGCCGTCAATCCTTATTGCCGGATTCATCTTCGGGTTCGGTCATATTGACCTCTCGGCGACGATGCCAGGTGACATTCTCTGGCTCGTCGGCCTTTCAGGGCTTGGGGTTATTTTGGGATGGGTGTACGACCGGACTGACAACCTCGTCGTTCCGGCGCTCGCACACGGCGGGTTCAATTCCCTCACGACAGCTCTCCCATTACTACTTGGGTAGGTACGATACCCACGGGGCTCCATTCAGTAGCTGTCTGGCTACGTGTTTTAACTTCTCGAACACCCAACTAAAAATCATGCTTCGAAAACTCCTCACCACGATCTGTGCTGTTGAGGTTCTTACACCAGAAGCTCTCATCGATACGGCCGAGCAAATTGCGCTTGAGAATCCTAACGAGTGTGAGTTGCAATCGTGGGTTCTCCCTGGCGCTCGCTTTGAAGGAGCGGCGTTCTTGATACTGATGTGGCGAAGCAATACCTCGTATTCGTCGTTCAAGAAATTTCTCGGAGTTATTGGATTACTCGCATTGCTCTTCCCTCGGAGCTATGTAGACTACGGAGCCAAGTTAGCGTACAGAGACGCGTCAACTTGTGAGTGGAAACCGTGGGTGTATACTGGAACTCGTCTCGTGGGACTACTCTACGTTCTCGTCGCTCTCGGCGAACTACGGAAAACGGACTGACCCTATCTCAACTAGGTGGCGATGTGTTTCGAAGGTGGAAACTCTCCCTTTCTGTTTACCGTAGTCAAGCGTTGATGCCGACCTGAGATGGTCGTACATCAACTGAATATGAGCTTGTCCCCGAGTTACGACCGACAATCCAAAGAGAGCCCCTTCACGTACATCAACGGAACCAACTGCAAGAGGAAAACTCGTACCGACCGAATCGATCGAGAGACTCTTTCATCTGAGGTTGGTTCGAGATGACATTACAGAGAGACGGCTCACTCGAGTTGCGTATCGAGAGCTTGGACAAACGGTTCGGAGAGACGTGGGCACTCCGGAATATCGACCTCACGCTGGATACTGGAGTAACTGGTCTCCTCGGCGCTAACGGTGCGGGGAAATCGACGCTCATGCGGATCGGGACGATGCACGACGCATCGCCGAGGCCGGTGCGCACGTGCTTCACTGCCCGACTGTGTACAGTTACTTCCAGGCCGGGAAACGAACCTGGTTTCCGCTTCCGGCACTCCAGGAGTTCGGCGCGAAGGTCGTCATCGGCCTCGATGATCCGTTCTGGTTCGATTCCTGGGATCTCGTCCAGGAAGCCAAACACGCTCGATTGTTGTCGAACTTCGAGTACGGAGCCCAGCAGTGGTCATCGTATGATCTCCTCAAGATGCTCACCATCGACGCCGCACGAGCACTCGGGATCGATGACCACGTCGGCAGTCTCGAACCGGGCAAACGCGCCGACCTACTCGTCATCGACGTCGATACGCCACGTCTCCAGCCATTCAGCAATCTCCCGTCGGTTCTGACGAACTCGGTGACTGCAGGAGACATCGAAACGGTCGTCGTCGACGGTGAGGTGCTCATGGAGGAGCAACCGGTCACATCGATGGACGTCGAGGCCGTTCGTGCAGCCGCGACGCGAGAGCGTAAGCGCCTGCAGGCGCATACCGGCTGGAAGACGTCGCTCGCCGGCAGTACACCGTCAGACAAATCGATACTCAGACGCGTGTCCGCACAACCACTGCTTCGAGCGATGAGACAGTATGGCCGAGGATTTGTCAACGAGCACTTTCTTACACACATCAACTAGTCCCTCGCAGACAGGCTGTCCCTCAGAGGAGATACTGACGGCGAGTGGCCCCTACGCGGAATGATCGACGAGGAGTTCTGATCGGGTGGGGAAGATTCCGAATGGAGTCTGGTTTCAGGACCGTCGATAAAGTTCCCATCCAACGGCGATGACGACACAGAGAGCACCGAGGAGGAACGGGAGTGATGCGTCAGTGTCACCGAATCGCCAGCCAAATACGATGTATCCGATCAGCGCAACGACGGCCGTGATGGCTCCAACGAATTGGAGTGTTCGTGACGGGGATGAGCGTCCTGGCATTCGTACGTCCGGGATCGAATACTAGGTGGGTACGCTTGATTGGATTGTTAGTTGCGCGTTCGTATGGAGAGCCAGGCGAGATTTCCAAGGTCGGTGATGAGGAATGCACCGATCGAGGCGTAGAACGGTGAGAGACGAACGTAATCAGTTCCAATGAGATAGAGGCCGACGAACTCGATCGTGACGACAAGACAGGCAGCGAGCACCCACGTGATGGCTTTCCACGTCTGTTCGTAGGGTGGCCAGTACTCGTCGTAGGCTGTGGGAACACCGACTGCGAGTGTCATCAACAGGAGGAAGTCTCCGGCCGAGCCGCCTCCGCTAACCATCGATTGGAACGCGTACGACGTCGGGACGGCGACAAGTATCGCAACGAAGATCGTGAGATTCCGCTGGGTCGTCGCCCACTCGTAGATTCGAGACACGGAACGTGTGGAGGGCATACGCGTTGATTTGTGTGTTCGGCTGTGAAATAGATGAGGTGCTGGGTGACCTTTCTGGGCCGATCAATTCCGGGTCGTATTGTAGCTGATTGAGTCAAGCCCGCATCTCGTTTGCTCTACTGCGTGATCGCGCGATAGAATGACACCGAGTACACCGCAAAGAATCCGCCGAACAGCGTCCCGCCAACGAGGACGACGAGACCCATACCGGCGATAATCGGGAGTGAAGGTTCCGGGAGGTGGAACGCAGTGGTTGACTGGGGCGACATGAGGATGGATGCCGCGCCGAAGACGATGCCGGCAAGTCCGCCGATCACGGCGCCGATGAGTGAGTAACCGAGTGTGCTCACGAGATGGAGGCGCACGACCGAGATGCTTCGTTTGAATCCGTCTACTACGTCCAGGTCTTCGAGAACGATCGCTTGCCCGTAGAACTGGACGAAGAAGATGAGGAGAAGGTACATGAGGAGGACGATCGCGACGATAACGCCGATCACGGCGAGAACAGCGATGTTCGCTGACTGGAGGCCACCGCTCTGGAAGAGAAATACGCCGCCCAAGATCGCCACGAAGAACGCGATCATCCCGAGGACGAAGTTGATAGCCATCAACGCGAGGTACGCCACGAGGATCGAGACGTAATTGGATTTCCCGTCATCAATGAACGTCTGGAGGGTCGTTCGCCCGTGTAGCGCTTCATCGGCCATCCCGATTACTCCACCTTGGAAGAACGGCATCACGGCGATGAAGACGAGTGAGAATCCGAGCGAAACGATGCTACTGAGGAATGGGTTGATCGATTGCAGTGCCAGCTGCGGCACCTGAAACAACATCACGATCAACACCGGAACGAAGAGAACCGGATTGGTGAGGAGGGCACTGGGCGTCCGGCGGAGGGAACTCAGGACAGCCATACAACTAATTTTACAGATAATCTGATAAGTGTTGTCTGTCAAGGAGTGTCCTCCCTTCGGCAACTGCCAGGGGAGAATTTGAGCAGCTAAAGCTCCAAAAGGTTTAGACCACGTTTTGGACTAAACGACCACAAAGGTGTGCTATAGTCCCAATCGCAAGGAGGCCCCCGGCAAAGGCGAGGAAGATGAGCCACGTCGGAGAGTCAGTACTCGGGGGCAAGACAAGGTGATACCCAATTAGGTACACTAAGAGTCCACCAACCGGCCCGAACGAGAGGAGAACTGCCGTTCTGATGCCTTTACCGTTTATTGACGCGTAGAAGGCGCTCGCCCCGACGACGAGGAGGACACTTCCAATCACATACGCAGGCACTTCTCCAAGTGATTGACCAGCCGTTTCATACAGGAATCGTTCAGTCCCGAATGTTACCAGCGTTACAACTCCCAGGATTGCAGAGAGCCCACGATAGCCAATTCGAGGGAGTTTACCTGTCTTGTGGAGGGTTTTCAGGGCAGTCATACGCCGAATATTTTGTTCCTATGGCTATATGCATTCGGTCATCCAGACAGAATCCTCAAGCTCGCCGGTTTAGTCCACCCACTAAATATCAGTACCGCCTATCCGTCAATGAGCCAAACTTTGACCTACTGCCATAGGTGGTACTAACAGCTGACCCTTCCATCAGAATCCGGAATGACGTAGTCTATGAAACGGGTGAACCGTTGCTGGAACGTGGATGCCTTCAATTGGCCTCTCCAGACCGGAGCGCCACCAGGCCAGTTGGGCTGACGACGAATACGCGGCCGGCCGCGATTACCGGGGACGAGAACGCCGCCGCGTGGACTGTCGAGGTTCGCCATGCGATGCGGTCGGGAGCGAGGATACCACCAGTATTCCTGCGGAATCCCCGGAGATCTCCACTGGCAGCGATGACGGCCTGGTCGGTCACGACGGGGGCGGCTGTGCCTTCACTCGGGAGATGTGCTTGCCAGTTTGTGTTCCCGGTTTCTGGGTCGAGTTCATGGAGGTCGCCCGCGGCGACATAGATATCGCCGTTGGCGGCTGCCGCAGCGGCAGCACGACTGTGCAGATCTCGCCGCCACCGAACCTCACCTGAATGCGTGACTGCGACGGTTTCTTGCCAGCCTGTCTGAACGACGCCGCTGTCGTCGACGACCGATGCAGCGTACGGTGTATCCACGGGGATGCGCCAGCGTTCCTTCCCGGTCTCGGAATCAAGTTTTACGAGTGCGTTCCGGTCAGGAACGTACACTCCGTCCTCAGTGACGGCGGGGGCGATCTGCGTTGCGGTGGAGTCTCCGAGGTTGTACTCGTCGTAGATGAGAGGATCGAGCGATCGTTGCCAGCGTTCGGTGCCGTCGGGGGCGAGCCTGACGCAGGCGGTCGCGCTTCGAGCGCGCTCTTATGCAGAACTACGGAAAGACCCGATAACGAGACAATCAATGATTGACTCGGTGGATTCGCCAGCCAGAGTGAGGGAGCGAACGATGCCGAAGGTGTGAGCGGCCTGTTCCAAGCCCTGCTTGGACAGGCCGCGGAACTTCCGCAGCCACGGCTGGACGAGCGAAAACAGGCACTCAACCTGGTTAATATGGACTCCGTCGGGCGAGACGTATGTCTCTTTGTGCACGACCGTTCGGTGGTCACGATCCATCTCTCGGTAGGCTTGGAGTCCGTCGGTCCAGACCTCTCCCAGTGGCTGGGAGAGGTCTTCAGCCTCCTGAATCACCGGTTCAAGGTCGCCTTCGTAATCGATGCCCCGTTGCCCACGAATCACCCGAAGCGAGTCGCGGCTTGCCGCGACGAGCGTCAGCTGATCACCGTGGCGCCCCCGCCAGCGTGAACGGCCAGTCTGGGTCGAGCCGCCGCGTGAACGACTGTTCCGCGGCGGCTCTTGGCCTTTGTAGCCAGAACAGACCTCGCCAGATTCGTCTACCTGCGTCGGTCCATCGATGGTCTGGTCGAGTAGGCCCCAAACGACGGGGAAGCCGCGCTGAACCACGGCTTCCACCTCTCGAATCGCGGTGTGAACGGTTCTGTAGGCTCGATCGAGAAACGGCGCGATCTGGTTGATACTGAGCAATGTATCGGCGTAAAGCGTGAACGCGAGAAGCACCTCACCGCAGGAGAGGTGCTTCTCGTGGAACGGCGTCCCATAGGTGTAGACCGGCTTAAAATCGCAGTCACGGCACCAGATACGGTCGAGTTGTTCCCACGTCACGATACTCTGGTGACCGCACCGTGGACAGGATGTATTCTCCCAAAACTCCTTGAGTCGCCGCTCGATGCGGGCATCGAGCGGCTCCGTGTCGATCTTGATGACGCCCAGCTCAATCAACTGGCGAAACAGGCTCCCGAACACTGGCTGAGCAGAAGACATATCGCCCGATTAGCGCCGGCTCAGTGTAACTATACGGTCTTTCCACAGCTTTGCACAAGAGCGTCGAGCGTACACGTCGCCTGCACCGACAGTTACGCCATATGTTCGACGGTCACCGACGCGGAGTGTACTGACAACTTTCCCGTCCGAAAGCGAGAGGACAGTTACTGATGCCGGCACTGGATCGTGACTGTTCGAGGTTCGGACGATTCGCGTCGGGACGTAGAGCCGACTCCGCACGGGATCAATGGCCGGCGTTCCGGATACTTCGACTTCGAGGTCTCGTGACCAGCGTTCACTGCCGTCGGTCGTGACCGCGGTGATCTGCCGGTCAGCGGCGAAGTACACGGCGTTCTCGTGGACGACAGGCGGCGTGTACGGCCAGCCACCCGAGGTGAGGATCTGCTGGTCGTCGGGCTCTGGTGCGCCGCTGGCGACCCGGTTTACGTTCCTCGGGCCATTCCCATACGACCGCCAATCGCCATCGTGGAACGGTGCGGTGTCCGAATCGTTCCGGAGGGTACTGCAGCCGGCGAGTGTGCTCGCGGTCACCGTGCCGACAGCTGCGAGAACAGCTCGACGGGACCAGGGCTGAGATGACTTGGGACGTGGTAATCCGGACTGCGTGGAGGGGGGATCTGCAGGGGACACACTCGGCTGGTCAACTGATTGTGAGAAGTGTCTTGTGTCTTACCGATGCTCGATGGGTTTCGATGAACGATGAACACCAGGTAGTTCGTACTGGAGATACCCGCTTCCACTACAGGCGGCCGCCACCGATGAATGCGAGGCCAAGGCTGCCGAGGAGAATCAAGCCACCAAACACAACATCAGGTAGTGAGAGGATCTGATCTCCGAATACGCCCACAATTACAAGGGTCATAGCTATAGTCGCTGGAATCAAATTCGAAGCAAGTTGCTGCAGAAAGACTCGTATCGACCAGTATCCCATCTCTAGGTGTGACGTGAGAGTCGCTCCCAGTGGCCGATTTCCATCAGGATTCTCAGCTGGAGTGAATCCAGTGAACTCGTCGAGCGAGACAGTCACGACTTCGCCAGTATGGATACGTCGTTCGTTAGCGTCCGCGACGCGGAGAAGGGTCACAGTCCCTTCGTCACTTCCCACAACGCGATAAATGCCGTCGGAAATATCGACGTTCACCGGTTTGAAGTGTTCGTGCGGATCGGGATGGGTCATCCTTGAGATTGGTCTCGCTCAGTGGCGGGTGAGTCTTCTGTCACTCGCGCGTGTTCTCAGACGCAGGTTACGAGTCATGTCGTGTTAGCCGGTGTGTAGGTATATAGCCGATAGATCAGTCGTACGACGGCGAGGAGGATAATCACCTCAAAGACGACGGGAAGATACGATGGGATATCAGTGATGACGATGAGGACACCGAGCGCGATTGCTGCCAATCCAATTCGGAGGACGGTGTTTCCTGCGATGTCAGCGACGACTCCGTCGGGGACTGGCGACGTCTTGTCGTACCCCGCCAAGAGGAACGTCCATCCGCGGAACTTGATTAATGCTCCTGCGGTCAAGAGCAGTACACCGACCCCGAGCCACTGGAGGGCCATGGAGGGCAACCCAAACATATCCGTGATTTGTCTACAACGATACTAAAACTCTCACAGTAGGGAGTCTTTTGCTGATCGGAGTAGAACGGCACTCTATGGCGGCGTCTACACGGTCTGCGCTGGGTCAACCGAACGCTGAACGCCCTGATGGGGAGTACGCGTTCGTCGCAGGCCTCTACGTAGCCGCCCTCGCCGCCCCAGCACTTGTCCTCGCTGTGTCACGGGTCGTCACCGACGCTGCAGTTCTCTACATCGGCTTGCTCGTCGCCGTGACGGGTGTGACCGGTGTCGCTGGCTTGGTCGTATCACGGACGCCCGGGCTGGCTGTCATCCTTGGGCGCCACGATGCCGTCTGGTTGCTCGTCGTGTTGCCGTTCGGTTGGTTTGGTGGCGTATTCGGTGGGGCTGCTCTCGGTGTCGAACCACCTGACATCGCGGCCCCACTCGCGGTGCTCGGGACGGCTGGCGGGATGCTGCTCGGCATCACGCTGGTCGCGATGAGTCGAACACGACACGCGAACGCTGCCCTCGAGGACGTAGTCAAACTCGTGGAGTGGGAAGCGCGGTGGCCACGTCGGTGGCGGCGGATTGCTGGCGGCGTCTCGATCGTGGCGTTCACCGCCAGTACCCTCGGGATCCTTGCTGCCTTCGTGTTCGACTCCGAGTGGGGATGGCGGTTGTACTACTTGCTGTTCGTCGGCGTCGTGCTGATGAACGTGTTGAACCCGCGGACGTTTCGCGTGACGGATGCCGGACTCGTCGTCGAACATCCACTGCAGCGTCAATTCCGACCGTGGTCTGCGTACACGAGTTATGAACTGTCGGACGAGGCACTCGTAATCCGGTCAGCCGTGTGGTGGCGACCGTCACATCGCTGTGATCGAGCTGATATTTCGGATGTCGATGCCGTGCGGGCTGCGCTAAACGAGATGCCCCTAGAGGGCCGTTAATCTACTGTCTAGCAGCGATCACCACAATCGAGTTCCGATAGGAGAATAGTGGTCCAAATGCCCGGTTGGAGAGCAGGAGCTACATGTTCTGTGAACCACCTTGAGTTCGCCACCAGAGGTAGCGCCAAGCGAGTAGACCACCAACCGTTGCGAGGATGTACACGAGGAAGAGAAGTGGTGACCAACTTTCAACCGAAATCAAGGCGATACGGATACGATTAGGTCATCACGGACTAACGATTCGCTGACGAATTCGATTCAGTTGGGCGTGAATCAATTCGAGAGACGACCAGACGGCGTAGATGAAGAGCCCGATAATGAGCCACGCTCGTAGCAAACCAAACCAGTGTTCCGGGCCGTGCATACACCATTTTCAGATGCGGAATATTTGTGTCTTGGGTGATGCTGGATTGGAATCCGGACATAGCTTCTTCCAGAAAGAAATACCGACACAGGACATCGACTCGCTTGCCGGATACCTTACTCACCGAGCAGTCGGACACCGAGGAACACGAGTATAGTGACGGGGAGGAGATAGGCAAGGAAAATTGCCAGAACTCCGATTGTGGTAAGTAACGGCCCAGATCCGCCAGATCCGGTTTGGATGAATACCAAGATGACGAACCAAAGTGTTGTCAATTGAATAATGGTGGAGTCATCCATATCAAGCGACCGGATATGCAACAGATACTGACAAATCTCTTTTGATGAGTTGCAACCACTCTTGGCAGGCAAGACTGGTTGTCCCTCACTAGATATGTTCCCTTTCGCGTATTGAACGGACCCCTTCAAGAGAGGGACGTGGTGAACCCAGACCAGCCACTATCCGCACCGCAGATTTATCTTGGTTTCCGTCCTCGCTCTCAAGCATGGCCCTCCACCCGATGCTCTTCGTACCGCCGATCGTGCTTCTCACGATGGTTGTGGTCTTTGGTGATGCGCATCGACGAGCACTTCCGGTTCGAACGAAGGTTGCGTGGACGCTCGGCATTGGCATCCTGAGTCTCATCGGATTCGTCATCGTGTTCTCGTTCGATAGTACGTTGTATCGTCAGTACCTCCTGCTGTTGGGCAAACCGCTGGTCGTTCGGACGCCGTACGAGTTACTGATGTGGCTACTTACTGTCGGCACCGCGTTCAGCGTAGTGCTTTGTCTCATCTTTGCGGTTGGCACCCGGATTAGTTCGCATCAGACCACGTAGTTTCCTCAATAGGACGACTGCTCTCGGGGTGATTTTTCGTTCAAGCGGGGGTGGCGGATTTGATAGTCGGACGGCCAAGCAACCACCAGGCTACCACGAGAAAGATGATACCCGTCGTGCCAGTGATAGCCAGCGGTGTCGGGTTATCTGTCGGGGAGACGAGGGGGCCGCCGACGAATGCGCCGAAGCCGAGTGAGAAGATACTGATGATGAGACAGACACCGCCGAGTGTCTGCACCCAAGCTGACTGTTCACTATCAGTGGCCCGAAGTTTCCGCGTGAGTCCCGCGCCACCGATAGCGAGCACGTACAGGAACAGCGGGAATGCGATCGGGTAGTACGGGGTAAGAAACGGAAGTGCGACTTCGACGAGATCGTAGGCGACAATCAGGAGATAGGGCGGGATCTGTACGGGCTGGAACGGAATGAATTTCAGGAGGTACAGCGCGACGATGAGCGCGTAGGCGATGGCGACATCACGACCGAGGAGGATGTTTCGGAGGGTGTGACGGGAGACCATAGGTGACCGTAGACACGGAGAGATTGTAAACCTCGGTGACGTTTGAGTTACCCGTACAGTTACACTGCCGGATCGTACACATCTGGGTGGAGCTATGAAGAAGGTCCTTGCAAGCATTGGCATCGGGAATGCCACTGTCGATACCGTCCTGCCCTCCGAAACTGTCCGTCCAGGTGAGACTCTCGACGCCGAGGTCCACATTACTGGCGGGGACGTCGAGCAAGAGGTCGGAACGATCAGATTCGAACTCGAGACGCGGTATCTGACCGACGATGGATACCAGGAGACCGATATCGATCGCTTCACGCTGACGGACGGCCTGACGATCGAGCCGGGGCAAGAAGAGACACGGCCGGTCACGATCGACATCCCGTACAGTACGCCGATAACGCTCGGGCAGATCGACGTATGGGTCGAAACAGAACTCGATATCGACCTTGCCGTCGATCCCGAAGATAAAGACTACCTGGAGGTCAAGCCGACACCGCGTCTGCAGGCAGTCTTTGACGCGATGGACGACCTCGGACTCTCGCTCCGCACGGCGGAGTGTGAAGCGGATCCGTACGGGCGATACGCCTCCAGACAGCGTTTCATCCAGAAATTCGAGTTCCGCGCTAACAGTGGTCCCTTCCACGGATCACTGGATGAGATCGAGCTGGTTGCGCTCCCTGACCGTGAGAGCCTCACCGTGTTCCTCGAAGTCGACCGTCGTGGGGGGCTACTGAGCGAGATGGCGGAAACGGACGAACGAAAGACGAGCCTCACGATCGACTCGACTGACGTTGGCCAGATTCGCGAGGAGCTACAGACGACGATCGAGTCAGCTATCTAATCCACAGGGTCGCCAATACGCATCGGTTACAGTTGATTCCCTCTACTCCGCCCACTGTGACTAGAAATATTCCGCGACGGCGTCTCCTTTCTGGAGTGGCGACAGCGGTCTGTGGGAGCCTTGCCGGGTGTAGCGGACACATACCCGGGACGGAGCCCGATCAGATCGATGCCGAAACAACGGTCGAAAACGAGCGGGTCCTGTGGCGGTATCCGCCACGCGAAGGAGATACGGACGGAATCGGGTACGCAGCTGTCGAGGTTGAACAGGTGATTCAACGCGAATACAGCACGCCACTGTTACGACTCAATTTCAATTCCACGGTAGGAGGACTAGCTTCTAACGAGCCGTACAAGGGGTATCGTCCGGATTGGTTCCGATTTCGTGTGTGGCCGTCGATGTCGTATGAAGGCCCGCTCCAGTACCAGTTTCGCGTGGAACCACCGGGGCAGTGGAAGGAATTCTCTGCGTACTACGATTTGGCGGGGTCGGTTCGACGGTCGATTATCGAACTCCAGGACGTGGAGACGTAGGGAACGATCATCATTCCGGCCGTGTTCGACCCCGGGATACAATCGCTTCCCAATCGGCTCAACTGCTCATTTACTGTCCAGGCGTCTCGTCCAGGACTGGTTGGCAGAACAGTGCGTGTCTCAGATCAAGCGACGCTAGATCTCAAACAGGAGTGAAAAGCTAGTTCGCGTCGTTGATGTAGAGGCCGTATCGGTACAGCGTGTTGTCGTACCAGAGATGGTGTCCGTTCGAGGCAGTCTCGACCTGTTCGAGATCAAGCGCGTCAATTAGATTCGTATACTCCGTCGAGAGCGGAGTCGTTTCTCGATAGGGGTCTCGAGCGATGACCTGTTCGAGTAGCTGTTGAACGGGCGTGTCGAGTTCGGCTGGGTCGAGTCGGGTATCGACTCTGGCGGCGAATGCAATGTCCCGAAACGCGTCTGTCGTGGTAGCGACTTCGATAGCGAGTGCCGTGTATGCTGGTTCGTAGAGGCGTTCAGTCGTAACATTGATTCGGTACGCCCAGTGGTTCTCGGGATCCATCGCGACGATTTGCCCATCGAGGTCGTCCGTTAATCGACTGTTCAGTTCGTACGGCCGCCGCAGCACGTACGCGTCGTCACGGAGGAGCTCGGCACTCCCGCTTTCCCCGTTTGTGACGGTGTAGCTATGGAGGATTTTGATGACGCGGCCGACTGGCTGGGCGAGTGAGTCGACGGTCGGAGCGTCTTCGGGAACTTGATCCTGTGGGATAGCGGTGACACGAACCAATGGTCGTGCCATTCGCTGTTCGCCAGTGACGACGATTTTCGTCTGATAGTACCGGTCCTCGTGAGCGACGTACGCATCCTCGGGAAGTGGTTTGTAGCCGTAGGTCGTGTGCCGACCGTCGGGAAGGATGGCCGATAATGCGCGGTGAGCGGGCTGGTCGTACACGCCGTCTCCCGGTCGATAGAGAACGTATTCGACGAGCGGTTGTTCGATCCGGTCGAGTGAGAGACTGTACTCTTGCGTTGAATTCGCGGAGGAACCCGGTGTGAGCGATGCACAGCCTGCGAGCGCTGTGGCGACCGTTGTTCCGGCGAGGTGGAGGGCCGTTCGCCGATCGAGGACCATATTGCACGTTTCCGAGTCCACGATGTCAATCTGTCGTCTGATTCGTCTTCGATCGACATCATACGTCCGTCACCCCTCTCTGTCCAATCTCGCCAGCTCTGGAAGCTGTAAAGCGTGGATCCCTTACTCTCAACGAAGCTCCCGTAGAGAAGTAGCTCTGAAGGCGTGGAAATGGCTTATCAGGATGGCACAAATCAATAGCCAGTATGTCTGGACAGAGTGTTTCGAACACAGCAACTCGGGCCATGAAAGCGGGTGGTCCCCCAGCCCTTATCACTGCAGGTATTGGTGTCGGCGCAACCGGTATCGCCGGTCATGGGATCGAGACGAAAACTGATCCCATCGCCAGCGGAGCTGCGCAGACGATTGGTGTTGACCCACAGTTTGGGCCGCATCTATTGTTCATCCTCGCCGTTCTGGTCCTGGCCGTCGCGTTCGTCGTTCCCGGCTTGTTCGAGGATCATCGGTACTAGAACTCGAACGCACCGACGATTCTATACCGCTAGTGCCCACGGGACCTGTCGGGTAGGAACTAAATACGTCTTCCTTGTATTCTGCCTATGTCCCTCCAGAATAGTGCCAGTGCTTCCCACCGTTCCAATCATCCGTTCGCAGTAGAGCTCGGAATTATTACCGCACTGTTGATCGGAGTGTATCTGTGGCGGGAACTCGTCCGCGAAGCCCTGACCGCAGTGTTTGGCACGCCACCAGTAATCGGTGGGATGTTTTTCAGCGCGCTCGTGAGCGGCGGAGTCCTCCTACTAGGACTGATCGTATTCACTGGCGCGTACGCCATGTTCCGAGACATCGATATCGGGCTCCGACTCCCGTCGCGAAACGATGCTACTCTGGCCGGAATAGCTGTTCTCGTACCTGTTGTTTGTGTGGCGGTCACCAAACTCGTAGGTACTGTGACCGATGTCCCGTATAATTCACTGACCAAGACCTCGGTCGCCGCTGACGCGCCTGTGTTGCCAGTCCTGCTCATCGCGGGACTCGGATTGATTGTCGGTGTGCCAGCGCTGGTGGTGATCTGTCAGGTGCTAATACAGGGGAGTTTTGAACAGGTCGTCAGTGCCAGCGCAGCGATCGTTCTGACAACTGCAATGACGGGATTCGTGATGGTGAGCAACACTGGAGGACTAGCGACCGTCCCCGAGTTAGGGAAACTCATCGGTGCCGTCGTATTCACGCTCTCACTCGGCGTGGCAGTGTATGCGAACGAACGAGTTGATCGTAGCTGGCTCCGGTATCTCGGGGTCGCTCCTGTTCTATTGGTGACTGCAATCATTATCCTCTCGGGGATTGCTGAGATTGAGACGATCGCTGGCGGGCTGTACGCAGCCACGCAACTCGCTGTCCTCGGTGTCGCGGCCTACACGTACGACGAAACGGAGTCGCTCTTCGTACCGGCTCTGGCGTATGCGAGTCTCCTGCTGGCCAACAGGACCGTTGTGTTCGTCTTTGAGGCAGGTATGCAGAACTGGTGACTGTCTCCCCTAGAAAGGATCAATACGGTAACCGTCGATATCCATGCGAAAGGAATACGCTACACTCGATGTGCTCCGGGGAGCATCCGTTGTCGCAGTTGCGCTCCTAACGATCATCCTTCTTGCTCTTCTCCCCGCCCCCGGCTATCGAACATCCCGCCTCGTATTGTTCATCATCACCATCTGTCTTGGGTGGATTGGGGCAGCTGGTGCGGTATTCAACCGATTTCGTCTCTTGCTGATCGGTGCACTTGGGCAGTTCCTTCTCGGGTTCTGGAATTTCACGATCGGATTGGTGATGCTCCCGACAGGGGCCGTTCTCCTCGTCACTGCTCTCCTCCTCCGTGAAAATGCAGACACCTGAGTCATATCCCCCGATTTATCCACCTCCGTTTCGGTAATGCGATTGTGAACGTGCTACCGTGGCTGCTCAACTGGCCACCCCGCCCCGGCGCTGTCATTGCGTTCCTCTTTGTGACGGCGTTCAGCGTTGGGACTCTGGTGCTGTTCACTCCGGTCACAGACCAGATTAATCCCGACGAGGCCACCGTCGAGGCTTCAAACGTCTCTGTCTACCTGAATGACGAGATCACGATGCCGGATATCGAGAACGGCACCGTCGCAACGTGTGTTGCGAGTGGAACTCCCGGTGACCATCTCACAGTCCGTGCCGATATCCTCGTCGAAACCCCGATGGAAGGCAGTAACACCTCCCCGTACGACATCGAAGTGAGTCTTGGTAACGGTTCGATGACCACTACCGAACCCGTTCAGCAGACAGGTCGGGAGCGAGTGGATGTCTTCTGGGTGGTCAGTGACGACGAATCACTCTCAGTCGGCGATACAGCCGATATCCATATTCGGCTACGTGACTCGGATAGCGTCGTCGCGACCGCGACTCGGGCAGTCACCGTCGAGAAAACCCGTCGTTCGTACGACTGTGAGTCCTGAGTGGGGCACCCACTTGGTGCCTGATCCGCCTACAATTGGCGTGGCTGCTTTTCTGTTCACACAACGCGTCCGTCCACACAGCGATTCGTTCCGGAGAGGATTGAGTCTGTCAACCGGTGAGTATGGTTGCGAAGCGATCATCTAGTCTGTTGATTCAATGGCACCGGTGAACTACTCCGCCCTGCTCGCTCCCTCCACTCGCTCGCTGAGGAAGGGGGCTTAGCGCCTATTTTCAGCTAAAGGCATAACACTCGATGAACCCTACTCTGAGGTATGAGCCTCAGTATCTGGGAGGTATTTCAGACCCTGTTTCGATGGGGCGAGAGTACAGATGAGGAGCCCAGTGAAGAGGCAGACGAGGGTCGCTTTGTTCCATCGCCGTTGGACCTTTCCGTACGAGTCGCCCACGGCGGGTCGGACGATACCGTCGTACGTGAACTCTCCAAGGTAGACGAACAAGCGCGCGAACTCGAGAATACGCACCGCGACAACTAACTCCTCTGTACGTTGTAGTCGGACACAAGATACAGGCCGTTGTGGGGTGTGGTGGCACCTATGGAACAGTCACGCCCTGATAGCGATAGCGAGGAAGACGATGAAAAGAAAATCAACGAACGACTGGATCGCATCGTCAACTTCCTTGCAACGTACCTCCCGTGAGGCTCTTTACACCCCGGACGAGGTGAGTGCTCGATTCTAGTCGCTGCTGTCTGTAACCTCATTCCTCAGTCAGTCGACGGACACGATCGATTCGGTCCCCAAGAGAAACGTTGGCTGAAAGTGGATTCGGAAACCGTCGACGTGTTGGCTCGATCGCGTGAAAATCGGCATATCGAGTGAGAGCGTCAGAGAGCCCGGCTGTATCGACCTTCTCAGCGGCGTAGTCATCGGCTGCCCGGATCTGTCGCCGAGACAGCCAGAACCCGATGAGTACCACGCCGATCGAAAGGCCAAGTAACGGCCAGCGTGGCCCGACGCCGGTCAGAGACGCGATGAGGGCGATGCCGGCAGCGACCACAGTGCTCACCCTGATTTCGAAAACGTGCGTTTCGAGCCGTCCTGCCTCGATCGCCAGGAGTGCAGCTGCAGTCTCATCGTCGAAGATATCCAGAAACGTGCTCGTGAGGAACAGGCGGCGATAGTTCGGTGATCCACGGACGAGTGAGTTGGCTGTTTCTTCGTCGTCTGTGTCGAGGATTCGGACGTCCCGAACGTCGAGGCCGGCTCGAGAACAGAGCGTCGCAATTCGATTCGCAACATCGTCGGTCGGTTCCTGTGTCGATCGGAGCAGGGGAATGAGCCACGGGGAGGCATAGAGGAAGATAACGGCGATAGCCGCGAGTCCCACTACCAGGACAAGGGGCGAGGCTCCAGACGGGATTACTTGGAGCGGTGCGATGACGACCGCAAGGATAGCGCTCAAGCCGATGACGTATCGACTCATCTTCCAGAGCGCCGCGCTCAGTGACAGTTCCACATCGCGCACGTCGCGGACGCCGCGTATCGTGGGTGCGTAGACTGCGAGCCAGACGACACCCGTAGCGAGGAAGCTACTGAAAGTGGCGAGGAGGCGGCTGAGGAACTGCGGCATAGCTGGAAGAAGGGCAACGATTGCGGCACCGATCCCGAGGAACGCTAAAATGCCGTAGGACAGTAACGTGAATGGAAAGAGTACGGCTCCATACAGCAAGCGGTACTTTCCGACGGGATTCGAGAGGCGACGGACGACAGCACTTCCTACTGCTCCGACGAGCCCCCCGACGAGAACGAGAGGGACGAGTGCAGCGACTGGGGGACCGAGTGAAGATGACGTGGTCTGGAGGGCGAGCATACAGATGGGTTCCTGAAACGAGCGCAAAATTGTGTCGAAGAACAGAGCGGTGATGCAGACCGATTCAGGAGCCCAAGGTGGTAGAAAGATGTCCCTAGTGCACGACGCCGCGAATCAACCGTCAAGTACGATTACGGATCGGTCACGTTGCACTTTCCGAGGGGGTGTTTGCAGATACCCCTCCGTATGATATCAACAGATATTCTATCGTAGGAAGCTCCCCTCGAAACGATGCAGCGTCGCACGCTCCTCGGGCTGGCCGCCAGCGCTGGGACAGTTGGCGTCCTGGGGGCTGCGGTTACGGTCGCTGACCAACCCTCCGCACCACCAGCCACGTACGCCGAGGAGCCGGTACCTCCCGTGCAGGAATGGAACAGTCCCGTCGTGACCACCGACGAGACGACAGCGGGGAGCAAGAGGTACGGAACCGTCCGACAGCACGCATCGGTCCTCGATCTCGAACCGACCGGTCGGTACGCCCTCGTCACCAGGTATCGACTCATCCCGGGGTCAAACTACAACGCATCAAGCGGGTGGAAAGCAAACTCGCTGACGGTCGAACACGCCTGGCGCTCGGGAACGCTTGTCGGCCATCCCGGAGACGTCGTTCCCGACAACGAGGGCGACGCCGATTCGAACCTCTATGTAGATACCAGCCGGTCGACGGGACGGTACCGGTGGCACCTGACGTTTGACGCCGCGACGGGAAACTCCCACACCGTTCGCTTCGCGACTGTCGTGGACCGTGACAAGGAACCCGAGGCAGGCGATACTCTCGCTGACGCAACGTTCGGAGCGGGGTTCACGGAAGGATTTCTCAGGGCCTCAGAGCGGGATATCGCGACGACTCGCCTCGTGATGCGAGAAACGAGCGAGTAGAGAAATCGAGAGTACGGAGCGATACAACCATTGAGAGTCAGCAGGACAGACTGCTCGGTGCTAGCTGTTTACCAGGGTGGTTTGCCTGACCGTATGGCAGAGTGACTGGAACGACTGTTAGTTGCGAACGCTTGAACCGATGCACCGAACAGTCGTCCACCCGCCCTCCAGCGGTAACAGTGAGTCAGTCTGACAGCACGACAAGTGTCCCGCCACTGTCGTCAGTACTCCAGTAGACGGGGACGTATAGCCGGCTACCGGCAGCAACAGCGTCAAAGCTGACATTGCCAGGTTGATCAACCGTCCACCGTATCTTGCCGGTTCGACGGTCAACAGCGTAGGTCGTTACACGCTCGTCAAGTTGGGGCTTCTCCGTCGTCACGATGACCGATTGCTCCGTCACGAGGGGACGCGTTCGAAGATACACACCATCGTCGGCAGCGAGGGGTGTGCGCCACGTCTCGGTTCCATCCGTCGCTTGGTAGGCAACGAGATCGCCCGCTGCAGTAGTGACGAACAGTCGGGTACTGTCGGTCGCGACGCCGGACGACGTGGTCACCTCCACCGTCCAGACACCCTCACCGGTCGCGACGTCGACAGCATGGATCTGATTACTGCCCGGAACGTACACCCTCTCATTCGCCACGGTCGGCGTCCCGAAATTACTGTCAGATTGGTATATCCACTCCGAGATGCCACTGCCCTCCCGGGGGTCGATTGCAACGATGCTCCCGAGGACGCCTGTCGTGTAGAGGACGTAACCGCCGCCGACCGCCGGGGGAGAGAAAGAAGCGCGGTCGTCGCCAGTCTGGTAGACCCATTGGTCATGGCCCCGTTCGTCAAACGCCAGTAGTTCGTCGCCAGTGGAAATGGCGACTTTGTTCTGAAAGCCGACAGCGGCTTCGTTGACTGAATTACCCGTCTCGTGTCGCCACCGTGGACTACCGTCCCGCACGGCGAGCACGAATATCCCGCTCTCAGCAGCGTTCCCGACGTACACCGAACCATGATAGATGATCGGCGGACACCCGGAGTAGCCACCGCCGACGCTTGGCAGGTCGCGCCGCCACACCTGGCTCCCGTCGTCCATCTGGAGTGAGAACACCGCGCCGCCAGTGAATCCGTTGGACCCATTCGACTCAGACGTGACTCCTCCATGGACGATGACCCGGTTGCCGACGATAGCCGGTGGCGCCATACTCCCAGTGAGAGTAAACGTCCAGTCTTCGCTCGGGTCGTCAATGCGGATCTCTGGGACGAAGCCGGTATGGCGCGTGTTCCGGCCGTACTGGGGCCAGCCAGCGGCTTCGGAGGATAACGGCTCAGTTGTACCGTCCGCAGTCGACGACCACTCACTGCCGAGCAGGCCGTCAACGGTTGCACAGCCTGCAATCGATACAACACCGACTGTACCGGCTGTGGTGAGAAATTCCCGGCGTGAGTGGAGGGCCATGCGTTAGAATTAATCAATCGACAGTTAAGTACTCGTTCTTGTGGCGTAGATTGGTGGTAGTGAACCTCGAACCGGTCAGGTTGATCGAAGCCTCGGTATCAGTAAGTTCCCGTTCCTCAACGCTGGAGTGATTCCCGCAGCTGTCGGATTCCTGGGTAAGCCTGGTCCGTCACAGCCAAAATCTGATTTGGAAGTCAACGGAACAGACGGGGAGTGATCCTCAATCCACGGTATCCTCGGTGAGTCGCGGATGACGAGTGTTCCGGATCCGCTGACGTTCTTCGAATTGCGTCAGGAGGGCGTCGGGCACGACTCCATCGCGCCAAGGGCGGTGCTGATCTGGTTCGTCTCGATCGTGAAGAAGAGACTGAAGCACTGGTTGGTTCCCCAGTCGTCGACGAACGATTCCGCATCCGCTGTCGAGTACGTCGTCTCAAGGTCACCGTCGGTCAAGGCGACTGAGACCGAATACCGCGTTCGGTCACCCATCCACTCCTCGATAATCGTCGTTCCATCGACGATATTCCCTGTCCGCCCTGCAAGGTCGTGCGTGACATCGTATACTCCTTCACCACGCTTCTCGACCGTCACGTGGATTGACACCGAATTCTGCCGACGGTTCATCACCCCGATCTTCCCAAGCCCGACCTCGGGGCTCTGCTCACCCACGCAGCCAGAAAGCGTGGCCACGCTCACACCGAGTGTCACGAGTAGCGTGCGTCGACGCATACTGACGGACTCAGACCCACTCTCTGATCGGCGGGATGATCTCGAGCGTCGCAGCTGCGAGATAGACGCCAAAAGCGAGCACTCCGATCCCGATAGCGACCGTCCCGAGAGAGATCGACGAAAATACGGCCTGTATTCCTGCGATGACGAGGACGAACGCGATTCCGAGCAGCAACACCGTCCCGATCACGTCGAGGAGGGCATCCTTGACGGCGTCTCGAACCACCCTGTAGAGCGCGGCTTCATCGAATCCGGGGTCGAAGGAGTCGCCCCCGTCCGTCTCCGTTGGTCGTTGTGAATCGGGGACCATATCGAACGTTGTTCTCACGCCAGATGAAAAACCTCCCCTCACTAGGGAGATTCTTAAGAATGGCTTGACTCGATTCTGTACTGAGTGACGTAACGGTGGAGCAATTCGACGGGAGTGCTGGCTTGCGCGTCGTGTTCGTTGCTGCGTTAGTAGGTGGTATCCTGCTTTCGGCAGTCGGAGCTCCTGTCAGTGCTCGACCTCCCCCGCATGCGGTCTGTGGCGTCTGTAGCGACACACTCGTCGATGCTGCCGCCGAGAACGGCGTCGCTATCGATCTCGTCGAGAGTTCGCTTTCCATCAGGATCGATCGGTCCGGAGCCGGACACTGGACTGCACGAGTGACGCTCACCGGGTCCGGCATCGAAACACTCCAGGAGAACCAGTCGTTACGCGACAGGGTTGTCCAGCGGGTGTACGAACGCGGCTACGTCGCGGTAGAGGAGCCGACGTCGCTCACGACGTCGATGAATGGGGAGACACTGGTCGTCGAGTACGAGGTACCCGATATGGCCCATCAGAGTGCGGGTGGCGTCTACGTGGTCGATTTCTTCTACTGGCACGGCGGCGAGGCGCGGTGGTTCTATCTCGCTGCAGACTCGATGACGATGCGGGGCCCGCCGGGAACGGTCGTGTCGCACGCTCCAACTGATTCGACGCCTGACAGTGATGTCGTCACGTGGGACGGAAGCGACCAGCAGTACGACCCACTTGGCGTTCAGAGTCACGTCGTGTTCGCACCGGACGACGGTGTCGTCAGCACTGTTGCGACGACGCTTGGAATCGGCGTTGACGTCGCCCAGCTAAAGGCACAGGACCTCGGCGCTGCCGTCGCTCCCTTCGCACTTCTCGTCGCCGTGATCGCGCTTCTGTGGCGGTTCGGATACCGGCTGGCCGAACTCTCACGATCACAGCTGATCGCGCTCGTGGGGGGACCGCTGGCCGCTGTCGGGCTTATCGCAGCGACCGTCGAGACACTCGTTGGCGTTTCTGGCCCGTTGACCGAGCAGCTGGGAGATTTCCTGTTCTATCTGATCTTCGTCGTCGTGGGGACTGGTGCCGGACCGGCGCTCATTCTGGGCGGACCGCTCGTCGTCGGCCAGATACTGCTAGCGAGACGTCTCCTCGGGGGTGAGGCGGATACGACGGAGGCGATGGAAGCAGTGACGCGCCTGCTTCTGTGGCCGACGGCGACGGTTCTCGCCGCACAGTGGCTGCTCTTTCCTGTGGCCGCGGCGGGCGCAGCCGGATACGACACGACATACGGGCTGGTGAGCCTGGTGTTGCCGCCGCTGTACTTCCTCCCACTTGCAGTGACACGCCAGTGGGGGATGCCACTTCGTGTCGCGCTCGCCACCGGCCTCCTTTTCTCGCCTCTTCTAGTCGTATTCGCACTTGCACCACATACGGGGATGAATCTCGTGAGCGTGTCTCTCGTGCTACGATACGTTCCGTGGAGCCTCGTGGTTGCTGCGATCGGGGTACTCGCATACGCGGCAGGCTATCGATTGGTCGCCACCGAGAGGAAACGCGGAGAACGCGTTGGCTGACTGCCTTCTTCGCGGCGTTCAACCGGACGCACGGGCACTACCTCCGGTCTCAGCGGCCTTGTTGAAACCCTCTTGTCGTCGTGCGATTTCGTATAGCGTCCGGTTTCGGCTGGTTCTGTCGAGAACTGTCGGTAGAAGACCTTTCTCCAATGTCATCAGAGAAGGGTTTCAACAGAGCCGTCTCAGCCCCAATCCCAGGCGTCTTCTCGGGACAACAAAGAAGCCAGAAGAGCCCCCATTCGAACGCATGCCCTCCAGACGAGCCGTCGGTTTCAGCCTCGCTATTGGCGTCATTTATGCGGCCGGGGTGCTCCTCGTCGCTCTCAGTCTCGGCTATTCGATCGGGCCATCGCAATATTCGCTCGGTGGCCTCCTGTGGCGATATGGTGGGCTCGTCGTCGTCGCAGCAGTTCCGGTCTGGCTCGCTGTTCGATTCCGGCTCATTACCCCCGTGGTTGCGCTCGTCCTCACAACGGCCTACGTCCTCGGAATGGAACTCACGCCTCCTGGACCAACGTTTCGCGACGTCGCCGAACTGGAACGACTCGCCGAGCCGACCGGCATCCTGGTCGTCGAGAACGGGCTCTACATCGTCCGCTATATGGTCAACGCATCGGTCTGGACGGTCGGGTTCCTGTTCCTCGGACTCGTCGAGTACGTGATTCGAGATATGTGGACACGAGTGCCGTCAGTTTCGGGATCGCTTCCGTGGTTGTCAATTCCAGCTCCACGACGACGAGCAATTGCTATCGCTTCTGTAGGCGGTCTTCTGCACGCCGTTGTTATGGTGTGGTACGCTGCTCGGCTCGGGGTAACGCTTTCTGGTGGCTTCGAATGGCTGTTGTATCTGTTCGGTGCCGTTGGCATGTGGGTGCTCGCGGCGGTTCCACTCTACTTCTTAGTCCGACATCGCCTGATCGCGCCAGCGACGCTACTGACGGTGTTCATCCTGATCGACGTGCAAGCAGAGTTCACGGCGAGTGTGGAGGATCCCCACGCACTCTACTTCGGCGGCTGGTTCCTCTACTTGGGGATACTCCTCATCGTAGCAGGTATCGAATACGGTCTTCGCCGCCTTGACGTGCTTCAGCGATTCGCTTCCGAGGTCTGAAATTGTATTGTGGTTCTATCGGACCATCTCTCATAGGTACTCGACGAGTGTGACCTACCCACCGGTGTCCTACTGATACCGTTTCAAAACCAACAGCCCAGCGAAGAACGCAGCTGCCGCGAACAGCGTCGAAACGAACGCCGTACCCCAGAGCAGTACGCCGCTCACGTCGGCTTGATACGTGACGATTGCGCTGACAACTACAGCGACAAGAATAGCCGAGTACACCTCTAGATCACTGAAGCTCCTCAGCTGCTCTTTCAACACGTACTGAAGGAGAAGACTGTCTGTGAAAAACGTCACTCCCGTTTGATCACAGGTCCGGCTCGTCCTCGCTGAAGAAGTTCGACAGCACGATCATCTTGACGCGCTAGTTCTCGCCGCCGAGAGTCCATCGGCCGACGTCATCGACGATCACCATCGATTCGGATCCAGAGGTCTGGGTCGGCCGGGATTCAAGACGAAACACGAGCCAACCAGCGATGCGGTCTCCCGGTCCGATTGTCCCGTCAGCGGCCGCCTGACGCGTGTCGTAGTTTGTGTACGTGGTTCCGTTCGTCCGGAAGTTTCCGTCGACGTAGACCTGATTGCAGTTGTGCGACGGTTCGCCGAAATTTTGTGCGCTACACGTTGGCGCAATCACTGTGATATCGCCGACGGATGTGCCCGGAAGTTGCCGTCGCGTCTCACCCCGGTTTTCGACGGAGACACGCACCAAGAGGAGCTGCCGGCTGTCGCCACCGTGAACCCTCTCATCCTCAATTTCAGCTATCTCGGGTACAGTCCGAGCGTCTGTGACAGCCACAGCAAGTCCGTTTGCAGTTACTGGTTGACCGATTCCGACGACAGGTAAGGCGATTACGGAGGTGATAGCTAGACTCGCACCGAAGAGGACGCCGAGAACGAGAAGGGACCGTACCGCGGTTTCCGTCAGCGGCGATTCAGAAGGAACCTCGGGTAGCCATCGCTCAGTATCGACCACTCCTGTCGGTCGCACTACCCAGTACCAGAGTGGCGTTCCGATCGCGATAGCGAGGCCAAATGGGACGAACGTCTGTACCAAGAGCCGTGAGGTGGCACTGACAGGAAAGATGAGTGCGACGCCTATCACGGAACCGGCGAGGCCGGGGAGGAATCGAACCTCCCGAAACGGACCCAGAAGGTAGTCGCCTGGGCGGTCAAACCAATCCCAGACTGGGCGTCCGAGCCAGTACCAGATGGGGGATGCAACTCCAAGCCCGGCTGGTATCAAGACGAGGAAGATGGCAACGAGGAGACGATCGTCGCCATACCCGAGCTGCCAATTTCCCCCAAGCAGTATGCTGAGAATGCTGCCAAGGAGGATCACACCGCCGAGTGCTCCAACTGCTCCGCGAAGCACCCGCATTTCGGCGGGCAGGTAGCCTCGGAGGGTGCGGATCGGGGCTGGCCACCTGTCTCTATCCATTCATCTAACTACTCCGAACAATTCGGTAAATCTCTTCGGGCGCTCAGGCGCTGTATGCATACCAGAGTAGCAGCATCCCGAAGAGACCGAACATCGCCCCTGCGTACAATGCAACAGCCTGCCCGTCTCCCGGCGGAAGAATCACCCAGAGAACCGGGCCCAGAGCGATCATGCCGAGACCGAAGAGTCCGGCGACGAGTCGTTCCGTTCGACCAATCGTCGAGCGTGCCCGCCTCGAAGACTCCGTGCCCGTATCAATCAGCTCCGTGACTACATCGACGTAGTTGGAAGGGAGGAATATGAGACGAGGCGCGGTCGGGACACCCCGTGTATACGAGAGCCAGCAGACGGCGAACGTACCTACGGAACCCATCCGAAATCCGCTGACTGCTTCGAGCGGAACCTCGGTGTCGTCGATGACGAGCGTTCCAACCGCTGGCTCAGCGTGACCACTCGTCGGAAACGCTGCGGTAAGGACAAGCGGCACCCAGCTGGCGATGAACACCACGAACGGTGCAGTTGGATGCAGCTGCGCGCTCCCGAGAAGGATGAGTGCGCCACAGACGCTCCCGATGACGAGCCCGCGCCGCGAATATCGGTTCCAGAACGGGTCGGTGAGATTCGTCTCGAGTAGTGCCGGAAGATAGCGACGGGAAAGCAGCGCCAGTATCGCGAAGGCGACGATCCCGACTGCCCGAGCGAGGTCACCATCCAGCACCGCCGAAACGACAAGCCAGAGTAACAGCCCACCGGCGAGGAGTGCGATGCCACCGAAGATGCTGGGACACACGTACGCGAGGATCTGTAAGAGAAGGGAATCCGTCACGTCAAGTTCCCAGTCAACTGCGACGGCACCCGGATCGGAAGTGGACTGCGCCATCATCTCACCCAGGAGTGGACTTGTGAAACGAAGAGGAAGAACGCAATCATACCCAGAATAACGGCTGCTGCCTCTTGTGTATACCTGAAGCGAACGCTCACAAGCGACGTTCCCACGCAGCGTAATTCATACCTTCCCCCGGTCGATGGTTCCTCACATGCCCTCCATCGAGTCGTTTTCGACGAAACGCGGTACAGCGCGCTTCACCGAGGACGCCGTTCACTTCGACGAGTCGGCTGTCGGGTACATTCGGTCGCTCTACCGGGAGTACTGGAAAATTGACATCCTCCTCGCGCTAAAGCGCGAGGATTCCCACGGTACCGCACCGCTGAGTTGGGGTGTTTACGGTTTGTAGTCGCCTTGGAAGCCAACTACTGGCTGTGCCAACCAGCCGTTACTCCTATCCCGGGAAGGGATTCGGAGATACTTTTGCTACCTGCACCCCGTGTTCCAGCACAGAAAGGGGTGCTTTCTGCGTGGAATCGAGGAATCCCGATATTGTCCGATTAGCAGGGCGGGCAGGCCGCCTCGGTTGATTGTTAATACGGTGACTCATTACGTAAAACATCCGTTCGGGGCGGCCAACGTGGCTTGTGTACGAGTTGTCGGATTCATCCCCGCGCTAAAGCACGGGGCTTTCTCCTTGTACTTCTGTAACACGAATTTGTGGTCACGCTCTGTACTGCTGAAATTCAATCCAGCACAGTGAAACGAGCCCAGCTAGGCCGAACGCTGTCGCAAAGAACACGACCTGGTTATCCAGAAACCGAGACAACCCGAAGAAACCAGTCCTATTGATGTATCCGAGCCCAAAGAAAAGTCCCACAACGACAGCGGCAGCGCCTATCCGCAACCCCAATTCTCGCAGGAAATTCTCGAAGGACAGATCGTGTGCCATACAGTACGTCCGTAACTGCTGATATTTTGGTGTGTTGCATCTCAGATGCCCCGACGTGGGGGATTCGGTCGGTACGCTCCAAAACGGCCCTGATCTCGCTGACTGAGTCCGGAACGATTTTTGACGGCCGTGCCAGTCCCGACGAAGAGCAGTCCGAGCGCACCGAGAGCGTATATGGTGGTCTCGGCAGGTGAGCCCGTTACGAGCATCGCGGCACCACCGACGAAACAGAGGAGGCCGGCGATAAGTAGCCCATTACCGAGTTTTCGAGCCGTATCTTCGTTCATTGAGTATCTAATGAGAGTACGGGACAAGTCACGGTAGTCGTTTCTAAGATAATCTCACAGGCCTCTGTCGAAACCGTCAATGGCTGACGATACCGTCGTGCGAGATACAGCGCGTGAATGCAGCACAGACCCACCTCATTACAATCTATCTGTCTCAGTTACGGGAGCGTTCCGTCCTCCGCGTAGCAATTGAACCGGAGACTCGCGGTCGCGATTTGCTCGCCTTCCGAACTAATCAATGAGGCCGTGTACTCACCATGAACCGGTGGAGGACCTAACGGTACCGCATATAGTTCGCCACTGCTGGATCCGAATACCGAGTAATCTTCGGGGTCAAGACTGCTCATCCCACGATCATTCATGAGCGGAACCGAAGCAACGAGGGTGTCGTCACTATCTCGTATCCGTACTGTGTGATACAGCTCACCGGAAATAGCCTGCTCGGAGACCAGTATCCCGAGAGCGATCTGTTCGTCACCTTGTATTGGGGCAATCTCACGGAGGTGTTGCGAGCCGCTACCCACTCCTTGACTGGAACACCGAGCGACGGTGTCGTCGTTACCGAGACAGCCAGCGGTCACGCTCAAGATGCCAGCTACACCCGCAATCAGTTCACGTCTGGAGGGCACAAAGCGTGCTGTGTTCCCACGAGTTGTAATACTACGGGTACTACGGCACTCGTGCGCTGGATTTGCCACGGTGGTCGAACATTGTCCGGCCCCGTTGAAATACTCTGATGACGACAGAAATGGCGTACTACATAGAGAGCGTATAGTTAGCAGTCTGCATACTACGGAGACGCCAACCGGCAGACGGTCACCCGCGTAACGATCCTCATCACACTCATTTACGGCGTTTTTACTCTCCAACTACCCATTGCTGTCATCGCAGCCTGCGTCGTCTACCTCACCGCGTGGCTCACCGGCTCGGACAGCCCACTCAACGCACCTGACACGCAGGTCTTCCCGGTCGAATCGACGGCTACCAACGAATTCGACTATAGCGAGTGATTCGGCAACCTACGGGCTCTTAGAGGTTCTCAATCGCCGGATGTGGTACGTGGTTTGTTCAGTGATTCCCCTGTATTGAGCACTCAGTGTAGTCCAAACTAAGTAATTCCTCGGTGCTGACTATGCGCCCTGTATGCAGCAAGGCCTCGATAAACTATCATACGCCGAGAGTTTTAACAGCGCCTCTCACAGTGAGTTTGTCGAGTCCGGATCTGAGTCTCGCTCAAGCTGCTCGTACACGTAGTACGAGTAGACAACAGTGATTCCCGCGGTGAGGAGCGCCGGCACGATGAGGAAATAGACAGCATAGTCACCGAAGAAGAGGCCGATGAGCGCGATGAGCGCAGTCAGTTTAAACAAGCGACCACCGAGGTGATGTGTTCGAGCCCAGACTTCGTCGCTCGAGAGCGTCCATGGCGTCCGGATGCCGACGAACCAGTTGCGTTCGGCGTGAGTGAGGAGCACTCCAACGTAGTAGAACAGGCCCGCGACGGCCGCAAGGACGAGGAGCGTGAAGTTGAATTCGTAGCCGAGATTGAACGCGATGACACCGCCGTGGATGACAGTCATAAACACGACGAACACGACGACGAACCAGTCATACACCGGGCGGAATGAGACGATGTTCTCCCGAAGCGGGCCGATGCGCGGGATGGCCGCGAAGACGACGAGAAGGACAGCGGAGATCGCTGGAAAGAGTGCGAGTGCTGCTGGCTTCGACATCGTTCCATCCGGTTGTCCAGCGGCGTTCCAGTGTGTCGCCATCCGTGTGGGGAGTTCTGGTGCGGCGAGCACACTCATCACACCGGAGATGACGACGACTGCCGCCGCGATCAGAAACCGTCGACGAGAATTCATAGCCGATGATAGACGCTCGACTCTGATGAAGCGGTCGGTTCAACGGCTCTCTACCCACTCTTCGTACACCTGACCGTCCACGTACACCGACTGAATCGGGTTTCCCGCATGGTATTACGAGAATCCGCTCTGAATACGCGGTATGGTTACCACAGTAGAACAATACGGCACTGGTGGGGGAATCCCGATTGGAGCAGGAATCGGTGGAACTGCGGCGATGATCACCGGACTCCAATCTGAGTTCGCGGTCCTAGCTGGATTCGGTGCCGCAGGCGGGCTCGTAATCGGTGGCTTTGCAGGCCGATTCGCTGACGCAAATCTGGATCAGACAAACTGGCAGTATCGCCTGATTGGGTTCACTCTGTTTGTCAGTATCGTCGTTGGAGCACTTCTCGGGGGGCTCTCGGCGTGGATGGTTGATCGATCACTTACTACGGGATTGTTCGCTGGAGGCGCGACGGGAGGTGTGTTCAGCATCTTCATGAGCGTGATCCTCATCTCTGCGGGTCGCAAATAATCCGCGTCTGCGTCATCGGCACGCCCACCGTAGGCTGACGATCAAACTCTTGACTTCGCAGGAGAGTGGGTTTAGATGAGTTGTCGCATGACCACCTATATCTGCTGAGCAATCGACATCCTCCCTAATTGGATCAATGCCCGCTATCGAGACCTCCGCCCTGACCAAACAGTACGGTTCGACGATAGCCGTTGATCAACTCAACCTCTCTGTCCCCGATGGCACGGTGTATGGCTTCCTCGGCCCGAATGGGGCCGGGAAGACGACGACGATGCGGATGCTTACCGGCCTCACGACGCCGACTAGTGGGTCAGCCACCGTCGCCGATGTCCCAGTCACGGATCGGGATGCCCTCCGGCCGCATATCGGGTATCTGCCCGAAGAACCTCCGCTGTACGAGCAGGCCACTGCCTACGAACAACTGGAGTACGTCGCTGGACTCCGTGACCTCCCCGAGCAACAGACGAAGGAACGAATCGACGAACTACTCGGCCGTCTCGACCTCTCGCCGGATGACGCGGCGACCCGCATCGCGGATTACTCGAAAGGAATGCGACAGAAAGTGGCGTACATACAGGCAATCCTCCACGACCCTGACGTCGCATTCCTCGACGAACCCACGTCCGGACTTGACCCGCGAGCCGCACGGACCATTCGCGAACTCATCGGCGAGCTCACCGACCAGGGCACCACGGTCTTTCTCTCGACGCACATCCTCCCCGTCGTCGAAGCAGTCGCCGACACCGTCGGGATCCTCTACGATGGCCGGCTCGTCGCTGAAGATGCCCCCGACCAACTGACGCAGCGTGCCGAGACTGGCGAGACGCGGACGCTCGAAGAGGCCTTCCTGGAAATCACGAGTTCCGATCCCGCCGAGGACGACGCGGAGGCGACACATGGCTGAGTCGAAGTGGCCGCAGCACGCACTCCGGGTCGGCGTCTTCGAATTCCGTCGTTCAGTCAGAGCAATCTGGCAGGATAAAGCGAGAGCGTTCCTCATGGCAGCGGGACTCGTCTTCCCGTCGCTCATGCTCGTCGGGTTCATCTACCTCTTTTCGGGAGCGATTCGAAACGTCGGAACAGTTTCACTCCCGCCGGTCGCCCGTGGAACAGTCGCGCTTCTGTGGCTGTTTGGCGTGTTTATCGCCACCCAGCGTGTCGTTTCTGCCCGGCCACGCATCGACGCCGAACCGCTCATGCTCACGACCGTCTCTGCCAGAACGGTCGTTGGCGGACTACTGGTCGCCGAGACACTCCGCGTCCTCGCGTATCTCGGGCTTCCAGTCCTGGTCCTGACG
This sequence comes from Halorarius halobius, assembly GCF_024298865.1. Lineage (GTDB taxonomy): Archaea > Halobacteriota > Halobacteria > Halobacteriales > Haloarculaceae > Halorarius > Halorarius halobius. Next base: position 88,184 of record NZ_CP101162.1, on the reverse strand, counting down.
GGCGGCGTCGTCTACCTGTTCGGCTCACTGGTGAGTATTCTCCTGATACCACTCGCCGCCCTCCTCCTCGGTCTCACTGCTGTCCTCGTTGGGATGGCTCTTGGCTACGCGATCGCGCTAGTGATCGCCACCTTCCCGTTCGTCGCCCGCCACAAAACGGCCTTGGGCGGGATTGCCGTCGTCGTTGCGATGGGAGGCTACCTACTCGTGACACTGCCACAGTTCGGCGCGGTCGGACAGGAGTCGCTCGCCATTCTCCCGGTCGGATGGTTCGTCGATCTCGCCGTCATCGGCAGCCCCGTTCGAGGATCGATGACGCGAGCGGGCGTCGCTGTGGGCGGAAGCCTACTCGTCGTAGTCGGCGGAATCGTACTTGTCGAACGTGAGGCGACTCGACTCTGGTTCACAGACCCTGTCAGCGGTGAGAAAGAGACAGACGTAGACCCCGAACATACCACGCCCAAGCAAGATGGGACTCGAACGGCGTTGGCAGACGCGATCGCACCGCTTGGGATTCCGCGGGGAATCTCCCAGCCCACCCGCCGGGTCGCCCAGTGGACTCTCTTACGAACGCGACGCGATCCCCGGCGGCTCAACTTCCTGCTGTTGCCCGTCGTGATGGTGGGCAGTGGCTTGGTTAGCTCGGGAATGCAGGCCGTATCCCCCTGGATGGTCTTCGCGCCTGCCGCTGCCGTCCTCTTGCCCTGGATGGCAGGCGCGACGTTTGCCATGAATCCACTCGGAGACGAAGGCACAGTTCTCCCCGTCACGCTCATCTCGGTATCGGGGACTGCCTACGTCCGCGGACTGATGCTTCCCGGCCTGTTGTTCGGGGTTCCGGTCGTTGTACTCGTGACCGGGGGTACGGCACTCGTCGGATCGTTCGAACTGCCGGTCACGATTGGACTCTTGGGAGTGAGTCTCCTGACGACCCTCGTCGCCGTCACAACAGCGCCAGCTGTCGGGCTGTGGTTTCCGCGGTTCAGCGCGATCAGTATCGGACAGAGTCGTGAAGTGATCCCGCCACGGTTGCTGACGACCGCATTCCATTTCCTGGGTGTGACGATTCCAGGAGCGCTTCTGGCGGTACTCCTCCTCGAACCACAACTCGCTCGAACGCTCATCGCGGGCCTCATCGGCTTCCTCCCGGCTGCGCTCCTGCAGCTAGCTACTGGTGGGGGGAGCGGAGTCCTCTCGGACGTGGGGGCGTGGTTTCACGGCATCGGAACGGCTATCCAGTCCATCGGGACCGACTCGTTCCGACTCACCACTGGCAGTCTCCTCGTCGTCGGTGCTGTTACCGTCGCCATCCTCTCATACTGGGTCGCGTTGCGACGATTCGATAGCTACTCGCCACCGATGTGACTGGAACCTCTCGGATTTGCTGTGAACGTTCAGTCGTTGAGACTGGCCGTCGCAATACATACTGTCTTCGACTTCCTCGCGGGCGAGCCTCGCGGTAGGCATCGCATCATCTACTATCAGACGGATGGCTGTTCGATCACATAGCCACACCTACGGACCAGTCGTTTTGGAACGAAGCGGAAAGCGTCCCGTCCGTCGGACGCTCGGACAGGATATATAATCAAGATGGTCGAAGCATCGACCGTGACCGACAATGGGACTCGAGGGGCGGGGTGACGCCGAGACGACGGGTGGATCCGTCAGTCCAGTCCGACTCTTCGGTGCAGGTGTTGGCGCGAGCCTTGTCGGCATCGTCGCGACGATCGTCGTGGCCGCGAGCGCGTCGAACGTTCTTTCGGACGCGATAGTTGACGCCGGAACACTCACCGCCGTCGCTGTCGTTGCACTCCCGGTCGGCCTCGCTCTCGGTGTCCGGTATCGCAGGCAGTGGCCCTGGCCAGCACTCGTCGCGGGCGGGCTCACTGGAGTGTTCCTGTTCGTCCGCGGCCAGGTCTTTCTCGCTCAGGGAGACCCGGTCTCGTATCCGCTACTGTTTGGCCTTCCGGGCACTGCCGTCGCGGTCGGAGTCACGCTCGGGGCTGGCTGGATCGGTGCCCGGCCGCGAGTCAGCCGTGCGTTATCGCCGTCACAGCTTTCACCGCTCGCTCGTGCGGGACTGATTGTCGCCGGTGGCTGGACGGTGATCGAACTCCTGTTCGGGGTGGGTCTCGGGGCGACGGTCGGGACCACCCTCGATAACACGTTCGTCGGAGCCCTCGTGGCGACGGTCGTCGGCTTCCCGGTCGCCGCGCTGTTCGCGGTCCGGGCCGGCCGTCGCGTCGGCATCGACCGCGAGAAGTGGGATTACCGGACGACCGGCCGTATCGTGGGCGCGGGGATAGCAGCGGGAGTGGTGACGACTCTCGCCGTGCAGGGTGTCGGCCTCCTCGTCGCGTCACTCACCGGGACGGATACGACAGTCGCGGCGTTCGGATTCCTGCTCACCGACCTCGAAGCCGGGTTGTGGGTGTTCGCACTGTTCGCGTTCGCCCATGGGATCGTTGCGCCGGTGACGGAGGAACTGGCCTGGCGCAGCGTCGTCCAGTCGGCACTGGTCGAGGCGTGGGAGCCGGCGGTCGGCATCGCCGTCACAGCGATACTGTTCACGGCCAAACACGCGGTGCTCGACGCGTCGCTCGCACGGGTGCCGACGGTGCTGGTACTCGCGGCCGCCCTCGGACTCGTCCGACACCGATGGGGAACGACCGCGAGTACGGTCGTCCACGCGGTCGTCAACCTCGCGAGCGTCGCCGGACTCGCGCTCCTCGTGTACGGGTGATGCGGTTGCTGCCGTGGTGGCTGTTTCCAGTATCGGGTTGTCGTTCGGTGCCGTCTGCCGAAGGGGTTTCCCAAACGCCTACCTGACTCGCGGCGGTCGTGTCGTCCATGTCGAACGTCGACACCCGTCGCGCTGGCCTCGTTCGTCCAGTCGCGGAACTGGTGGGGCTCACTATCGTCGCGTTTCTCATCTCGGTGGTCGCCGGTGTCGCGTTCATCGTCCCGATGCTCGTGCTGGGATACGGGATCGAAACGACGATAGTCCTCATCGGGTCCACGGCTGCGGGCCAGGTCGCATTCCTCGTCGTCGGATACGCCTACTGCAGGCTCCGTGGCGTCTCGGTCACCATCGCACGCCCGTCAGGCCGACAGCTCCTCGTCGTACTCGGCGGAACCGTCGCCGCGCTGGTGGTCGCGACCGTGCTGTCGGTCTTGCTGACCGTTCTCGACCTACTGCCACAGTCAGTCATCGGCGACATCGCCACGCGGAATCCGACGTTCCTACTCGGATTGGCTGCGCTCTCGGTGGTCCTCGTCGCACCCGCAGAGGAGTGGCTCTTTCGCGGTGTCATTCAGGGCCGTCTTCGGCAGCGGGTCGGGCCAGTCCCAGCGATCGCAGGGTCGAGTCTCCTGTTCGGGTCGATGCACCTCGCGAATTATTCGGGGGCACTGCTCCCGGTGTTCGCGGGCGCAGCACTCATCGTCGTCGTCGGCTGCGTGTTCGGTGCACTGTACGAATACACCGGCAACCTCACAGTCCCCATCGTGACGCACGCGACGTACAATGTCGTGTTGATGGGACTCTCGTACCTGTCGATCTAGCGGCACAGATGCCGACCAGCGTCAGCATCTCCCCGAAGAAAGCCCACCTAATTTTGTATAACTCACCGTTGAGACGCGTGTATGTACCTTCGACCCTGGATCAGCGGTACTGTAATCGCTGTCTTTACCGGTGGGGCAGCGAACGTCGTCTTCGGTGTCGGTCCGCGACTCGCCGGACTCTGTGGTCTCGTGTGGGGTATCGTCGGGTGGACGGCCATCGGCTATCCAGCAGGCTTTTCGGTCTCGTTCAGGGGACTAGATGGACGTGATCGCTGGCTTGAGGGAATGAGCCTGCTGCTCATCGCCTGTGCCTTCGCAACGATCAGAGTGATTCCGGTACAGGGAGGGACGGCGTCCGTCCTCTACGTCGAAACGCTCGGGTTGAGTATTGGATTAGCGACACTCGGAGCGCTTATCGAGACCCACAATTGAGCCCAGCCAACCGGATCCTAGTTACTCGGATTCCACGGTTGTCGTAACGGGGCGCTTGCCTCGGAGGTAGCTCCGGAGAAACGCATAGCCGAGTCCGAGTGTCGCACCGAGACTTAGTACACCGGGACCGACACCGAAGGAGATCTCGGTTGGCGTATTGGTGAAGGAGAACAGGTACGTGATCGTACCGGGGGTACCGACGGTAAGCGACTCAACACCGAGCAGCGACAAGAGGATCGGGCCGCCAATTGCTAACAGGATTAGGCTCCCAAACACAGCTACAGCAGCACCAGAAAGAGCGTCCCAGACGAGTGTCGTAATCGAGAGTGATCGCGGACGGTCAGCGCTACGCCCGAGAATTCGAACGCCATCTTCGTGATCCACTATTCGGATATGGGAGGGATAGCTCAGTACCATCAACGTCATCCAGATGTCCGCGACCGCTCCCGCAGCGTTCAACGTGAGCGGGACGATCAACCAGCCCCACTCGAAGGCGATCATGAGAGGCACCCCGAGGAGCGTCAGGACGACGAGCGGCGTTAGGAGAACCACCACGAACTGGTTCCGCGAGAATTCGTGATCCGTCGTCGCATACGCGTATGGCAGAATGAAATGCGCGATTCCGACACCATAGCGTGCCTTGCCACCGTAGTACCGAATGGCGAGCCCGTGAAGCCACTCGTGTGGAACGATAAAGACGGTCGCCAGAATCACGATAACCAGCACGTTCAACGCGTCAGTCCACCACCCGATACCCGGCGGCGCAAACTGGAAGCTCGCTGGATGTCCTGTCATAGCCTGGTAGAGAGAACTGAACACTGCCCAGCCGACGATCATCCCGAGCGTGCCGATCGCAGTCATCTGGATCGTGAGTCCTCGCGTTAGTTCGAGATCCGCGAGGACCGTCTCTGAGTCGCCGCTGTTACCGGCAGCCATACTGAACAGTCATGTCAGGTATACTCTTGAAATATGTCGTAGTCGGCTCGAAAGACCAGATAGTACGCAAACGGAATCGAGAGAAGTGTCACACCCCCCACGTAGAACAGGACGGCACTAGGGTCTCGAAGAAAGACACCTGCCACGATTCGAGTCGCGATACTGACCCCGAAGATGATGATGCCGAAACGCACGAACGATTCATCCATACACGAGAGACATATTCGACGAGTCATCGGCTATTGCGACGTCTACCAGAACCCTCCTGTAGGAACGGGTTCGCATAGGTGACCCGTGTGAGTGAATCTACGCGGACGCAGACTCTGCAATCTCGATGTACTGAGACTCCCATTCACGGCGGGCTTCGATTTCACGGCGCCCGCGGCGCGTGAGTGTATATACGTTTGTCCGGCGGTCTTTCTCCCCTTTCTCGACGAGCCCCTTCTCGACGAGGGTATCAAGGTTCGGGTAGAGACGGCCATGATGGATCTCCTTCTCGTAGTAGTCCTCAAGTTCCTCCTTGATAGCGAGACCGTGGGGCTCGTCGAGGCCAGCAATCACATACAGGAGGTCGCGCTGAAATCCCGTCAGGTCGTACATTGTTCCAGCCGTTGATAGCTTGTGTAACGACATACGTCTGTTGCTCGTGAACGGGGCAAGCAGGGCACGTACTCGCAAATCAACACCTGTACGTTTATACAGACGACGGAAGAACAGCCCATGCGTATGGCAGACCTGATCGTCAAATCCGCCGTGAAGGAACAGCTCGACGAGATGAATGTGGCTGCAGATTTCTACGACGCCCTCGATGAGGACGTTGCCGAACTGTTGGACGACGCAGCCCGTCGGGCCGAAGCAAACGACCGGAAGACGGTCCAGCCCCGCGACCTGTAATATCCCAGGTTTCACCGACTGACTCGTTACTTGAAGAGAGCTCTGCAAGGGGTATCCTCAGAGAAGAGTGGGGTGGTTACATCCCAAAGACACCAGCAAAGACGGTGAACAGCAGTCCGCCCATCGAAGCGCCGATCATCGCAAGTCCCCACATGATCCCGTGATAGCCGCGGGTCCACGTCCGTCCTCGAGGCGTCCCTGCGGCCCATAGCGCGGCCCCGAGCGAGAAGCACGCAAGGCCGATGTACGAGAGCATCCCCGACGCAGCCTGAGCGATCGAGAGCAACCCAGCGCTACCGGCCGACCCGTAGGGCCAGCCAGGCGGGAGAAACCCGGAGCCACCCATCACGAACGCGACGAGGTCGTAGAACGCGGACAAGCCGATAATCGCGACCAACGCTGCAGCCGAGCCGGTGATCATCCCACGATATCGAACTGCTCTTCGAGAGTTCGCCCTCGCGGTGAAATAGCCGATGAGCCCGACAACTAGCAGGATGAGTGAAAGGTATCGGGCCGTCACCTCGGCGACTGTGTACAGTCTGAACGCGGGGTCAACGAGGTCGGCAACCGACGGCATCTGAGAGAAGAAAGCGGACTGAACACAAGTACTCTCACAGAGTGCGCGATGCGCACAGTTGCGGCGTGCGACGAGCCGATGGGAACGAACTATAGGAATTAGCAATAGAATCCGTACATTCAATCTGTGTGATCTCTGCTCGCTGTCAGAAACGCTGGGCGAGATACGGCGCGCGAATGCAGTAAGGTCAGCAGTCGCTTATCGAGTCCCTCACACCATTACGACCGAGGGAAATACAGTGTGTTCACCCCACTTCGACTCAATTGGAAACGAAGCGGAAGTTCCGACCAGCTGTACAGTGGTGATGTCCCCGTCGCGAGTCAGGAACGCCACGAAACTATGACGAAAGAGAGGACGGTGAGGGCGACTGTCGTCAGCCAAACTGCCTCTATCTCCGATCTAACCAAATGAGTGATGAACAGCCCGCCGAGAAGATATCCAAAGGGGGCAACCACGATCGGAAGACACATCGCAACGACCGGATCGATGTCAGAGAGCCTGCTAGTGAGGCGGCCCTTGAAGACGCTCATACCACTCGGATCGTCCAGGGGATACTACAATCTTCGTTCTCAGTCCCGGAGGTTCCGGCTATTCGATATGCAGAGTGCGTAGAGGTTGTCTGGGACTTTCGCAGATACTATTGATCGGGTGCTGCATCCACCCTCTGTTTCGGTCACGACGAATACAACACATTTGGAATCAGTCACATTTGAACGTCCAAGGACTCGCACTAATCCCAATAGAGCCGATCACCACAGAGCAACGACCGATGTGGGATTTCCGTGGGAACGGCCTCTCAGACCCCGAGAACGACTATATCGGAGTCACCCAATCTTGGAAGGAGGGTGCCCCGATCAGGACTGGCACCGACCGTACGATGCACAGGGATGGACATCGAGGAATTGCGCTCCTGTTGATGCTCCCACTGACAGGACTGTTCGGAATCGTCGGCTTCGCCATGACGATGGTCGCGGTGGCGGTCTGTCGCCTTCCAGATCTCGACCACGACCACGATTGGCTCCCCCACCGCGGGCCGACGCACACCGTCTGGTTCGCGCTGGGCGTCGGCGCGGTCGCCTGCGCAGGGCTCTACGTCGGCCTGCTGGCGGCGCCGGTCGATCTCCCTGCATGGCCCATTGCGTTGCTCGCCGGGACAACAGTGTTCCTCGGGATCATCTCACATTTGCTGGCGGATGCGCTGACCGTCGGTCGCGGTGATCACACAGTTCGTCCCTTCCGACCAGTGTCCCCGCTTCCGCTTCGGTTCGGACTGTTTAGGGCCGACTCGAGGGTATGGAATGCAGGGTTCTTAGTCGGGGGAATCGTCGGTCAAGTACTCGCATTGTGCTGGTTTTACTTCCCGGCGATACTCTGAGGTTCGCACTACCGCCTGCTCGCCGGCCGCTCCCGCATGAATCGCATCCACAGCAACGCGAAGATCCCGAAGACCAGCCACTCCGCGAATATGGCTGCGTTCGAGATAGCCGCGCTCAGGTAGCCGAATACCCCGGTCGCCCCACCAACGAACGCCGTCTGTGACACGCCATATCCGTGGGCGTCGAGATAGTAGGTCGGACGCGAATCGCGCCAGTGGTCACCAGCGAAATGCGCTCGGACGATCGTCCCTGTCACGTCGACGGTCGCCCGACCATCCGCGCCAGTTGTGACACTGTCTACGGCTGCCCCGTCGAAAGTGATGGTACGCCCGGGAAGCGGGAGGCCGGTCGCGCTCGTGAGGAACACCTCGGCTGTCCCCGCAGACTGGTTGACAGTGACGGTGAGCTCGGATTCCCGATAGCGGGTCACACTCACCGACGTATCCACAGGAAGCCCCCACACGTCACTTGCTTCCGCCGTGACCGATTCGCCGGTCACCTGGTCGGTGCTCTTCAGGACCCCGGCGAACTGGTCGTAGAGGTACGTCGGTTTCGTGTTCTGCGTCGCGACGATCGAACTCGGGAGCGGCGTCGCCGGAACGGACCGATTCCGGGCGACATACGTTCGGTTCCACCAGATGTGCTGGTCGGCAGGCTGGTCGGCGAGTACGCTCACATTCGCCGGACTCATCCGATAGTGAAGCATCGCCGGATACGTGCCCCGATAGGAGTGTGACGCCTCGATTGAGGTGGTGCTACCGCTCGTTCGCTCTTCGACGTGGGTGTTCCGCGAGACCGAATAGAACCGCCACGGAGCGGTCACGTACATCGTCTTCTCGCCGATCTGTACCTCGACGTCCTCCCACGCCGCGGCGCCAGCGGCGAGGCCTTGCTCGCCGGTCCAGTTGACCGAGACCACGTCCCGGCCGGGCCGGTCGTACACCTGAACGTCCACCGAGAGGTCGTCGCTGTTGACCGTCTCGATGGGCACAGTGTACTGGAGCTCGACCGTTCGGTTGGTCACCCGGGTCGAGTCCCACTCCGAACAGCGGGCGCTCGACACGCCGTAGTGTGTCTCCAGTTCGGTTTCGATGTGGAGCGTCGCCGTGAGATCGTACCGTCCCGGTGGGAGATGACGTGGGGCAGAGCTGGTGAGGTTGACCGTCGTCCACATTCCTGGGCGAGCATAATCGAGACTGATGTTCCCGGCGGTGACGTTCACCACCTCTGCATCTGAATCGAGCAGCCGGTAGTCGGCCCATCGAGTAAGCGAGTAAGTGTTGTTCCCGATGGTACAGGACCCGCTTTCGCTGTAGTCCGACGGCACGTCGATCCGGTAGTCCCACGGAACGTAGGTGTACAGCTGCCAGCTCGGGGTGACGTATCGACCGTCGTGCCACACGCCAGGGATGACGTCGATGTTTCCCACGTAGGCATCCCGGACCAGTTCATGGGAGCCGGACCGCCACTGGAGGCCGACACTCGCGCCGTCCGTCGTCGGGAACACGTCGCTCCCGTTGCGGGTCGGGACCGAGGATGTACTTCGAGCGGCTGCCGGACTGGGTGCCATCGCAGAGTGCTGGAGGAGCCCTTCGACGATCTGGATCTTCCGGTCGATCACCGTGCTGTAGTACGACGAGAGGACGAGCGCCTCGTCTGGGTTGGTGACAGTGAGGTTGCCGTCGACGCGCTCGACCTCGGCGTTGTACACCGGATTCCACCAGCCGTTCGGGTGGCGGACCTCGACCGTATAGCGGCCGTCGGTACTCGTCGCCCGGGAGGGGTCAGCCGAGTAGAGCGGGAGGATCCGGAACTCGGTGTTCCACCAGTCCGTGAGCGGCGTCCAGCGGTCGCGATAGGGAACCTGAACGAAACCGTGGAGTCCGCTCTGGTACATGTCGGATTCGTTCGCGATGACCAGAGCATCCCGCGACTGAATATTCGAGTCCCACAGCTGGACTGGCTGGGTGACGACCGTCCTGTTGACGGCTGTGATGCTTCCGTTGTCGGCGTACTCGTAGACGCCGACGGTCTGTGAACTGCGTCCGGGGTCGGGATCGTTGCTCGCGAGGACCCGGAACGTATCGTCGTAGTGTTTCTCGACACCTGGCTCGGGATTGGGAATGACGAGCGCCCCTGCGGCAGCACCGATGACCGCGCTCGAGACGATGATGAGTACCATCCCAAGAACTGCTACGGGAAGGGAGATCAGACGGCCTCGAATCGGATCAACGACAACCCGAATTCGGTCGCAGATACACGGCCACAGCGAAGCTCTCGTCGATGGAGACGTATCACGCACTCGACCGCGACGCCTATCCGAGGACATACTGCAGAAGGTCGACGAAGGTTCCGAACGCAGTCCCGACGACGAACAGGCCACCTCCGGAGAAAGCCATCCGTCGCCCCCACGCCCGGCGGTATCCGCTGTGGCTTCCCAGCCACGCCATCACTCCGAGAACCAGCAGGACGAGGCCGGCCATGGAGAACACGGTGTCCGTCCACGCCGGAAAGTCCAGCATCGAACCGAAATCAACCGCAGCGAGGACGAACGCAGAGAACGGGTACTGGAATACGGTCGTGAAGGTCACGACCACTGAATCGGGCGGCCCCAGCGGCCCGAATATGATTCTTGGCGAGTGACCGAGACCAGCGAGTGGAACCCATCCCTCGATCGGGACGGTGAGCGGTCCCGCGATCGGGAGGAGTCGATCCAGGATGGTCGCGACGAATCGAGTGGCGAACGCCGGGATGGTGAGGAGCAGGAGGAGCGGTGACATGATACTGTTGTCTGGAGCGACGCAGGACCGGCTCAAAAGTTCGCTCAGAATGCGGAAATCGCAGGGTTGCGGCCGACGCAACGTTGCGCACCTCTACAATAAACCAAGATACTACCTCGTTCTGCCGAAATTATCATTAACCGACAGAAATCTCGTACGAGATACAGAGCGTCAGCATTTCGAGATTGCTTCGCGTCCCCGACGCAAGGACAATCAGAATACAATGCACTCTCGTCCAACTGTAAGGCAATCTACGTTATGTGAATCACGAGTCCCCAAGGATTTTCCTAACGTTCGTAAGTAGTCGAATTATGTCAGGGACTGGTGACGCTCCGAGTGATCTGTTACGTGAACGAGCAGGCCAGAGCCGGCTGAAACTGTGGTTCCTCCTCGAAGCCGACCGCTGGCTCGTTACCGGGATTCTCTTGGCGATCGTGTTCGGCACACTGCTCGGCGTGGGGTACCTGTATCCAACTGCTGAGAACGCCATCCGAACCAGCGACTCGGTGGATACGCTGTTTCAGGGACTTCTCACAGCCACGATCACGGGCGTCACGCTCGTGCTCACATTGAACCAGCTCGTCCTTTCTCAGGAACTCGGGGCGGTCAAAGACCAACGCGAGCGTATGGAAGGAGCGATGCAGTTCCGACGGGATGTGGCGGACGTTATCCAAACACCGGTGAGTCCCTCGCGGCCCGCCCAGTTTCTCCGGGCACTTGTTCAGATTTCGGGCGAGCGTGCCGAGGAACTCCGTGACTCAGTGTCGGACACCGCCGATGAGGAACTCGAGATGGAGGTCGAAGACTTCACCGACAGTCTCGTCGAGAACGCCGACCGCGTGTCTGAGGGACTTGACGATGCCCGGTTTGGTGAATTTGACGTGATCTCCTCGGCACTCAATTTCAACTATTCGTGGAAGATCTTCACCGGACGGCGCATCCACGAGCGGTATCATGATACGTTGGATGAGTCGGGAGTCGAGGCTCTCGACCGGTTGATCGAAGTGTTACAACTGTTCGGTCCTGCTCGTGAACATTTCAAGACACTTTACTTCCAGTGGGATCTCATCAACCTTTCACGACGCATCCTCGCAGCATCAATTCCAGCATTACTCGTGTCGGGCGGCATGGTTCTTTTCTTCAATGATGCGACCTACAGTGTGGTGATCTTCGATATCGAGACACTCGTGTTCGTCATTGCGGCCGCAGCGACAATTTCTCTCGTCCCGTTCCTCATTCTTCTGGCGTACGTCGTGCGGATCGCAACGGTTACCAAACATACGCTCTCGATTGGGCCGTTCATCCTTCGTGAAACCGACGACGTGACAGAGGTCGAATGGAACCACTGAGAGTGATGCAATGAAGGATCGTAATTAGCCCCTAGTGACGTACGGGCAGGTCCGAGGATCCGCCATCATGACCGTCAGTCCTGGCGATAACGAACGGTAGTCGTGTCACTCACGTCGCCGAACCGCTGCTATGAGCTGGCTTTTTGGAAGCCATTCATCGGAGAGGCTGGGAAGCCCCTCCCGGTTGCAAATCTGTTGGTGGTAGTCTTCTAGCTGCTTCGCTAATCGCTCGTGGTGGTCAGTATCGGCACCTATATTTTCAATCCCCCTTTCAAGTGAGTGAATCTTGTGTGCAAGCTGCATGAGCGGTTGTGCGGCCGCAGAGTTCTCGAACAGAATCGCGTCGTCCGTTTCGCGGGTGATGGTTCCAACGAACATTATGGCGGTGGTTCTATTCATGGATCCACCCTTCTCGTCGGCCAACCATTCCGGCAGTTGAATGAGAAGCTCATCAGGATCAAGGAGTCCCAACAATTGCCATAGCTGCCGAGAATTCCGTTCGTTGAGAAGTCCACGGTTCCGGGCTTCTTCGAGCGAGCCATCGTCGTCAGTGAGCGTCTCTGAATGCCACTCACGGACGAATGCGTCGTAGTTGGCGTACTCGGTAATCAGATCAGCCACTCTATTACAAGAGAGGGCGCAGCAACATTAATTCACCCACCAACCCCGACGACTGTCTACCTCTAACGGGGCAGTCTGAAGACACCTGAGACTGTCATGTGCCTCTCACGATCCGGGCAGGTAGAGCCGAAGTACCTCCCAGCCGTCAAATTTCTCGTTTCGTGACTCATATACCATCTATAGTGTCTCAAGTGCCTGCAATGCCGGTATCGTAGAGAATGCCACACGCGTCACACCGGACTAGCGTCTCCGAATCTGGTATTGACTTGGGAGAATCACCGAGACTGGCAGTGATGTCGCCGAGATGCAATCCGAGATCGGTATACGCGGCTGCATCACAGTTAGGACAGGTCATAGGGTATGGATCTCGGCGAGAGGACATAGAGATGTGGATTCCTTCCGTGAGACATGAAGGGGAGTTATTCCAGTGGAAAACCAACCACGACCATGCCCCACTACGAGGCTTCCTTCGAGATAGACTCGAAGACCGATGCGTACGCCGCACAACGCCTTCTCGAACAGGTATACGATACAATTCGGGAAGAATCACGAAGCGTTCGAGAAGGGACGGAGGACGCCGATGAACTCCTGCGAGAGTTCCAGACGCTCCGAGACGCAGGGAAGCATCGAACGCCAGGGAGACTGACCATCACCTACGAACAGTACGACGGCAACTTTGAGCACTGATTCGTAGACGCTTCGTTGGGACCAACCTGGCGACCTCTGAGAACCTCAGTGTACCCGTGGTTTGTCGACAGGACGAACACGGCCCCTCTCGTCCGCCGACTTCACCGAGTTTTCACCTTCTGCGGTCGGCCTCGATCTGGACTCACTCTGACTGTTGTCTATTGGTGGAGCGAGGCGGATCAGTATCGGAGATGCGAAAGGCATCGCGTTCGCCCCGCTTAGTGAGTTCCCGCTGCGGGAACGGGATTTTGATATCTTCTCGTTTGAACGCAGATTTGACGCTGTGAATAACGGCTTGAAGCGACTGCCACTTTCGCTGGGGTGTGGGGTTGTCTATCCAGAACCGAAGTTCGAGTACGACCGCCGAATCATCGAATCGAATCGGGAAGACCTGTGGCGCGGGCTGAGTCATAATCTCGTCAAGGTCTGCCATTGCCTCGAGCGCGATCGCTCCCGCGCTCTCTGGGTCCACGCTATAATCGACCCCGATTTCGACACGGTGTCGTAGTTTTCCTTCCACACTTCGGTTGATGATCGTTCGATTCCCGACGGCCTCGTTCGGGAGGACGACGTGCTCGCCGTCGAGGTTTCGAAGCCGGACGTGATTGACCGTGATTTCGGTAATGAAGCCTTCGTGTTCACCGATTCGGACCCAGTGGCCGACATCGAACGGTCGTGAGAGCATCAGAACGAACCCCGCGAGAATCGACGCGAGCGTACTCTGAAACGCCAAGCCAAGAATAATCCCGAGGACGCCAGCCCCCAACAGGAGATTGCTCAGTTGGAATCCCCAAAGTGAGAACGTTCCAAACACCGCCACGGTGTAGAGTACGATCTGACTGACGTAGAAGCTGACACGACGCTGATGCTCCGATATCGCTCGATTCGTGGAGCGAGTTCCGCCCAGAAGTATTCCTTTTAGAATACGTGTGGCGGTGTACGCGGCGACAAAGAGGACGACCGAAAGAAGTGCACGGACACCCGTATCGACACCGACCTGAACGAAGCCCGCGATCTCGAGCGCATCAGTCGTCGCATTCCACCTGTTCAGCAGGACGAAGGCGACGGCGGTGGCCAGTACGAGGAGAAGTCCCGCTCGCGTGATTTCGGCAATCACGGATCGAACACGAGACTGAAGATATTTTCCAAAGTACCAGATCACTCCTCCGAGGACAACTGCGACTGCGATGATCGCCAAGGAGTCATCAAACGGAGGGCTGGACTGGATCAGGACGTGAAATGGCGGGACAAAACATGACGGTACTCCCATGAGAGTTCCAGACGCGGGCTACTTTCATAAAGAGCGGGAACTGCCGTGTTTCGCACCGTAAACATTGTGAGTCTCTACTTTCAACGAGCGGGCAATAGCGAGCGATTTGGAAGGGCTAGTCCATACTCTATCGGCATCGTGGTTGTCCGCGATACCTGAGCAGTCTGGACCGCAGAAGACCAGTGAGGTATCCACCTCCTACAAGTGCCCACACGCCCGTGATTGACTATGGTGGATTTGTTCTCCCTGGGCGGACTGCTTCTCGCGTTCTTTCTCGTCATCATGAACGGGGTTTTCGTGGCTGCGGAGTTCGCGTTCGTCAAAGTCCGGCCGACCCAGGTCAACGCGCTCGTCGAACGCGGCAAACCGGGGGCAGCACTCGTGCAGGACGTCATCCAGAATCTGGACGACTATCTGGCGGTCAGTCAACTCGGTATCACGCTCTCCTCGCTCGGTCTCGGCTGGATCGGCGAGCCGGCTGTGGCAGCGCTCATCGAACCCGCCCTCGGTCAGGTGCTTCCTGCGGGAACGGTCCATCTCGTGGCGTTCGTCCTCGGATTCGGATTCATCACGTTCCTCCACGTGGTGTTCGGCGAACTCGCGCCGAAGACGTTCGCCATTCAGGAAGCCCCACGTATCGCGCTCCTCGTTGCCCCACTCATGAAGTTCTTCTACTACGTGTTCGTGCCCGGCATCATCGTCTTCAACGGGACGGCCAACTACTTCACCCGCCTCGCCGGCGTCTCGCCAGCGTCTGAAAGCGAGGAAACCCACACCGAAGAGGAGATTCGAATGATCCTCACGCGGTCCGAGGAGACGGGACACATCGACCTCGACGAGGTCGAGATGATCGAGAGCGTCTTCGAGCTCGGGGATACGATAGCTCGAGAGGCCATGATTCCACGCCCGGATGTCGAGACCGTACCTGCCTCGATGTCGCTTCCGGACCTTCGATCGGTTGCCGCGACGGGAACCTACACGCGCTATCTCGTACTCGACGAGGACGGCGACCAGCCGCTCGGGTTCGTTCACGCGAAGGACATCCTGAGAGCGAGTGAAACCAAGACGGGTTCGGGCGATTCGATAACCGCACGTGACCTCGCCCGAGCAGTCCTTACGGTCCCGGAAACGCGTCGGATCGACGCGATCCTCGCCGACTTTCAGACGCGTGGGGAAGGTCAGATGGCCGTCGTCGTCGACGAGTGGGGCGTCTTTGAGGGTATCGTGACCATCGAAGATATCCTCGAAGAGGTTGTGGGCGATATTCAGGACGAATTCGATACCGCCGCACAAGAGCCGTCCATCGAGAAGCGAGACGACGGCACGTACGTCGTCGACGGAGGGGCCTCTATTCAGGACGTGAACGATCAGCTTGACACTCGGTTCGAAAGTGACGATGTCGAGACGATCGGTGGACTAGTCTTCAGTCGCCTCGGCAGAGTTCCCGAAGTGGGCGATCAGATCGATACGAACGGGTACGTCCTTCAGGTGGAGGCTGTCGATGATACTCGAATCGAACGGCTCGTGATTCAGGAAGCACAGGCCGTACAGGAAACGGACGACGAGTAGATAACGAGTCTTGTTCGGGACGGGAACGAAACGGAGCCAGCGCGATTCGAACGGTCGTAATCCGGAGTGTCTGATTAATCACTGCGGACAGGATTATCCCCGTTCGACCCCTACTATATCCACTGACCATGCCCGCTCAACAGCCCTCCACGTCCGAAGGTGACTCGCGCCGGAAGACGACTCTCTTCTGTACCAGTTGCGGTCACGAGAGCGATGTCATTGGAGATTGGATCGTTCAAACGGTGAACGGTCGCCAAATATACGACTGCCCAGTCTGTAACACGACTATCACAAAGCGTCTCCGAGAACTCCCGCTAATGGCCCCGAATGACTAATCCAATAAATCATTAGTACGTCGCCATACGCGGGATTCCTTCGAGGGGAACGTGAAATCTAAATCCCGCTGTCTGCGTGTTTCAGGAACCGGGCGTAATGCTTCAAACCGGTACGGTTCTCTCAGCAGCTTCGTAGTCTAATTGCTATTGCTCTGGGTGGATACCAGTTCAGAAATGGAACAAAGTCACACTGTGTCGCCTTTTGGGCGACGACGTGAAACTTGAATTAGGCGCGGACGACGTTCGTTGCGCGGGGGCCCTTGGGGGCCTGTTCGATGTCGAAGTCGATCTCGGTTCCTTCCGTCAGATCTTCACCGCCAACGTCCTCCATGTGGAAGAACACGTCGTCGTCAGCATCCTCAGTCGCGATGAAACCGTAGCCGCCAGTGTCGTTGAAGAAATCAACCTTACCGTTTGCCATTGCAACTATACACAGATCCACCATACGGTTAAGTATTCCGTATTCGTTTTCCTATTGAGATACATTCCAAACAAACATACAGATAATACTCGAATGAGTGGTCGGTCGACTATACGTCTGGTTCTACGAAGAGGGCGCACCTGATTCGTCAGAACGAACGGGGCCTTCCGACGAAGCCAAACATCTCACATTTGGAGATTTGGTCCTCGATGCCTCCGAGGACCACTGGACGCTTCCTTGAACGAAGTGAGTATCTGAACCCCTACTTGTACGCGCTTGAGTCTTCAGGAAAGTCACTCCACTACCGCCGTTGAACGGAGGGCTTCGGCCCCGCATTCCGGGCACTGATCGTGGTTGGAATGAAGCCGTACATCACATGCCTCACACTGGTAGTTTGCATTCTCCTTGGCAGTCTCGGTAGCGGTTTGCTTGAACTGTTCTACCTGCCTCCCGACTCGTCTGAAAAGTCCCATCTGTTCCTGAAACGTACGGCAACAAGGGTGATAAAACGTTCTCGAGGTCGCTGGTTTCCGAGAAGTGTCCTCGCCCTCCCGTCATTTCACAACAGACGATGTCTACAGAATCGATTCCGCAGTGTCCCTCCGGCCCTAAATTGACGACACCACGCACGGTCAGAGAGCGGTACTGAGGCGTCCCTCCACACGACACAAGCGTGCATTCCTCTAAGATTCATACAGTGGTGCGAAATCTTATTCCCGGACAGATGCTCCGTTAGGACATGGACGATGTTTTCGTTGGAAGCCTCATGTCGTCGCCGGTTCACACAGTAGGTGCCGACACGTCACTTCGGGATGCCGGAAGGCTGATGCTCGAACATGGTATTGGCTCGGTCATCGTCGTTGACGAGAACGATCAACTCGAAGGAATTCTCACTGCAACTGATTTCATCAGGATCGTCGCAGAAGGTGACCTCGATCCGAACGCGACCGTCGAGAGATCGATGAGTACGGACGTCACCACAATCACCGCAAACGAACCGATTCGCAGCGTCGCAGATTTGATGCTCGAACATGGCTTTCACCACGTCCCGGTTCTCGATGAGGGGGAAGTCATCGGTGTCATCACGACAACGGACCTGACGGCGTTTATCTCTCGTGGAGAGGAACCAAGTCCGGGCGATATGACTGACCAGTGACCGATATTCTGGGAGTTCCACGCGTTCTGCTGGGCTTCTCGAACTGACAGTCACTCCGTCGTCCACGCAAATACCACTCAGCAGGCTTGGTTAAACGCGCTAATTCAGGCGTATTAGCGGTGGTATTAACGAGACCTCGTTTCGGTCCCGCAGAATGGACCTTGCGGTTGGACCGACCGTGACGCTGAGTCCGACAACTCACCTGTGCTCCCGAGTCTTCTAGTCGGTCACCGTCGCACATCCACACCAATACTCTCACAAGTAACCAATCCCTGGAGACGACAACCACCGTTTGCGCCGCTCTCACGAGCCTCTAAACAAGGCTCCACTCAGCAGTCGGCGGGTACACATACCAGACCTTTTCCCGAGTAAGTGTCTCTATTTGGTGTGTCCTTCTCTACAATTTCGCTGGCGGTCCAAGGCCTTGACTTGACGTCTGTAACGACCGACATGCTCGTCGTTTTCGCCATTATCCTGCTCGCGCTTGTGATGTTTGCCACTGAATGGGTCCCGATCGACGTCACTGCGATTCTGGTGATGGTGTTGTTGATCGTATTCGAGCCATGGACGCAGATTTCTCCGCGAGAGGGAATCTCGGGATTTGCCAATCCAGCTACGATCACTGTCCTGGCCATGCTCATCCTGAGCACGGGAATCAATCGAACCGGCATCGTGCAGTTGATCGGCCGGAAGATGGCTGCATTCGCTGGGGCCGATCAGCGCAAGCAACTCGCCGCGACGGTCGGTGTCTCCGGACCGATCTCGGGGTTCATCAACAATACGCCAGTCGTCGCAATTCTGGTCCCGGTCATTAACGACCTTGCGCACAACGGAAAGACCTCACCGTCGAAGCTGCTCATCCCGCTGTCGTTCGCATCGATGCTCGGCGGCATGTTGACACTCATCGGCACGTCGACGAACATCCT
Source organism: Halorarius halobius (assembly GCF_024298865.1). GTDB lineage: Archaea > Halobacteriota > Halobacteria > Halobacteriales > Haloarculaceae > Halorarius > Halorarius halobius. The sequence goes on along the minus strand of NZ_CP101162.1, from coordinate 69,291 downwards.
CGCAAGTGACATCGCAGCCCAGCTCGGTGCGGAGTCGCCCGGGCTCGGGTTGCACGCGTTCGGAATGTTCGAGTTCACCAAGCTAGGTGTCATCGTGTTCGCGGTGGGCGCAGTCTATCTGATGACGGTCGGCGTTCGACTGCTCCCCGAACGAATCCCCGCTGACGAGGACCTCCTTGAGGAGTACGCCCTCCAGGAGTACCTCGCAGACGTCGTAGTTCCGGCGAACTCGTCATTTATTGGTAAAACGGTCGAGGAGGCACTGGGAGACGACGAACTCGACATCGACGTGTTACAGCTGATCCGATACGGCGAGCGCTTTTCGGAACCGCTCGCTCGCAAGGAGATCCGCGAGAGCGACACGCTCCGGCTCAGGACGAACCGGGAGACGCTCGAACAGATCATGAGCACGGAAGGCCTCACATTATCGGGCGGCCCTCGGACCGATGACGACCTGTATCCGGATGAGGAAGAACCGGTCCTCGTCGAGGTTGTTATCCCGTCGGGGTCGTTTCTCGCCGGCGAGACGCTTGCGAGTTCGAACTTTCGACAGCGCTACGACGCGAACGTCCTCGCCTTTCGAACCCGCGGTGACGTCGTCCGAGACCGGTTCGAGGAGAGCCGTATCCGGGTCGGTGACACGCTCCTCGTGCAGGCACCGCCCGATAGCCTCACTCGACTCGTCGAGAACGAGGACTTCATCGTCGCCCACGAGTTCGACGAGGTGACCTATCGGAGCGAGAAGATCCCGTTCGCAGTGGGAATCATCGCCGGTGTCGTCGCATTGCCAGCACTAAACCTTCTCCCGATCGTCGTCTCAGCACTTGCCGGCGTAGTGGCAATGGTCTTCACTGGCGTCCTGAAACCGACCGAACTCTACTCGTCCGTCGAGTGGAACGTGATCTTCCTGCTCGCCGGGGTTATCCCGCTCGGTATCGCCCTTCAGCAGACCGGGGCTGCGGCGCTGCTCGGCGATGCAGTCGCCTCAACGGCGACGTTCTTACCAGCAATCGGTGTCCTCTGGGTGTTCTACGTCGCGACTGGATTGTTGACGAGCGTCATCAGTAACAACGCGAGCGTCGTGTTGATGATTCCTGTCGCGGCCAGTGCGGCCCAGTCGATCGGCGCGAACGCGTTCGCGTTCGTCCTCGCCGTGACGTTCGCCGCCTCGACAGCATTTATGACGCCGGTCGGTTACCAGACGAATCTCTTCGTCTACGGGCCTGGTGGCTACAAATTCTCGGACTTCCTGCGGGTTGGGGCCCCGTTGCAGTTGCTGCTGTCGGTCGTCACTGTCCTCGGGATTGCATTCTTCTGGGGTGTCCGTGTTTGACGCGGGTGGTCTGACTCAACAGCGAAATACGACCTGAGAGCGTACGTGGACTCCGATTCCAGAGCGTTCTCTTGACCGTGGGTCTACTCGTCCATTGTGAAAGTGCGGGTCGGTCATCTTCACCGTATAGACACGCTCTCTCAGGATGTACGTGTACTCGTCGTCGCCATGATGAATCTGCCAGTGGTCCTCTCAGTAGTTGAATTTCACATCGTCGATCGCTTCTGAGACAGTGTTATCCACGCCTTGATAGACAATCGTCGCCACAAACAACGGTAGGAGAGGGACGTGTATAACGTGGGGGGTGGAGGGCCAATCACCACCTGAAAGACAGAGTGGTTGACCACCACGACCTTACCCGGCCCGTTGCAGTTTCTCCTGAACGAGATCGGTCCCAAGTGTTAATGCCTCGCGCACCAACCATGCTATATGGTACCGAACATCGAATCAGATTCTGAGCCAACGCTGTACGTCTGTCGCGACTGTGGAGACGGTATCGAAGATCCCGAGGACGCGCTCAGCTGTCCGGAGTGTGGTGGGCGGTTGGTGAACAGCAGCGTTCCACACGACGACTGAGAGGCAGTCGTACCCATCACGCTCCGTGTACGAGCCCGTACCCCAGAAGCCACAGCACGGTACCGACAGTCGAGACCGAGCGAATACGCTCTTCTCGTCTCAGAACCATCACCAGCATGGGTCTCGACCAGAGCGACCGTACGAACGTTGATTGCCCCAGCCGTCCACAGAGGACTATGGCCGAATTTCCAGACGAGCGACAACTCGTGCTACGGGCGCGTTCCCGGTTGGACCAGTGGACGAAACGTGCTCGAATGGAGGCGTACGCCGAACTGTTCGAAGGCGACGACCCCCTCCTCTCCTCTGAAGATGTGCAATTGCTCGATGCGCTCGACTCGGAACTGGAGCGAGAGGGCGGCGATGGTGTCTGGGGGACCGATCAGTACGGAATCCACACGGCGGGGACCTCGAGTTCGGATACCTCACTCGGCGTCGTCTGTGTGTACCACCCGCAGATCACCAAAGACTCCATCCTTCGGGGAGCAGACGAACTCGACGACGAAACCGAAGAACGGCTCAACGCCGCACTCTGGCGATATAGTGAGCGCGTTGCGACGCTCATCGAAGAAGACCTCGACGAGTTTATCCGCAAAACCCAACGTTAAGTCCCGATCAGATCCACCTGCGGGTGATCGTACGCATCTATTTTAATCCGGCGAGAGAATCCCATCGTCGACGGCGCGGCGGAGATCACACGCTGGCGACTGACGTGATCCCGACCACTCAGAAGCAATCACTATTCTGCCTCCGCGACTGGGGGGAAATACCCAGCGGCAGGGAAGCCATCGATAGGTGGACTGGACTTCGTGTATTCACCCGCCGAGCCACCACCCATAGAGCTGTGCCTGCTCATCAGCGTCGGGACGCTTCTTCGACTGTCCGTATGTCTTCCCCTTGAGCAGCTGGCGTTCGACCGCGTTTGCGGCAAGTCGAAGGGCGTGAGAGGCACCGTACCCCTCCCCATCAGCCGTGAAGTAGCCACGGTCGGTTACCAGTCGAATCCGCGCCAGCACCAGCGGGACACCCCGGCTCTGTTCCTTGTGCTCCTGCAGTTCGATGCTAGCCTTGATCACGCTCATCTCACCGTACTTCGAGGTCATGCGCTCGATCAGCGCAGAGACGTCGTCGTAGTCCATCCCCTCCAGTAGGTCGAGGCCGAACACCTGCACGGCGTTCCGGTCATTGCGCTCCCAGGTGAGTGCCTCGATGACGTCCGTCTTCGTGATGATCCCGATCGGTTCACTGGTGTCGTCGGCCGTGACGACGAGCGAGGAGATCTCTCGCTCGAACATCGTCTCGACAACCTCGTCAAGCGGTGCGCTCCGCTCTATCGTTGCGACTGCATCAGACATCAGGTTCCGGACCGGCAGGTCGAGCATCCGGTCGGCGTCGCCCTCGCGCGCGCCGAACCCGCCACGGTTCTGCCCCCCGCCACCGCGGCCACCGAAGCCGCTCGACGAACCGCCCTGGCTCTTGGTGCCGCCCCGCGTCGTGAACTTGATGACGTCGTACAGGCTGAGCATCCCCACGAGGTCGTCCCTGTCGACGACCGGGAGATGGGCGATACCGGCGTCTCGAAGCATATTGAGCGCTTTCCCAATCGTGGTTTCAGGGCTCGCACTGATCAATTCTGCCGTGTAGGCGTCTTCGACAGTCACTGCGGCGAGAAACGGGCGAACGGCCTCGAGGATGGCATCGCCGGTCACCACACCGACGACACGGCCGTCGGCGTCAAGTACAGGGAGCGTTTTGGCGTCGCTGCCGATCATGAGCCGCGCGACGTCGCGGACGTCCTCGGTACGGTCGACAGTCGGGACGTGCTGGACCTGTGAACCGACCTTCGCAGACGGCTGGTTGGACGAGGACGCCAGCTGTCGGCGACTAACGACGCCGCGATACTCGTCGCCATCTGTTACGACGACGGCATCGAGTTCCTGATTCTCGAATGCCCCGGCGACTTTCGAGAGCGGGGTTCCGATGTCGAACTCGATGAACTCCGTTGAAAGAATCTCGGAGATATCCATGGGTAACTCTCTAGTGAGAGGGCCGCTGGACGGTTATGCCTGTCCCACCCCTGATCGTCGGAGGCGATTCTTCGCTGGCTTCCTTCTCGGAGATACTGGAGCAGTTCAGGTGCTTGGCTCCGTTGACATCCTCCCCGACCTGAAGGGCTCTGAGGGCGGGGTGTTAGCCCTGCAACTTCGAGAAACACACAACACACCAGTGAAGCCGAGCGGAATCAGCTCGAAATCCGACGACACGTTACCCTGTCGGCGTCACTCAGTACCTGAATGGATAGTGAAATGTCCGCGGATGACTACTGTGAGCGGGAGTCGGTGTCGGTCAGTCCGCTGAGTCCCGACATCGGCGATGCGCCAGCCATGATCGCGCTTGCGGACAGAATTGCTGCGGACAGCGCTACGAAATCCCCGCTCGGGGAATACCCGGCCAGGCCAGCACCGATCTGCACGATGAACACGGTGACGAAAAAGCTGAGGATGGCGAACACGAGCATGACGATTGCTGCAATGATGCTACTGACCAGAACACCGAACGAATCGAGGAAACCCATCTCTTAGATCACGTCACAGGTAACACCAACCCCATTCAGATATAAGTGTGGTACATCGGTTCGTATACATTCACATTTGACAGATACAGTTAGGTAGCGTCAACTGTACGCTCGAATTTCTGTATGGCGTCGTCGCTGCCTGCGACGAACACCTCGTCCGTTTGGCGAACCCTCGTCTCCTCGTCAGTGAGGATCTTGCCCGCTCGTGCGATACCGACCACTGTCCAGTCGCGGTCCGGATCCTGACGAATCGTCGCCAACTCTTCACCCACGAACGAATCCCCCGATGCCCGGACGAGCCGGATCTGGTTCACGGGAGACATCACACGCTCGCCGTGGGCCTCGGCGGCAACCAATCTGGCACACACGCGCTGGACGGAGAGCGTGTAGTCGGCGCCGGCCCGGACGGCGGCGGTGGCCTTCTCTGCGGCAGTGACCCGAGCGAGGATCTCCACATCCGACGATAGCGCCCGTGCCATCGCCACGGTCAGGAGGGCCGTCGCATCGTCATCGACGGTTACAATAAGTGCAGTCGCCGCTTCGATGCCCGCCTTGCGGAGCGTCTCCGGCTCAGTTGCGTCGCCGACGATATCGGGCGTGACGTCCGGATTCAAATCAATGGTGGTTACGGTCGTCTCCGTGGGGAGGGTTTTCATCGCGGCGGACCCGCCCTCCCCCAATCCGGCGATGACGATGTCGGAATGCGTCGTATCACTCGGGTGCCGCACTCCAGCGACCTCCCTGGTGAGGTCTGCGATCTCCGACACTGGACCGGCTACGAGGAGCACTGTGTTCGGTGTAAGTCGGTCCCCCGGTTCAGGGGGAACGCGTAGTTCTCCGTTGAACCAGCCGGCGACGAGAGTTAGATCCGGATGATCGGCCACCGGGGAGTCGCTGACCCGGACGCCGTGTAACGGGCTGTCGCGACGAACCAAGATCTCTCGGATGCCCATTTCGTCGCTCTCGACGTCCGGATCGACCGCAATAGGTGTGGTCGCCTTCTCGGCCAACTGTTGCCCGATGAGCGCATTGGGAGCGACACTTCTGTCGACGCCAATTTCCATTAGTGCCGCCTTGCGCCGGGTAGAGGCAGTAAAGCTGACGACGTCAAGGGCTTCGTTCGCTTCCAACGCCGTGAGGACGATACTTGCGGTTCGGTCTCCCGCGTCAGTGATGAGCAACTTTGCGTGCTCGATCATGGCCCGATCGAGATCGTCCCGGTCCTCGGGATCGCCGTGGATGACTTGATAGCTATCGTCCGAGAGTCGCTTCGCCTCGTCCTCCTCCGACTCTATGAGGACGTACTGAACGCCCAGCTCTTCGAGCTCGTCGAGCATGACCTCCGTGTTGCGCTGGTACTCCGCGAGGACGATATGGTCGTTCTTGGCGGACAGACGATCATCGAGTTCGAGCGGGGCCCGCTCGAACAAGGGTATGACGAGTATCCGTAGCGTTACGAAGCCGATGCCGACCCCGGTGACCTGCATCGTTATCATCATAAGATTCATCGCGGGCGTCGACCACGGGGAATCAGACCCGTATCCGGTCGTCGTCATCGTCTCGACGACGATCTGGGCCGAGTGGAACAACGACTGCTGGTTGCCCTCGAAGTAGCGCATCCCCACGTTGTAAAGGAGCGTATAAGAGAGGATGACCGTGACGAGACCAACGACGTAGACGAGAAGGAGTCGCTGTCGTCGGGTGAAGCGCTTTGGGGGAAGTTTATCTACTAATTCATAGGGTCGCATAGACCGTCCGTCAGCTTGGCGGGGCCGGTACTAAAAGGTGGACGGACGCCACGGTCACAGCTCGTCCGCTTCCTCGGCGAGGTTGGCGTTTTCCGGACGAATCTCTTCCAGTGCCGTCTTGAAGTACGCCTGGGTAAGCACGATATCCTCGACGGCCGCTGCCACACCCTCGGTCTGGGCTTGGACGTGTTCACGAACTGCTATCGTCGCCGCCTCTCGACACACCGCCGCCAGATCGGCACCCACGAAGCCATCGGTTTCGGCTGCCAGGTGGTCAAGATCGACGTCGTCGGCCAGCGGCCGGGACCGAGTATGGATCGCCAGGATTTCGCGTCTGGTCTCCTCGTCCGGCGCTCCGACCTCAATCGTGCGCTCGATGCGACCCGCACGCGTGATGTCGTCGTCGATTGAAGGGACTAACCACCGTATTCATACGCTTACCAGCGTACGAGTCAGATATGAGTACATACTCGATAGTGGTACCGTCGCTTCTCGCAGTCGTGATTCTGTTATCATTGAGTGCGTTCTTTTCCAGCAGTGAGTCAGCGATCTTTTCGCTCCCAGATGAATGGATACAGACCCCTCCCGAAGACAGTACACGGGAAAGCCGTACACTCCAACAACTCCGCGCGAATCCGCATCGACTCCTTGTCACGCTGCTAGTCGGGAACAACCTCGTCAACATCGCTATCACCAGCATTATCACACTCCTCGTTGCACGGTTTGTTCCCCCTGGTTTCACCGTCGTGATAGCAACGCTCAGCGTGAGCGTGCTCATCCTCGTCTTCGGCGAAATCGTGCCGAAATCCTACGGACTCGGGCATGCGGAGTCGTGGAGTCTCCGCGTCGCTCGCCCGATCTCATACGTCGAACGAGCGTTGGGCCCACTCGTTGCGGTGTTCGATATCGTCACCCGGTGGCTGACGACACTCATCGGGGGTGACCAACACATCGAGAAACCATATCTCGACGACTGAGCGATCGTACCCTCCGCAGATCCTCAATTTCGATTCGTGAATCGATCCCAAGACGTTCCGAACTACCGTCAAATCCCACGTCTGGGGTGAAGCGACGATGACCGGAACCTGATAGAATCGTGTTATTATACTACGAGCTATGTTCAAACTGGTAACGCTGTTACAGACGACGCCGACTGCCGACGGCGTGGCGGTCGAATCGGTTATTGAGGAGTTTTCCAGGAGATCGTTGGAACGCTCCCCAAACTTCTTTCTGGGCTGATATTCCTGTTGCTCGCCTATACTGTGATCCGTGTAGTCAGAATTGTCCTTCGATCCGGCCTCACTCTAATGTACTCAGCGGATCAGAAACTCATCGTCAATCTCACGGTCACCGTCGTGAACATCTTCCTCTGGTTCGGGGCCGGATTAGTTTTGTTAAAGATCGTCGGCATGGGAGATATTGCCGCGAGCCTGGGCACTGCGACCGGATTCATCGGTCTCGGCATCGCGTTCGCCCTCAAAGAGATGATCGCCGATACGGTCGCCGGCGTATACCTGCTTCGAGATCCGGACTTTAATGAGGGTGACTTCGTCACCACTGCGTCAGTCACCGAAACAGTGACCGGTATCGACTTGCGCAAGACGCGCATCCAAAGCGAAGAGGGTGATCTGATCGTCGTTGCGAACCGTGACGTCGAAAAGAAGTGGGTGCTGGAGACCGTCATAGAGCCCGAGGAATCGTCGCTTCCCTCTGGATCAAGCTAAGATCAAACCGATCCCCAACCTCTACTTTCCTTCAACAGGAAGGTCACTCGGATCGTGAATGAGCGGGCCGCTCCTGGACAGTCAATTCTCCAGAGAGATTATGTTGGCTAGTCGTACTCAGGTCAATCCCCGCAGACAGACATCGCTCCGTTACCGTCTGGCCATAGAGGGTGTAATCACCAAACTCACGTTTCCGATAGCGGATTTTAACACACTCTCTTGGATTTTCCACTAATCCCCGCCCCGGACGACGTGACCGTACTTTAACAGGGCGACGAACACGACCCCGCCGACTGCGTTGCCTATCGTGGCAAGCGCGAGAAACACTACGTAGTCCATCACCGAAATCAAGGGTGAGAGAAAGACGCCAAACAGCACCTCGACATTCCCCGCAATCGAGTGGGGGAGGTGGAGGATACCGATTACGGCCGTGACGATCCAGATGATAAGGAGACGGCTCGTCGTCTCTCGAGCTGCTGTAACCAGCCACGCCAGCAATCCCATAAGCCATCCCGCAAGCACGCCGGCGATGAATAGCCACGTGAAACCGTGGTTGACGAGTGAGAGAGCGATCGTCTCGAATGCCTCCGGAGAGGCGACCCCGAGGTCGGGCAGCAACGTAACGATGAGTACGACGAAGGCCACCCCACCGACGATATTGCTGACGTAGACCAACCCCCAGAGACGGCCGAGTTCCGCAAGCGACGCTCGTCCGTCGAGGACCGGCATCACGGCCACGGTGGTGTGTTCGGTGAACAGTTCTAATCGTCCCAAGATGACAAACATGAATCCGACAGAGTAGGTACTCGCGAGTAGTAGCTCCGTTCCGAGATCTCCGTACCCACCCGATGAGAGGGTGAGCATCACTGCCATCAATAATGGTCCAAACCCGATGTCGAGACCGGCAGAGAATCCAGACAGTACCAACCCGTTCGTCTCTCGGTTTATTTCGTGGAACCCGCTTTCAATCAACGAATTGAGGACCTCTGTAACTCCCATCGGGTCGATCGTGTCCTCACTTTCCGGTCCTTGTTCCGTCACGTACTTCCTCCGTGTACGTCGCTCCAAAAGTATATTGACCGACGTGAATTAGACTTATCTACGTGGCCAGTTCGGGAGAGTTCTACCCTGACGAGGGCAGAATGAACGGCCTCCAGTGACCGATATGCACGGTGTATCCATCACGAGAGTTTGTGAACGGCTGTAGACATCATTGCTCCACTGAGTGCGGGAAGAGCCATTCACGGCCGCTGGTCCAAACGAACCACGCCCCACTCAGTACGGCGTATCCGCACTATTCCTCTGCTGTCGCGGACGACCGCGGTTCCCTTGTGTCCCGACTACCGTGGTGACGGGCACGCTCAACGACGGTCGGGAGATCACGCCGACGGCGGATCAGGAGTGCGACCCCGAGGAAGAGATACACACCGCTGAACAGCAGTAGCCCCTCGAAATCCTGAAAGAACGGGAGGAACTGGAGTGCGAACAGTCCGAGCAGTGCAACTGCCTCACGGACGCTGATCTCGAAGTTGACGAGGAGAGCCACTGCGAAGAAGCTCTGGGCCGCGGTGATCCAAATCTCGCCGGCCTGTTTCTGGCTGAACTGGAGGACGCCGTACTCGCCGAGCGAGAGGCTGTAGACGACGACGAGTGTCCCGATGAGTAGCGTCCACTGATTGAGCTTCGAGGAGATCAGCGCGTTGAACGCCGATGTCGTCCGCAGTTTCTGCACCAGGTACGCCGTGGCGATGAACTCGGGGCTCTCGCTGGCCAGCGGAGCGACCCACTGGATCATGAAAAACGACGAGACGCCGAGCTGTGGACCGAGTGTCTCCAGGCCCTTTGCAAACGGCTTCACTGCGATCAGGATGATGAACGCCGAGTACGCGAACATTACGAGCACCGCACCGATGCGTCGTGACCGCGCCAATCCCTGGAGATACCCGGCGACACCCAACTGCGGTTCGTGGGTCGACTCTCCCCGCAGGATGACGACGACGTAGGCAGCATACAGACCAACCAGGATAATCGCGTCGAGCGCGTCGATACCGTCGAAAAACGGGATAAACAGGGCGTACACCGTCGCTGCGCCAAGAAACAGGATCTCGATGCTGATCCGGGGCTCGAGTTGCACCGAATCCCGAAGGAATCCATCCCGCCGAATAACGGACTCATCAGCGGTAACTCGGGCGCGATAGATGGCGTACAGCGCGATCAGTGACCAGCCGAGGCCGACGAGAATGCGGTTCGCGCCGGTCATGTTTGCGACGGCCAGGTTGGCGGCGGTCTCCGAGGCCGGCGTTCCCGGTGCCGCGCCGGCCTCCCAAGCGTAGAGTGCGTCAACAGCGTATTCCGGTGCGACCGCGATGATCGCGAGGACGGCCAGTGCGAACGATCGTGGGACGTCCATCTCGGCCGTTTCAGCACCCCAGGTCAGCACGAACGCCGCGCCGATGACGGCGACGCCGCTCACGAGGATGACCACGGCCGTCGGAAGCGAAGGGACAAGCCCCAGGCCTCGAATCACGAGCCACGGGAGCGTGAGAGAGATGACGCCAGCAAGTGCCAGCAGTGGATGACGGATCCGACGGCCCATTGCTCAATTCAACAGAGTCCCGATAGTTATCCATTCGGGTGATTCCTTACGCATCGACCACAGGACTATCCGGCTAGAGAGGCAACCTTCGGGAATGGCAGACGATAAGAACGGCCGGGATAAGCAAGCCCGTGACGCGGACAGACGGCAGCGAGAGCGCGACGTTGCCGTGGAACTGGAACGTGGGGACGAACCAGAACCGCCGATTGACTCGGCAGCTCTCGACGAGTTGGATTCGGAGCTTGAATCGCTGGAGTTCCCGGTAACTGGGTCGGAGGTCGTCGCGGTGATCGGTGACCGAGACATCGAATCGGACGACGAGAGCTACACTGTCGAGGAACTAGTGCCGGCGATAGACTCGGAGACGTTCGACTCCCCGTCTGCCGTCCGAGTGCGAGTCCAGCGGCCGACAGTCGCTGCGGCGATGAAACGGGTCCTCGAAGCGGCCGAAACGCTCCCGAACACAGATCTCAGCGAGTCACAACGCGACGCCTACGAAAAGACGTTTCGGGAGCTCAAAGCGATCGACGCCGATGACGATGATGAGGGCATCCGGGCTGTCACCGACTGGATCGTCAAGCGAATCCAAGAGAACGAAACACTCCCGGGATCCCGCGCGGTACGCCAGCACGCAGCGACGTTTTGCCGGACGAACGGATACGAGATCCGGAACGACGAGTGGCTTGGCATATAGACTGCCGGCTAGCAAGGGGCCGTAACCGTCGCTAGTGGGCCTTCAGTCGTGGTCTGCTATATTCCTGCAATAGACCGTCTATCGATCGTGTCTAGCAGTTCAGCGTTGAAGCGGCACTAGCTGGGGGAACTGAGATGCACTCTATACTCAGCAGGATCGCTAAACTTGTCACTGTCTAATGATTTTTACAAGCCCACTACGCCAGATGCGACACCCCGTCTGGTTCGTCGATGTCGACGAACTCACTCAGTTCGCCTGAGGCCCACTCGTCACCGGGCTTTGGACTCCACCAGTTGACCTTGTAGGCGCCCGGAGCACCGTGGTATCAATGCAGGCGAGAACGGCCTCCTCGTAGCCGCGTACCTCTCGAGGCTCTTGAAATACGACCACTGTGTTGCAGTTCTTACAACGCATCGTCAGGGTCGTCGCGCGCGGCCTCGATGACTGTCTCGAACGCGTCTGCCGTCGCCCCTAGCGCACAGAACATAAGGACAGTTGCGTCAGCCGCAACCGTGCGTTCGACGCACTATTACGCGTTACGCATTCTTGAAATAAACAAATGCTCGTGCCACCGACCACTGGAGTGTGATGAAACAACAGTCCATCCTCCGAACAGGCGTCGTACTGGTAACGCCGTTCGGGACCGTGCTCTCGGTGACTCCCGATTTCGATCTGCCGCGTCCCGCCGTGGTTCTCGACGAGAGTGCCAGCTGAAAGCGGTGAGTAGGATGCCTGAAATCGAGATTCAATTCAGAAGCGAGGCGGAGTACCGCCGTCTCCGGTCGATCCGAGACAAGTACGGCGTCCAGTGGCGAGGGATGCTGATCCAGGGCGCCAAGCGTCTCGAGGGGCGAGAACTCAGGTTCGCGCTCACACCAGACGACCCCGAACGTGAACGTCGCCAGTCGGAATCGGACAGTACCGACCCCAGTGAGCAACCCGTTGAGTCACTGACCGACGCCGAGACGCACGAAACACCAGCTCGGTCGGATACGTCGACCACCGATCATCAACTCGATCCGCGCCTATTCGACGCGAACGGCACGCTCCGAACAGTGGAATCCGAGACAAACCGCGGGGACAGCGGCGCTGTCGAATTTGCTGTGGAGAGGGCCGAGCGATGACCTCGACCCGCATCGTCATCAAGGACGACCAGCAGTTCGAGCGGCTTGAGGCCGTTCGGGAACGTCACGGAGTCAACTGGCGCGGGATGCTGATCAAGGGAGCCGAGCAGCTGGAAGCCGGCGGAGTTCTCCCATCCGGAGACGAGTGTCTCGGGGAGGATGGGTAGATGCCCGACCCCGTCCCGGTCGCGAGTAACCTGCTGGAGTCGAAGTTCCTTGGCTTCTCTGTGAAGCGGCTCGCCGAGTCGCTCGCCATCCCACTCGCCCCGTGTGCCGTCCTCTACACCATCGGCTTCCCACTGCTGTTCACCTTCCCGCTATTCGCCCTCGGGATCGGTATCGGCGGGCTGATCTTCCTGAAGACGCCGCCCGGCCAGCGTCCTCTGCGGTATGCGCACGCCGTCTTCCAGTACAAGACCGGGTCGAACGTCTACGTCTGGCGACATCCTGATCCCGAGGACGGAGATCTGGGCGCCGGCGTCACGCAAGACGAGTGGATTACGACGCCCCCGATGAGAACTACCGAGCAGCCAGTAGACCTCGAAGGTGTTGACCTCGCCTACCCCGGTGGCTTCGAACGGACCCGCCCGAACGTCGACGGATCGACGTCGGAGCAGAAACCATGACCTCCATGAACGGGGAGGGGGACGGAGGCTCAACCCTGGATCTCCTCGGCTTCGAAAACGTTCGCGACGGTGGTGTCATCGAGACGCCGACGGCGTACACGATGCTGATCGAAATCGAGCCCCGCGAGTGGCTCACGCTCTCAGAAGAACGCCGGAACAGCCTGTACGTCTCGTACATGACGTTCCTGCGGGGCCTGCAGTTCCCGACGCAGTTCCTGACGCTGACCACTCGCTTCAACGGCGACCAGTATATCGAGAAGTTCGTCGGGGTGGACGCTCCGGGCACACCGACCGGTCAGCCGACGGCGATCGTCGACGATCAAGACGACGCAGAGGAACCGGCCACCGACGGTGGTGCGGCGGTCGGGGCAGACAGCGACCGGGTGACCGATTCACCGCTCCTCGAGTACGGCCGAATCGCCCACGCTGAATGGCTGGATCAGACAATCGCGCTTGCGAACGTTCGCGACCGGCGGTTCTTCGTCGCCGTCGCAGTCAGGAAGGGCGAGGACGATGAGGACGGGCGTTTCGACGCCATCACTGATGCACTTCCCTTTGGTGATCGCACGACGGCTGTCGACGACGAAGAGCCGTATCTCGACGAGGTCTGGGCCCGGGTCCAACGGGTCGCCTCGCAGTTGCCGCGCACGCAGGTCGAGACGACCATCATCGACGACCGCGCCGACGTCCTCGACATTCTCTATCAGGTCTACCGAGGCCAAGAAGCCCCGATTAGATTCGAACACGGCGCCTTCACACGGCCGGATGAGGACACGCTGACTGACCCCGCGACCGGCGAACCGCTCGATCTGGCGACGGCGTTCGAGCAGGCCGACCGGGAGGCTGAACTCGCTGAACCGGAGTCCGATCCCGAGCCTCGCCCCGAGTCGACTGGTGATCTGCCGTACGGCGGGCGCGTTCAGGAGGAGTACATCGACCAGGTCGACAACTCCCGTATCCTCGCCTGGTACGCCCGGACGATCGGCCCAATCGGACGCGGAAAGCACTACCACTCGCCACTGTCGGTGTATGCCGGCGTGACGCTGTTCGCGACAGCGCTCCTGTTCGCGGCCACGGCCCTCAGTGCGTTCCTCGGAAGCGGTCAGGTTGGAGATGTGCCGTACTTGCTCGTGCGAGAGGCGTCGTTCGGGCTCGCAGCCGGAAGCCTTCCGACGTTCCTGCTGAGTCTGGTCATCCTGCTCCCGTCGGGTCAGCGATCGACAGCCATCGGCCTCGCCGGCGTCGGTGTGACGGCCGTCGCTGTGGGGCTGTTCGAGCAGGCGTATCCGACACAGTGGACCAGCACGCCGACCGGGACCACGGCCCTCGTCGTCGAGGTGTACGCCGCGGGGCTGTTTCTGCTGGTCGTCGGCGTCGCACTCGCGCTCCGGGCCCGTCGCAGCGCCCTCAACGTAATCGAGGGTGATGTCGAGCAGCTTGCCGACGCGGTCGTCGACGAGGATCACGGTGGGGCAGATCCACCGGAGGGAACCGATGTTTGAGCGACTTCAGGAGTTGTACCGACAGCCGATCACCCCGACCGCACACGCAGAGACCAAGAGATGATCAAACGAATCACGCAGGCATTCAGTAACGAGACGACGGAGGAGTCGGTCGAGCGCCGCCCGATCGACGAGCTTTCGGGCGACGAAACGCGCCACGCGCTCGACTACCTCGCGCTGCTCGACCGCGAGACCACCACCGAGAACATCGAGTGGGCAGCCTACCAGCTGCAAGCCGAGGACATCGACCTCGCCACCCCGATGGAGACGCTGAAAGAGCGTGGCGAGCTCGACAAGCGGCTCATCGCTCCCCGAGTCGTCCAGGACTACCCGAAGTTCCAGGTCCGTGACGACCGCATCTCGCAGGTTCTCACGGTGACCTCGTTCCCCCGGAAGGTGGGCCTCGGTTGGCTGGTGCCGCTCACCCTAGCGGATGTCGATCTGCGGCTGTCGCTCCACGTCCAGCCGCGGGCCGCAAAAGACGTCCGTCGCCAGCTCCAGAAGCGCTACACGCAGGCCGTCACCTCGCTGTCGGTCAAACAGAAACGCGGCCGTACCGACACCTACCAAGACGAACTCGAACGGCAGGACCTCGAACGGCTCCTGCGGAACACCATCCGCGGGACGACCAAGCTCTACGACGTCGCGATTTACCTCGAACTGGTCGCCGACACGCAGGAGGGTCTCGACGAGATGCTCGACCGGGTGGAGGCCATCCTCGCCGAACAGGACGTCGACCTCAGCCCGGTGAAACACCAGCAACTCGAGGCCATTGGATCGGTCGCGCCGCTCGCGAGCGACACCATCGACAACACGCACCCGATTCAGCTCGAGGCGCTGGGGACGTTCTTCAACCTCGTCGAACCGTCAATCTACGATCCCGAGGGCGTCCTGTTCGGGTTCGACGATACGAAGCGGCCTGTGATCCTCGACCGCTACGCGCTGTCGGGCCACTCGATGGCGATCTCGGGGAAGACGGGGTCGGGAAAAAGCTACTTCCGGAAGCTGGAGATCTACCGACGACTGCTCGCAGACCCGAACGTCCAGTGCATCCTGTTCGACCCGGCGGGTGACGACTACCCGCGGTTCGCACAGTCCCTCGGCGGCGAAGTGATCCGCTTCGGTGGGAACTACACCGTCAATCCGATGGACATCTCGCCGCCGGCAGACGCCGAACAGGAAAACGGCGACGACACGTACGCGCTGACGATTCGGTCGGTCATCGAGATGCTCCACACTCACTTCGACCAGCGTGATGGGATGTCCGCCGGTGAGGAGGGCATTCTCATTCAGGCCGCCCATTACGCCTACATCTCGAAGGGGATCATCCTCGGCGAGTTCGACACCTACGGGCGGGAGTCACCAACGCTCGACGACCTCATCCGCGGTGTCAACGTGATCGCTGCCGGCGGCCTCGAAGCCGCCCACGAGGCGGGCGTCATCGACGGAGTCGAACTCGGACAGTTCCAGTCCTACGGGGTTCCGAACGCCGAAGAGGCGGAGCTCGGCGACGACGCGGGGCCCCTGCACGGAGGCGGTATCTCGATCTCGGATACAATCGTCACGCCGACCGACCATCATCAGGAACTCGCTCGGAGCCTCCAGCCGAAGTTCGAGTCGTTCAAACCGGGAGGTATCAACCACAACCTGAACGGCCAGACGAATCTCGATCTCTCCTCTCGGCTGGTCGTGATGGACATGAGCTCGTTCGCCGACACCGGCGAGATGCCACTCATCCTCCATGCGATGCTCTCGTGGGCCTACCTGGAGGCGAAGCAGTCGCCCTACAAGGTGGACGTCACGTTCGACGAGGCCCACTATCTACTGGGACGACCCGCCGCACGGGACCTGATCAACCTGTACATCCGCCACGCGCGTCACTACGAGGCCGGCCTGACGCTGATGAGTCAGACTGCCCACGAGTTCGTCCGGACGAACGAGCGCCGCGAGGTCTACGAGAACTGTGACGTGAAGTGCCTGTTCTACGCCGAATCGGTCTCGGAGCAGACGGCAGAGTACTACGGCTTCTCGACCGACGAGATTCGATTCATCCAGACGGCAGCCCGCGGACAGGATTCGGACTACTCGGAGTGTTTACTGGCGACCAGCGTCCACGGGCGGCGCCGCCTCGAAATCCGGAGCGGGCCGTTCGAGCATACCGTCCTGGACGACGCGCTCGATCCGTGGGACTGGCTCGCCGGCGTCGAGGGGATCGACCTCGCCGAGGGTGACGGAACACCCAGAGACGCGGCGTTCCACGAGGACCTCGAGATGACCGACCTCCCGCACGTGATGAACCGCGATATGGACCTTCAGATGGCGATGGAGGCCGATCACGAGGATGTCCACGCGGCCGACCTCAACGACGTCGTCGACGCCGACCCGGAGATCGATCCTGACGGGGGGTCGGACGCAGTCACGAACGGCCACACGACGGAGGAACCGTGAAGCAACGGCCGGGCGTCGCGACGGCTCAGTCCCGCCCGGGTAGCGGAACGCTCGCGACCACACTCGAGGGACAGATCGATGGCTGACCTCCTGGACCTCGGCTGGCTGCCCGACGCGATCGTCCGGGCTATCTTCGAGTTCCTCCGCTCGATTCTGGTCAGTGCGATCAACTTCATGTTCAATTTCGGGCTGAAGCCGCTGCTGACCATCGAGCCCTCGATTATGACAAGCGCGCAGGTCACGGGCGCATGGGACGACGTCTTCCGGCTCTCGATCGCGCTGTTGCCCATCCTAATCGCCGGCGGACTGATCGCGATGCCGTTCAGTCAGGACCGCGAGACCTCGCTGTGGAACATGGTTGCCCGCGTGGTCGCAGTAATCTTCTTCATCGCGATCTCCCAGCCGCTGTTCGGGTTCCTCATCGAGGCGTCGAATGCGGTGACCAACGCGCTCGCTCCGCCGACGTTCGTCCTCACGTTCAATGCCGACCTCGGCGGGAGCTGGGGCTCGACACTCGGGCTGGGCGTCGAAGTCATCGCGCTCCTCGTCGCGGTGCCACTGATGTTCATCGCGACGATTATCGCGTCGGTACTGCTGGTCCTCCGGCAGTTCATCGTCGTCACGGTCGCCGTCGGAGCTCCCTTCTTCGCGGTCCTTTGGTACGCGAACTGGGGACCGATGAAATCGATTAGCAACTTCGCTGCGACGTGGCTCCGGATGGGCGTCTACGCCCTGCTTGTCGGTCCGATAATCGCTCTCGTGATGCGCGTATTCAACGTAATTGCGACCGGTGGAATCTCTGCGAGCGGTGACGTCGCTAGCTTCTACGTCTCAGCAGCGCTGGCACTGATCTTCCCAGTCATCCTGTTCGTCGTCATCTGGAAGACGATCGGGTGGGCCGGGCAGCCCCTCGGCGTTGACGCCGCGTTCACGATGACCGTCGCCGCCGCGATCGCCGCCACGGGGGTCGGAGCAGTCGCCGTCGGCGCTGGTGCAGGTTCGGGAGCCGTGAGTAGTGCTTCGAAGTCCAGTTCTGGCGGAACAAGTGGAGGCGGGAGTGGGGGAACGTCAGGCGGATCCTCTGGTAGCACATCTGGCGGCGGCACTGCTGCAGATCCATCTGCGGCTACCGGGAACTCGACTGTTGGCGGGACGATGCGTAGTAGTGTATCGGATGCTCTCGGGACTCGAGAGTCGGCAGTGGAGGACGGTATTGACACTGCACCGGGTATTTTCTCGAAGGACTTGGACTACGCCCGGAACAAGGTGGCTAGCGCGCCGGGAGTCGGAGCAGCACTATCTCATGCTGGGCGGGCTAGTTCTACAGCTAAGAAATTGGGATCCAAAACGAAGAGAGGTAGCGTAGCTGGTGTTCGGCGAGCAATCGGGACAGAAAGCATCGATAGCCATCGGAAAGCGATTAGTCAGAACCTGGACGCTGCGGACGAAGCGGACACGAACCGGGACTTCCTGACCGAGTCATACCAGAACGGGGAATTCGATGTTACCGAGGCCTCCGATCGTGGAATACTATCTGATACCGAAAAACCTGCGGAGGGAACTTCAACTCTATCTCCGGACGCAGAGGGCAAGGTGACCTACGAGACCGCGGGGGGTGAAGAGACGACGATTGATCTCAACGGCAGAGCTCAGGATCTCGGACAACGAGCGGCGACGCTCAGAGAAGATGCATCCAAATCGGCCCGGAGTATCAAGCGGATCAGAGCAGCTCAAACCGTCGCGAAGACCCCCGGACAGGCGGCTATTTCCACCGGCCGTGCTGGCAAGCACGTAGGAAAGACCGGTGTCCAAGCCGGGAAAGCTAGTGGGATCGTCTTCGCTGGAGCGATGACACGGAGTCCCTATGCGGCGTACAATATGGGGCAGCGGGGTGGGAAGCACCTCATCGGACCCGGAGCCAGAGACGAACTCGCCGACTCAGCCGACGAGCCCGATATCGATTGGACGGTCCGACAAGAAGAGGGACCGGGACAGGCTTCGGCTCCGCCGTGGGATGATGACACTGGAGAGGGACAGTCGGAGTCCATGTGAATTCATCCTGTCGATCACCTTTTGTCGAAGTCTGTATCGGCCGTCTGGGGCGAGAAGTTATAGTCGAGTACCGGCATGAAAGAAGCATAGACCACTGTGAACGCGCGTCGATGCCGTTCTCAGTGGCCGTACCGACACGCCGCGGCCCACATGACCCTCGAATCCCAGCGCGCTCCATTCGCGCAGATCGCAACATCCGCCATTCACGGACTGCCTGACACTGGGTATTTGATCCGATGAGTATCCTCAAGACTGTGTTAGCCGTCGTCGCCTTCCTCGGCTTCTTTGCCGTCGTCGAGTACGTGACTTATCGAGTTATGGAGCGAGAACATGAGAAGCGAGGGATTTATCGACTGTTCTTCATGCTCGCTTGGACGATACTGGCGATGGTTCATATGTGGGTGATCACAGCCCTCCTTGATTTTCCACCGTCCGCCGTCGTCGCATTAGGAATTGGAATTCTGATAGTCCACATCGCAGGGGGACTCGGGGTCCCGGTCCTTGATTCAGTCGGCACCATCGGACTCTATCCGTTTGCGTTAGTCTACCAGTTGTTTGTAGTGCTCCTCCTCCTCGCAGAAGGCATGACGATAGTTGCGTCTTCGATTTCACAGCTAAGTTTCCTCACCGTGCTCTTTCCCAGTGACTCACAGGTTCAAGCGGCTCTCGGGCTGGGAATAGCGGCTCTCGCCGTTGCAGTGACGTACTATGATCCACAAGGAGAGAATGGATATTACTACGCCACCGGACGGTATTTCCGTCCCTCTGTGGATAGGGAAAGGATCAGCCAGGCCAGGAGAGCAGATCAGCCCGAAAATAACAGTGCAGAAGATTCAACCGATATAGACGAACTCTCCATTCCCCAGCATAGGACTACAGAGGGGCAACAACGCTCAGAAGCGTCTCGGGCGCGGGTTGAAGTACCCACATCTGAAGAATTCGAATACAACTGGACTCGGTCGAACATCAGCTTTGACGACGTCGCCGGCTACTATGATGTGAAGGAACGACTCGCTGAAGAGGTCCTCCAGCCTGTCCAAGCAGCGGCACGTGGTGACGACCGATACGATCGATTCGGGATCGAACCGTCACGTGGGATTCTCTTCTACGGCCCACCAGGTACCGGCAAGACCCTGTTCGCGAGAGCGCTCGCTGGCGAACTCAATATTCCGTTCCTTGAGCTGGGCCCGGCGGACGTGACCAGCAAGTGGATTAACGAAGGACCTCAGCGAATCCGACAGCTCTTCGAGGAAGCCGAGGCAGTCGGCCCCTGCGTCATCTTCCTCGACGAGGCCGAGCACCTCTTCGGCGGTCGCGACGTCGGCGCTGGTGGGGCACACGCCGAGGACAGAAAGATCACCAGCGAGTTACTCGTTCATCTCACCGCCGACGATCGAACGGCCATCGTCATCGGAGCAACGAATCGACCCGAAGACATCGACCTCGCGATTCTTCGCCCTGGGCGACTCGCGACGCACGTCGAGATCGGACTTCCGGGAGAGGAGAGCCGTCACGCGATATTCCAGTCGAAATTGAGGGGGGTTCCACACGACCTCACCGGGGACCAACTGGCACAGCTCGCGAGCCACACTGCCGGTCTCAGCGGTGCCGACATTGAGGAACTCGTTACAGATGCCAAGCGCCGAGCTGCACGACGGGATGCACAGACAGTCTCCGTCAAGGACTTCCCCACTCCCGAGGAACTCGATACGATGACGAAAGACATCCGCCCCGAATCGACTGCCGACGTCGATCTATCCGACATCGATGGTTCCGCCTCAGAGAATGCGTTCGATGATGACTCTACTGTCGGGTTTCAGTAAGTGTCGGTAGCCGGGGCTCTGAAGCGGTGTGTCTTCGAAGTTACCCCACGGAGTAGAATCATCTGAACAACGTGGGGTAACTCTCCGTGGCATCAACGTCGAATAGATGAATCACTCACCGTTTGGGACGCGGGGCCGACTCGTAGCGCTCGATCTCGGCGGTCTTCTCGACCCGATCGTAGATCTTCCGGAGGGTCTCCTTTGCGCTCCGTAGCTTGTGCTCCTCGAGGAATCGACTCCCCTCCTCGCTGATCCCGTAGAACGTGTACGGCAGATCATTCTGCCGGCGGTTCTCAGGGAGTTCGACTTTCTCGACGATGCCCGCCTCGACGAGGCGCTGTAGATGCGGGCGGATCGTTGTTTGACTACGGCTCGGATTGACGTAGTCCAACTCTTTCAGCGTCGGTAGCCCCGACGGATGCCCGAGGATGTCCTGGACGAGCGAAAATCGCGTCTCCTGGGTGACCACGTTGAGTCGCTCGCGAACAGTGTCGAGATTACCGTTCCGCGAATCTGTTCCATCCATGATAGACGAACTATCCAATTCGGTGGTAAGCGTTTCGTCGAAAACCGAATTACTTGAACTGACTGAGTACCTCTGTATCGAATCTCGATGCTGTAGAAGGTCACTGTCGGTACAGACAGAAGCAAAATTACGATTAACAAAATCGTGATTTAGATAATCGCCAGTATTATTCTCCCGCGCCCAGAAGCGGAGGTATGACACAGCGACGGTTCGTCGACCGAGAGGACGAACTCGAGACACTTCGGACAGCATTCCAGAGCGAGCAAGCCGAACTGCTCGTCATCTACGGACGGCGCCGGCTCGGGAAGAGCGCCCTCGTTCGTGAGGCGACGACCGACCTCGATGATGCCGTCTACTGGCAGGCGACCGAGGAAACCCCCGAGGTACAACTCGCCGATTTCGTAAAGACCGCCAGCGAGACGTTTCCCCTCCTCGAGGACATCCAGCGCGACTGGGAGGCACTCCTGCGTGCGCTGGGACGACAGGACGCGGTCGTCGTCCTCGACGAGTTCCCGTACCTCGTCCAGTCCGACGAGGCACTGCCCTCCAAGATCCAGCGCGTCTGGGACACCCAGCTCGAAGACACCAGCATGACGCTCGTCCTTGTCGGATCCTCGATCAGCGTCATGGAGGAGAAGGTCCTCGGTGGCGGCAGTCCCCTGTACGGGCGACGAACGGGCTCGATCGATCTCCCGCCGCTGTCGATCGAGGATGCGAGACAGTTCTATCCGGGGGACGATCCGGACACGACGATCCAGTCGTGGGGCGTCTTCGGGGGGACGCCGTACTACCTCCGTGCGCTCGATCCGTCTGAGACGCTCGCGAACAACATCCAGGCGCGCATCCTCTCGGAACATGGCGTCCTGCACAACGAGCCGGAGTTCCTGTTGCGGACCGAGTTCGGCATTCGCGAGCCACAGACCTACTACACGATCCTCCGGGCGATCGCTACCGGGAACCGCGAAACCAGCGAGATCGCCAACTTCGCCGGTGTCGACTCGAACAGCCTCGGGTCGTACCTCTCGAAGCTCCGTCGGCTACGGCTCGTCGAGCGGGACATCCCAGTCACGGCGAACCCGAACGCGACGCGCAAGAGTCGGTATCGATTGAAGGAACCGCTCTTCCGATTCTGGTTCCGCTACGTCTATGGACAGACCGGGAAGCTCGTCCAGCTCGGTGACGCGGCCTACGAGGAACTCGTCGAGCCGACGTTCACGGACTACATGGGACCGATGTTCGAGATCGTCTGTCAGAACGCCCTCCCATCGCTACTTCCGAACACCTACCAGGGGATTGGCTACTGGTGGCATCGCGAACACGAACTCGACGTCGTCGGCCTCGGGAGTGACGGGACACTCGTCGCCGGCGAGTGCAAATACACGACACGGCAGATGACCGAAGGCGATCTAGCTGATCTCGAACGAACCGCCCAGGAGGTCCAGTGGTCGCCGGATGGCGGTGAAGAGCTGACGTATCACTACTGCTGTTTCTGTCGCTCCGGGTTCTCCGACGGGCTCCGCAGTACTGCTGCCGAACGAGACGACCTCTCGTTGTTCACGCCGAGTGATCTCGTCGGATAGGTCGCCGATTCGTCCGCGCCGAATTTCTCGCGAGAACGAGACGGTTTAGAACAGATGTGCGTTCAGTTACGAGCGCTGAATATGAGATAGTTACCCCACGATAATGCATTTGTTCCATTCCGTGGGGTAACTGTGAACTTCGAAGCCGCCGCTGACGGTCCCGAAGAGCTCATCGATGTAGTCCCAATCGTGGTCGCTCAATCCCCATGTGCTGCGCAACTGATTCGGTAGTACGTCCCGTCGTGGCGTGCGACGAACGTCTCCGGTGACGCAGGTGCTCGAGCGTTTTGATATGGACAGCGAACGCCGTGCCAGGCCATGAACCGAGCCGCTGCAGCTTCGTGCTCGTAACCACGAAGGTAGAGCCGGCAGACGCGCCGATCGTCGGTACCCGCTTCACAATTGTCGGCTGCGAAGAGGTCGTCCCGAACCTCCGGGACATCGTCGAAGGTGACGGCTGTGGCGTCGTCGACAGCGGACACAGGGACTTCCTGTGCGGTAACGACGTAGCCCCATCCCCACCCGAGCCCGAACCCGACCAGGAGCAGGAGGAGGACGAGAACCGGGATACCGCCGAGGAACGCTGGAACACTTCCCGACCGGATGTCGTACCGATATCGAAGGATCAGGGGAATGCCGAGAAACGCGACGGCCAGAACGAGCAAGGCAGTCAGAAACGCCGCGTATCCAGCGAGCGCGATCGCGAGAAAGACCACAATCAGTCCGACCAGTCCCCCGATCGCCTTCAGGATCTGTTCGCGATGCACCAGCCGATCGCTGAGGTAGTCCCCGAGCAACATCGTGAGGCTGAGACCGAGGACACCAACCGTGACGAAGTGTGTGAGAATCGCGGTCTCGGTCGCTTCACTCGGGCCAACCCAGAGGTGACATCCTCCCCGTCGTGAACGACGGGGCTTCCCGTACCGCAGGTGGGATATTTGTCGGTCTACGACACGACCTGTTCTCGTGGGGCGAACACCCCACTCTCTAAATCGAACAAGTGTGTCGATGGCTGTGCCACACAGCCGTTACTCCTATCCTCACCGTGAGGACTCGGAGTTATCTTCTGTCGCATATTCTCCGCCCCGTTGCAATCTGCGTTTCCGACTAATCCACACGACGAGCAGACGTACAATCCACGATGTTTGCGGTTCGACTTCGTGTCGTCACCACACCGCGAGCAGGTCTTCGAGGTGTTCCACTCGTTCTCTTTCAGCACCTCGACGCCACGCACCTCACCTTTGTATTCGAGGTACTGGTAGATGCGGTCGAACGCCCACGAGTGTAACTTCTTGTTCCCGGTCTTCCCCCAGTCCGAGTCACGCACGTCTTCGGGCCAACTCACTGCGAGCGTTCCCACACCGCGTTCGACACACTCGGTGATGATGGCGTCTGTGAGGACGTGGTAGAAATGGGTTTCGCGGTCTGCGAGTTTTCGACGCGCCCACATCGACTTCTCCGAGGGGCCATTCTCGCCCTCAGTATCGTACTCGGTACGTTTGAAGTAGTGCTTGTCCTGTTTGAGCGAGTTGCCGGGATACAGAACGTATTCATGGGGGAACGCGACCGTGGCGATGTTCTTGATTCCAAGGTCGATACCTGCCACTTCATCACCTGCCGAGTCGTTCGTTTCGAGTTCGACTTTGCAGACGAAGTGCAGTTCCCACTCGTCACCGTTCCAGACGGCGCGAACGTTCTGCACCTTGTTGACTTCCGAAAGATCGACATCGGGGCGGGTCTGGTACTCGCAGAGCAGGAAGTCCGACCAGTATTCCTTGAGGTTCTTCCCCTTGCTGAGTCGGACGCGATTGTTCTCGGGGTCGTGTTTGAACCCGTCTGCTTTGAACGTGACCGTACTACGTGGTCGGTCGTCACCGTGTTTTCGGTAGCCAGGCGGATGTGCCTCGTCGTCGTTGTGTCGCAGGTCGAACCATGACTGGAAAGCGTCGGAAAGTTCTTCGATGACTTTCTGACTGGATTGTGCATTCAAGTCTTTCCAGCACGACTGGTTCTTCATGTACGATTTCAGCACGCTCTCATCGGGGATTTCGCCTGTCTCATCCCAGATGCGGTCGGCTGTCCATCGTGCAACGTTCCAGATTTTCGAGGCGGAGTTTCCGAGCGAGTCGAGGCCATCGTAGACCTGCCGGTGGTTCTGGATGGAACCAACGTAGGTGCGCGTGACCTGAATCGCCACACATAATCGATGTAGGTAATCCTACTTGATGGTGTGGATTAGCGTGGAATATCAGGCCTGCCATCGGCGGTGGATTGTGGAGGCGTTGTCGGATTCTCTCCTCGCAGAAAGATAGACGAGGTCGTAAATAACGGTCTGAATCGGCTGAAATACGTATAGTAATCCGAGGGCGATAGCCCCCGTGCCGACGAGACCCAGCACGAAGTAGCCGACCAGCTGTCCAGCGCGCTTGAGTGTCGTTCGTGAGATATCCATACGATCCTCGTTCCGGACGAGCGTTACCCGTCAGTCGATCCAACAGTCCCGTTCGACGAGGAGTGATGAAGTGTTTTCTGGAGCTATCAGTATCCTGTCCGACGTCGTCGAAGATCGAATATCGGATATTCAGCCGTAACAAGGCGTATCGAGCCGTCTTACACTTCGATGACGGGGGGTGAGCATCGTCAAACCTCAAAGTTACCCCACAGATTGATGTAATATGCCGTTCGTGGGGTAACTATGACCGAGGACGTCCCGGAGAAACCGCCAGCACCAGAGTTGCCGAAGTATCTTCGCGAACCACTCGAGAACCAATCCCCGGAACGGCTGGAAGCAGTCGCGACGTACGCGGCTGATCTGGCGGAATGGAAACGTCGACAGCGACAAGAAGAACTCGAGCGTCGCCGAGCCGAGGAAGAGGTCGATGAGGAGGACCTCGAGGAGCTGGACGAGCGCGAGATCTCGACGGATCCAGACGATTATGAAGACGTCCCGGCGAGTGGTGCGTACATCACGGTGAAGACCACGAAGGAAACAGGCGAGAAATCCTATCGGTACTACTACTGGCAGTGGCGGGAGGGCGATTCCTGGAAGAACGAATACATCGCTCCAGTCAATCCGCGAGAGTAATTTCTACCTGGTTCCCGCTTCCCGGGCACGTCGCGCGAATTCCACGGGAGAACACTCTGTCCAAAGTCCCTCGAAGCGCTGATGGCATCCACTACAAAGAGTGATGAGATTCGATAACTCGTTCATGGCGGTGTAATCGACGTCGTCTCCAGAGACAAATCCCCTCGCAGGATGGATGTGGTGGACGTTCAAATCCTGCGTCGCCATCTCACGAGGGCACCCGCAGATACGACAAGCTGAATCGTCGCGCTCGATCGTTTCCTCACGACGGTTCGACCAGTTGGGGCCGTAGTGGTAGTTCCATGACTCACCGAACGTCTGATTCGGCTCCATCCCGGCAGCCCTGATCGCCTCGTTCCACGACCCGAACTCCGACTGGTATGTACGTGTCGCGAACTGTCCCAACTCGGCCATATGAGACTTGGAGGGGACTCGTCGTAGTTCTCGGTAGAGGCGACCGAGTTCATTCAGCAGATCGACGCGGTCAGCACTGTAGACAAGATTTGGGTCGTACCCAGCGGTCTCAAGGGTACGGTTCCAGCTCCCAAATCGATTGACGTAACTACTGACAGCATACTGTCCCTCCTCGAGCATATCGCTCGCTCTTGGCGTGCGTTTGAGGTCGTCACGGAGTCGATGAAGTTCAGAAATCAGTTCAGCATCCGTGAGGTCACGTCGACGATGAGGATTCAGCCCCGCTGACTGAACAGCTTCGGTCCACCTCGAGAAGTAGTTCTGATACGTCGAAACGCTAAATCTTCCGAGAGCATCCATCTCGCCAGCTGTCGAAGGTCGACCGAGATCGTCGTTCAGCTCACGGATTCCGGCGAGTAGCGCTTCTTGTTTCTCGTCATCAGGATGGTACCGGAAGTGGATACGGGCACCGTGCTTCGTGTCGAAGACCTCATCGCAGCTATCGACAGGACACCGCGTCGAAGTTGTGACCTCACGAGTGTCGGTATGATCGATCCCCATCTGGGTCGGTTAGAGCGGTATGTGATATGAAGCACAAGATGTGGCGGGAGGGCGATTCCTGGAAGAACGAGTATATCGTCCCCGTGAATCCACGAGAGTAGCGAGCGATCACGAAAGGGGCGGACACGATCCCTTGCCGATTACTCGGAACCCTCCCCCCCCGTCATCGATGTGTAAACTCTCGAGGGCGGGAGGGGGGCAGAGACGAGAACAGCCGAAAGAGGCCGGAAGCGCCACGAACAGGACGAAGAGACGCCGAGACAGGAGAATCACCACATATTCCACGACTGTCACTAGTCTGACGAAGTTTTATGTGCCACCCATCAGTACCGTAACCGCAATAGCGCTTACCGCGAAGGTTCGGAGGAGTGGAACTCCGACGTACCGAGCGGGGAACAGCTTCCTCGTCGTGTTTGTTCTAGTGCCTCTTTCCCGTGAGACCGCGGCTCTCGTGACTTCTCTGGCCGATTCGCGTTTTGCTCCTCGTCCTCTGTACCCTCCCTCTGGTGAGGATTTACACTTCGATGGCGGGGGGAGGGGGTTCACGTCCTACCCATGATCGAAGCTCGTCCGTGGATCAACCACTCGAGAACAATCTCGTCCAGTTTGATGGGCCCTGTCGTGATTCGAGCGCTATCGACGTGTAACCCCGGGAAAATAACCGATTACACATCGATGACGGGGAGTGTTGTATCCATAGAAACACCGTCACGACGTTGGAGATGGCTCTTACTTCTCGTGGAATTCGTTCAATTGAGCATTGACAACCGACTGAAGGAGTTCTTCCTGGTCACCGACCGTTTCCAGCCTTGTGTCCTCGACGATCCGATCCATAATCGCTGTTGGATCACCCGTGAACGTGAACTCCATGTACATCCCACCACCACGTCCTCGGCTCTTCCTCGACGTCGAGATCAATCCATACGTGGAGAGCTCTTTCACGTACTTGACGTAGGTTTCTCGAGTCATTTGATCGGCATCGAGTTCGTCCGTGACCCACTGATAGACTTTGAACCCGACTGGACTCGGAACTGAACTTCCCGACCGCCTGGAGTGCCGGGCGACCGCTGCTGTCGCATACAGGGATATCTTCTTCTGGGTCGTTAACCCCTCGACGAGTTTCAGTGATCGGTCCTTGTCGATCTCCTCCTGCGATTCACGGACGTGTTCCTCGCGAACTTCTTCATCCCCGCGTTCGTCAGCGAGATCACCAGCACCGCGGAACAGATCAATGGCCTTCCGAGCATC
This sequence comes from Halorarius halobius, assembly GCF_024298865.1. Taxonomy (GTDB): domain Archaea; phylum Halobacteriota; class Halobacteria; order Halobacteriales; family Haloarculaceae; genus Halorarius; species Halorarius halobius. The sequence continues at coordinate 41,059 of NZ_CP101162.1, read as the reverse complement.
ACCGTGGCTTTGCGCTGCGAATGCCGCCACCAGTGGAATCACGTCGTCTTCGAGTGCATCTGGCCGGAAGGCGTCTCGCCGATTTTTGAGGATCTGGCGCAACTGGTTGGCGTCGTAATCGGGGAAGTAGACGTCTCGAGGATTGAATGAACTCTCTGCACGCCCGTCGATGTTCTCCATGAACTTCGGATCGTTCGTCAACGCCGCAACTGAGACACGCCCCTCGATTTCGTTAGTATTGCTCGCACGGGAGAGCTGGTAGAGAAGTTTCGAGTAGGCCGGCTCGTCATTTGCGCGCCGTCCGACTAGGAGGTCGATCTCGTCGAGGATGAAAATGACCGAGTCATAATTCTCGTTGATGAGTTCGTACAGACGACGATACTTGCGTTTGGTCGACACTCCCGTCTCAGGAACGCCGACCTCTGCGCCCACGTTCTTCGCGACGGTTTGAACGAGTTCGTAGACCGCTTGGTCGAGCGTATTGATCGGTTGGCAATTGATCGAGACGACGCCGAAGCGCTCTCCCTTCGACTTACAGAGTTCGATGATTTGCTCCGTAACAGCTCCGACGATGAGTGATTTTCCCGTGCCTGCTGGACCATACAGCAACATGTTCGGCGGCCGATTCCCCTGCAGGGTGGGTTTTAGGAACGAGACAACGGACTCGAGCTGGTCATCGCGACCAACAATCCGTTCCTCGTCGATGATCGTATCCGGCTCGACGAGATCTCTGTTGTCGAAAACTGATGCACCACCCTCCTCATCGAGCATATCGCGGATAGAACGTTGCGCGTTCTCCGCTGAATCTACTTCATCGCGCGTTGAAGCGGAGTTAGCGGCGGCATCCGCTTCGGCGGCGTCGGTTTCAGTGTCTGCCGCCTGAGAACGTGCTTCTTCTTCTCTAAGGGTAGATTGATCCGTCCCACCCTGATCGCTACCGGCCATACGCTTGCTGCATTCTGAAGGCATAAAAAGATTCACCACCGTCGATGTCTATCCTGCCGATACGAAGAGTCTATTCCTCACATTCAACGTCTCCGGTCTTACCGTCTCTAAACCGACGACGAAGTACTATTCAGCCGCCTCGTCATCCGAGACCCCCCGTCGTCGATGTGTAACCCGTTTTCGCAACTCAGAGAACGAATCGTTTCGATTTGCTCTTGACTTTCACTAACCTGTCAGTACACCCCCCGTCATCGATGTGTAAGCCGTCCGTCTGACGCCCCGTCATCGAAGTGTAAACGGTGTTTGGCTACACCCCCCGTCATCGATGTGTAATACTGCCGTCTTGCCATTAGGTCTTACAATCAGGAGAAATTGAATGATTGGCTACTCTTGTTCGAGCGCTCTAAACATATCTAGGTCTACCTCTCTCGTCCCATCGAGTTTCCGTCTGATGTTTGTACGATTCCAGCCTAGGGGTGAGAGGATGCTCTCGATAGCCCGAACCAGTTGGGTCTCGTAATATGACTGATCGTACGCCTTGATGCTCTCGTGAGCGAGAGCGACACGGTCTCGCGAGGTTTTCTCGTCGTCAACGACCACGTACTCGATATCCTGGCCCGGATGGACTGCCAGATCCTGCTCGCGAGCCCGTTTCAGGGCCGCCACGTTCTGGGTATTCTGTGAGTAGCCTTCCAGTGGCTTGGAGACACGATTCCGCTCGACGAGCCGCTCCACTGCTACGTTGCCCGCTTGCAGTTCGTCGATTGCTCGTTCGAGACGTCCGAGCACCGCGTCCGGTGACTGCGTGGCATCGAGCCGGTCGAGACAGTCCCGCTGGACATCCTCGATGAACGGTGGGGTCGAACGCTGCCGGGCTTCGATCCCTCTGATCTTGAAGTCGTCGTCGCCGGCGACCTTCCCGAAGTACTTCGTCAACGCGCCGGCGTCGCTCTCGCGCTGCGGCACGAACGCCACCCAGTCGTAGTGGGATTCGTGTTCGAGCCGAATCTCGACGCGTTCCGTGATCTCCGTCGCGAGCGTCTTGAGGTCCTCGCGGGTATCGTCGTCGACGTCGGGGTCCGGGGTCACCCAGATGGAGTCGACGATGCCATGAACGACGCGCCAGCCGCCGGCTTCCAGCCGCTGTTTCGCCGTCAGCAGTATCTCGCGAGCGAACACGTTGATCGATTCGTGGCACTCGATTCTCCCATACTTGCTATTCGCAAAGCCCTGATAGCCGAAGCAGGCGACCAAGATCCACTTCAGCGCTCCCGACCGCCCCTCGAGTTCCGCGAGTCGGTCCTCGTCGGGATCGTCCCGCTGGTTCTCGCGACGGATGGCCGCCTTGATCTCGTCGCGAGCGTCGATGATCGGCTGTAGCACGTGGACGAGGTAGCCCCGCTCGTCGCAGATCGAGTATCCGAGCCCGGGGACGTCGTCGCGGTCGCTGTGGCAGTCACACCGGATGACGTCTGGCGAGACGTTCCGGGTACAGATGATGTTCGGATACAACGAGGAGAAGTCGAGTTCGTGGACGTTCTCGTGGAGGCCGATCTCGGGCGCGAAGATGAAGCCGCCGCGGTCGGCGTCGTGGAGCGTCCCCATCGGCTTGTAGAACTCGTGGCGCCAGGAGTTCCACGGGACGAGGACGCCGCGGTCGTGGGCCTCACAGATCTGGATCGCCGTGAGGACGTTCCCGATCGACGCCCACGCAAGCTCCTGGACGGGCTTTTTCGAGCGCGACACGAGGTCGAGGACGCCGTCAAGGTTCGTCTCCCCGTAGAAGAACGTGTTCGACTCGTCGATGATCGCCCGGCCGGGCGCGTTGTACCGCGCCGGGGAGTGACCGACGCGGCCGTAGCTTGAGTACGTCGACCGACTCGCGAGCTGCTGGTAGTCGACGTCCGGCCACCGACTCAGCGAGAAGTCGTCGACGCCGGCGTCCGTTGCCATCTCGTACAGGGTCGGGACGATCTCGCTCGTCGAGCAGACCAGGATATCCGGATCGTGTGCGTCGAGCGCTGCCTGCACGGCGGTCAGGAGATCCGTCGGCGAGCCAGTGACGGTGTCGTCGGCGACGGACAGTTCCCCATAGACGTCGTTGCTCGTTTCGGGCACCGGGACGCTGAGCCGGAGCGTCGACAGCTCGCTCGCCGGCGTCGGATCGACGCCGGTCTCCAGGCAGTACCGGAACTCCCGCGTGAAGTCCACGTTGAAACAGGCGAGATCACCAACCGGATAGTCCGACAGCTGGCGCGCCTGCCGGGCGAGTGGGGTTACCCTGTCGATGTGGGCGACGTCGACGGCGAGGACACCCTCCTCGTCCCGTCGAAAGCCGGGCCGTCGCGCAACCGTCTCGGTCGCGACGACATCCGGGTGCTGGTCGTACACCGACTGGAGCGTCGTGAGGTCGAGGTCGGACGCTGGGTCCCGAGGGGCGACGTAGAATCGCGGTGTGTAGTTATCCCGTTCTGTTGCGACGGCACCGTCGGCGGTTACCTCCCACTCCAGGACGCGGCCGTCGTCAAGGAAGTCGATACTGAACGGCATCGTCACGAGTCCGAGTCCGATGGAGCGGCCTCCTGGTCATCGCTTGTTGCGACCGCGGCTTCGAGCTCCTCGAGGCGTTCCTCGTGGTCGTCGAGTCGGGCCTCCTGTTCGAGATCGATGCTGAACAGCGCCGGCAGCAGCGGATTCTGGTGGTTCAACAGCCCGCTCGCGTCGGCGTGCTCGCGGGCGTACTCGACCAGCCGGTCGAACCGGGGCTGGTCGCGACGCCGCAGTGCTCGGCGGAACTCCGCCCAGCGTTCTTCGATGGCCCGCAGTGCATCACGGTAGGTTGGGTTCGTACGCCCCATCGCTATCGGCCTCCTGTCCCGGTAGCGGTCCACGCATCGAGCAGGGGATCCGCGGTGGCCGCCACCGTCTCACCGTCAGCTGTGACGCCCGTCCCGACGCCCTCCGGGGTCGGCGTCGACGGCGCCGGCGTCGTCGGCTCCACGCCGACCTGCGTGGCGCGTGCCGCGAGCAGCTGCCGCCAGTACGCGAACGTCGTCTGGTAGTACGCGCCGTCGTCGACGGGATAGACCAGCGTCTCGAAGTCCTCGCCGACGACCCGTGGCCCCATCCGGGTTTGCTCGCACTCGAGGTTGTGGTCGGCGACCGTCGCGACTGGCTCGGTGAACTCGTTTCGTTCGTTTCGCGTAACGAGCACCGGGATGTCGTATCCCTCGGCGTAGGTTGCTAACCGGGCAAGAGTGCGGGCCTGGAGGGTTTTCGCGTGGGTCTCGCCAAGGGTATCGTCGGCGCAGTACTGGGCGTCGACGGCCGGGGCGACGATGAGGGCGGGCGTGTGGGACGACGTGTCTTCGTCGGGACTTAGTGCTTGTCGGCCGGCCGCCCCGGCGTCGGCGGTGGACGTCTGGATTACCTTATTCACCGCTGACGGGAGATCACAGACGGCGCCGTAGTGCTGGTAAGCGGTAAATCCGCGTGCGACGTGGATTCGATCGAGTAACCGTTGACTGGGCGCAATCTGGGCGAGTGTCGTCGTCGTCGCGTGGCCGTTTGCGTCGACCCAGAAGGCGGGCCCGTCGTGTAGGAGGAGATGGTCGAGCACGAGCGACTGCAGGATCGGGACGCCGCGGCCTCTCTCGACGTCGAGCAGCGTGATGCCGTCGCCGAGTGACGGCAACAACATCTCGTCCGTAGCCGGATCGGCCTGGTCAGCAAGGGACCGATTGCGGTCAGCGCCCCGTGTCGGCTGGTCCACCGCCAATCGGTTCGACGTTGAGTGTTCTCCCATACTCGACTAATTGTCTACGTTCCCGATAAGCCGCGGCGTGTCGCTTCCGCGTTTCAGGAAACTCGACTTGGTCTCCTCCAATCCCGGTACAGTCCCGAGTAGTCCCTGTTTGTATCCCGTTTCCGAGAATAGTTCCTGAATCAAGCGTTCTCCGTGTTAACCAACTCCCGCCCGTATTGCTGGCGGTGTGTTGGTTAATACTTCACAGCTGAAGTTCATTCATATCCGGCCGGAAGGCCGGGCCGCCTAGTTGTCGGACCTCACCCGGTTGTAGCTCCCGTCGGGGCTGGACCCGCGACCTCGCCTACACTGACTCTGGCCGCCTCTAAGAGGCGTCAACCGTTCGACGGACTTGTCTTCATATCCCGCAGATGCGAGGGCGGTTGATGTAGACGGTCCATCGGCAGGGAGGGCCGCCATACTGGCCGCCAATCCGGAGTCAGGCAGGTTATAGGGGGTCAGAGGACCGGCCATCCTATCTCCCAACCCTAGTTTAAATACATAATCCTCCGGTCGTCGCACAAGCTATAAGACAAATTCCTGGGAAATTGCACTATGGTTGAGGTTACGGGGATCGGCGTTTATAGCTGCGTGAAAACGGAGGGCGACGATAGTCCTGATCCTTCAACTGTAGGCGTCCTCGACGATGAAGATCTCAACGCTGACGCCGGCGCCGAGGCCTCCCGTATCTGTGAAGAACTTATCGATACAGCACTTGACAAGAAATACGGGGATTCGAAGAGCGCCCGAAACCACCGATTCAGCGCCGAGGCCGAGGTGGAACGAACCGATGATGGCGAATCTGTTATCGAAGTGCTCGAGGAGGTCAGGAACGATGGGGATATCGAACGATACAGCGAGTACATCGCCGACTGGTACATCACCGAAATTCAATCTCGCTCCGACCTGATCATCGTCGCACCGTTTGAGGAACACGACCGCGATTTCGTGGCGGTGATCAAGACACCGTTCCTCCCCGATGCACACGAGATCGACACCGACGAAATGTTCGTCGAGCACGAGCGGATCATCCGGGAAGAAACAGACAAGAGCATCATCTACCCCTTCTATGACGAGTTCGAGAATGAACCGGACCCTGAGCAGGCGCACGTCTATCAACGGGACGGCAGCCAACACTACGCGAAATACTGGTGGCGGTTCCTCCGGCTCGAAGAAGAGAAGCACCCGGACGAGCTCGTCGAGGGTTCCATCAGCCAGCGGATGGATGGCGAAGATGGAGAGTTCGACTCGTTAGATGACTTCATCGACTTCGCGGCAGAGGAGTTCGACGACGAGGTCGGGCAGGAGGCGACAGTCTCTATCGAGATCGCGAACACGTCCTTCCAGATACCGCTGAGCGAATTCCAGCAGCAAGAAAACGTCAAACTGGCGAAAGAAGGTAATACGTACTACGTCGTTCTATCAGGGACACAGCCACAGATGACGGTCGGATCCGGTAGGAACAAGCGCAGCGTGTTCGACGAAATCGACGACCTGCCTCGCCCGAACGATCTCTTCTAACTGGGTATGCCTTCTGACGTTACTGAAGTACTGCAGCAGGTCCGGTCTCTCGAGTCCGAGGGCGAGGTAGAAACCACCCTGACCGACATCGGATTCACCGTAACAGCATCGGGTCTTGACAGAGACGAGCTCTTCGGTGTGATTGAGGCTGTCCACACTCACCCGGAGTGGTTTACTGATTTCGAGCTCCGATGCGATAGCCCGACGATTCGGCTCTTCGGAAAAAGTGGGACGGGCGTCGTGACGCACAGTGATGGATTTGAAGAGCTCGCCGAATTAGACCTATCTACCGACCACGACCGGGCCGAGCGAGGATTCAACAACTACAGTGATTCAGATATCGAGCGAGCAGCCGAGTTCGTTCAAACACTCGTCGACGGTCTCCACGCCGATGACGGTCACAGCGTCACGCTCACCGGGATTGTCGATAAATCGACTATTGAGGATGAGTTGATCTCGACGTTCCCGAGTGTCCTTCAGAGCGAGGTTGACGTGTTCCTCTGGCCCGATCTAGAAACACTCGGCCAGTGGGTGGAGAGCGAGTCGATAGCCGATGTAATTGATGCGTTCTTTGCGTTCGAGAAACTGCCTGTACTCGTCTTTGAAAGCCGTGTTACCTCTGTTATCGATGCTTCGGTTGTCACCACATTAGAGGATGTAGACGAGTTGGTGGGTGAGGAACTCGCTGATAGCCGTGACCAGTATCAGGAAGCCATGCAGCGTGCCCGGAAGAGCACCGTTTGGTATGACGACCTGTCCCCGGTTCCTCCTGCTGCTGTCATCCCGGTCCGAGACGTGATTCCTGGCTTCCGGCCCGTGCTGGTGTACAGTATTTACGGGGTGTTCTCATCGGCAGTCGAAGCAAAGAACGGGTCGATAGAGTTCACCATCACCTCGGAGCCGACGACCTTTGCAAAACAGGCGAACCCTCACGATGCGAGCCGCGACTACGATCCAGCTGAAATCGACGGACTCGTACGTGCATATGAGATCTATGCGGAACACGAAGACAAAGCCGCGTTCCGGGATTTTTGGCGACTCGCGATAGCCAACACCTGCGACGATCTGCTCGAGTTACCGGACCACGTTGAGGAGGTGCGGGAGTACTACGAGGATCTGCAGGTCGATGCTATTGAAGAGAACTTCGACGATCTGAGCGACGCAATCCAGCAGATTCACTCCTTCATGACCGGGCTGACGAGTCGTGTCTCCGATGCGGCCACACAGCTCTCCCGACAGATCCAGACGCTGTTGTTCACGCTCATCGGGACCATCGTGGCGAACCTCTTTCTCGTTCTCCGCTGGAACAACGTGACCTATGTACCACCGTTCAGCCTGTTCATCGTCGTTGTTCTGGTCGGGATCTATTTCCCGTTAATCCAGGACCGCATCGAAGACCTGACTGGACTTCGGGAAGAGGTTGAGAAGGACTACGAGATGTACGAGACCGAAATCCGCCGTTTTAGTGAGCAGATATTCGACTTCGAGGAGCTGGAGGGGCGGAAGGACGCCTATCTCTGTATGGCGAAGAAGAAAGAAAAGTGGGCGCAGGAACGACTGGACCTGATATTCCGGTTACTGATGGTTACGTGGGCTGGGCTAGCTATCTGGTCCTTCGTTGGTTACCCGGTTGCCAGTATGCAGACTGCCGTAGGCGCTGCATCCCTGATCGTCTTGATCGGTATCTGGCAGTACCACGGTGAAAAGGAGTATTTCGACTACCGGTACATGATTGGGTGTGTGGCGGCCGGATTCGGTGTGCTGGGGCTACGCCTTCTGGTTGAAGCGTTACTCTGGGCCTTCTAACGAGCTCCAGATAGATGGCGCTGTTGAGACTCGGCTAGTCGAGTTACACCTGTTCGGGGAATCAAAGCCGGAGTTCGTCTTCAGCGTTGTCCGGCTCCGATGCATGCACCAGGTTCTGCAACGCCCGGCCTTCCTAATCAGCGGCCTCATAGGAGTCGTCGCCGAAGTCGCCGCGGATCGTGTCCTCGTCGGCCGACACCGGCTCCGTATCCCCAGCGACGTCGCGCAGCTGTGATGCTGCATTCTCACCAGACACCACCGCCGCGTGTATCTTGCTCTCCGCGATGTAGTCGACCAGCGGCTCGAAGACGTCGCTCCCGCGGTGCTCGTCGTAGTGCTCCTCGACCAGTCCCCGGCTCGGCGTCACCGTCCGCAACTGCTCGACCGACAGCCCCGCTTCCTGACACGGCGGAACACCTCGCTGGTCAGGTCACGCTCCACGGCGTCCGGCTTCACCAGCAGCAGGGCCCATTCGGACATATCAACGGTACGGGCTCCAGAACGTAGAAATTTCCGCTTATCCGGTTGGACAGCACTTCAGAGAGGCAGTTGGACGGATTAGCATCATTCGTGAGGATCCTAGGAGAGGATGATCGGGCTAACCGTACTAGACGGAAGAAAACATCTGCCGCCGCGAGACGCGGCCTTACAACCCTTGACTATGTATCTCTGCGATAGACCGATGGGCCTGGAACAATTCGGAGGACCGGACCGACATAAGCAATTCGCCGACGCCGTCACGGAGCAGTCGGTCGATTACGACGATCTCCGCTCGCGTGCTAACACCTACGCAGTCGGTGACAGTTGCCGGGTGTGGTACCATCATGCCAGCGAAGGGTTCGGGGGTGTGTTGAAGGAGACGCGCTGGGATCTCGTGTCGGCAGACGATCGACGACTCGTGCATCTGTTCGTCCTTGAGACAAGGGACGCGTTCGAGGAGTTCGTCGCCGATCATGAAGACGAGCTGGCGGCGGCGGCCACCCGTATCGATTGGTTCGCGTTGCCGGACGACACTTTAGAACGGTACTCCACGGCCGGGTCGCCGAATAAATTCAACATCAACGCGGGCAACTTCGAGGAGATGGCGCCGTACCGGCACAACGCCCGCAACGTGCTCGGGTGAACAGCTCTCAGTCGGGAGCGCCGTGTCGACGCAGTTCAGTCTGCTGCGAGGAAGTCTGTGACCTGGGCGATGTCGACGAGATCGTCGACGCGGGTCAACAACCCCGACAACGACGATCCCCAGGTCATCGAGCCGCTGGACCACGAGCAATCGGGCCTCGGCGAGTTCAATTCGGGATAGCTGACGGCGTAACCGTCACTGCATCGGCGACGCCGCTGCCGAATCGACGAGCGAGTACTCTCGGTCCCGACTCGTCCCCTCCGCCTCGAGGAGGTTGTACTGCTCCATCTTCGAGAGGTACGTGCGGATTGTCCGCTTCGTCCGTGGGTCATCGACGTTCTCGGTATAGCGCTCGTGGATTTCGCTCGGCCCGACCGGGCCGTGCTCGCGAACGATGTCGTAGACGACGCGCTGGTGCGGTGTGAGCGAGTCGAGGCTCTTCTGCTTGATTTGGGCCCGAGCATCCTCGGCGGCGTCCAGAAGAATGTCGTCGGTGATGCGCTCGTGGTTCTCGCGATCTGCTTTGCCGGCGGCCGTTCGGAGGATGCCGATTGCGAGGCGGGCGTCGCCGGCGGCCGCATCGGCGATCCGGTAGAGCTGGTCGTCGGTGATGACGTCCTCGTCGAGCCCCCACTTTGCCCGAGCACTCAGGATGTCGTACAGCTGCTCGTCGTGGTACTTGTCCATCCGGACGTGTTCACTCGAACGGAGCCGACTCACAAGCCGGTCGTCGACGCGGCTGAACAGCTCCTCTTCCTTGTTCGCGATGCAGATGATCACGAACTGCGGGAGACTGTGAAGGTCGTAGATGACGCTGGGGTCTTCGAGCTGGTCGACCTCGTCGAGGATGACGACGGTTCGCGGGCCGTCATGCTGCTGGAGGCGGTCGACGAGTTCGTCGTGGGGCGTCGACTGCCGGTGGATGTCGATGGTCGCGCCGAGGTCGTCGAGAATTTGGTAGAGCGTGCGGAACCGGGTGTAGTTGCGCCAGCAGTTGACGTAGGTGGCCTCGACGTCGAGGACCTCTTCACGCAGTCGCTCCGTGACGAACTGCGAGATGCACGTCTTCCCAGTCCCGCTGGGTCCGGTGACGATAGCTGTGTCGGCGGGTTCCTCGTTCGTAATCGGTTCGAGGACGCTGGAGAGGTGGTTGACCTCGGCGTCGCGATGCTCAACTTCCCGAGGGACGAACCCGGCGCGGAGAACGCGAGCATCGCGAATCATCTATATCTGGTAGACTGGTTTTCAGGCTAGTAGTAAAAACGTGACCGGGTCGTTTCCGGAAAGCAGTTTCAATGGAGAGAGGACTGGATAGTCTACTCGCTGTATAGCGGTTTGTTTGTGGAAACATACCGTTTCCCGAATTCTCCGAGATACGGACGTCAATCTCGTTGCATAAGAACCTATGTCCGCTTATCAGGACGTAGAGTTGTCATCTTCGTCGATGGGGGGCCGGAGGTCGCGCCATCGAAAATCTGCGGTTTCTCCAGAGGAGAGAGAGACTCGATAGAGGTGGTCGTCCCGTTCATCACCAGTCACCGCTTCAGCATCGTCAGTCAGTACTGTAACAACGTGACCGTGTACTCCATGATACCGCTCGTGATCAGGATCTGTCTCGTCTGGAATATCAACCCGAACACGGTCCCCTTTCGAGAAGCGCTGCATTAAGATTCAGTACGGCATCGACCACAATTAGTCCATATGATTCAGCTCAGGGTCTATCGGGGAGCGGATTGGGCGCTCATCAGCGGCATACCTTTATGACCGTCGTGTGTTGGATTTCGATAATATGGTTGCTACTTCGTCTGAGGATATTGAAGACCTAATCGACCGATACCGTGACAAACACGACTGGGAGCGAGACAAAGCTCACGTTCAGAACTCTTCTAAGGTAATCCGTCAATTGGTACAGGCCATCGTCGAGACGGGATCTGTCGACGAATACGCCATGCGCACAGTGTACAACCTGTGCCAGAACGATGACGCTCTCCAACCAGAGAACAAGAAGGAACGAATTGACAATCTCGACATCGATTCCACCGCGAAGTCCGAGATTAAGGAGCGGATTGATGAAGGGACAGGTATCGTTGGGAAAGGAACATACTCGGTGCCAATTGAAGGCCATGAGGAAGAGGCATTTAACCTCCTTTCAACCGCGATCAGGTCCGATAATCGTGATGAGATTGACCCCGCGATAGAAGAATTCGCCAACCTCGAAATTGAAGGGATACAAAACGGAATTATCTCCCCGATCCTCTACTTCCTCCATCCAACAAAATACCCGATCAGTAACCACCGCTCACGAACGGGTATGCAGAAGTTCTTTGGCTATGAGATGTCCGGCCGACTCACTTCCTATCTAACTGAGGTCGAGAAATTTCACGAAGTTCGTACCGACTATCCGTTCAAAAACGACTTTCGACATCTGGATAGCTTCTTCAATTGGGTTGAGGAACAGGGATCGGTCGTAGGTGAGCAATCTACGAAGCCAGTCGCAGAGATATCTGATGATGCCGATCTCTATTGGGTGAATCAACATAACCAACCAGAAATCGAGGAAGAGTATCTCAGAGCCAAGACTGACGGACTTTGGCATCACAATTTAGATAAGTTATCCATCGGTGACGTGGTCTTCCATAACTTCGATAACGAGCTGATAGGCATTTCGACCGTTATCGAGAATGCCGAGACGTACACATCCCGAGATGAAGAATACTATCGGGTTGAGGTTGATCTACGCTCGTTTGGAGAACCAGTACCTGTTGACGACGACTTGAAAAAGAGGCTCGGACAGGATCAATATCGGACTGAAAAGTACTACCCCATCGATAAGAACGGTAACCTCAATGAAGCCTATCTGGCGAACCTATCCCGATCTGCAGCGGAGTTTCTTCTTAGTCAGGTAGACTCAATTGAGGAGCCCGAAACCCCTGAGGAACCTTCAGCAACTCCAAGAAGAATCTGGCAAATCACCCCTGAGAGGGGCGGCGAATACTGGGATGCGTGGATGCAACATGGAATCGCGTCCATCGGATACGGACTCGATCATAAGGTGACGAACGATGTAGCGGACATCGACGATGTCGATGAGCTGTCTGATGGAGAACTCGTCGAAATCGCCGCGGAGGCCGGCGACAACCATGGTCGTGGTATGGCATACCGCTTCCAGTACGAAATCGACGAGGGCGATGTGATAATCGCCAAACAGGGGCGTACCTCAGAGTCCGATATCATCTATGGGATCGGTATCGTTACGGCTGCCCACCGTGAGAAGAGCTATCCTGAAATCAATCATTCAGACGTCGTCAGCGTTGACTGGAAGGTGACTTTTGGGGAAGGTGGGGTGGACATTGATGTTGGTAGTGATTCCGATTCGATCAAGACGTACACACTAGATACTCTTGATTCAGAGTATTATCGCGACCTCACGTCAGAACTCGCCGACAAAGGAGATATAGATCGCGACGAACTCCTTGCCCTCGTCTTTGAAGAGTCATCTCGGGACGATGATGAGGGTGAAACGACGGACAAAGGCACGAACCATTACTGGATTTCGGCAAATCCTTCGATTTGGAAAGTCGAAAGCATCGAAGACGGTGGAGAGGTTTTCTATACGGCGTATAATCGAAAGGGGAACAAACGTCGAATCTTTGGAGCGTTCGAGGAGGCGTCTCCTGGTGACAAGGTACTGTTCTATGAGTCCCAGCCCGTCCAGGCTATCGTGGCAGAAGGAACAATCCGGGAAGGGCTCCACGAAGATGAACACGAAGAGTACGATGAACCGGTCGACGGAATCACTATTGAGTACAGCCGGGCTATGGAAACAATTTCGTGGGATCAGCTTACCGCGGTCCCGGATCTGGAAGACGCCTCTCCAATCAGAAATCGCGCACAAGGAAGCCTCTTCCCCCTTAGCGAAGACGAGTTCGAAACCATCCTCGCACTAGAGGATCCGATTGAAGACGGTGTCTCACAGGACGCTATTAATCAACTCAAAACAAAACTCACCTCTCCGGAGGTCGACGTCTCGATTCCCAACAGTCTCTACTTCGATGATGCTGACCGACTTCGACGCGAGATCGAAGCCTCACTCCGATCTGGAAAGCACCTCATCTTTACCGGACCACCGGGCACCGGGAAGACAAAACTAGCTAAGGCAATCTGTGAATCCGCGACGACCCACGAGCAAGTCGACGATTACAGGTTCACGACTGCGACCTCTGAGTGGACTGCGTTTGATACGATTGGTGGATATGTTCCTTCTACGGGCGACGGTGGACAGGAACTACTGTTCGAACCCCGGCTTTTCCTCAAGTGCTTCCGGCAAGACCGTGTCGTCAACGAGTGGCTCATCATCGACGAAATCAATCGGTCAGACATCGACAAAGCCTTCGGACAGCTCTTTTCCGTTCTGTCTGGCGATTCAACCGAACTCCCATACGAACGCGACCGAACCGTCGAACTTCGATCACTTTCCAATTCAACAACTGACGAAGAGCTCGCCGACATTATTGGGAACCCAGACGCCTTCCCGGTCACCCCTTCGTGGCGGCTAATTGCTACAATGAACACGTACGACAAAACCTCGCTGTACGAAATGTCGTACGCATTTATGCGCCGTTTCAACTTCGTCCACGTCGGCGTTCCGTCACTCACCACCGATGACGAGGTCCGGACGTCGCTCCTCGACCCAGACGGGACTGACAATTACGCGACTGCGTGGCTCGCCGACGATGAGTCCCTCCGATCAGTTCTCGAAGACGTGTACCCTGTCGTAGCAGTTCTGTGGCAACGGATCAATGAACATCGCGTCATCGGTCCCTCTATCGTGTACGATATCATCCGGTATCTCGGCTCATACGATGACGCCGGCGGATCACGGAAAGATGCGCTCACGTCTGCTGTCGTTTCCCTCGTCTACCCGCAATTGGAGGGTATGAGACCAGAACAGCAGAAACAATTGATTCGGTCACTCACCGATCAGAACGTCGCTACCGAAAACGGACCTGTAACACTTGATCTTGACAAGTCGATACTCCAGCAAAAAGCGGCTGACTTCTTCGGTATCACGTTCGACGATGACGCGTAGTCTCACCGTAGAGGAACTCGTTAACGCCACCAGCGAAGAGCTGGGTACGTACTTGAGAAGCGGCGCGCTGAACACGAACGCACTCCCGCGCTCACTCGATTACGAAGGCCTCAATATTGAGGACTGGGAGCGTATCAAACGCATCCATTTCTGTCTCGCTGACGACGTCCACGACTTCATCAGCGCCCTTCCTGACCGCGTTCGACGCATTAAGACCGAACATCAACGTGAAAATATCCATACGCAAGGGGAAGTCCGTGGGTCGATCAACTGGAGCGCTACACTCCGGACCCGTTCCGAATCCGGCTACGCAGACCGTAGCCGCTTCGTCTGCAACACCCCCTATACAGAATACGATATTGCAGAAAACCGCGTCTTGAAACGTCTCCTGTGGCAAATCCACCGCACAGTTGCAGACGAACTCCAGAGTGTCGAGTACGATTGGCGGCAGGAATTCTGGACCGATGACCAGCTCGCCAGCTTCGACCGGCTGTACAAACAGAACGTCCACCTGAACCGCATCAAAGACGGGCCGGCAATCTCCGTCTCCGGACAGGACATGACCACGGCTCGCCAGTCACGCCTCCCGCTCTACACCGAAGCCTACGACCTCTACGATATGTTCCAACGTCTTCAAGCCGACACGCTCGACGCAGATATCACGGAACTCCTGGCAGACACACTCGTCGTCCCGACAGACACACCGACTCTCTTCGAACTCTTCTGCTGCTTCCGCCTTATACGAACACTCACACGGTTTACTCCCGGATTCGTCCTCAAACCAATCGACGGAGAAAGCGACGCACTCGCGCACCTCGAATCAGACGACACCCGCATCGAAATCCACCACGACAGTACCGGTAGCCTCAGTTTCCACGAACCACTCGATACAACACACCGTCCGGCACACGCACAGTACGCACGATATCACGACGCCCTCATCGACTATAGTGACACTCTCGAATCGCTCACAGGCGACTCACACGACCCAGTTCTATACAGTGGCCGTCCCGACTTCATCATCGAGATCTACGATATCTCATCCGACGAAAGACTCGACTCCGTGGTCCTCGGTGAAATCAAATACTCCGACGCGACTCAGACCTTCAAACAAGGTCTCGAGGAGCTCCTCACCTACCGGCGATTCGCCAACAACAACGGGTACCTCATCGACAATCCAGACATCACCCTCACTAGCCTTCTCATCACCAATGGAGTAACTACACCAGGCACGAGCGACGAAGTCACCCACCTTAACGGAACAAATCTATTCGACACCGGAATACAGCACCACCCTGATTGGATTCCTTCCTCCCTTAGAGGTCCCATCGTTCCAACATGAGTATACGATCACAGCTTGTGCCGCCTGGTATCGATAGAGTCTGCGGATACTGTTAGTTCTGTCACGAACGCGTCGTGGTCCCGGTACGGTTCGCTAATCCGCATCGCTGGCCCCGTATAGAACACCGGCGTCCCATCATTCGCCTCGAACGTATACCCATTCTTGAAATCCCGCTTCTTTGGACGGTGCTCATCCCCGATTAGCACGCAGTCAAACGAGACGCGTGACTGTGCGAGTAACCGATCCAAATCAACATCCGCGTCGTACCGTCGGTACGGCGTCAACCCATCGTGCAGACACAGCACGTTTGGCCCGGCCGATGCTATCCTGAACGCGATATCGGACGGTGTCCACTCCCGCGAGTAGAACTTCCCGACATCGTCGATCCCCACATTCCCCGCGGGAATTCCGTACGCATCAACCGGACCGCCAGCAACCGCTGTCGGGCTAGTCGATAATTCCGTAAGGTGGCCTTCCCTCTCTTGGGATTTGAGCCACGCAATCCCGTCAACAGAATCAGGATGCTGAGGATTCGCCGAATCATGGTCATGCGATCCGATAATGCAGTGCACCGGGATCCCCAAGCCAGACAACGCCGCCAGGAACGTCTCTGTTGTATCAAGCGTCGTTTGGTTCACTTCATGATCGAGAATATCGCCGGTGTGAACGATTGCGTCCACACCACGTTCCATCGCAATCTGCGTAATTCGCTTGAACGTCTCCTCACTGGAGATTTCTCCGACCCAGGACACTGTATTTCCACGTCCAGTTTTCTCACGATTTTCGTATCCAAGATGCGTGTCGCTCACAAACAGGACGGTCGTCTCAGCGTCAATCCCTCCTCGTCCCGTGTTCATTCTTGCCTGGCGAACCCGCTCGGGGTCGAGCAGTACCTCCATACCATCATCGGGCCGATCAGCGGCCGGTTCAGCTGGAAACTCCGCCAGCAGCGAGATCGCCCAATCAACCTCCTCTGACGAAACTTGTACTGGAAGTACTTCTCCCGACTCGGGCGCAACAGGCAACCTCGCACCCGCGGGTACATATCGGCGATCATCCTCTCGCGGCTCTGCCACCGTGATCGCCGAAAACTCTGTAACCCGAACCCCATTCCCATGTCGCCGTGCGTAGTCTTTCCGTTTCCCACGATTCCGCTCATTCTGTTGCTTCCCATAACACGACGCCTCTTCAGCCAACAATTCACCACCGTACAATACTGATTTCAAGGCTAACTTCCACTCAGAGTCCGTTCCAGAAGGGAGTGAACCATAGAGTACAGAGAGACTGTCATAGAGTTCGATAAGCTCAGTCATGGGGTGATATTTTGATTATTGGTATTTTTTAGGACTGCTCCATATTGTTGTTTTGTAAAGAGACTGAAATCTACTTGACAAGTTATGATAGGATGGTCGCGTCCTGAACTCACCAAGTCAATAACGCTACAGGAGGCAACATTTCATGAAGACTAATTCCACCATGGACATACCGGTCATCGTCATCGCTATTTGTTAGAATAGTCCGATGTTTAGCAAAAATGAAATCTTCTTCAGGGAGTCGATATTCTTCGCTTGCGCTATCCATCGCTAAGTGACATCCCTTCGGTTTCTCCCATGGGCCACCACGCGCGTATCTCGTACCCGATTTATATGCGTCGTAGTTGCTTACCCGGCGTTCATCATCTGCTCTAGTCGCTCCGTGATCGCTTATGAGGATGATGGCACCTTGGTCAGATGGGTCTACATTCGGGATTTGCGTAATTTGGTGAGCAATGTTGTCTTTGAAGAACTGGATTGGAATCTGTCGGAAAGATCGGTCCCCCTGAAGCTGCGAGGTTATACTTGACTGGCCGCCAAAGTTGTGAGTCAGCTTATCTGAGAAGTGATAGATGAGCGATTTGAGCCGTGCCTCCGACTTCATGATCCTTTCTGCTTTCCGCCTTTTGCTGGATACGCCAGCCGGGTTCTGATATTTTAGATCGTCTCCGTGTAGGCCGGTCGAATCACGGAACCAGTCCTCCTCATCCGCATTCCCTACATTGTACAGGTATTTCCCGTACTCCTGCTCAAGCTCCCTGGGAGACTTGCCAGTCAATAGAGTGTTGCGGGCGTACGGTGTTGCAGTCGGAAGTATCGAGACGTAGGGATGATCTTCAACTATCGAGAAGGTGTCGTTGAGGGTTTCTCTAATACCTAGCCAATGGTCAAACCGTAGACCGTCAAAGACAATTACATAGACTGTGGGGTATTCTTCAACTGCCTCTAAGATGTATTCGTCCAAGATATCCCAGCTTAGAATGACATTTGAATCGTTGATCCACGAGAGATAGTGGTCATCGACTGCATCACAGAAGCTCTGGTCGGCTCTTTGCCACAGGTCTTCGAACTTCCAAACCAGTTCTTGGCGGTCGATCTCGTCGACGATGTGACCTAGTTCGGAGAGGTCTTGGAAAATGTCCAACCAGCGGTTGGCATCGGAGATCTCACCGTCTATCTCTTCGTTGATGCTGGCGAAGCGGTTGGTGAAGTCGATTGCCTTGGACAGCTTATCGACATCGTGATTTGCTGACTGGAGTTCTTTAAGGACCGTCTCGTGGCTAGTTTCCACTTCCAGTGCTTCTACTATAGAGTCAACAGTTTGAGAGCAAATTGATGAAGCCGCAGTAGACAGAAGAAATCCGGTCACTGCTTCTGAGGTTGTGGAGTTTTCTGCACGTGTCCGAAGGGCTTCTCTATCGATGTCCCTGTCTGCCTGATCGATTTGATCTTGGAAACGGTCTGGGTCCAGTTCTAAGGCAAGGTCGAGGATTTCACTATAGTCTTCATCAGGTGGCGACTCAAGTAGTGCATCGACCCAATCAAGGTCCTGTCCGAGCGAGTCCAAGCACCGGACAGTCCAGACGGCATTAGCAAATTGTCTACGCTCCTCATCAGTCGATAGAACTGGAGCAAATTCCGCTACCTTCGGCAAACGAGATTTTGCTTCAGTCTCAAGAACGTCCTGAACCGGGATTTTAAGGCCTGTATCGTCGAAATCAGATGTTTCAAAGATTCCTTTCTCTGTAGCCAGCTTATATTGATTATTGATGTCAACTGGGTTCCGGAAATCCACCTCTGAGGCGTAGTATAACAGCAGTTCGATGGTCTCTTCTCTATCAAACCGTCCAGTAATCCCGTTCCATTTGCAAAACGAAATAAAGTCCTCTATCTGTTCCGAGAGATAGTTATTAGCAACTGCGTCAAGGATCAGCGGAAACTCTCCTTCACGCAAAAGATCTGTCGGAGTAAGTTCGACAGGTGCAGAGATACCCTGTTCATCAAGGATATCTCCCAGCTCTGCTGTGAGCTGTTCGCTGTCCCATGTGGAGAGAGCGATGACTACTGGTTGCCCCGTTTCCCGTGAGGATTCATATTCCTCTCGAAAATCTAGGTAGCGGTAGCGGTCGTATGTGATTATCCCGTACTCATAGTGCTCAGTTTCAATCTCCTTATGGTCAAGCTCATCCAGCAGACCATACTGATCATCGATGAGGACAACAGGAGAGGCCCTATCAGAGAGAAACCCCGTAACTAACTCCTGAAATGTATCTGTCTTAGCTGAAGCCATGTTCACTGATTCACTTCCTGCTTCACGACCTGTTTCTCAGAATCCTCCCCCTCCAAATGGACTCGTGCAATGATGTTCTCAGCCGACACCGACTGCTTCTTCTTGTCGATCTCCCGTTGGATAGCCTCTTGCAGTTGCTCGATCTTTCCGTCAAGCTCGTCTGGAGCAACTGGCTCATCGAACATCTCTATAGACACGTGGATGTCGATGACCGCGGTATTGAGCTCTTCAATAACCTCGTCAATTTGGCCGACTAGCTCTGACCGATCATGAGAAGACATACTAGCGACCTCTGAGGCATCTGTAGATAGGAAGTCTTCTAGCCACTCTGCCTCGATACTGGGGTCCTCTTCCGCTTCTTCCAACACGTCCTGTAAACTCGACAACGCCCTTTCAAGGTAGCTATCAGGCTCTAAGCTGCTGATATCCGGCTTTTCGAAGGTATCTCCCAGTTCAAATCCGCAGCTACAGGTCAGATTCACGCCCTGGAGCTGCGAACTAACTTCCTTGTTACAGGGCTTTCCTACATCTAACTCTTCTAACTGCTGGCGTAGAGTGGACGCAAGTTCGTTATCCGCAAAGTTGTAGTCGGCTTTGTTCAGGTCTTGTAACGCCTTGAACGAGCCCGAGGATAGCCGGGCTTCAATCTCCGTATTAACCTCTTCTACCTTGTCGTAGAAGTTATGATGGGCTTGGCGGTACCGCTTTGTATACTGATCCTCGAACTCCTCGACAGCAGATTGAAGATTCCCGGCTGCAACCTCATTTCTGATGACATTGGGGAAGTCAAGGTTATCACGAACCTTCTGAACATACGAGTCCAAAGAGTCATCAGGCCAGTCTTGGAGAGCCTGGCTAGCTCGGGTGACAATGGTTTCATAGTCACTGAGGAAGACGGACAGAGAGTCGAAGGTATCTACAGCATCTTCGAAGTCATCGATACTTCCGCATGTATCGATAACCGTGTCGTACACCTTCTCCAAGTTACCGCCAGCACTGGTTGCATTATAGTCGGCGGTGATGACGGTCTTGAGGTCTTCAAGATCGGACGTGAGCGTGGGATCTTCCTCAACTTCCGACATCAGGCGTTCATACCGGTCAATTCGGTCATCGATGTCGTCGGTTAGATCCTCGAAACGGTCTTGGAGAGAGGTCCAAACAGCATTGTAGTTCTCCTGTTTGCGTTCTCGGCTGACATCCTCAAATAGAACGATATCTGCTATATTTACGATATTAGTCCAGTTATCAGGAGCAGTCGGTGTCCTGATAGTCTCTATCTGTTTCCCAAGATCGTTATTCGTGAACTGGGCATCCTCGATATTGGTGCTGGAGACGACACCACCCTCAATGATATTGCCAGTCACGGTTGCTTCTAACTTACTCTCCTTCACCAGTGAGAGGACGTAGATCGCGATGATTCGGGAGCTTAGGCCGATTGGCTGTGTCCGCAGCTTATTGTGGATTCGCTGGATAGGAAGACTGTCATCGTCATCTTCCGTCTCCTCCTTCAGAAGCTCAATGATCTTGTCCGTGTACGGATTGTCTGAGAGATCGAGTTCCTGTGGATTCCTCTGGGTGGTAATCTTGAGGCCCTGGGCAAAGTTGTTCGCTGCGCTCTCATACCGGGAATCCATAGAGGTCGTTATCTTCCCGTATTTGACGATGCCCTCCAAGATTTTGTTCGTCTGCTTGTCTTCCCAGACGTTGTTCGAGGGGAAGGTCAGCTCATTTTCTTTGTAAGTCCGGTTTAGAGGCTCTTGGACGATTTCTTGAACGTTGTTCTCAAGGCTTTGCTGGAAGGTGAAGTCGATGTCCGATAGTTCTGCAGAGAAGGCGTTTCCTTGGCGGAAGCAGTCCTTGATTATGCTTGGAAGCTCTGTCTCAACACCTTCCAGTTGGCTTGCCGCCATCTCGCGTTTTTCGCTGGCATGGGGAGCATCGCTTCGCTCGTAGTCAGTAACTAGCTCGGTTAGTGCTTCGTATTCTTGGAGTTTGTTCACCTGGCGGTCGGTCAGATCACGGGGGAGCCATGCGACGACACGTTCATCGTCGGCGGTGTTGAGGAGATCTTCGACATCGTCTCTAGCATCAGGGTTCGGGCGTTCCTGGACGTAGAGCCAGAACCGTTGGTCCTCGAAGTCATCAGGTGTATTGACGCTTTTCCACCCGCTCAGATCTGCGATTGTAAGCTCCCCATCGACCTTGATATTCGTTTTCGTCCACGTGACGCTGAGGCTCTTGTCTTGGTCGACGTCTTTGAAGAGACCGTACTCATCTAGTACATCTGCGAAAATGTCCCTGGCGTCGCCTTTGTCCTTCTCTCCGATTTTCTGGTTCTTGTCTTCCTGAATTGTGATTTCTTCTTCGACTTGGAACTCGTACGTACCGTTGTTACTGACGATGTACGGGACCTGGGTAAGATCCTCAAGAACCTCTTCGTAGTAGATAACATTTCCTTCAGGATCTTCCACTACTTCTCTCATCAGCGAGTTTGCCACACCATGAGGCGTAATGCCTCGCTTGGAGATCGCATTAAGGAAGAGGACTTTGATTACGGTGTGGGCGAACTCTTGGTCCTCTATGGAGGGCAGATAATCTTCGACAGTTCGCTGGTAGTTCGAGTAGAGCTGAGGATGGTGGGTTTTTAGGGAGTTAGTGGTTGTGTCGCCGTATTCAGCGCCGAACTCATCGAAGAGGTAGTCGGGCGTGATGAGAGTTTGCTCCTTGGCATGATGCTGAACAGCACTGTGAAGTGCTTTGATTCCTGTTCTGTTGGTATTATCGAAGGAGCTTGCTCTGTTGGCCAGTTCAAGGGTTTGCGGTGTGAACGGGAAGATCTCCTTGAAGTCCCCTATCCGGGTATCATCTACCCAGTCAAACCGGTCCGCGAAGTAAGAGTAGTACTCCTCGACGTATCGCTCGTTCTTACACTCTTTTATGACACGGTTGACAGCGATCTCTTGGAACTCACGTTTCGTCCGGGTGAGAGTGAGATTGTGTAGCCGGTCCTCGGCAATCAGCTTCCCACGTTGACTGGTAACCCTCTCATTCTGCTCTAATGACTGCTGGGCAGCCATCACCATGGTAAATGGGTACTCGTCTTTGAGATCAGCTAGCGAGAAGAGAACGTCTTCGTCGTTCTTTGCTTCATCACCCCGTCGATTGAGGAACTCAGATATCTCGTCAACGATATAGAAGATGTGATCGAACTCCTCAAGGATCTCATCTAAGGCCAGTTCGAATGAAGTTCTAAAGTCCTCGTCTATTTCGAGAGATATGCTTTCCTCTCGAAGCCAGGTGCGAATAGCACCCACGAACATCTCCTTATCCGTGTTCTCCCAAGCCTCTTCGTCCCATGAACCGCCAGATTTCTCCTCCAGGTAGTCGAAGAACGCTCGCTTATCCAGAGAAGCATCTTCGAAAGCTTCGATGAGCCGGTCATCTCGGCTTACAGGGAGTTCGTTGCTAGTGGCCTCCAGATATGCATCCTTCGTCTGCTCAATGATGTTTCTGTGCAGGCTTTCTTGTACGTCTCCTCCTCCAGCTAAACTGAACGGGATGACGAGGACATCTTTCTCCGAAATCGGCTTTCCGAGGCTGACAAGCGAGTCCCGTTCAAGATATTCGTAGGCATCTGGGGTGTGTAGCCGGAAGAGACTGTAGAGGCTGGCGAGGACGTGGCTTTTACCGCTTCCGAACTCTCCCTGAAGCCAGAATGTCCCGCCTTGATCGTCGGGAATTCCAGAGAGTATTTTGACGAGATGTTTTTCGAGCTCGTCTGTGACGATGAAGTTTTCCAGAATATCATCTGGGTCTTCTTCGGCGTGTTGAAGGTCGATTGCTCCACGAATCTCGTCGGGGAACGTGATTACCTCGTCAAGTGGTTTAAGTTGTTTTCTGGATGTCATTTTTTAACCTGGATAACGGTTGTGAATGGCGTAGTCTCTAATTCTGCACCATTTACATATATGTGCTGTCCTTCAACCGTGGCGTCGGCCAGCACAACTGCCTTTTTCTCGTTTTGCGCGATTCTCTGAACTGCAGGTATCAAATCGAAGTCGTATCGAAGCGCGACTTCAAACCGTTCTAACATAACGAGAGTGGCAGATTCAAATTGTTCTTGGAGAATAGACTCAGTGGCGTCAGAAATCCTTTGACGGATATGCTTTGGTTCGCCGGTGGTTCGTTCTGCCATCACCAACTGCTCGTAGTCTTCCTGCTCCGTCACCTGCTCACTGACGGACTTATTCAAATTAACGACCGGGAACCCGTGTGCGTCTGCTATCTGCCCTTTGATTGCTTTGTCTAGAAGGTCCCGCTCTCCAACAATCAACCAGACTTCCTTTCCACCGTCGCCTTCAGCGTGGCTCTCCAGAGCATCAGCAAGTTCCGGTAACCGCATCTCGTAATTTGAGAGCTCTGTCATGGTCTACTCACCTGGGAACCCCGTTTTCTACGCCAGACTCAGAGAGCTCAGCTAACTCCGAACTGATATCCTCTGGAGTGTACCGTAATTTCACCTGCTCCATATCACTAATAAATGAATACTCCCACACATCAGCGTTCCACCCATCATAGATGAACTCTTGCAGAGTCTCATCATTGAACAGGCCTGCACGCCTGGTTAGAGAACCCTGAATATCCTCAACGAAGTACATTTGAGGCTCACCCAACTCGTGGTGGAGAGAATACACAAAAGCCGGTAAGGAACGATTCCCTGAGAGAAGATATCTGCCTTCGTCTCCATCCGCCTTCTCGATAAGATCGAACTGAGTGAAGCACCGGAGAATATCCTTCGTAGTTCTCTCCTCATTTCCTATCTCTTTAGTCTCGAAGAAGTCCTCTAAATCTGACTTCGTAATCGAATCGATATCGTTGAGCTTCGGTGCAAAGAAGTCTTCAAGAACCGTGGACAGAACCTTGTTGGATAAGGCATAGTGATAGAAAATTACAGACTTGAGTGAGTCATCCGAGAGATGCTTTGCAGACTCAATTAGGGGAGTTCTGAGGGGGTTTTCGCTTGACTCATCGAAGTATGGATCGTCGACGAACAACCGTTTGGCGAGAATAGCGGCGTACCGCTTTCGAACCTGTTTGCTATTCTGTGGAAGCAAATCTTCCACAACATACTGCTTTAATGCCTCTAGCGAGTCAAACTCAGAAGCTTCTCTAACTACTTGGACCGCTTCGTCGACCAGGACTACACTGATGTCTTTCCCTTCCATGTGTACTACTCTTCGTCGATGTCCTCTAAGGTAGATTGTTCGGGATCGGATTCTGGGTCATTTTCTTCATCATCGTTGTCTACTTTTTTGGCCTTAGCCTCGCTGATCCGGCGGCGACGACGAATATTGCTCTGGACGTCGTCGGGCAGTTCTTCTATGTCGATGTAGTCATAGAGGAGAAGTGCTTCACGATGACGGTCTTCTTCCTGGAGATACCGGATGCCATATTCCAAGACGTGGAGTGGAGGGGCCTCTTCAATGTGCTCGTCGTTTTCAAGTATTGAGACGAACTGGTCAACGATATGTTCTTGATGTCCTTCTTGACGGCGCTCAATCTCTAGTTTCTCGTCTTCCGTTTCCGGTAGTCGCCACTTCTTACGGTTTTTGATGAAGTTCCGTTCAAGCAACTCATCGAAGTTCTCTGGCTGTTGATCCACTTGATTCGTAACTACTTCGTAAAGATCTGAATATGAGGCGGCACCGTTTTCTTCGAGATGCTCCTCTACGGCCCTTTGAGCGACAAGATCTGCAGAGAAATATTCTAAATCTGGATCATATTCTCGGTAATAATCTGTTGGGTGCCATCGGGTACGACCTCGCTGATCAATTTCTTTTTCATAATTCTCTTTCAGAATTGCCTCCCAATCTGGTCTAAGATGGAGAGCGTTGTTCTCGTTCAGCACCGAGATTACTTCGTGGAAAACCTGCTCTGGGAGAACACCTTTCCCCATATATCCACTCCGGACTGTATCATCGATTGCTGCCTCTACGCGGTCTTGAATATCTTCTGGGACCTCCTCTGGGGGGGTGTCAAATTTGACTTCGGATAAGTTCTCGGGGAGTTTGAAATAATTAACTACGGTATCTCTCCGCTGGGCCTTGTCCTCCTTCATTTGCTTCCAAGTTTTCAGTTTCATATCAAGAGACATTGTCCCATTATATGGGGTGAAACCAATGTCTAGAATCGCATTATTGAAGCGCTCCCACATAGCGGGATCACTATTATTGAAGGTTATTGTAAGCCACCGACCTGGTTTTAGAACTCTATAAACCTCCTCGAAGGCAGCGCGGACGTCTTCCTCCCACGCCTCCTCATCCTTTTCTTCCCTTTCTGGGCTATCACTTACAACGATCTCATCTTCGAACGTTTCCTCGTCTTTTAACCATGCCGTCCAGACTTTGTTCACTTCACCGTAAGGAACTGTATCTCCATAGGGTGGATCAATAAATGCATAATCAATAGTATTATCTGGTATCTGAGATAAGTTGCGTGCATCACCAGTATAAACCCTCGAGTCCTCTTTAGGGGAAAATCCACCCGCTTGATTCATAAAGTGCTCTTTCCCTTTTCTGACAAACCTATTATATTTATGTTCAAAGGAGTTCCAAACATTAATCTCCTTATTCATAGGCGGAATATAATATGTGCCCTTCATTATACTCGTCCCTGACCTATCCTGTGCCATCTTCGTTGTATTTGGCAGAATAGCTGTGAACGTGAATAAGAGCAGATTTCGACGGATTTCGTTATCTATAGTTTTCGTAATTGAATCGTGGATCTTTGCCAACGCCGTAAGGTTTCGAGGTGTATATAGATCTGGAATGGTCATTCCCTCGTCAACGTTAATCCGAGAGTTTGTTACGAGGGTCTCAGTTGGGAACCAGACCTCAATATCGGACTTGTTTATAGAATCGATGCGTTCGATGTCTTCTTCTTCCGGTCTTTTTGTTTCATTCCCTCGACCCCCACAAGTGTCGCACTCGTAATGTATTTCTACTGGGACACGGTCCGCAGGTTCCTGCCGCCCAGGGGAAAATTCGTTATCACAATTTGAACATATGTATTTGCTCGTGTGCGGTTTTTTATCGGTGTATTCAAGATTCAGCTCTGTACCGCACCTCTTACATTCGTGAATTTCTGCCCATCTTGTATATGTGATTGTTCCTGTCCGAGAACACTCATTACAAGTAGTCCGATATAGCTTCAATATTTCTTCGCGGACGTCTTCTGCAACAAGATTGAAAGCGTTATCCAGCGCATTTAAATCCACTGGTGCGAGAGTATTCTTCGTTATCCAGGTTGCTGCTGGACTTACGTCATTCAATACGGTTTTTCTGTCGGAGAGTACCGCACCAACACCTGTTGAGCCGCTCCCACACATACTATCTAGCACAACATCGCCAGGCTCCGAAAGTTGTTCAATAAAGCTCTGAATCGCAGTGTGGGGCTTTTTTGTCCAATAGATATGCATATCATAGATTGGGTTACGCCGATCAATTCCTTTCTTCAGTCCAGTAGGCGGCTCTGGATAGGAATCCTGATTTTCATTCAGGACATCAGCTATTTCTCTTTCAAAATCCCCGAAAGAAATTTCCTCAGCATCACCAATATTGAGTGATTCTTGACGGTCAGCCATTGTGCAGAACAGGTATACCGCGACACTTATAACTACTGTACCGAAGGAGGAGTCTCTATAAGATACCTCACATTATCTATGATTAGCTAATTTAAACTATCCCGATTTTCTCACGCATCATTTCCTTTACGCTATTCCGTAGGAGATTGGAGATACGGCTCTCCTCAAAGGAACGTGAACAGGAATTGTCTGTCTAACCGGCCACCGATGTGTTTCTAATCCCGTCCGGGTTCTGATAGATACGCAAGACGCCTCTACATCAATAATGTGTTACGCAAGAGCGTTCCTTTACTACGCCACGCCGCTCTTCAAAGAGAACCTGTATGATGCTGTATTTAGTTATAGTACTTCCAAGCTGTCAGTCGCGCCAAGAGTGAAGTGCGGCCGATATCTTGGTAGGGAGTGTTCGATGGATTCAACGCTTCTCACCGGCCCGAAACACGCCCGATTGGAACAACGGGCATTTCAGCGGGCTGATGACATCGCCACCGATTCGCTGGGGAGTATTCTCTACATAACGCGGAACGACGCTCGCCGGAGTACGGTTGAGGACAGCTGGGCCGCCTCATACGACCCACTCCGGCTCCGTTCCGAGACGCTCGATGCGGTCGTTCGAGAGTGGTACGAGGAACTCCAGGGCCCGGTCCAACCCCTCTCCGGGCAGCTGAACCGCCGGCTCGCGGAGTACGCGCTTGACAGAACAACAGCCGATACAGATGGCGCTCTTGCCGGCGAGCCGGCCTCTGCCGCCCTCGCTGATTCGTTCAGTAGCCGCTTCTCACTCTTCGACGACGCCGGGGTCGGGACCCCCGACGCACTAGCGGCGGAGTTCGAGGGTTCAGCTCTCGATGACCGTATTGCAACAGCTACTGTCGACGCGTACCGACACTACCGAGATCTCCACGCCGACTACGTCGACGAGTGGGTCTGTACTCGGGGAGAAATGTTCGACGCCGTCGCGACGGCGGAGCAGTCATTATCGGAGTTCTCCCCGGAACTGGATGTCGTCATCCTTTCCGGGTATCACGAGTTCCGTCCTGTCGAACGCCGCCTCATCGAACGCCTCGTCGACGAACTTCCAACGATCGCACTGCTGCCACTTCACCAAGATGGTCGGAGCGGAGTCGACGCCGTTGCGGAGGACGCCTTGGAGGTCTACGAAGCACTTGACTTTGAAACAGTAGAACTCGAGCCCGTCGACGAGTCAGGGCGGGCCTTCGGTACGATCACCGAGTCGCTCTACCGCCCGGATCCCGGCACCGTCCCTGCTCCAGACGCGCTCCGGTGGCGTGAACTCCCGACGCCCGAGCGCGAGATTCGCTTCGTCGCTCGCGAGCTCCGGACCGAGTTGGCCAATGGTCGCGACCCCGACGACATGGCCGTCGTCGTCCCGGGGACGGAGGCCTATTCGGGGTACGTCGAGGACACGTTCGATACGTTCGACATCCCGCACGTCACGACTGCCGCTTCACAGCTGAACCGGACGTTCACCGGGAGCGTTGTACACGACCTCCTGAACCTCGCAGAATCGGATCCGCGGGCCGAGGACCTTACGTCCCTGTTAGCGAATCCATTGGTCGACGTCGTCGATAGCGACCAAGCCAACGCCGTCACGGCAGCTGCTCGTCGGCGTGACACCGTTTCTGTGTCACCCCTGCTCGATGACGTCGACGGCGAGGCGGCGGCGCTGATCGAGGATCTACTGTTCACATTGGAAACGGTCCGAACGGGGAACGTTGAAGATGCAACCGAGACGCTCCGCCGGCTGCTGGACGGTCAGTTCGACGTAGAGGCAGCAACAGAGGACTACGCCAGCGGTGCCGAGCAAGCCGTCGAACAGCGAGCCTACGACCTCGTGGACGAGGTCCTCGCCTCGTTCGAGTCGCTGGCGGCGGTCAATAGCGACCTTTCCCCGTTGGCACTGTTCACCCGTGCGTTCGATGGTGTGCCGATCCGGGTTCCACAGCGCGCTGCTGGCGGCCATGTTGAGGTGATGGGGCTGCTCGATGCCCGGATGCGCTCGTTCGATAAGGTGTATCTCGTGGGCCTGACGAGCGAGCACTTCCCGGTGACGCCGGAACGCCCGGCCTTCTTCGAGGAGATGACCGACGCCCACCCACGATTCGACACCGGCGACGAGCGACTCCGTGGCCGCTATCTCTTCGCGACGCTCCTCGCGAACGTCGACGGACTCACGATCACCACACCAGAGACGGGCGACGATGAATCCGCAGTCGTCCGGTCGCCGGTCCTCGATGAACTCCAGCGCGTGACCGGCATCGAACCCGAAGATGGCGTCGACGACCGCGTGGGCTCCTGCGAAGACCTCCAGCGGCACGTCGCCGCAACAACCGACCGGCGTGCGGCAGTCAGCCACGCCGGCGACCGAGGTGACCTCTCTCCCGAGCAGACCAAGCGCACGGATCGGGGACTCCACTGTGCGGGCAACAGGGGAACGGCTGGCCTCTCCGACCACGACGGCGTGTTGGATCCCGAGACAGTCGATGAGGTATACCCTCCGTCGAAGCGGGAACCCTACAGCGCGAGTCGCATCGAGCGATACGTCGAGTGTGGGTTCAAGTTCTACGCTGACGAAGTGCTCGGAATCGAGGATCCCGATGATGTCGAAGTCGTCCCCACGCCCCTCGAAACCGGGTCGTACGTTCACGACGTCCTCGAACGGTTCTTCGCGGATCTGCAGGACGAGACCGAGGATGGTGTCGATCTCACTGAGTTCGACCGGGACGACCTGGCGACGCACCTTCGCGAGATCGCCGTTGAGGAACTCCGGGATGCTGACTTCGAGTACGACGGCCTGTTCTACGAACGGTGGAAGGCGGAGCTGTTCGCGGGCCTGGGTGACGGCGAGAGTGCTCCGTACGAGGCCGGGAGCAAACCCCACGACGCACCGGAACAGGGATTGTTCGCTACCTTCCTCGACAACGAACTCTCGCGGGACGGCGCTGCCCGCCCACACCTGTTCGAAGCCCCGTTCGGCGAGGGGCTTCCTGACTCGGATGCTGGACCGTTCACGGTTGAGCGGCCGGACGGCTCGACTGTCTCGATTCGTGGATACATCGACCGGGTTGACGTGAGTTGGGATAGCGAACAACCGACGCTCACGCTCTATGACTACAAGACTGGTCGAGCACCGTATATGACGAAGACGACCGGCGGCACGAAGTTCCAGCTCCCCATCTATCTGCTTGCTGCCGCCGAGGTCGTCGACGGTGACCTGTTCGCGGAGGGCTCGCTCTCGGCGACGTACTATCAGGTGCGACCGCCAAATGACCTCAAGGTTCCACGCGGCGTCGAATCGAAGTTCGATTCAGAGGTCGAACTCCGCCGGTTCCTGAACGATGTCGTTCCGGAGTGGTTGGGCCAGATCGACGAGGCGATTGGCAACGGACGGTTCCACACGACGCTTCTGTCCGCCCGCGGAGCGAACTGCCGATACTGTGACTACCGTCGGGCGTGCGATGTCCGCCATCACCGCAAGCGGGAGTTCGTCGACGAGGTTCACAAGGACGATGCAGCGTATGTTCCGCTCCGTGTTCGCGACAACGAGGACATCGAGGCGGTGATGAGCGATGACTGAGGACCCCAAGGAGATTCAGCTCACAGATGAACAGGAGGACGCGCTCGTCCAGGGCCGGAACGTCGCGATCACTGCCGGTGCTGGGACGGGGAAGACGACCACGCTCACCGAGCGGTACGTGACGATACTGGCCGACAGCCCGTCGCTCACGCCGGAGAACATCGTCACGATCACCTTCACGCGAAAGGCTGCTGCCGAACTGACCGAGCGCGTTCGGGAGGAGGTGTACGACCGGCTGGAGGCTGTCGATTCACCAGAGGCCTACCACCGCTGGCGAAACGTCCTCGACGATCTGGAGGACGGCTATGTCCACACCATTCACGCGTTCTGTACCCGGCTCCTGCGAGAACGGGCCGTCGAGGCTCCGGTCCCGCTCGGCTTCGACGTACTCGATGAAGACGGCGCTGCGACACTCCAACGCGAAGTCGTGACGGAGTTTCTCGAACGCAACCAGGACGATGATGACGTCGCGCTCCTCGCTCAGCTTTGGGGTCGCGACCAGCTGGTCGATGTACTCACTGGATTACTCGATGAGCGCCCACAGAGCGAGGCGGTCCTCGAGGAGTGGCGTGATGCGGAGGTCGACGACTACGTCGATATCTGCTGGGAGGTCGTTTGTGATCTCGACGTCGCCGACGCCCGACAGACGCTGTATGCGAACGGACTCCTTGAGCAGCTACGCACGGTCGCGAACCGCGTCGACCGCGAGGACACTCTCGCCGACGAGGACGGCCTTCGAGCCTACCGGACCTTCACCGAGGTCGCGACGACACTCTCGGACGACCAGGAGGAAAGCGATCCTCGCGACTGTCAGCGGGCAATCCTCGAGCTCTACGAGGCCTGTGAGAAGAAGAACGGCGGCCTCTACAGCAGTTCGGGGTACGTCGTCGGTGACCGGGACGATTGGGGTGAGTACGGTGACGTCTATGACGACCTGAAGGACGCCATCGACACGGTCATCGATGCCGTCGAACCGCACGCGGATGCGGTCGAGACGACGCCGGGGGAACTGGAAGCGAATAGCGCTCACTACGCATTGGCTCTGATGCGGGTCTTCGACGACGTCCTCGCAACCTACACCGACGAGAAGGAGCGCCGCGATACGCTCGACTTTCCCGACGTGATCGAGACGACCCTTGAGTTCCTGCGAGCCAACGATGCCGTCACGGAGCGGCTTCGAGAGCAGTTTGCGGCCGTGATGGTCGACGAGTTTCAGGATACGGACCCGCGCCAGTGGGAGTTGGTCAAGCTCCTCACGGGCGTTGACGTGCAGGCGGCGTCGAACGTCTTCCTGGTCGGCGACGAGAAACAGAGCATCTACGGATTCCGTGGGGCCGACGTGACGACGTTCGGGGATGCGCGCAGAGAACTCCAGACCGTCAACGAGGCTCGTGGGGTTGACGACGTTCCCGACAGCGATGCCGAGAGTCCGACCGCGCTCGAACTCTCCGGGAATTTCCGGACGCTGGACGAGCCGTTGTCGTTCCTGAACGAGCTCTTCGAGTACCTGTTCCAACCAGAAGGTGACACCCACGAACCCAACGAAGCGCCACCACAGGAGTTGACCACGCAACGCGACCGTGTCGAGGACATCGAGGGACTGACCGGGAGTGTCGAGTATCTCGCTGTCCCCGACGACGCCGATACAGCGGCAGAGCTCTTCGGCGACGACCATCCGGTCGCCGAAGGCGCGCTGGACCACACTATCGAGGCCGAGGCACAAGCGCTCGCTGCTCGACTGACCAACCTGTTCGACGATCCGCCGACAGTCCAAGACCCCGATACAGGTGTCCATCGTGACGCTACCCCGGACGACACGGCAATCCTCCTTCGCCGGCGCACTCATCTGGATCGGTATCAGCGCGCCCTTGAGGAGTACGACATCCCCTACACTGTCGTCGGTGGCGTCGGGTTCTACGATACGCCTGAGGTCCAGGCGCTCACGAACCTGCTTCGAGTACTCGGTGATCCACAGGACGACGTCTCCCTCTACGGGGTGCTTCGGTCGCCGCTGTTCGGATTCGCAGATGATCGTCTCGCCCCGGCTGTCGCAGAAGCTGATTCAGTATGGGACGCGCTCGCCGAGACGGACGACCCGCAGCTGTCGGACGCGTTCGATCTCCTCACGACGTGGCGGACCCTCAGCGGCTGTGCGACGCCGTCCGAAGATGGCGTCCTCCCGTGGAACCGTCTGCTGTCCCGGGTGATCGACGACACAGGGTATCTGGCGAGTGTGAGCGCCGACGAACGCGGTCGACAGGCCGTCGCGAACGTCGAGAAGTTCCGCGACCAGGTCCGTACTTGGAGCGAGAACGGTGTTCACACAGCTGCCGGGTTGCTCCACCGGATCGACCGCCAAGCCGAGATCGACCCTCGTGAGGGGGAGGCAGATATTCCCGGTGACGCCGAGGGCGTCCGGATTATGACGATCCATTCCGCGAAGGGACTCGAGTTCCCGATCGTCACCGTCCCCGATCTCGGGAGTGATCTCAACTTCGGTCGCTCCGTCGACGACCATGGCTACGTTCGACTCGTGGATGGAACTGATAACGCGCCACCGGTGCCGGCGGTCGGCGGGCCGAATCCGGGCGATGCGTTCTCCATCGAGAAGACGGCCGTCCACGAGTACGCCGACCGACGGTCGCGTCCACAGGAGCGGGCGGAGTCGAAACGCCTCCTCTACGTAGCGTGTACACGAACGCGCGATCACCTCCTTCTCTGCGGCACGCACGACATCGACGTCGACGAGTCCGGCACAATCGAACTCGGCGAGCCTGCAGCCTTTGACGACGCAGACCGGTGGCGCGACTGGTTACAGCCAGCCCTCCTCGACGGAGCCCTCGTTGCTGAGGCGGTTCGGGAGGGACAGGCCTGTGGCGAGATGGATGGGGCCAGCTATACCGTTCGCAGGCCGCCGCGCCCAGTAGACTGGCACACCGACGACGACGCTGTTGATTCAGTGCCGGAGATCTCGATTCCTTCACCGCCGTCGCTCGCGCCGGCGAAACGGATCGCGGCAACGACGCTCGTGAATGCGGTGGCGGATGCGTCTACAGCCGGTCACAGTTACTCTCAACGTGAGGAGTCGGCGGGCCTGAGTCCAACGACGTTCGGGACGGTCGTCCACCGGATCAACGAACTCCGTCCACCGAGAGACGAGTGGCCTACCCTGATCCGCCGTCTGAGTCGGATGTCCGGTGAGGAGCCGACAGGACCTGACCTCCGCGAAGCTGTCGATCACGCTGCTGATGCAGTCGAATTTGTGGACCAGATCGAGGCTGATTCCCAGCTCCAAGCGGTTTACGACGAGTATTCTGTTGTCGCCCGAATTGATGAGTCGCGAATTGTCGGTGATATCGACCGGCTGTTCGTCACACCGGACGCCTTCCACATTATCGACTACAAGACCAACGACCTCTCAGCTACGACGTCGGATGAACTCGCAGAACACTATCGACCGCAGATGCTCGCATACGCTCTCGCACTCCTCCAACATGACCGAAATCGTGACGTACGAGCTTCACTCCGGTTTACTGATGCGGGCGTAGAAGAACGGTTCAATTGGGTATCGGATCAGATGGCGGAAATTGAATCTGAACTTCGACCGATGATGGACCTGGTCAAGTACTCACACGGCTATTCGACAATCAGCTGTTCGCAGAATGGTTTGTAGCCACGACTGATTCTCAATCCAACCTATTTACCTGTCCTGTCAGATACTCTTGGAGGGCGGAGACTGTCTCTTCTGAGACAGCTGAGGCCCCGAAGTCACTCCGATACCCGTGCTTGAGTTCGTCGCTCTCCAAGATCTCCAGTCCACGCTCTAGCTGCTCCCGTAGCGCATCGTCGTCCCCTCGCCGCAGGTGGGGCGTGACAGCGTCAAGGTCGATCTCTTCCGCCACTGCCAGGACGTCCCGAAGGTCTGTTTCCCGGCCACTGTGGAGTTTTGCCGCCACGAGGACGGCTCCATCGATGACTCTGGCTGTCGTCGTTACTGTGCCCCCGCTCACCTCCTGCTGGTGGCTATGGTCGTACAGGTAGTCGAACGACCACTGTGCCTCGGTCTGGCGGCAACCGAGGCCATTCACTAGCAGATCGAAGCCGATCGGCTGCTGTGGCGTGAGCCGCTTCTCGTACTCGATCACTTCGGTGTCGTAGAACCACTCCTTGGCGTGGCTGTCCGTTTCCTCGAATCCCCGCTGTTCGAGGAATTCGCCGAACTCGGCCTTGGAGTCTGGTGCGACGACGATATCGAGGTCCGTAGAGAAGCGTGCGTTGAACGCTGAGACAGCGTAGCCGCCGACAAGAACGTACTTGTGTCCCTCCTGAGTGAGGTCCTCGAGCAGTTCGATGAGTGCGTCACTCCGGTTGTGGAAACTCATGGCTGCGCTCGTTCCGTCTCCCGGTACGTGACGCCGAGGTCGATGTCTTCGTACATTCGGTCGAGCATCGCGAGCGCCGACTGGAACTGGGC
Organism: Halorarius halobius; assembly: GCF_024298865.1. Taxonomy (GTDB): domain Archaea; phylum Halobacteriota; class Halobacteria; order Halobacteriales; family Haloarculaceae; genus Halorarius; species Halorarius halobius. The sequence continues at coordinate 6,111 of NZ_CP101162.1, read as the reverse complement.
GTAGTTCTCACGCATATACTCGATCGTCTCGTCTCTCGGGATCACCGGGTACCCCTCGATGTGTTCAATGTCAAGTGAGGCGCGTGGATCGAGGACGATCTGCAGCGCCCCGTCCAGCTCGATTCGTGGCTGCCGCTCGAATGCGGTAGGGAGGCCGAACGACTCGAAAAACGCCTCCCAGGCGTCGACGTCTTGCTCACGAACAGCAAGGAACAGCGGATAGTCGTCGGGCTCGCGACCAACTTGGTAGCCTCCTTGGGTCCACACGTAGACGGCGTCGATCCGTGTGAATGCGAACGGCCAGTCACCGAACTGTGGGATGACGTAGGCTTCCTCGATGGATGGTGGACTGACGCCGGCGCTGGCAGCGACAAGCTCTCGTGCTGCGTCTCTTACGCGCTCGTCGACGACTGAGAGGCCGTCGTCATAGGTGACGTAGCCTGCGTCTTCCAGCCGATTGACGGCCTGTCGTACCGTCTCGTACGGCGTGTGGATGTGCTGGGCGACACGACGGATGGAGTCACCACTTTCGATGGCGAGGATGAGCTGCGCCGCCGTGTCGTCGAGAACCTCGTACATCTGGTAGTTACCAATAATCCGGTAACAGTTAAAAGCCTTACTGGATCCACTATCTTTCAAGCCTGCTCTTGACTCTGTGGCATCCCTGTCGCGTATTGTTCAGCTAAATCGACTACGTCGTAGACGTGAATTCCAGTTTTGAACCACAGCACTCGATCGGCGGCGCTCCCGAACTCCTCGCTCGCACAATCCAGCCGCTCCGAGACAGCCAGCACGAAATTGTCGGCCTCCACCTTTCGAATCTTCTCCAGCTTTGTGTCCAGATACTCGGGTGTCCAGAAGCCGACGATTTCGAGAATCGCACGCCTGCCATCGGGATGTTCGATCGCGAAGTCGGGAATCATCACCTCAGCACCAAGGTCGAAGACGTCGTCTTCCCGCACCAACTCCCAGTCCGTATTCGCTCGCTCCCACTTCCGGGTGAGCGTCCGCTCGACGTCGCTATCGAACTGGTCGCCGGCGCTGTAGTGTGAATCGAGGTCCTCCGTGTGGTCGAGCGCGAACTGTCGGGTCTCACCGGTCGTCTCGTCGACGAGGATCTCGGCAACCATCTCCCAGCGGTCACAGAGGGGCAACGCTGGCAGGAAGTTCGCCATCCGGATTCCATACTTCTGCGACTTCGAGAATAGCGACGCCGGGCCGTCCAGTACGGCCTCGTAGCCGGCGGCTTGGTCCGTGCTCGCGACGCGTTCACCGTCGATGTCGATCGGATAGATGCGGTGCATCAACCCGAACAACTTCACATAGCTGAACACCGTCCCGAAGTGGTCCCACACCCGAATCCGTAGCTCCGTCGCATCGTAGAGCACCGCCTGAGCGAGCGCGAGGTTGTAGCGCGTCAACAGCCAGTCCACGGTGAGATCCGTGTGTTCGTACTCCGTGTCGCTGCTGCCGGTCAGGTTGGTCGTTGAGGTCGACCCATCGCCATCACTGGCGTACTGGTCGGCCGTCCGCGTGCCGATTCGGACGAGTCGCTTGTTGTCTTCGAGATCGGCGTACATCCCTCGATAGCACTCCTCGAGCGACACCCCGAGGTCGTCGGCGACCGCGCTGTACACCTCCAGTTTCTGTGTGTCCTCGCCGAGCGTCGGTTGACGGACGATCGGATAGCGCTCGTTGGCTTTCTCGAAGAGTCGCCGGCGAATCTCGCGCGGGTCGACGGAGGCCACGACCTCGAACTCACACTCGTCTTTGAGGAGCTTCGCGAGTCCTTGGACGATCTTGTAGTCGGTATCCGCGACGGTCAGCTCGTCAATTGCGTCCTCGAGGTCCCCTTTCGGCTCACCAAGGTGGTTCTCGAACAGCTGGATGAGGTCTCGAGCGGTCTGTCGATAGCGCTCCTCGTCGGGATCGATGAACAGCGGCGTAATCGTCTCGCCGGTCGTGCGTGATCGAGCGAGGTCAGCCGTCAGCACTGGCACTCACCCCTTCACGGCGGCGCTGGGAAACGTAGGTTTCCATCGTGTCCTCGGTGATAATCTCGTAGAGGCGGGCCGGCTGGCGGTCGTCCGTGGGGCGCAGGATGCGCCCGAGCCGCTGGGCGTACTGGCGTTTCGAGGCGCTCCCCGAGAGGATGATCCCGACGTTCGCAGCCGGGACATCGATTCCCTCGTCGAGGACCTGCGACGTGACGAGCATCGAGTACTCGCCCGTGCGGAACCGCTCCAGAATCTCGGTGCGTTCGTCCGTCTTCGTCTGGTGGGTGATACAGGGGATGATGAACTCCCGAGAGATGTCGTAGGCGAAGTCGTTGTTGGCGGTGAAAATGATCGCGCGGTCATCGTGATGGCGCTTGATGAGATTGTCGAGTGTGTCAAGTTTCTTCTCGGCGGTGCGGGCGATTCGTTCGGAGCGTTGCTTGGCGATGAGTGCCCGCCGGCCTTGTGGGTCGTAGGACGTGCGCTTGAGAAACTCTGCGTAGCCCTCCTCTTTCCAGAGGTCGAACTCGTGGGTGTCGACGTAGTCGCGATAGATCTGATACTCCTCATCGTACGTCTCGCGCTCGTCAGCCGTGAGGTCAACCGACATGTGGATCGTCTCGTACTCGCTGAGGTATTCGCCGGCGAGCTCGTCGACGTCCTCCCGGTAGACGACCGGGCCGAGGAGGTCCTCGAGGAGTTCGTGCTTGCCGTCGGGCCGCTCATACGTTGCAGTCAACCCGAGGCGATACGGCGCGATCATTATCTCGGGGATCTGCCGGTAGGTCGGTGCTGGCAGGTGGTGTTCCTCGTCGACGACAAGTAGGCCGAACCGATCGCCGTACTCGTTGACGTAGCGGTAGGCGCTGTCGTAGGTGGTGACCGTGATCGCGGTGACGTCGTGGCTCCCACCGCCGAGGACGCCAACCGGCTCCGTGAGTTGGTTGCCGAAGGCGTTGGTGAGCGTGGCGTGCCACTGATTCATGAGGTCGATCGTCGGCGTCACGACGAGCGTGCTCACGCCTGCATCGGCGATAGCCTGCAGCCCGAGGAACGTCTTCCCGCTCCCCGTTGGGAGGACGACGCTCCCCCGTCGGCCGTGGTCGATCCAAGCGTCGAGGGCGGCCTGCTGGTAGTCACGCGGTTCGATGTGGAGCGCCGGCGTGAGATCCAGGTCGGGGTAGGCCCGAGCAGCATCCTCGCAGGACCGACCGAATCCATCGCGGAGCGTGGCCTGGTCGTCGCTGCCCGTCCATGCACCGGCCCATTCGAGGAGAGCCCGATACCGACAGGCCTGCGCTCGGTACTCGTCGACGCGGTCGTCCCACTCCGCATGAGGAACGTCTTCGGGCGCGTCGCGGAGCAGGAGCGTTCCGTCGTCGAATTCGATCCGCATTCGCTATGTAGATGCAGGGGGCCGGTCGGATTCAATCTGTGGGTCTCCCTTGAGTGTTCCTCGTGAGGCGACGGGTGGGCTTCGATGGCTCATACGCGCCCCTCGGAACTAAGTGCGCTACCGTCCGACTTTTGCTGTATCCGATGGTCGAGATCCCGGATTCACTCCGTTCTGTCTTCAGTGCGACCGTCCGTCAGCGTGACGAGAAATACGTTGTGGAGGTTCCGTCGAGAGAGATTGCCCATGATGCTGTCTCTCCTGGGGCAACCTATCGGGTTGCAGTCTTCGAATCCCCTGTGACAACTGAGGACGGGGAACGGAATCCCCGGTCTTCTGATCGCTCTCAACGCACCAGTCACTCTCCAGAGCCACCAGTTGAGGAAGGTGAGATTCGGGACGTGACCATCGAGACGGTCGGTGATCAAGGCGACGGAATCGCGAAAGTGGAGCGTGGCTACGTCGTGATCGTTCCCGACGCCCAGCCCGGCGACGAACCGACGATCGAAATCGAGCAGGTGCAACAGAACGTCGCCTTCGCCAGCATCGTCGATCCCGATCCCCGCACGCTGTAATCCCGTAGCCGACCTCCGACCGTTCAGAAGGGATGACTCAGGTCGGTTTCGGTGAGCCGCGTGGCATGCTCCCGAGTTGCCTGTTCGACTGCAGTTTGATCGGTCAGCAGGAAGCAATTGTACCCGTCGACGCTTCGCTGAATGACTGACTGCTTGAAGATGTTCTCTGGATGGGTGGTGTACTTCTCTACCACGACGACGAACTCGTCAATCGCGTCGACGATGACTAATCCGTATCCGTAGTCGGCGAGGAATGAACGGATATCCTCGAATTCGTCGGGTGGCACCTCGAAGCGGTAGTGCTGATTGTTGTAGTACTGCTTCAGGCGGTCGAATACGTCTTCGCCCTCGAAGTAATGCTTGAACAGATACGTCTCATCAACTTCGAAGACGTTGACCCGCTCGTCCCCCGCCCGGCGGAACTCCGCCATCCTGTGTGGTATTCGATATCATGAATAATTGAGTGTTCGGCCTAGAATCGAGGAACCTCGGTTAACGCCGACGACTGGATAGAGAGAAACAGTCTACGCGCTTTCCGCGCCCCATTCTCTCGCAGCCTCGGCAAGCAATTCGGGCTGATGATATGCCAGGATAAGTGCCAGCTCGCGAAGATCGGTCAGAGGGACATCACCGTCAAGGATCTCGTTGACCTCCTGTGAGCAGGCTGCTTCGAGATCGAGCACGCTCGACTGCAAGAAGAAGGTCTTCTTCTCAGCTCGTCCATCGTTCACTCCGTCGCGCCCGAGCGCCCAAGCATGGGGCTTGTCGTAGGTATCGGGGACGAATTCACGAGCAAGGCGAGCCGCATCGAATTCTGCTGGTGACTCGATATCGAGCATCACCGCCGATCCGGGTTCACCAGGGGCATCCTCTTCCCTCGTTGGTCCAGTACTAGCCTCTGCGGCCTCACTTTCTCCGCTGGCTGCGGCTGCCACGCCCTGCTCCTCGGCTTCAGTCTCGTCAGCTTGCTCCAGTTGGACGTCTGCCTCCTCTGTGACTTCTTTTTCGTCAGCGTCGTCGTCGTTCGCGAACAGGTCGTTTGGGTCGTCGCCAGCACCGGATTCGAAGGAGCCGCCCATCGTCAGTTCACCCCCGCAGTCTGGTCAATCGTGTCGTCAGCGAGATCGGCTTCCGCGAACGGAATCTTGACCTCGCCCCAGAACTCGTCGCCTGTGAAAAGTTCCTTGCCGTCCCACGCGTCCTTTGGTAGCGGATTCCCGAAGGTTGCACAGATGGTCGCGACCAAAGTCCGATACTTCGGCAGGATGTTTTGCTCTGATTTCCGGATTCGACTCCGATGCTCACTGAACAGCCGGAAGATAGAGACGTACTGTTCCTCGGCCGATTCGAAGGCACTCAGTGATTTGAAGTAGACCGGCGCGTCGTACTCAGCGCGCAACTTCTGAGCGTAGTCCTTGTGATCGCCCTTCCGCATGTCGACCATAGTCGGGACGACGGCCGTGCGACCGATGTTGATGTCCTGATTTTCGGCAAACCCTTGAGCGCTGTCGGCGACCCCGTCAATACTCTCGAATCCCGACCTGGTCGGCACGGCGGGGATGACCACGTTCCGGGTAGCGTATAGCGCCATGTAATATACGGTATCGGCTTTCGCGTTCGGGTCGATGATCACGACGTCGTACTCGCTCGGCACGTCGTTCTTCCGGAGGATCTCGAGAAGTCGTTCGTACCGGGGGTACTCCCAGTCGTCGGGTTTGGTCTGCCCGATGTAGTTCTCGTGGGAGTCGAGGAACTCGTCGACGCGATTGAGTCGCTTGTGCGACGGGAGGACGTCGACGTTCTGCTCGGCCGTTCGGATCAGGTCGCTGAACTCCCCTTGACCCTGTTCGACGAGGTGGTAGGTGAGGTCGTCTGCATCGGGATTCCGTTTGTTATCGTCGACGCCGAGGTAATTGCTGAGGCTCCCGTTCTGTGCGTCCATATCGATCAGCAACACGCGCTGCCCGATCTCGGCATGAGCCGCTGCGAGATCGCGAGCGATCGTCGTTTTCCCTTGGCCGCCTGACTGGTTGTAGACGGTATAGGCTTGCATGTCCAAGCATTCAGCACGGTCGCTCATAAAGTTCCGTCAGACAAATCAGTCCTTCTAACTACCCGGGCCTATCACTACGGCTGTATACTAAGA